>NZ_JBLIXK010000009.1:0-123302 GCF_047525555.1 Marinomonas algae | reverse complement strand
CGGAGTCGGTAGAAAGTTATAATAAGAGTCGGCCACATATGGCCTTAAAATACAAAACGCCCGATGAGGTTCATCGAGCGTTTTAGAACCTGAATAAGTGTCAACCTATATCAGGACTAGTCAAGTGGATTCGTCCTGAAATAGGTTCAGGGAATTGTTGCTAGAAGCAACACGGCCAATTAACGGTTTCTTGTTAATAAGTGATCTAAAGAAAATGAACCTGCACCTTTGTACATAAGCAGCAAGGCAATAGCCAACCAAGTAGCGTGAGTTGGGTAAGCTTCAGGGTAAACAAAAAGTTGAATCACTAATGTCATTCCGGCAAGGCCGAACGCCGCTAAGCGAGTAAATAAACCACCTAGAATTAGAATAGGTAAAATGTGTTCCGCTATGGTTGCGAGCACTGCTGCAATCATAGGTGGAATCAAAGGTAAGTTGTATTCGTATTCAAATAGAAAACCGGTTGATTCGGCTAATCTCGGTAAACCGAGCTCCATTTTCATGGCGATAATGTCGAGAGAAAAACCTTCGATTTTCGTTTGTCCAGATTTCCAAAACACTGCAGCAATAGCAAAACGCGCCACAAATAGAATCAGAGATTCCGGGAGCTTTTTAAATATCGCTTCACTTTTATTATTGATAATAGAGAGCATAAGTTTTCCTCTGATTCTTGGTTAATCTATTGGTTTGATAAAGATTACTTTACTTGGAATGTCGGATTTTTAAGACGACTATTTTGTTTGAATTTGTGTGATATTGGTTAATATCTTCCACTCAATGAGCTTGGCTAAGGTTTCACCAAGATCAAACGCATCTGATTCTGGTATGGCATTTTCGAGCGTCTTTTCCTGCATGAGATTTTTGATGAAAATTGCTTCTTCTTTGTTGATAACATGCAGTTGCCCGTAAAGGTGCGATTTTACCAACAGCAAGTATTCACTTTTCGTAATGTCTACTTGATTGAGTCGTTGGTGACCGTCACTGAAATGCGCTTGATATAAAGAGCCGATGGCAAAAGGAGAAACCAGAATCTGCGTGGTAGGTGGAACACAAAGAGATAAAACACTCGGATCTTCCACTGACGCAAATGCTTCGGAAACGGCTTGGTGATCAAGCGTCTCGTATTCTTCGCTGTGAGTTAATGTCAGCATGGCGTGCTCAAGCGCAGCAAGATCTGGCAAGTAAGGAAGGCTTTGAGCTGGCTCGAAATTGCGTACAAAGTCTGAAAAATTCTGACCGTATTCTCGAATAATTGGAGAACTTGGAGGATTGTTTAATACGTAAATACGCGCCATTGCACGGAAAAAATCATCACCAACAAGTGTCTGAGTAACGGGAAAAATATCACACAAAGCTTCCACTAAAGAGGCTGTGATATTGTTCCGATAAACATCGAGACGTATTTCTTGCTCTTCCATTGAAGGCGCTTTTATTTCTTCATAAAAGCGTGTGTCTTCCGTGAGCAAAGCGGCTTTAAATTGCGTGTTCACGGATGATCTCCTGACTGACAGCCTGTCGAATTTGATCCGCAAAGCGAGCTTCGGCTAATAGCTCTTCAATGGCAGGAAGGTTTCCATCTCGCTCAATGAGTGTTGGGCAATCACCGGTTAAGCTGAGCGTGTGTTGGTACAAAGACCAGACATCCTGCGAGACTGGCTCGTCATGGCTGTCTATTTTTAATGGCACAACTGTATTTTGATCTGTGGTGTGTCCTGCAAGATGCATTTGTTTTACCGCTGAAACAGGAAAGTTGTTCAGATATTGGTAAGGATCATGGCCGTGATTAAAGCAGGATACTTCGACGTTATTTATATCTAACAATAATCCACAGCCAGTGCGTTTCACCATTTCTGTAAGGAAGTCGGTTTCGCTCATTTCGCTGCGATTGAACTCGAAATAGGTTGATGGGTTTTCGATGAGAACTTGGCGCTTTACGTGGGATTGAATGTGATCAATGTGCTCACAAACACGGCGTAAAGTGGCTTCATCATAAGCAACTGGCAACAAATCATTTAGAAAGCTGTTGTCGTGGGACGACCAAGCCAAATGTTCAGAGAATATCTGAGGTTGAACGTCATTAACCAGTTGTGAAACACGCTCTAGGTGTTGTTGATTAATGGGGTGTTCTCCGCCAATGGATAATCCGACACCATGAACGGTAACAGGATAATGCTGGCGAATTAGGTCTAAATAATGGCGTGCTGGCCCACCTTTACTCAAATAGTTTTCAGCGTGAATTTCAAAGAAACCTATCTCAGGAAAAGAGGACAAAATCAGTTGGTAGTAAGCCGGTTTTAAGCTGATACCAGAACGTGACATAAAACGACTCGCAAAGCTCGAAGGCACAGGGGAAGTGTCTTCGGCTCGCGGGTGTTTTGGTTCAATAAGAACACTGGACATAATATTAAGTGTCTAGACTCTTAGAACGCTTTCAATTGGCCGTGGCCAGTTGGAGATGTTTTAGATTCCATATCAACACAAGTGCCAGCTGGAACAAGTTTCCAAGCGTTGCTTTGGTAATCTGTTTTAGATGTACCGGCACAAGAAGTACCTGGACCTGCTGCACAGTCATTTTGACCTGCTAATGCTACGCCGTAGCATTTTTCTTTGCTTGCTGCTTGAGCTGGAATCGCAACTGCAGAAACGGCTACCGCTGTACCAAGTGCTAGTGCTAGAGATGCTTTTGTATTTTTCATGGTAAATCCTCTTCTTTTAACTGTGAACATTAATCAAGCAACAAAGGTGTTGCTAGCGGGTTTTAAGACCTTAAACTCTAATTACTCTTTTTTGACGTTGGTTCTTTGGTACTTATTACACAAAAGATAGATTATTTTTCTTCCTTTGTGTTTCCTTTGGTGTAATGTTTTGAAATATCGCGTAATTCTTCCATTTGCAGACCGAATTGGCGGCAAGGAGCACACATGGTTGTATGTATTCCAAGTGAGACCTTTTCTTTCGTACTAAGCGGCCGATCAAGTTTTTCAGACAATAATTGAGTCGCTTGTTTGCAATTCATCATGTTAACGCTTCCTTTTGGTACCAGTTATCTTCCAGACATTCTCGTAATCGAAGTCGAGCACGATACAAGGTGACATTAAGATTACTGACGGTCAGTTCTTCATTGTGACAAATCTCAGCGGTGTCCATTTCTAAGAACTCTCGCATCATGAAGAACCTAGCGTATTTATCGGGTAACCCATTTAAACAAGCATCAAACACTCGCCAAAAATGATCATTCTCAACCCCATGATCAGGTTGATCCCATTTTTGTGGTCGTTCATGTTTGTTCCAATGGCCGTTTTCTTTAAAAAGCACTTCCATCAGTTCGTCGCCAGTTAGATTTGAACCTTCCTCTAGCTGACTTGCTGCGGTATGGCGCTTTTCTTTACGTAGGAGATCAATGACTTTGTTTTTCAAAATCGAGAAAACCCACGTTTTGAAGGCAGACTTCCGCCCAAAACGATCGATGTTCTTGTAAGCTGAAATCATGGCTTCTTGAACTGCATCTTCTGCAAGTTGGCTGTCTCGGACCTGTAACTGCGCAAATTTAATCATTTGGCTACGTAGGTCTTCCATAAAAACAGTGTCGAGAAAGATATCTGCACTGGGTGAACCATTCATATCAGAGGAAAGATTTGCATCAATCATTTGAGCCTCAGCATTTCGCTTCTAGTGTTTAGACGAGGAAGAGTGAAATATTCTTACACTTTTCGTTAAGTATTTTTTTACGAGTTTAATATCAGTCTGTTTTTTTATTGAGAAGTTCACTCTCAGCTAGGTACTCGTCTTTCAGTTTGACGTAATTTAGTCCAGCGTATTGGAAGTATTCGATTTCTTTTTCGCTCAATGGACGAGCCTGTTTTACGGGTGAGCCCATATATAAAAAGCCAGATTCGAGGCGTTTCCCCGGCGGAACCAATGAACCTGCTCCTATAATGACTTCATCTTCAATAACGGCGCCATCAAGAATGGTTGTGCCCATGCCAACCAACACCTTATTGCCGATTGTACAGCCGTGCAGCATCGCCATGTGTCCAACGGTCACATCGTCGCCAATGGTTAATGGGTGGCCTTCAGGTTTATAAGTACTGGCATGAGTAATATGTAAGCAGGAGTTGTCTTGAATGCTGGTGCGGGCGCCAATTCGAATGCGGTGCATATCACCACGAATGGCAACCAAAGGCCAAACTGAGCTGTCTTCGCCGATGACGACATCACCAATCACAACAGCGCTGTCATCAACCCAAACTCGGTTGCCTAATTGAGGTGTGTTACCTCGGAAAAATTTCATGACCATAAACCCTCTCTTACGAGACATCTTGCGTTATAAATGAAGGAACTATTAGTACAATAGTTATTTGTGCATTGAAAAAAGCCAAAGACCACATATCTTATTAAGCATAGCTTTATTAATACATGAGTCATTAGGTTACGTTTTTTCAGTTTTTGTTACTCTGTTGAAACGTACCAGTGCTTTAGTACAAACAATAGGTATTAAGCACTCAACTTTTTATAAAAGGATATCACGATATGTCAGAGTCTGTATGGGACGCGACAAGCTTACCGAATTTCACCGGTGTTGATGCTTCAAGCATCGAAGCCGACTTAGAAGCCTTGCTGAAAACAAATCAAACCGCCATTGATAATTGCGTGAGCGAAAACACCAATCCAACATGGGAAAGCTTGGTTTTACCGCTGGATCAACTGGACGATGATTTGAATCACTTTTGGTCTCCAATCAGTCACTTGAACTCGGTAAAAAATACACCTGAAATTCGCGCAGCCTACAATGCATGTTTACCTAAATTGACTCAGTTTTATACTGACCTAGGTCAAAACAAAGCTTTGTATCAGGCTTATAAAAAATTGGCAGAAAGCGACGCGGCAAAAAATCTGACTCAAACGCAAAAAGAGTCTTTAGCGCAAACCATTCGTGACTTTGAATTGTCGGGTGTTGGCTTAGAAGGCGATGCAAAAAAACGCTACGGTGAAATCAGCCAGCGCTTATCTGAATTGAGCAGTCAATTCGGTGAAAATGTCCTAGACGCAACCCAAGCTTGGAGTAAGCTGATCACTGACGAAAGTGAATTAGCTGGTTTACCAGAATCGGCGCTTGAGCAAGCGAAACAAATGGCAGAAGCAAAAGAAAAAGACGGCTGGTTGTTTACGTTGGATTTCCCATCTTACATGCCAGTGATGAGTTACGCAGACAACGCAGAGCTTCGCGAAGAAATGTATCGCGCTTTTGCGACTCGCGCTTCCGATCAAGGTGGCGACATTAAATTCAATAATGCTCCGCTAATTGATGAGATTCTGTCTTTACGTCATGAAATGGCGGCTATTTTAGGTTTTGAAAATTACGCGGAATTGTCTGTTGCTACCAAAATGGCCGATAACGGACAGCAGGTTATCGACTTCTTGGAAAACCTAGCAGAAAAGTCAAAAAGCTCGGCAAAACAAGATCTTGAACAGCTAGTTGCATTCGCCAAAGAAGAAAATGGAGTGGAAATATTAAACACTTGGGACATGACTTATTACGCTGAGAAACTGCGTCAGCATAAATACAGCATTTCCCAAGAAGAGCTTCGCCCTTACTTTCCAATGAACAAGGTTTTATCTGGATTGTTTCACGTGGCACAAACGTTATTTGGCGTGGATATTCGAGAAGAAAAAGAATTTGATAGCTATAACAATGAGTTAAAGCTTTTCACCATCAGTAAAGACGGAGAAGACGTTTCTCGTTTTTATCTCGACCCTTATGCTCGTGAAGCAAAACGTGGTGGCGCTTGGATGGATTCGTGTCGTACGCGTCGTCGCTTGAGCGATGATCGTTTACAGCTTCCTGTAGCTTACTTGGTTTGTAATTTTACGCCACCTATCGGTAACAAACCTGCTTTATTAACTCATGATGAAGTGACGACTTTATTTCATGAATTTGGACACGGTTTGCACCACATGTTGACCCAAGTTGATGTTGCGTCCGTATCAGGTATTAATGGCGTGGCGTGGGATGCTGTTGAGCTGCCAAGTCAGTTCATGGAAAACTGGTGCTACGAGCCAGAGGCGTTGGCTTACATTGCAGGGCACTATGAAACTAATGAGCCATTACCGAAAGATTTGCTCGATAAAATGTTGGCTGCGAAAAACTTCCAATCAGGCATGCAAATGACTCGTCAATTAGAGTTTTCTCTCTTCGATTTCCGTTTGCACATGGAATACCAAGAAGGCATTTCGGTACAGTCTGTTATTGATGATGTTCGCAGTAAAGTGGCAGTAACAACTCCGCCTGCTTTTAACCGTTTTCAGAATAGCTTTTCGCATATCTTTGCTGGTGGTTATGCAGCGGGTTATTACAGCTACAAGTGGGCAGAAGTATTGTCTGCGGATGCCTTCTCGAAATTCGAAGAAGACGGCATTTTCAATTCAGATACGGGTGCGCACTTCCGTGATACCATATTAGCAAATGGTGGTTCACGCCCAGCGGCTGAATTGTTTGCTGAATTCCGTGGACGTGAGCCAAGTACTGATGCGCTATTAAGACACAGTGGAATTGCTGCTTAATAGACAACATCTGTAAATAAACTAGAAACGAACAGTGTGGTCGAGATTATCGCCACACTGTTTTTTCATAAGGGAACATAATGACAGTAAAACGCTTTATCGCCGGTGCCGTCTGCCCGCGCTGTAGTGAGATGGATAAGATTCGCGCATGGCGTGACGACGAAGCTGAGCAACAATATCGTGAATGCATCGCCTGTGGCTATGAAGACGCCCAGTCGACAAAGATTGAAGCACAAACTCCAGAACTAGCCACTCGCGTAAATCAACCGCACAGCAGCGCTCCAGAAGCAGAGGAAGTGGTGATTAACTTTATTCCTAATCCAGGAATGACAAAGCACTGACTTAAAATAGAGGTGTAAGGTCGTGGATAATATATTTCTAAAAATAGGTAGTCTTCTTAAATGTAGGTATTCAGCCCTTTTTAAGGGAGGGGGAGTTCTTATAGGCCTAGTTCTTTTTGCTTGGTCAGACACATTGTTCAAGTTGATTGAGTTAGAAGATAAGCAGAATAGTTCAAAGTTTTTCACTGAAGTAACGATGGGAGTTAGTTTAGATAGTTTAGATTGTAATAAATTGACACCTACTAACTTGGCCATAAATTGCGCTTCAGCCATATATTATGAAAAAATCCTTGAGCCTATTAAGACTCTCTTTTTTTTAATTACAAATATTTTTCTTGTTCTCGGATTTAATATGATGTTGCTATCTATATTCGGCTTGATTTTTGAACATAGTGGAGTAAAACTTTCCTATGTATTGAGTTCAATATTATTTACTCTTGTGGTCAATGTTTTGGTTTTCCACCCGCTTTACTTGAGTAATTAACTATCATTATCCGCGTAGCCACTGCCAATTGCACTGAATGGCATATCGAGTTCAAGCTCAGGCACTTGTAGACCAATCCAAGTTGGGAAGGTATTGCTGTTTGGCCCAGGGAAAACCGTATATTCATTTGCCCAAGGATAACGAGCGACAGCAGATTTAATTTCTGGAATCAAGGTTGCGGCTTTTTCGCCTGTTATTGATAAAACTTTTTCAGGCTTTGAACCAAACCAATAGCGATCTGGCGTGCTGGTTTTGTATTCATATAACGCTGGTAAACCACGTTTTACACGCCAACCTGTTACTTCATAAACCGTATATTCAGACGCATTTTCTTCTTTTACGGCAACCCAAGTATGCACCGCAAACCAACCACGCCAACTAAAGGCATCGGCTGCATAAAACTCGATAACAGCATCAGAAACCTCTTCTGGCTTTGGTGCAATACCCGCAGGTTCTCGGCTGGCGCTACGCCAATCATCATTGGAGCAAGCGCTTAACAAAAGCGCGATGCTTATAATCCCGAACAACTTTTTCATTTACACATCCCTTTATTCATCTGATCTCTATTATTAATATCACAATCAAAATTCGCAAAAAGGGCAAAAATTAGGATTTTCTCATTCGCACCTTTTCTGCCTATAAAAAAGCGCCACATCACTTAACGAGTGCTGTGGCGCTTTTTACTTAAAGAATGTTCTTTTGAGAAGTTTTCGCTCAAACAGCGGTTTACTTCATTTCAGTGATGAACTTGTCACTGGAACGACGCACTTTCTTAAGGTCTTTTAGCCAATCGCCCTCTTCGGCGCGGTAGCCTAAAGGCAATAAGATAACAGAGCGTAATCCGCGTTCTGTCAGACCAAGAATTTCGTCCACTTTCGCAGGATCAAAACCTTCCATTGGCGTACTGTCTACGCCTTCTTCTGCTGCTGCGATCAATGCTGTGCCAAGACCAATGTAAGCCTGACGTGCTGCATGTTGGAAATTCACTTCTGCGTCGCGTGGAGGGTAGGCGCCCAAGATCATTTGGCGGTAGTTTTCCCAACCTTCATTTTTAAAACCACGTTCGTCATTCACAAGGTCAAACATTTCATTGATGCGATCTTCTGTGTAGTTATCCCATGCAGCGAAAACCAAAAGGTGTGAACCATCTGTGATTTGAGCTTGGTTCCAAGCGTGCGGAACAATGGCTTCACGCAATTCTTTATTCGTTACCACAATCACTTCGTATGGTTGCAAGCCGCTCGAAGTCGCTGTGAGACGAACTGCTTCTAAAATACGGTCTACTTTTTCTTGCTCAACCGCTTTTGACGAGTCCATTTTTTTCGTTGCATAGCGCCAGTTTAATTTGTCTATCAAATTCGACATTTCTTTAATTCCTTAAAAAGATTTATATGTTCTCTATATGAGTTATTTAACCAATAATTAAAGGGGCAGAATAAGGAAGAATCAGGGCTTTGTTTATATTAAAGCCCTATTCCGTTGTATGGTTTAAAGGCGGTCGTCTAAATAGTTTTTGAGTTGCTCAATTTCCAAGGGTTTTGAAAAATAATATCCTTGTAAATAATGTACTCCGATTTTGTTGAGCACTTCGACTTGATCAAGCGTTTCAACTCCTTCAGCAACCACTTGGTAACCCATGGGTTGTGAAATTTGCAGAACAGCATGAATAATATTTGAGCCACTGCCGTGGATTTCATCGATAAAACTTTTATCAATTTTAACGATATCCACACCGAGGCTTTGCATGCTGGCAAGAGATGAGTAGCCTGTTCCAAAGTCATCAATGGATATCTTGATATTGATTTCTTGTAGCGCTTTTATTTGAGTAATTAGAGCGGCTTTGTCCGCTGCAAAGACAGACTCTGTGATTTCAATATGCAGTCTGCTTGGCTCAAATGATAATCTGCTCATCAGCTCTTTGACGTGATCCACAAAGTCTTTGTCTTGAAACTGAATGATGGAAACATTGATGCTTACGGTTAGCTCTTCTCCTTTGCCGGACAAATCTATTATTTGTTGGCAAGCCTTTTCAACGACCCATAAACCTATGCTTTTTATCACGCCGTATTGTTCAGCAATGGGAATAAATTCGACTGGTGAAACTTCTTCACCATCTAAGTTCCATCTTAATAATGCTTCTACTCCAACAATGTCTCCCGTTGTGTTCCTTACAATAGGTTGAAACACTAATCGCAATTCATTGTCTTCAATCGCGGTAACGAGTCGATCGCTAAGAAAACGCTCCCGAATGATTTTTAAGCGTAATGACTCATTAAAATAACCAACTTTGCCTTTTTCTAAACGCTTTTGTTGATACATCGCCATATCTGCATTTTGAATCAAGGTGTCATAATGAGTGCCATGTTGAGGGTAAAGCGAGATGCCAATACTGGCTCCAACCCAAGTCTTTGACTGGGAAACCTCATAAGGAAGGTTAATAATATCAATTAGTTGTTGAGTAAAAGGTTCAATATCCTCAGGTGTTGAGAATGTATAAGCTAATAAAAACTCGTCTCCTCCCCAGCGGCAAACAGGAAAGTCTCCGTGAGATAATGAAGCAATCCGAGCGGCGGTTTCCTTGATGACTTTGTCGCCAACTTCATGCCCCAGGCTATCGTTTACCTGTTTAAAGCCATCAAGATCAATAAACAGCAAAGCAAAGGGTGTCGATGTGCGAGAGTGAATGATTTTGTTGAGCTCTTTTAAAAATGCAGTGCGATTCAAAAAGCCTGTTAGACGATCTATATTAGACAGTCGGTAAATCTCTTGTGTGCGGAGATCTACTTTCTTTTCCATGGTGAGTAACAGTTGTGAATTCTGGTTTTTCAAACGGATCGCTTTATAAGTGAAGCTAGAAAGCTTTGATGCTGTCAACGACATGGCGATTGCGTAAGTCATGCCCATAACACCGATCAAGCGCTCATATTGGTCGCCTGAAATGAGTAGCAGGGTTGAATAAGGCACTGACATTGCCAAAATACATATAATGGAAGTGAGCTTACTAGCAGACCACATAATGACAACGCCGGAGCCAATACCACATAAAATAGTAATGGTAGTAACAAGTTCAAAAGAATCTGAGAACGGATGAAAAAATAAAGGGTATGCCCCCCAAGTAGAGGACACTAAAAAGCATAAAATAGAAAATTGCCACAAGTCTTTTTGTGATGGAGCATGGTTTAGAGACAATTTTTTGCGGTATAAAGCTAGGTCGAAAAGACGCAAGGAAAGTACGAAGATCATGACAACCCACCAAATGAGCTTGTCGTAATGGTTTTCCTCACTGGTAAGTGAAAATACAAACACAGTACTGATCAAGGCGGAAACGATAGTGCTTGTTAGGACATTCGTATATAAAAGACGTAAAGCCTCTTGTCGCTCGTCCTGCTTTACTTCCTGATTTTGCAGCATCTTCTCCCCTTTGATAACCGATTTTATGTTATCCATTTAGTCTACTTAATTTATCACAGTCTTTTGAACTGGGACGTAATTAACTCTGCTTATTTGAAATAAAACTTTTACTCTTACTAAGTTTAGCTGCTTAATATGATTGTCGTAGTCTAGACTGATTAAATGGAACACTTTTTCTTACTCTCTTTTGAAAAATGCTAAGAATAATGGATGGAGAATATTATGTCGCAACATCTAGTACTAAGTTTTATAGGGGAAGATCGTCCCGGTATTGTCGAGCGTTTATCCGATACGATTTCCCGTCATCACGGTAATTGGTTAGAAAGTCGTATGGCGCATTTAGCCGATAAATTCGCAGGCATTCTTACCTTATCAGTGCCTTTGGATTATCAAACGGCGCTGATTAACGAGCTGCGTGACTTCGAAAAGCTTGGCTTAACTGTCACGGTAGAAAATGCAACTCAAAGCCCGGCTCAAGGGTCAACTCTGTCGCTGTCTGTTGTCGGTAATGACAGAGCAGGCATTGTGAAAGAGGTCTCTCAAGTTTTGCATTCGCTTATGGTTAACGTGAAAGAGCTTAAAACGTCTTGTGAACCTGCGCCGATGAGTTCTGAGATGTTGTTTAAAACAGAGATGATTCTTGTGGTGCCAGAGAAACTGCCTTTGTCTGAGTTGGAAGTCGCATTAGAAAATATCAGCAGTGATCTTATGGTTGAGCTGTCGGTGAGCCAGTTTGCCTGATTAAATTGGCTCAGTTAATAACGAGACTTTTTAATTAAAGCGTTTCAATATTGTCCAAGCACCATTCAGCCCTTTCTAAAACGGCGTGTTTTTGCGCGTCGTTTTGTTTGTCCCAGTTTCCGTAAATCATGCCGATGCGTGGATTTTTGGCAAGTCGTTCACGATGTTTGACCATGAAGCGCCAATACAAACTATTCAGTGGGCAAGATAATTCGCCCGTTTTGTCTTTTACTTTGTAGTGACAGGAAGTGCAGTAGTCGCTCATTTTATTAATGTAGCTGCCGCTGGCTGTGTATGGTTTGGAAGCGACCCAACCGCCATCGGCGAATTGGCTCATGCCACGAGTATTCGGTAATTCTACCCATTCCAATGCGTCGATATAAATCCCTAAATACCACTCATCTACCTGATTTGGCTCAATCTCAGTTAATAGACAAAAGTTGCCTGTTACCATTAAACGTTGAATATGGTGCGCGTAGGCATAATCCAGTGATTGCCCAATGGCGCTGGCAAGGCAGTGCATTTTTGTATCACCTGTCCAAAAGTAACTGGGTAAGTCGCGCTGTGCGTTGAGAGCATTTTGCTCTCGGTAGTTTGGCATGTTAATCCAATACATGCCGCGTACGTATTCACGCCAACCGAGTATTTGTCGAACAAAGCCTTCAATCTGCGCGATGTCGATCTCATCATTGTTTTTGTAGCATTGGATCGCCGCTTTAATGACCTGCTTAGGGCTGATTAATTTGCTGTTCAAGGCAAAAGATAATCGGCAGTGATACAAACTCCAGCTGTGAGGTGTTTTGCTTGTCATGGCATCTTGAAAGCGACCAAAGTTAGGCAAAAGATGTGTGCAAAAATAGTCGAGTAATTGCAGTGCATCTTGGCGATTTACTGGCCAAATCAGTTTGTCTTCTGCATGACCGATGGAGATGATCTGATGGCGTTCTATGCGTGCGAGTAAATGGCGTACATCGTATTGAAAACACAAAGGCTGAGGGATATCTTGCAGATCTTGTGCTTTGAGTTTGTTTCTATTCGCGCTGTCATAATTCCATTTTCCACCTTCTGGTTGCCCTGTTTCATCCATTAAAACAGCAAAGCGCTGCCGCATTTTTCGGTAGAAGTTTTCCATACGCACGCTGTGATTGTCTTTGAAAAAGGTTGGAATATCGTCAAACGGCAGTAAAAAGTGCTCAGTATCGGTTATTTCTACTTCTTGTTCAGTTTGCTCTGTTAAAGCCTTGTATTGCATTAAGACGCGATATTCGTCTGGTCGCTGGAGTTGAATACGAGAAACGCCTTCTGCTTTTGCCACCTCAAGAATCAAGGACTCCAATGTTTGCCCTACCGTATCGTCCAAAGTGAGATAACGCACTGCATGTTGTGCGCTTTTTAATAAGTTAGAAAATTGCTCCATGGCTAAGAAAAAGGCACATAGTTTTTGAATGTGGTGTTTAACGTAAGTGGCCTCTGGATGAAGCTCGGCAATCAAATACAGTACGCCATCATCCTGCTCTTTAAACCAAGAATGCGCGGCGTTTAATTGATCGCCTAAAATGACTCGCAAGGTGTGGTATTGGCTCATGAGGATTTCCTATTGGCTTTTTTTTTGGTGTTTTTTTGACGCTTAGAAGGCCTAACGTGTGTGGCTAAAATGCGCTGCTTTTCTGCACTTACATCGGGATTCTTACGATAGCCCCATAAACGGTCACGAGCTGCTTTTGCAGCATCAGCAAGGTGAACAATGGGCGAAGGATAATCGCTCCCAATCTGACATTCGTAGAGAGCTTCTTCCATTGGTGACATGTCCCAAGGAGAATGTACCAATGGCGCAGGCACTTGATGTAATTCTGGTACCCAGCGGTGAATGAATTCGCCCTCTGGATCTTGGTCTTGGGATTGTTTTACCGGATTATAAATACGAATCGTATTCGTGCCTGTCATGCCTGCTTGCATCTGGAATTGTGGGTAATGAATACCAGGCTCAAAGTCGAGAAATAACCGAGCTAAATGATGAACACCTAAACGCCAGTCAATGTTTAAATGGTGACATAGAAAGCTGACTAACATAGCTCGCATACGAAAGTTGATGTAACCCGTTGCTTGTAACGCGCGCATGCAAGCATCGACCATTGGATAGCCAGTCATGCCTTGTTGCCAAGCTTGTAAGTCGGTCATAACGTGCTCGTCTTGGCGATAGGGGAATTGCTCATAAGCACGATTTACGGGGTGAAATTCCATGCGACATTCGCTCTCAAACTTTTGCATGAAGTGGCAATGCCAGTGCAGACGTGAACTAAGCGCGATCAAACTGCGTCGCCAGCCAACTGTATTCCAGCGAGATAAAAGGTCTTGATAAACCTCTCTTAAGCTGATGTTTCCCCAAGCTAAATAAGGTGACAACCGCGTGCAAGCTGACCGGCTTGTCAAAGGACTGGAAATTGAGCGGTAATAGTCTTTGCCACGACCTTCATAAAAGCTGTGCAATGTTTGCCAAGCCAAGCTGGGTCCGCCTGTTTGCATACCTTTCTGATAGGTCTTCCATGTATCTGGAACCTCTGGTTCTGGCTGCTCTATGGCGTGCCAGGCAATGCGTTCGAGTTCGACTTGTGCGAGCGGAGCTCGCATTAACTTTTGCCAAGCACTGTCCCAGTCTTTTCTGTGATTCAGTGGCCGAATGACCGCGCCAGTTGGTGTTTCATTCCATATAATGTTGTTTTCTTGGCACCAGTTTTTGATACGGATATCACGCACAAAAGTGACTCCCAAACCTATCTCTTCGCTGCTGTAAAGTGTGTCGAATTGGGTGCTTTTATGAAGCTGTTGGAGAACTTTTTGTGGCTCATCTGAATAGACTTGAACGCGTCCGCCATACTCCGACAACTGTCGATTTATATCTTCAAGTGATTGCCAAACAAATCGCCAATGGCGCTCATCGTAATGCGGATCAGCTAAGAGTTCAGGCTCAAAAATATAGAGCAAAATAATGGGGCGATTTTGCTCTATTGCTTGATTCAAGGGCAAGTGATCAGTCAGGCGTAAATCACGCTTAAACCAAACAACAACTGGAGATAAGGAATCAATCGTCACTGTCATGACTCAGGTATAATCGGCCAATCTGAGGCATCGACGGAATCCAATTGGTGGTCATAGTTATGTCCTTGCCATTTATGGATGAAACTGTGATTCGGGTCGTACTGCTCAGTCTGCTTTTCTAGATTGAAGCGTCTCCCACCTCTTGGGTCAGCACCAACCCCCGCGATGTATTGCCAATTTCCCCAGTTTGATGCCACATCATAATCAATGAGCTTTTCTTCAAAATATGCAGCGCCATAGCGCCAATCAATACCGAGTTCATGGATCAAACAACTGGCCACAATTTGACGACCACGATTGCTCATGAAGCCAGTTTGGTTGAGTTGTTTCATACACGCATTTACGATCGGATAAGGTGTGTTTCCTTGGCACCACTTACGGAAGCGCTCAGCATAAAAACTGCCGTAGGCTCTTGTGTTGGATAAACCGCCGACTAAGAAAAGCTGCTTTCCGTAATAAGTTGCGTACCAGTGGAAGTATTCACGCCACAGCAATTCAAAATAAATCCAATAGGTTGACTCGTTCTCTCCATGTTCCTCTTCGTATTGTGTGAGCGAGGCTAAAATTTGTCTTGGTGAAATACTTCCTTGAGCAAGCCATGGTGAAAACTTAGTTGAATTACCCCAACCGTCTAAGGCGTTTCTAACTTCCTTGTAATGGCTGGGTAAATTGGTCGAAAAGTAATGATTCAGTTGCCTTTGAGCCGCTTCTTCTCCCCCGGCAAAGGTGGGAATAGCTGTGATTGGCTCGGCTTTCCACGGTCGAATAGAAGGCAAAACGAGCTTGTCTAGTAATGCTGAAACAGCGGGCAATTTGGTTACTTTAGGTGTTGGTTGCGGCACTTCTAATCTTTCAACCAACTTTCGGAATTTAGAAAAAGAACTGGGAAAACTTTGTTCTCTCGCTGATGTTTCTAAAGACACCAAGGTAAAAGGCAGTTGCTCAGGTTCAAACAAGGTTAAGCCATGCTCAATATGAAAATGCACATCTGGAAATTCATTTGCGATTTGTCGAAGGCTTTGTTGCTCGTTCCAGCCGCAGTGATGATTAGAGTAAATGTGAGAAATAGGCAGCTCATTGAGCAATAGCGCTATGCTGGTGGCGGCGTTTTGTTGGCTAACAAACAAGGTCTGGCCAAGTGCTTCTAGCCCGGTGGCGAGACTGTTCAGGCCTTCGTTTAAAAAACGGCGACGTAGTACGGACATACCTTGTGTAGCATAACGACTTGGCTGCTTGTACTTGGGGTCATCACAATACAAACAGATTAATTGGTCTACTTCACTTGCTGCCAACGACAGTATATTTTGATCGGCACAACGTAAATCATTGCCGAACCAAACTAACCCCAATTTCATATTGATACCTCTGCACCTTGAGCTTGTTAAATTTATTACGCAAAGATTGATGAATTGGTTTTGTGATGCATTCAAGAAGTATTGAGGCTAAGGAAATAAATTTTATGCTGGATGAAAAACCACAGCAAAAATAGGGTTATAATGCGCGCACATTCTCTCAATCTGTATCAAAGGTATTGATAAACTATGAGCCTTCCTAACTGCCCAAAATGCAACTCAGAATACGTTTACGAAGACCAAATTATGTTGGTTTGCCCTGAGTGCGCATACGAATGGAATCCAAATGAAGTCATCGAAGATGAAGATGCTCTTATCATCAAAGACATGAGCGGCAAGTTGCTACAAGAAGGTGATAAAGTGACTTTGGCGAAAGACCTTAAAGTAAAAGGTTCTTCGCAAGTCTTGAAAATCGGTACCAAAGCGACGATTAAACGCTTAGTTGATGGCGACCACGACATCGATTGCAAAGTAGATGGCGCTGGTGACATGATGCTGAAATCTCAATTCGTCAAAAAAGCCTCAGCTTAAATCATCTCTTGTTATCAAAAAGTGATATCAGGTGAAAATGCGGCCGTGTTTTCACCTGACTTCTAACACCTTTTCCTTTCTTACTTCCCAAATTCAAATGTTCACTAATAATCTCCTAGTTTAAAGGTGAGCAAAATAATGCACATTTTTTCTCTTTCTGCTGCTATTTTGAGCAATATATTTCCCATCTTCTAAATCTCTCACTATATTTGAGTAATATTTTGCTCATTTAGGTGATTCAACATGAAAGTGGAAATGACGGAAGAAGAGAAACAAAGCCTATTATTAGATTTACTAAGGCAGCATATGTTAGGTGAAATCAGCCAAGGCGAATTGCTGCAATACCTTCGGAAAAACGTTTTGGGCATGTCGCAAACTCACTATGCAGAATTGGTTGGAATCAGCCGACGGACTTTGACTGACATAGAACAAAATAAAGGCAGCCAAGCCCAAGGTATCATTGATAAAGTCTTCAAGCCGTTCGGAGTGAAATCCAGCTTAGCACCGATTGAACCACACATGGCTTGTTATTTACTGGTGGGAAAAGCGTGAGTAAGGCTTTGTTTGCCTCATAACTTAAAAAGCATGATGACAGCAAACACCATAAAAGTGATCCCTGTTATACCATCGACCCATTTCATACGTTGCTCAAAGAAGTGAGCAACGAACCCACAGAGTTTTGAATAAACTAGGTGAACGCTAAAGGTACAGATTAAAAGCACCAAAGTGAGCAAGATAGTCTGTTGAACTAAACCATTTGTTTGCACGATAAAGGTAGGAAGCAATGCCGTGAAAAACACCAAGGTCTTTGGATTAAAAATGGAGAGAATAACCCCCGTATAAAAAGTCATTTTTTTCTTTGGTTGTTCATGAGGAAGTGCTTGTCGCGTCGATCTGAATAAAGGGAGCAGACTGATCACTCCTAAATACCCGATATAAAATCCACCTAGATATTTGATAGCAGAAAAAGCCAACTGAGAATGAAGGATTAGAGCGCTTAATCCGGAAAGCGTTACGATAGAAACCGTCCCCATCCCAAAGATAATTCCACACATAAGAGGTAAGGTTTTTCTTAGTCCCTGCGTCAGGGCGGAGTTCAGCACAGCTAGAGTTCCTGGCCCAGGCGTTGCGGCGGCAATAAGGCAAGTGATGACATAATAAATAAAACGCTCGTTCGCTAAAAATTCCATTACCGACATAAAAATTCTCTTACATAATCCAATTGACTCTATTGTGATCAAAAAGATAATGTCAGATAGAAGAATATTGCGGTGTTTCCGAGGTCATTTAAAAAGATACCAAGTTTATTTGTTTAATTTTTACCTTACAAAAGCAATTTTTTATGGTGTGATGTCTATAAGAAAATTGCGCATTCTCATCATGCACTTTTTATTTTTTATTATGGAATAAGACTCGGCTATGGAATTAGGTTCTACTTTCTTTAACTTGGATTGTTATGATGGAATAGAATGTGTGGACGCACATTTTAAGGATCAGCATTTCTCCAAACACGTTCATGAAGGCTATGCGATTGGCGTTATAGAATATGGTGCTCAACGCTTTTACAGTGAAGGCGAGCATCATACTTCTGGTGCAGACAGTTTGGTTATCGTAAACGCTGATTCTGTACACACAGGAGAATCAGCATCTGAAAATGGTTGGGGATATATGGCTATGTATCCTACCCCTGAACTGTTTGATGATGTCTTAGCCGACCTCACATTAAAAAGTAGCAATGCTCCATTCTTTCACCAGCCCATTATTCATGACTCTCGTCTTGTAAATCAGTTTCGCTTAATTTTTTCGGAGCTAAAGAGTGACCCTTCTAAACTCAAAGTAGAAACATTAGTCTATGCCTTCTTCATGCGACTGACACTCAACCAGAGAGCGACCCAAATAAAAGATTTACTCAAAAAAGACACCAGCAAAGTACACATAGCCAAGGAATACATTCATGCTTATGCTGAGCAAGATATCAGTTTGGAAAAGCTCGCCAAGATCACAGGCTTAAGTAAATACCACCTTATTCGACAATTTGCTTTAGCCTTTGGTATTACGCCTTTTCAATATTTAATTCAATGCAGAATCCAACGAGCACGCCATCTACTGTTTCAAGGCCAAATACCCGCTCAAGTGGCTTTAGCATGTGGTTTTTGTGATCAAAGCCATATGAATACTCACTTCAAGAGAGCACTTGGTGTAACGCCTGCACGGTATCAAAAACAACTTAACCGTTAATGATATTTATGCCTTATTCGGTAACACCAAGCCAACTGCTAACGTCTCGCTGACAGTTTTTACACAACAAAAAAACCGCCTTCTAGATAGTCCAGAAGACGGCTTTCTTGTCGGTAGAACGCGCTGTTGAGTGATGATTCACCACTCAACAAAAAGTTAGTTACGAATCAAATAATCAAATGCGCCAAGTGCTGCGGTTGCGCCGCCACCCATGGAAATGATGATTTGCTTGTATGGTGTTGTTGTCACGTCACCCGCTGCAAAGACACCCGGAATGGAAGTTTCGCCGTGTGCGTTGATAACGATTTCACCACGGTTGCTCAATTGTAGTGTGTCTTTCAAGAACTCACTGTTTGGTACCAAACCGATTTGAACGAAGATACCGGCTACATCAACAAGATGAGATTCGTCTGTACGACGGTCTGTGTATTTCAAACCAATCACACGTTCGCCATCGCCGATTACTTCTGTTGTCATCGCTTCTTTGATGATGGTTACGTTAGGCAGAGATTCTGCTTTTTTAACCAAGACATCGTCAGCGCGTAGAGTGTCACCAAATTCAAGTACGGTTACGTGCTCAACGATACCAGCAAGGTCGATAGCCGCTTCAATACCGGAATTACCACCACCAATTACCGCTGTTTTCTTGCCTTTGAACAGTGGGCCGTCACAGTGTGGGCAGTAAGCAACGCCTTTACCGCGGTATTCTTGCTCACCAGGAACGTTCATTTCTCTCCAACGAGCACCAGTCGCCAAGATAACGGATTTACTCTTCAAGATTGCGCCGTTTTCTAGCTCGACTTCAACGAACTCTTTCTTCTCTAAGCGAACCGCTTTTTGCGTTTTCATTAGATCAACATCGTAATCCAATACGTGTTGCTCAAGACCAGCGACCAATTTCGGGCCGTCTGTTGCTTTCACAGAGATGAAGTTTTCGATCGCCATAGTATCAGCTACTTGACCACCAAAACGCTCTGCCACGATACCAGTACGGATACCTTTACGCGCTGAGTAGATAGCTGCTGCAGAACCCGCTGGGCCACCGCCTACAACCAATACATCGTATGGGGCTTTTTCCGCTAACGCAGCGGCTTGTTTGTCGGCAGCGCCTGTGTCTACTTTGTTTAGAATCTCTTCTAATGTCATACGACCTTGGCCAAAGTGTTCGCCGTTTAGATAAACAGACGGAACCGCCATGATATTCAAGTCGTTTACTTCGTCTTGGAATAACGCGCCATCAATCATGGTTGCGGTAACTTTCGGGTTTAATACCGCCATCAAGTTTGTTGCTTGCACAATGTCTGGGCAGTTGTGGCAAGAGAGGGAAATGTACACCTCAAAGTTTAATTCTGTGTCTAGAGACTTAATTTGCTCTAGTAATTCTGGTGCCGCTTTCGATGGATGACCACCAGCTTGCAACAAGGCCAACACTAAAGATGTAAATTCGTGGCCCATTGGGATGCCTGCAAAACGCACGCGAGGTGCTTCACCTTTAGGAGCGATTGCCATTTGTGGCGCACGACCCGCTGGTTTTTCGTCTACAGTCAATGTAATTTTGCCGCTTTCAAGCTCTGTGATTTCACGAGCCAAGCTAAGTAATTCTGTTGATTTTTCTGAACCATTTGTGGACACAGTAATTTCAATCGGATTAACGATATTCTTTAGGTATGCGCCCAGTTGCTGTTTTAAATTTGCTTCTAACATAATGTTTAACCCGTTAAGACTGAGGGATTACTGTAAGTTTCGGGTGCAAGAATCCATACCAAGCTAATAAAGGGCTTGAAATCCGCATTCCGAAAATAATAAATAAGGGCTTTATCCAAGACCTAGGCAAAGCCCGATGTTGGGTGCGAAATGCACCCAACAACAGGAGGTGTTGTCTTAGATTTTGCCAACAAGATCTAGAGAAGGAGCAAGAGTCGCTTCACCTTCTTTCCATTTCGCTGGGCAAACTTCACCTGGGTGAGCCGCTACGTATTGTGCAGCTTTCACTTTGCGAAGTAGGTCTTCAGCGTCACGGCCGATACCTTCAGCAGTGATTTCCATTGCTTGGATAGTACCTTCTGGATCGATCAAGAAAGTAGCACGGTCAGCAAGGCCTTGACCTTCACGCATCACGTTGAAGTTGTTTGTGATGTTGCCAGTTTGGTCGCCTACCATGAAGTATTTGATTTTACCGATAGTGTCAGAGCTGTCGTGCCAAGCTTTGTGAGTGAAGTGAGTGTCTGTAGATACAGAGAATACTTCTACGCCACGTGCTTGAAGTTCTTCGTATTTGTCTGCAACGTCGCCAAGTTCAGTTGGGCAAACAAATGTGAAGTCAGCTGGGTAGAAAAAGAACACAGACCATTTGCCTAGAACGTCTTTTTCAGAAATTTCTACGAACTCACCATTTTTGTATGCAGTTGCGTTGAATGGCTTAAGTTGAGTGTTGATCATTGTGTATCTCCTAAATAAGAATTTGTGTAAGTGCGTTACCAACGAGAGTTATATTAGGGGAAAGTTTCGATTTGATGAAATTGTTATTTTTATTACTTTTGATTGTTAAAAACTATCACCTTGCTTTTGCAGATTGAAAATACAATAAAAAAGCCCCAAACCCTTATAAATAAAGGCTTGGGGCTTTTTAGAATCGGACGATCCATATTGAGTGTTGAGCGAGATTAAACTTGATCTAAACCAAATTTAAAGCTTTCTAATAGGTCGTCTGTATCTTCAATGCCGATAGAGCAGCGAATCATCTGTTCACTGATGCCAGATTTTGCGCGGTTTTCCGGACCCATTTCATAAAAAATGGTGCTCGCCATTGGCAAAGCAAGTGTTCGGTTATCACCCAAATGAGTGGCATTGATTGTAATGTCGATTGCATCTAATAGCTGTGCGCAGTCATAACCCTCTTTTAGGTCAAAGCTAAGAATGCTGCCGTAATGTCTGAACCAATCGCTGGCTTTTTGATGCTGAGGATGTGACGCCAGCCCAGGATAGTAAACGGCTTCGATCTTGTCGTGAGATTGTAAAAATTGTGCGAGAGCCAGTGCGTTCGCACAAGACCTATCCATACGCAGTGCCATGGTTTCTGAACCAACAGCGATTTGGTAAGCGCCATCAGAGCTCAAAGTGCCGCCCATGTCTCGCAAGGCTTTCTTCTTAATTTGAGTCAATCCCCATTTGCTTTCATCGCCTTTTCGATAAGCATCGAAAATATTTGGGTAATTAGACCAATCGAATAAACCTGTGTCTGTTACTGCGCCACCCAGAACCGTGCCGTGACCACAAAAATACTTAGATAAGCTGTTCATCACCAAGCTGGCTTTGGCTCTAATCGGCTGGAACAAATAAGGCGAAGTCATAGTGTTGTCCACTAAATAGACCAAACCTTCCTGCTCACACCAGTTGCCGATGGCGACTAAATCTGAAATTTGAGTCCCAGGATTCGCGATGGTTTCAACAAAGACCATGAGCGTGTTGTCTTGCTTCGCAGCAATCACATTGTCTGCATCTGTCGCGTCTACCAAGGTTACTTCAATACCAAAGTTTTCCAAGGTGGTGATTAAGCTGTAGGAGTTACCGAATAAGTATCGGCTGGCAATCAGGTGATCGCCACTTTTTAGCAAGGTTAAGAAAATAGCGCTTAAAGCACTCATTCCTGTTGCGAACACTAAACTGCCGATACCTAATTCAGTCTGGCTGATCATCGACTGCAAACTGTCTGTTGTTGGCGTCGCTTGGCGCGCATAACTGTGACCAGACGTTTTGCCTTGGAACACATTTTCTAGGTCTTTTGTGCTTTTATAACCATAAGGAACAGAGTTATAAATCGGCGTATGAATGGGGTTGTCGTTATGATCTAACTGACGGTCATGGTGGACTATGTTACTGGTGAAGCCTTTTAACTTTATCATGTGAGAATCATCGCATTTAATCTTTGAAAGATACTAAGACTGTCTTACTTAGCTTGATTTCGTATCATGATAATACGGTTCTAAACACGATACTAGGAAAGTTAAAAGGCGCAGGCTTTAGGCTAACGCCACTGGGCAAGTCTCGACATTTGTAAGTGTCGTTCATGCTCTGCTTGGTCAACGGTAATAGGTGTGAACTGAATAACATCGCCTGGTTTTTGCTGAGATAAAATGCTGCCACCATAGCGCGTTACACAACCGATTTTCGGATAACCGCCAATGGTTTGTCTGTCTCTTAGCAAAACAATAGGTTGTCCGTCTTTAGGTATTTGAATGGCGCCGTAAGCGATGCCTTCCGAAATAATTCCTTTCAAATCACTGCTAATGACTTTGCCTTCTAATCGATAACCCATGCGGTCGGAATTACCCGAAACCCGATAATCGCTAGAAAAGAAGTTAGCCCGTTCCAAGGTCGAAAAAGACTCATATTGATAACTCAAAATCACAGGGATTTCTGTTTGGCCGTAATTAGGAATGGCCAGTCTTGGTACCGCGCGATCTTGATTATGAGTAAAAGGTTGATACTTGAGCATGTCACCTTTCTGCAATTTGTCGCCTTTCCCTGTCAATCCACCGATCTTTTCACGCATAACAGTAGCAACGCTGTCTAATGTGGGCTCACACAAAAAACCGCCTTTCACGGCGAGATAAGCGCGCAATCCCCAAACTGGCTGGTGGAATGCTAGAACATCGCCTTTTTTGATTGCGTAACTGCGCCAAGGGGAAATGCTTTTGTCGTTTAAAGTCGCGCCAAGATCCGCGCCTGTAATGGCAATACTGGTATCGGCTTGCGCTTCTAAAGAAAACATACCGAATGTGATTTCAATTTGCGCGCTATTGGTGTCGTTATCAAGTAACGCATTACTCCAACGAAACGCCATTTCGTCCATTGGTCCGCCTGTAGTTAACCCAAGGGACTGATAACCATGACGCCCTAAGTCTTGAACCAGTGCCAATAAACCGGGTTTGATTACTTTAAAAGCCATCGAGCTGGCCTCCTAATACTAAAAATTCATCTCTTGAGATGGGCTCGAATCTTACTGAATCTCCCATGGCGATCAAGGCAAGATTCTCACTTCCCCAATCCACAAGCTGTACTGGCGTGCGGCCGATAATCTGCCAGCCACCGGGTGTCACGCTTGGATAAACCGCGGTTTGGTTCTCTGCCAGTGCAACGCTGCCAATAGGAACTTTTAGTCTTGGTGTGGTTTTACGCGGAACATGGAGCTCTTGTGGTGTGTTGCCCAAAAAGGCAAAGCCAGGAGTGAAACCAATGGCATAGGCTCGATAAGTGGTTTCACTGTGACGCTTGATGACTTCTTCCATACTTAGCTGGCAATGTTCAGCAACGTCCTGAATATCGGGGCCAACTTCTGGCCCGTAATACACAGGAATCACCACTTCGCGATGGTCTTCTAGCGCGAAATCATTTGGATCAATGGCTTCGATGGTTTCGCGAATGGTTTTACATATCACGAAACGGTCGTAGTGATCATCGTCAAACACCACCAATAAAGTGGTGTAAGACGGCACCAAATCCACAATGCCGTCTAACGATTTTAAATGCTGTGTGACCTGCGCAATGTAGTTGGAGGTGGTTTCGCTAATCACCTGACAAAAACTCAGCAGACAAGCCTGATTGCTGACCATTTCAATGTTCGGAAATGCAATTGGATTTACTGTGCTCATATTGAGTTCTAGTTAGCCTTGTTTAAACGGTCTACCAAAGTACGAATGCGAGTAACGGCTTCCAGTGCATGGTCACCATCGCCATGAACGCAAATAGTGTCGGCGTGGATCGCCAATGTTTTACCCGATGCCGTTGTGAGTGTGCCAGTTTCGCACAGCTGCTCAACTTGCTTCTCGATCAAGTCAAACGTAGCGTGAACGGCTCTTGGCTCTTTACGCGGTGTCAGGCGACCTTCGTCTGTGTATAAACGATCAGAGAAGGCTTCAAACCAAACATCAATGCCGTACTTTTTCGCCATCTTCTTGATTTCTGGTGCTTCAGGAACTGCCATCACCATTAATGGAATAGTTGCATCCAGTTCACTCACGGCTTGCATAACGGTTTCTAGCACAGAAAAATCTGCCATCATTGTGTTGTATAACGCACCGTGTGGTTTTACATAATCCACTTGAGTGTTTTGGCTTTCACAAATGCCTTTTAATGCGCCAACTTGGTACTGAATAATGGCTTTTAATTCTGCGGGTGCGATGTCCATATTACGACGGCCAAAACCGACCAAATCTGGATACGCGGGATGTGCGCCAATCGTTACATTATTTTGTTTTGCCAGAGCAACGGTTTTTGCCATGGTGAGAGGGTCAGAAGCATGAAAGCCGCAGGCAATGTTTGCCTGATCCACAAACGGCATTATCTTGTCGTCTAAGCCCATTTTCCATGCGCCAAAGGCTTCACCCATATCGCAATTTAATTTCATTTTGAGTTCCTGCTAATAAATCATTAATACGTGACTAATTTTGCGACATGGTTGTCGGCAAATAAGTCACAATTTCTGGAAAAACGCTGATCAAAAGAATCGCCACGCCAATCAACAAGAAGAAAGGCAGCGCGGCTTTTGCAACGTATAAAATATTTTTCCCCGTGAGGGCTTGTATGACAAAGAGATTGAAGCCAACGGGCGGTGTTATCTGCGACATTTCGACCACTAAAACGATGAAAATACCGAACCAAAGTAGGTCAATGTTTGCAGCTTGAATCACTGGCAAGATAACCGCAACCGTTAGAACAACAACGGAAATTCCATCTAAGAAACAACCCAATACCACGAATAAAACCGTGAGATATAAGATCAACTCCATTGGTGACAATGACATATCGCCGATCCAAATTGCTAAGGCTTTAGGGATGCCTAAAAAGCCCATCGCAAGGGTTAGGAAATGCGCACCAACAAGAATGAAGCCAATCATACAGGAGCTTTTTACCGCGCCAAGTAAGCTGTCCATAAAACTGTGTCGGCTTAATGATCCTGTGAATGCTGCTAAAACCAATGCGCCAGTAACACCGATCGCCGCGGCTTCTGTTGGTGTAGTTAATCCGCCATAAATAGAGCCTAAAACAAAACCAATTAAGCCGACTACTGGTAGCAACTTACGCAAGCCTTTCACACGAGCTGCCCAGCTGGTTTCGTGACCTGTGGTTTTTGGTAATTCGTTTTTGTGCAAATGTCCCCAAATCATGGTGAAACCCATGAATAGCGACACCAGTAATAAGCCAGGTAATGCACCCGCAATGAACAAGCGCGCAATGGAAACTTCAGCCGCAACGCCATAAACGATCAGTATGATAGAAGGCGGAATCAGCAAACCCAAGGTACCAGATCCTGCGAGTGTACCGATCGCCATACGATCGCTGTAACCTTGTTTGCGAAGCTCTGGTAGTGTCATTCGACCTATGGTTGCGGCCGTTGCAGCAGAGGAACCAGACACCGCAGCAAAAATGCCACAGCTCAGAATATTTACATGCAACAGTTTGCCTGGAACGCCACCTAACCAAGGTGACAAACCTTTGAACAAATCTTCAGATAAACGTGTGCGAAATAGCACTTCACCCATCCAGATGAAAAGTGGCAATGCGGTCAAAGACCAAGCGGTGCTGGCGCCCCAACTGGAAGTGGCGAACAGCAAATCGATTTGATAATTCTCGGACAAGATTAGCCCTAAACCACCAATCGCAATGAGAGTAAATGAAACCCAAACGCCTAAGCCGAGTAACGCGAATAGGGCGAATCCTAACAAGATTGAAATCCACATCATGTCCATTAGATTTCCTCCAACGACAAGGCGTCTTCTTGTTTTACATAATCAGGTTGTTTGCCTCGAATCACGTCAATCCAAGCATCGAATATTGCCAATGTTAATGCAATGGCACCGACTGCGACAGGCACTTGAGGAATCCATAGCGGCACAGGTACATAACCGTAAGAG
Source organism: Marinomonas algae (assembly GCF_047525555.1). Lineage (NCBI taxonomy): Bacteria > Pseudomonadati > Pseudomonadota > Gammaproteobacteria > Oceanospirillales > Oceanospirillaceae > Marinomonas > Marinomonas algae. The sequence goes on along the minus strand of NZ_JBLIXK010000009.1, from coordinate 96,634 downwards.
ACTTCATCGTAAATGTAAGATTCGTACACCATGAATGAACAGGCGTAAGACACATAACAAAGCAAAGCCAATGAGAGTGTAAGAATTAGGCCTTCTTGTATTTTGCGAGGCAGAGGTGAAAAACGCTGAATCACCAGCGTTACTCGAATATGACCACCTTCTCTAAAAGTGTAAGCCAAACCTAAAAAAGTCGATGCAGCGAGTGCGAAACCAGCAAAGTCTTCAGCGGATGGCACAATAAAGTTGAAGAAACGGCCGATGATTTGCGCTAGTAGCAACAAGGTAATAACGACGATGAAGAAGCCAGAGAGCAGGCCCGAGCATAGATAGAGTTTGTCTTTAATTCGGCTCATAGTATGTCACTTTTTCGAAAAGGGAGTGTTAACAGTAAACAGTATTGTTGTTTGAATACAGAGTCTTAAAAATACTGTCTAGCACTCTTTTAATAAAGAGCACTAGACAGTGAAGGGAGGACAATAGAAACATTCTTGGCTTAATTTACAGCCAAGAAATATTAACCTTCGTAGTTTCCAAGAATAGTACCAACGTCTTTCGGCGCTTCTTCTTTCCACTCTTGAGTCATAGTTTTACCAATGGCTTGCAACTCTTTCAGCAATTCTGGAGAAGGCTCAGATACTGTCATGCCATTATCAATCAAGATTTGTGTGTCTTTATCAGCACGAGCAACGACCTTCGCCCAACCTTCTGCTTCTGCGTGTTCTGCCGCATCCATGATGATTTGCTGAGTTTCTTTATCTAAACGACGGAAGGCTTTCTTGTTGGCAACAACAATGTTTTTAGGAACCCATGCTTTGATGTCTGTGTAGTAATTTACATAATCCCAAGCTTGGCTTGTGACACCAGTAGAAGGCGATGTCACCATGGCTTGAATGATGCCAGTACTAAATGCCTGAGGAATATCTGGGTTTTGAATTGTCGTTGGCGTTGTACCCATTAGATCTGCTAGACGAGAAGTAGACGGGCTGTAAGCACGCATTTTAGAACCGGCTAAATCAGACAGTTTGTTTACTGGCTCTTTGCTGTAAAGACCTTGAGCTGGCCAAGCGACAGTGTATAAAAGCACCATGCCGTCTCGATCAAGGCGTCTTTTAACAGCTGGTTTTGCGGCTTCCCATAATTTTTTAGCGTCTTCATAAGTTGTTGCTAAAAATGGAATGTTATCGTGTTTATAAACTGGGTTTTCATTCCCTAAAATACCTAGGAATACTTCACCCATTTGTACTTGTCCCGTTTTTACAGAACGTGGAATTTCTGTGTGTTTCACCAAAGAAGCGCCAGAGTGAACTGTGATGTCTAGCTCGCCATTGGTTTTGTCTTTGATTTCTTGAGCAAAATCATAAGCAATTTGAGTAGGTAAATTACCGTCACCATAAGGCGTTGGCATGTGCCACTTAGCTGCAAAGCTGGCAGTGGAAACAAGCCCACCAATAAGTAACGCGCTGGTTAGTTTCAACATAGTTTTGTTCCTTTAGTTTATTTAATTATGAATTTCGCAGTATTGGTTCTGCACTCTCATCAATTCATTGGATGAATCGTATGGAGCTATTTTTGTTTAACTAAGTTGCTCAAGAGTAGACCTCTCTGAAACAAAAAGTCTAATCGTGTTTTTTTAGATAATTTGATCAATTTTTTTTATCAAAGAGTGAGGCCAAAACGATATGATTTTATTAAGTCGCTGCTTTTCAGAAGAGAATTAAGACGAAACTGGCACAGTTATGGGGTAGTTCTCACGAATATAATGCATTTGTTGATCATTTAGTGAAGGTGGAAGGAGAACAAATTTACCAACGTGTTTTTTCTCAGTGAAACGCTTTTGAGCCTGAACAATATCAGCCAAATCAAAGGTTCGTGCTAATAAAGGTTTGATCTCTCCTTGTTCGATGTAGTTCACCAAACTAGGAAAAACGGGCTCGTCCCATGCAGTACTTCCAAACAAAGTGAGGTCTTTTAAATACAACTGACGCATATCCAATGTCACAACGGGGCCAGCGATGGCGCCAGAGGACGCATATCGGCCACCTCGCTTTAGCACTTCAATGACCTGACCGAAAGCATCGCCAGCGACATTATCAATCGCCACGTCTATGCTATTCACACTTAAGGCTTTTATTAAATCTTCATCGCGAGCAATCAGTGCATCGGCACCAATATCAGCTAATTGCCGAAACTTATCTCGACCACATATTGCGGTTACTTTTGCACCTCGACGTTTAGCAAGTTGCACAACAGCAGAACCAACGCCGCCAGATGCGCCCATCACCAACACATGATCTTTAGATGAGACATTGGCTCTGTGTAACATGGTTTCTGCTGTTCCGTAAGCGCAAGGAATCGTGCCTAACTCAGCATCCGTCCAATCACAGTTGATTGGAAAGACTTCGCTGGCAGGCACTTTAACGAATTGCGCAAACGCACCATCGTAATCTGAAGCCATCCAAATATTTTCTTTCGATTCCCAGCCTTGCGTTCGTGAGCAAGCTCGCACCAATGATCGTTTCCCCAATAACGCTTTATCTTTTTCGGAAGCAACAGCCACAACTCGACCACAACAATCTGTGCCTTGAATAAAGGGAAAAGGCGTTGCGCCATTCCAGCCGCCGTCAGACTTCTGCCGACTACGTTCCTCTTCGTCGCCTTCTAAATCACTCGTCCCTTTTGTGACGGAAGACGAGTACCAACCCATGCGCGTATTGATTTCTGTGTTATTGACGCCTGCCGCTAAGACTTGCAACAAGACTTCTCCTTCATTGAGCGCCGGAATGGGAACATTTTTATACTCTAACTTTTCATAACCGCCATTCCCTGTTGTCACCACAGCTTTCATGGTGACGCTGTCATTTTGTAATTCAAAACGCTGTTTATCATTAAGAGAAGAAATGTTGATGGTCATAATAAATACCTAGTAACACTCATGGAAAAATACATCACAAGGATGTATCAGATGTCGGCAGTTCTTTGATCGTACTCGTTGGCGACAGATAAGGCCAAACTGGCCGCTTCGCTAGCAATGTGGTCTTTTGGGTCGTTCAAATACGATGCGGTAAAAACCAAGTCTTCAGGAGCCCAACCCGGGTCGAATGCTTTTAAGCGATTGCTTTCAACGTAGCGTTTTGCCAACTGCACAGGCAGGGCGCCGACACCGATGCCAGAGGCGACCATTTCAAAACTGGTGGACAAGGAGGTGGAAGGAAACACCTGACCGATTTCTTGATAACGTTGCATTAGTTCAGAGATCAACTCTTGATACGGCCGAGACAAGCGTGAGAAAGAAATAATAGGCACGCTTCCTAAGTCATGGCTGTCCATGCTCGGTTGGCAAAACCAACCTAATCGAAAAGGCGGGAACATGATGTTTTCCACGTTGCCTTCAGATAATGGCCCCATTAAAAACACCAAATCCATGTTATGGCTGAGCAGTTGATCACGCAAATGAATACTGACATCAACTGAAAGTTCGACAACCAATTTTGGGTAGCGTTTTCGTAGAGCGGACAAAAACTCCGATAACCAAGATTGCGCAATGGTTTCGGCCACGCCAATTCTTAATGTGCCCTTTACCTCTTCTGACGGTGTGAGTTCCGCTTTAATTTGCGAAACAGAGCGCTCAATTTGCTCTGCATGGGAGCGCAATAAAATGCCTTCTTTGGTTAACACTAAGCCGTTTTTTTGGCGGTCAAATAATCTGACCCCTAAATGATCTTCCAGAGCTGAAATGCGGCTTGATATGGCCGGCTGGGATAAATTCATCTCTCTTGCCGCTCTTCGAACACCACCTAACCTTGCGACCCAAAGGAAGGTTTTGAGTTGGTCAAAGTTCATTTATGAGGCTCCAGTTTGCAAAGTGATCTGTTTTTTTTATCACTTTAGAAAGAAAATAGCGAATTGACTTTATCGCTCTGTCGTTTAACACTGAATTTAGCCTCTTTAAAGATGACCCCTCATTTTGTCTTTTGAGGTACATAAAAAAGATTTGTACAAACAAATTCACAAAAGATAGGACACGAAAATGATCAAACCAAATTTCCTCATGAAAGGCATTCCTCTAGCGTTACTTGGCGCTTTTGCATCGAGCCAAACCCTTGCTGATGAATCCTTTTCCGTTGTTGGTAGCTGGAGTAGCCTCCCGCTTTATAAGCAATACGAACAGCCTTTTTGGACAGACATTCTGCCAAGTGATAGCAAAGACGAGTTTGAAGTCGTTATGACAACCCATGACCAAATGGGCATTGGTACTGGCGATGTTTTCCGTATGTTAGGCGATGGTGTTTTTGATGTTGCGATGACATCCGGCGATTATGCAGTAGCCGATGCGCCAGCATTAGAAGGTTTAGATGTGCCTTTGCTAGCGAGTTCTGCAAAGCAAGCCAAAAGACTGATAGAGGCCGCTCGCCCTATGGTCGATGAAATTTATGAAACAACATTCAATTCAAAAGTATTGGCGATTGTTCCTTACCCACCGCAAGTGGTTTTCTGTAAAGGTGATGTATCGTCAGTATCCGATCTAGAAGGCTTAAAAATTCGTGCCTCTGGTCGTATGACTGCGAAATTCCTAGACGCACTAGGCGCACAAAGTGTCAATATCAGCTTTGGTGAAGTGCCTGGTGCATTGCAGCGTGGCGTAGTGGATTGTGCCGTAACAGGCGCAGGTTCTGGCTACAGTGCTGGCTGGTGGGAAGTGACAGACACATTGATGACATTGCCATTGGGTGGTTGGGATCCTGTTGTAACAGCGATCAACCTAGACAAATGGAACGATTTATCTCCTGAAGACCAAGCTTTCTTAGAATCTGAAGTGTCTGAGAAATTCGAAAAAGCCGTATGGAGCACAGCTCAAGCTGAGCTTGATCAAGACGTTGCTTGTCTAACAGGTAATGGTGATTGTGCAAGAGGCCCAAGCCACAGCATGACATGGGCTGAGCCAAGTGCAGATGACATTTTTACGGCGAAACGCATTCTGATCGACACTGTATTGCCTGAATGGGCAGAGCGTGCTGGTGGAGAGTGGGTTGAGAAATGGAATGCAAGTGTAGGTAAAGTAGCGAAAATCCAACTCGCTGTTCCTGGAGAGTAAGCACAATGTTACGCATTATTGATTGGTTAAAACGCATCAATAATGGAGTGGCGATTGCCGCAGGCCTAGTGTTACTGGCCTGCGTTCTCCTCATTCTAATTGATATTTTATTACGCGAATTCGGTATTAGCTTTGGTGGTTCAGAAGAAATATCGGGTTATGTGATGGCGTCGGTTTCCAGCTGGGGCGTTTGCTACGCATTAACCGAAAAAGCCCATGTACGGATTGATGTAATACGCAATAAAGGCAAAGAAGCCGCCCGTTCTATTTTTGATCTTGTTGCTTTGGCAGCGACCTCTTATGTGGCAGTTTTTGCGGCTTATCATGTGATTCCCGTAGTAGAAAAAACATTGAAACGAAATTCCCTTGCGAATACCTCGTTAGAAACTCCTTTGATAATTCCTCAATCTATTTGGATGGCCGGCTGGATTTGGTTCGCCGTTACGTCCTGTGTTTTGTTGGTATGCGCTTTGGTTTTGGTCATTAAGCAAAAACACAGTCAGGTTAACGACATGATTGGGACGGAGACAGAGTAATGCTTCCTTTTACATTTTTTGGCCTTTTGGGGTTGTTGGCTCTGTCCATTCCAGTTGGCATCGTATTGTTTTTATTGGCGTTTGGGATTGATGCGTTTTTTAGCCCTTTCCCTTTGATGAGAGGACTTGGTCAGGTTCTGTGGTCTTCTTCGAACCATTCCACTCTGATTGCGATTCCTCTGTTTGTTTTAATTGGTGAAATTCTTCTTCGTAGTGGCGTCGCGCAAAAAACCTATAGCGCGCTTAATGCTTGGGTTTCTTGGTTACCTGGTGGCTTGATTCACGCGAATATCGCGACGGCAACTATGTTTTCTGCGACGTCTGGCTCTTCTGTTGCAACAGCCGCGACTGTGGCGACTGTGGCAACGCCGCAAGCGGAAAAGCTGGGTTATGATCAGCGTTTGTTTACAGGTTCTATTGCCGCGGGTGGTACGTTGGGGATTCTTATTCCGCCTTCGATCAATTTGATTGTTTATGGATTTCTAACGGAAAGCTCTATTCCTAAGCTGTTTCTCGCCGGGATTGTGCCTGGTATCAGCATGGCACTGATGTTCATGATAGTGACTGTGATTATTTGTTCATTGTGGCCTCGTTTAGGTGGCCCGAAGCAGCACAGCACTTGGAAAGAGAAAATCGTCGCGCTCAAGTCTTTATTACCCGTTTTACTTTTATTGTTCAGCATTGTCGGTTCCATTTATGTCGGCTGGGCAACGCCAACAGAAGCCGCTGCGATTGGTGTTCTGATCTCCTTTGTTCTGGCAGTGGCGTACAAAGCCTGCTCGAAGAAAATGCTGATGGACAGCTTGGCTGGCACGGTTCGTATTACCGCCATGATTATGATGGTTGTGTTGGGCGCTTATGTTTTGAACTTTGCTTTAACCGCAGCAGGTGTTGGTCGAACCTTGCAAATGTTATTGGAAGGTTTGGGTCTTAGCGCGTTAGCGACCTTGTTGATCATAGTGGCTATGTACATTGTTCTGGGCTTTTTCATCGAGACTTTGTCTTTGATGGTCGCGACGATTCCGATTGTTGTGCCGATCATAGTTCAGCTTGGTTACGACAAAATATGGTTTGGTATTTTGATGATTATTTTGGTCGAGATGGCGCTTATTACCCCGCCCGTCGGGCTGAATTTGTATGTTGTTAACTCAGCTCGTAAAAACGGCAAAATCTCTGATGTCGTCGTGGGCAGCTTGCCGTATGTCGGCGTGATGATCTTGATGATTATTTTGCTGATCGCTTATCCAAGTATTTCTCTTTATCTACCTACTAATTTTTAAGGATTTTTATGATTTTTACAGTAAATGGAGCTGCCAAAACATTTGATATTCAACACCTTATTATCGCAGGTTGGACAGCGCGTGATATGGCGTCTGTGCAAGAGCACATTGATGAATTAGCCGAAATTGGTGTTGAGCCACCTTCTACTGTGCCTTTGTTTTACCGCGCTTCTAACTTGCTTGTTACGCAGGCTTCTCAAGTTGAAGTATTGAGTGCGGATACGTCTGGAGAAGTTGAGCCTTTGATCATCAAGGCAGACGGCAAGTTGTATCTTGGTATTGGTTCTGATCACACGGACCGTAAGCTAGAAGCTTATTCTGTTGCGCATTCTAAGCAAGTTTCTGCAAAACCTGTTTCGACTGAATTATGGGATTTCTCTGAAGTAGCGGATCATCTAGACGATTTAACGATTGAGTCTTGGGTAGATGAAGGCGAAGGTTGGGTTCAATATCAAAAAGGCTCGTTGGCAAATATTCGTCCTTTAACTGAGTTAATTGAAAAAGGGAACTTGCTAGACGGCAGCGCAATGTTATGTGGTACTTGCCCTGCTATTGGCGGCGTTCGCCGTACAGAGAAGTTCAAAATGAGCATCCATGATCCAATTTTGAATCGCACTATTTCATGTGAATACCTATCTAAAGAACTGCCAATAGTGAGCTAATCTATGACACAACCAAACCAGACGGATTTTCCTTGGCTGAATAGGGACTTAAAAACACAGTGGGCGGCTGCCTTAGACACGGCACAACTCAAAGGTAAAAGTGTTTTTACTGAGCTATTTGGTTATCGTGAGCCAGCAAAAGGCCCTTTGAATGGTGCCATTGTTTCGATCAAAGACTTGTTCGATGTGACAGGTTATAAGACGCAAGCTGGCTCTGTATTTATTGATAATAAGCTGGCGAAAAAAGACGCCGCTGCGGTGTCTTTGCTTCGTGATGCAGGCGCCAGCTTGATCGGTCACACCAACATGACGGAGCTTGCTTACTCTGGATTGGGCTTGAACCCGCATTACGGTACGCCAGATAACCCGATTATTTCTGGCCGTATTCCGGGCGGTTCTACCAGTGGTGGTGCAGTATCGGTTGCCTTGGGCATTGCAGATGCTGCGCTGGGGACAGACACAGGTGGCTCGTTGCGTATTCCTGCGGCATTTTGTGGTGTAACTGGGTTCAAACCTTCTGAACAAACCGTATCTAGAGAAGGTTGTTTGCCTTTGTCTAGCTCGTTAGATTCGGTGGGCCCGATTGCCAATACTGTTGAGGAATGTGAGCTATTTTGGAAAGTCTTGTCAGGTGTGTCAGATACGGATGCTTTGGCGCAGGAAAGCCAAACAGACCTTTCTCAGCTGACGCTAGTTGTGCCAACAAACTTCGGCATGAATGAACTAGACTCCTTGATTGAGCAAGGTTTTGCTGACATTTTGTCTCGTCTTGAAGCAGATGGTGTGAAGATTGAGCGACGCTTTGTTGACGCGCTAGAAGCTTACAAAAGCATACCGGTTTGGCAATTCTCTGCTTTTGAGTGCGATGCTTATTATGGCGAGCATTATGACTTGAGTGAGGTCAATATGGACCCACGAGTCGCTTCTCGTGTGGCTCGTGCTCAAACTATGACGGCGGTGGATTTCGCACAGACAAAAGCAGCGAGAGAAGCCTTTATTCAAGGCGTGGCAAATCAAGAAGCCAACACGGTTTTCTTATTGCCAACGGTAGCGGTGCTGGCACCTAAACTGAAAGATCTTGAAGAAAATGCTGAATATGACCGCTTGAACTTGCTGTGCTTGCGCAATACGTCTTTAGCGAATGTGCTGAATGGTTGCAGTGTCTCTTTACCGTTTCGCTATCAAAACGAGCCAATGGGACTCATGTTGACAGCAAATAACGGTATGGATCAGCAGGTTTTGGATTTAGCCAAAGTAATTCAAACCACCACTCAGAAGGCCAAATAGGTCTTTCAAAGCAAGGGGGAAACTAAAGGTTTAGTTTTCCCCTTCGCCTGATAATCTTCTTGCATCATATTCTTTGGCAGCAAGCACGGCCATTTCAATGACCATGTCGGCAATTGGATTAAAAGGTTCATCGGAATATGACGCGGTGAAAGGCAAGTCACTTGGCGTCCATACGGCTCTGATTTTTTTCAACTTCCCTTCTTCTAGCTCTTTCTTGATCATCACATTTGGCAAGGTAGAAATCCCAACACCATCAATGGTCAAGCTTCGGCACGCGGCCAAAGATGTTGAAGAAAAAAAGTGTACAGGCGGCACTTCAAGATCTCGGAATCTTTGCATGATTTCCATATAAGGCTTGGTGCCGCGGGCGTACGTAATAATGGGCCAATTCACCAGCTCTTCCAAATATAAAAGACGATCAGGTAAATCCAAGTCAGGGCTGGCAACCCAAGACAGATCAAATGTCGAGAGTTCTCGATTGACAATATTGGGCTCTGTAATTGGCCCCATGAGCAAAGCTAAATCCAAACTTCTGTCTTTGATTCCAACCGCTAATCTTTCCGTGACATCCACAACCATGTCGACCGCTAGCTCTGGCATGTCTTTGTGTAATCGAGACAAAAACTGCGGCAACCATGTGTTAACTATGGTTTCAGCCACCCCAAGTCTGAGCACGCCAGAATAGGCTGTTGAGACTTCCGCACGTTTTCGTAATTGCTCGGTTTGATACAGAATTTTTTCCACGTAGGGCAATAACTCTTTGCCTTTTGGTGTCAGCATAATCGGACTTGAACCACCAATACGCTCGAATAATTTCACCCCTAGCTCTTCTTCTAGCCCTGAAATTCTCGCAGAAATTGCGGGCTGGGTGGTGTGAAGCTTTTCCGCGGCTTTACGAAAGTTGCCTATCGTTGCTACCCACATGAAGGTTTCTAAGCGTTTGTAGTTCACAATGGGGCTCCAATAAAACAATCTAAACAGTAAAAGTGTATTTTTATACTGGGAAGAGTATAAGGCTCGACAAATTTGAGCAATCTTTACCTTTTACGGGTGATTAGAGTCGTTGGTCTGAAACAGTGCTTGCGCTATGCTGTAAATAACGAAATAGGAAGAAGAGCACGATGAACAAATTAGTGTCTTTATTGTTAAAAGGTTTGGTAGCGGTGCTGCCAATTGGGTTAACGGTATATTTAATTTATTGGTTATTAGCGACAGGGGAAAGCCTTGCTCAACCTCTTGTCCTTTGGTTGATTCCAGACAGCATTTATTTTCCTGGTTTAGGGTTAATTGCTAGCTTAGGGATTTTGGTTTTGGTTGGCTTTTTGGTGAACCTTTATGGCGTTCGTTATCTGGTAAAAATAAGCCAGAATATCTTTGAACGAATTCCTTTAGTGAAATCCATTTACGGCGCTTTTAAAGACATGATGATGGTCTTTAATTTGTCTGAAAAGAAGGAAATGAAAAGCGTGGTTTCCATTGAGTGGAACGGCGCGCAAGTCATTGGATTTGTGACGGGCGAGCAAACAGGGCAGAAACTGTTTGGAGATCAAGACTTAGTGGGCGTTTATGTGCCATTGAGTTATCAGATTGGCGGCATGACTTTTTATATTTCCCGTGATCGTTTAACTGTACTAGATATTGGCGTCGAAGAAGCCATGCGCCTTGCGTTAACCGCAGGTGTGCAAAGTAGCCCAAAAGCCGAAGACTGATTTCGAGAAGTCATTGGTGTTACGCATAATATTCTTTATCATGCGTTCCTATTTTATCCAGAGCCACTTTAATTAATGAGTTACGGTCAAATGCAGAAAACAGTAATCATTGTCGGTGCCGGTCCAGCAGGCTTAATGGCGGCAGAAGGCATTTGTGCCGCAGGTCATCAAGTTCATGTTTATGACGCTAAACCCAGTGCTTGCCGTAAGTTTCTACTGGCGGGCGTGGGCGGTATGAACATTACTCACTCCGAAGCCTATCCTGAGTTCATCCAACGCTATTACGATAAAGCCGATTGGCTTGATACCGCGATTCGCCAGTTTGATGCCGATGCCTTGCGCGGGTGGATTCATGACTTAGGCGTCGAGACCTTTGTGGGGACGTCTGGTCGAGTTTTCCCTGTAGAAATGAAAGCCGCACCTTTGCTACGCAACTGGCTGAAACGTTTACGTGAATCTGGCATCGAGTTTCACATGCGCCATAAAATGACTGGGCTTGAAAACAACCAAGCGACGTTTGAGCATAATGGTGAAAACGTGGTGGCGAAGGCTGATGCTATCGTGTTGGCAATGGGTGGCGCTAGCTGGCCGAAATTAGGCTCTGACGGTGCTTGGCTGCCTGTTTTACAGGAAAACGGTGTGAAGGTTGCGCCATTGCAGAGTGCGAATTGTGGCTTCTACAGTGAGTGGAGTGAGCATTTACAAACTAAGTTTGCTGGCAGTCCTCTAAAAGATGTTTCTTTCTCGTTTGCTTTGAGTGATGGCAAGCGAATATCGAAAAAAGGCGAATGTATTGTCACCAAAGATGGCATGGAAGGCAGCTTGGTTTATGCTTTTTCTAAATACATTCGTGACGATATTAATGCTGCAGGTCGCGCTGTGATTGAGATGGATTTTCTGCCCTTGCAAAGCGAAGAGCAAATCATCAAAAAGTTGCGTAACACCAAACCGAAAGAATCGTTTAGCAAATATTTAAAACGCACTTTGGGTATCAGTGGTGTGAAGACAGCGCTTTTGTATGAAACCTATGACAAGAGCCAATACCAAACTCCAGAAACACTGGCGAAGTGTTTGAAGTCATTGCCTGTCTACTTTTATAAAACTAAACCGATTGAAGAAGTCATTTCCAGCGCTGGTGGCGTTTGTGAAAGTGCGGTGAATGACAAGCTGATGTTGAACTCTATGCCGAGTGTATTTTGCGCAGGAGAAATGCTGGATTGGGAAGCGCCAACGGGAGGCTATTTGTTAACCGCTTGTTTCGCGACAGGTTACTTAGCGGGGCAAGGCGTGAACACTTGGCTGGAAAAGCATTAAGCTAAATTACGTCTGTTTTGTAGGCTCGATAGAAGCGCTCAATGGAAACATTGGGCGCTTTTTTGTGATTGCTATTTTTCTCATCGTTATTAATAATCGGTTTGGCTTTTCGGTTGGCCAAAAGAGTATTGCACGCCGATTGAAGCCACGTTATCCAAGTAATGATCTTCGAGATCTTTTATAAGTCGGTAATCTGCACGTAAGCTCACATCGCGATTAAGGGCGTATTTCACACCTGCGCCTATGTTTGCTGATAAGTTGGCGCTTGGGGCGCTGCCATCAATTTCGTTAAGCCCAACCCCTGCGGCTAAGTAGGGTGTTAATTTCACCGTATCAAACTCGGGTAGAGCATACACGCCGTCCACTCGATAAAAATCTAAGTCGTTGTCTTCGCCCCGTTGGCTTGCATTAGAATGAAGATAAACCGCTTCTACTGCTAAGGGACTGTTAAATTGGTAGCCAACACCAATAGAGTAAGAGGTATCGTCGCCAGCTTCTCTATTACCGGCATGGTATAAGCCAATACTGGGCGTCACAGTTAAACCCGGTTTGGATGGTTCTGCGTAGGCCATAGTTGTTAAGGATGATGCAATTAGAACACCGCTGAAAAGCGTTCGTTTTGTGAAAGAAGTAGACATAATCATTTCTCCTAATGAACATAATGTTTGTTGTTCGCTAGTCAGATTACGCCAATAGATTTTGCTGAAAAGCCCCTGTTAAATGCGCAAATAATAGGGTGTGAACCACTCCTGTCGAATCATGACATTTGCTTTACTAAAACGCCTAAATTGAAGGCCGTTTAGAACTTTATACAGACTAGAATCGAGGAAGAAATACGTCACTTATTACAATAGTTTTGCACTTCTTTGGGGCTGAAAATAATTGTGATGAAAGTAAGCAAGGAGGCTGTTATTTGATGCTATTTTGAGGAGTGCTTGAAATATTTTCTAGGCTGCTAAGACAAAAAAAAGCGCCTGATGTTGCCATCAGACGCTTTTCTATCATGTGACTACTTAACCTTCGTCAGAAGAGATAACAGCCGTTACTCGACGGTTGATACTGCGATTTGCTTCCGTATCGTTGTTTAGCAAAGGTTGTTCTTCACCGTAGCCAACAGCGTTTAGACGATCCGCTGAGATACCGAAAGAGTTCACAAGTACATCAACGATTGCTTGTGCACGTTTTTCAGAAATCGCTTGGTTGTAGCTTGCAGAACCACGGTCATCTGTGTGGCCTTCGATAGTTGCATTAGTGTTTGGGTATTCCGTTAGGAAATTAGCCACTTCTTCGATCTGAGCATAGTATTCTGGATTGATAACGACAGAGTCATTCTCAAATTGTACGTTTAGATGCACTGACTTTGGCTTTTCTAATACAACTTGGCAACCTTTTTCATCGACTTTCACACCAGTTGAAGAGTTTGAACACATATCAAGGTGGTTAGCAACGCCATCTTTGTCTGTATCCAATGCACAGCCTGTTGCATCAACAGAAACATTTGCAGGTGTTGCTAAACAAAGATCATTTGCATCTTTTACGCCGTCGCTATCTGTATCAACGGTTTCAATTTTGGCTTCAGTAACATCTTGCTCCTCTGCGTTTAGGGCATCAGTAGAGTTGCCACCAAAAACAAAATGCAGACCTATGGTTGTTAGGTTATCTAGTTCGTGATCTTCAACGTCTCTGATCAAACGGAAATCACCACGTAGTGACAATGCATCGTTTAGGGCGTACTTCAAGCCACCGCCAGCATTGATTAATGCATTGTTAGAACCAGGGCTTAGGTCTGTTGTACCAACACCCGCAGCCAAATATGGCGTGAACTGATTGCGTTCTGTTAAGTGGTATAAACCATCAAAACGAAATTGGTCAGCATCTACGCTACTACCACCAGTCGATGCTTCGCTATCAGCGTTTACATAAACAAATTCTACCGCCCATGGATTGCCAAATTGGTAACCTAGACCCAAAGACAATGCCGTATCGTTTTCAACACCGCGGTGATTGTCCATGTTGTAGTAACCAATACTTGGCGCAATAGTGAAGCCTTCTTCCGGTTGTGCCTGTGCAACAGATGATGCAGCAATAAGGCTTGTTAAAAGAATGCGTTTATCAAATAAAAAAGACATGCGAAAGTTCCCTGATAAATATTGAAAGCGTAAATCTAATGATAGAAAAGGTTCCTATCATGCTTAGAATTTGCCGCATTATCGCTTAACAGGACGATAAAGGTAGTGTTTGATACAAAATCAAACATATTTAGAAATACTTACAAATCGGTTACGTTAGGGGGCTTTTGGAAGGAAGAAAAGTGTGTATTTGCTGTGGTTGAGGAATTTAAGAAGCTCAAAAGCCTACTTAAAACATGCTTTCTAAGTAGGCTGCTTATTTGAAATGGAAGGTTAGAGCTGTTTTCTATTATGCTTCATTTGAAGAGATAACCGCCGTTACTCGACGGTTCGCTTGGCGGTGCTGTGCCGTGTCATTACTGAATAAAGGCTTTTCTTCACCGTATCCAATTGCACTGACGCGCTTCTCTGAAATTTCGAAAATATTGATCAAGACATCGGCAATAGCTTGGGCGCGCTTTTCCGAAACGGTTTGGTTGTAACTTGCTGCACCACTGTCATCCGTATGACCTTCGATCACAACGGTTGTGTTTGGATTCTCGTTCAAATAGGTCGCTAGTTTCTCGATTTCAGGGTAAAACGACTGCTCAACTGTTGTTTTATTGTTACCGAATTGCACGTTTAATGTGACAGGCGGCTGCGCTTCAACAACGGCGGCTTGTTCTAAAATGCTTGGTTCTTCACCTTCTGGGTAGACTGGCTCTTCTGGTGTTAATTCTTCCACTGGTTCAGGTTCGGTGACTGGCTCAGGTTCAACTGGGGCTTCAGCTGCGATTTCTGGCTCTGGCGTCGTTTCCTCTACTGGTTCAGCGATAACTTCTTCAACAACTGGCTCTTCTTCTACGGCTGCAACAGGCGTTGCTTTTGGAGCAGAGTGGCCAAAAGTCATTTGCAGACCGACAGATGTCATGTGATCGATATGATCATCTTCTACATCGTTTAATAAACGAAAGTCAGCTCGTAAAGCTAGGTTATCGTTTAGTGCGTATTTTAAACCGCCACCCGCATTGAATTGGGCGTTATTCGTGCTTGGATTACTGAAATCCGCTGTGCCAACACCGGCCGCTAAATAAGGTGTTAAGTTCAACGAGTGATTAGTTGGCAAATGATACAAAGCATCTAATCGATATTGGTCAACATCAATATCAGTGCTGCTGTTTGATAATTGAGAGTCTGCATTTAGGTAAACAAATTCAACAGCCCATGGGTTATCAAATTGGTAACCTAAACCAAGAGAGTAGGCTTCGTCATCCTTGGTATCTCGGTCACTGTCCATATTGTAATAACCAATGCTTGGTGTGACTGTGAAGCCACTTTGCTGTTGAGCCAAGGCGATTGTTGATAAAGAAGAAGCCGTTATAAGGCCGCTAATAAGAGTGCGTTTTGCTAAAGTAAAAGACATGTTTCATCTCCGATAAAAAATCAATTTATGTTGTGCTTTTACTCAGCATAGCCTGTTTGTTAGCGCTAAAAAAATGTCACCAAAACGCCCTAAAACTCTAGTATTACCTGATATTTCTCAATCATGACAGAGTGTTTACCTAACAAGCATTTTCAACACATTGATCACTGAAAACAGACGTTAAAAACGTAAAAAGGCGCGAGATTAATTACATGATTTTTTCGTTTGGAGAAAAATAAAATATTCAGTCTTACCGCTATTTCTGTGGAATAATAGACTGAGTAATTTGCTTATATTCTCTTGTTGTAATGTATCGTAAGGACAACGATGTCTTCCCCGTCTTATCTTAGAAAAAACATTTCTCTGGCTTGGCCGTTGGCGCTCAATGGTTTGCTGATGCAATCCATGTTGATGATAGATACGCTGCTGATTTCTCCATTAGGTGAGATTCCTTTGGCGGCGTTGGGGATTGCTTCCGCAATATTGGCCTTCATGCTTGGCGTGCAAATGGCGCTGGCAAATGGTACTCAACTCATTTTAAGTCGCGCTGTTGGCTCGGGAAATAACAACCTGTTAACCAAAGGTTTTTGGGCTGGATTGTCCATTAACTTTGCTGTGGCCTTGGTGTTTTGTATTGCGATGTATTTCGGCGCGCAATCCATTGTTTCGTCATTGTCAGACGACTTGTTGTTACAGCAGCAAACAAAAGGGTATTTGGAACTGGCGATTTATTTGGTGCCTTCTACTGCCATTGCTCAGGTACTGATTGCCTTGTTCAACAGTCGAGACAAAAGTAAAACGCCATTAAAGGGTTATCTGATCGAGATGCCAATTAACGCGGTTTTGTCTTATTTCTTGATTCATGGTGTTGGCGGCTTTCACGGAATGGGAGTCGAAGGTGCCGCATTAGGCAGCTTGATCGCCATTGTGATTCGACTTCTTTATCTGATTGTTTGCTTGAGAATAGATCGCACATTGGACCTTGAATTTAATAGTGGTCTATCAACGCTAGTAAAAAGCATCCGTTTACACAGTGTCGAAATTTTCCCTTTTGCCGCCAATATCACCATCTTGCAAATAGGCATCAGTGTTTATCAGTTATTGTATTCTCAGCTGAGCATCAATGCTTATGCGGCGATTATTCTTATCATGCCTTGGTTGCGAGGAATCGGTCAGTTTGTCGCTTCTTGGGCGCACGCCTCGGCGATCAGTATCAGTCAGGCAATCGGTTCAAAAAAACTGGATAACTTGGCGGATAACATCAATAAAAGCATCGATGTCGCGGTGATTGTTTCCATCATCTGCGCGGGTTTGTTTGTGGTCTTACATTTCTTTCTACCGAGCATTTATCCAGACCTGGAAGCGGAAACTTATGTGGCGCTCAGCGTGATTGCGCCCTTGTATATTTTCTTGCCGATTGTTCGAGGTTACAACACGGTTCACGGGCATATTCTGCGAGCACTAGGAAAAACCACCTCGGTTTTCAAAATCAATTTCATCGGCCAATGGGTCATTTCCATTCCTTTGTGTGCGCTGATTATTTTGTATTTCGATGTGTCTATCTTTTGGGCGTTTGCGATTCAACCGTTTGAAGAAGTGGTGAAAGCCTTACCTTTTAGAATGTTGGCAAGAAAGTCCATAAAAGAGTTCGACCAAGCAAAAATGGACAAACTCATGTATGACGAAGATGAATAAAAGGCTAGGTATGACGCCTAAAGTCGAGTCGTATAATTTGTCTTGGAAGCTTTGACACATTGGCTGAAAAGCTGTGTAAGCAACGAGGATTGAGTATGATGATATCGCCTGCGGAACCCGTAAGGGAAACCACTTTTTGTTCGATACCATTGTAAGTGCCGCCTTCTTTGACGAATTGTTGGATACGCTGTTCTGGCGTGCCTTCTGTCGCCAGCGCTTTCATCCAAGGGTCTTCTTGTGTGAGCGGTTCTAATACATTATCGGTCGTCAGCAAACGCGTGTTTTTTGGATCATTAATCAATCCGCTGTTTACCGAATCAAAGGCTTTTATTGCCGCTTCTTGATCTGAGCTGGCGATGCTTTCGGCGAGTTGTTCTGCGCGACGATGAGAACCTGAAACCACTGCCGTTGCGCCCATATCGACACTGACATCGTCGAGTAATAAAAAGACGAATAGACTCCACGGATTCGGATCCCCAACGACGATCGGTTCATCACTGTGCCAAGATTTATTTGGTACATTCCATTTGGTTTCGCTGCCCGGAAAGCTCAATAGAGAATACCAGAGGTCTAACGGACGCCACGTGTTGTCACCAAATATTGGATCGATTGCCGACTGCATCATCGCTTCTATCTTGTCGAATTTGCCCGACGCTTTTAAGTCTCGCATCATCGGCCCCATACCATTTAAACGCTTTGCACCTGAGCCACCAACAGGATTGCTAGGATTATGAAACCATGTACTTGGATCACTAAGAGAAATACCAAAAGTGTTATTTATCTCACGCCAGAACTGCTCGCGAAGTTTTGTGATCCTTTCTTCATCAATGATATTGGAAAGTGTAAGAAAACCTGTCTTTTGGAAGGTTTCTAATTGATTGGCTGATGTGCTTTCCATGATGTTGGCCTCATGTTTTAGTGCTTAAACGCGTTTTTTTAAGTGCTCCGAGAGCATTTCCCATAGCGGACAAGCTTAAGTGTTTTCCACTTATTTTTCTCGCAACTAAAAAGGTTTCGCAAGTAAAGCGGTTTCTTCAACTAGTAAAATCACTGTCTTTGATCGTTTTAACCCACATCACTTGGCGCGGGTTAAGACCACATGAGCAAAAACTGGCTTAATTCAAGCGAGGCTCAATCACAGCGCTTTGTAATGTATTTGCAGAGATAAAAAAAGACCGGCCTAAGCCGGTCAAACACGTAGGGTGTTTACGAAGAAGTCATTACTCCCAAGAGCGAAGTAACTCGTCATAGGCGATGGTAACGCCTTTCGGTTTCTCATTAGACAGTTTCGCTTTTGGAGCACCTGGTTGAGCTAACCAGTAAGCTTCATCACGAGGTGTGTTTAGTTTAGGTCCACAAATGTCTTGTACTTTCGCACGCTCAAGACGATTCATTACCTTGTCTTGTGCTTCTGCTAAGCCATTAAGCGCTTCTTGTGGCGTGGCTTCACCGCTCGCTGCTTGCGAGATATATTGCCACCAAAGTTGAGCCAGTTTTGGATAGTCAGGAACGTTAGTACCGGTTGGTGACCATTCTTTACGAGCTGGCCCTTTGTAGAATTCAACCAAACCACCCAGATTTGGCGCCGCAGCCGCCATTTCAGGAGAATTGATATCCGATTCACGAATTGGCGTTAGGCCAACCAATGTTTTCTGCAAAGAAACCGTTTTTGCTGTGGTGAATTGAGCATACAACCAAGCGGCTAAACGACGATCATCCGGTGTGGAATTCATGAAGGTCCAAGCGCCAACGTCTTGATAACCTTTTTTCATGCCTTCTTCCCAGTATGGTCCAACAGGAGATGGCGCCATACGCCATTTCGGTGTGCCATCGTCATTTACAACTGGAAGACCTTTGGTTGTCATGTCAGCAGTAAAGGCGGTGTACCAGAAAATTTGTTGAGCTACGCCACCTTGCGCTGGCACAGGACCAGATTCAGAGAAGGTCATGCCTTGCGCTTCTGGTGGCGCGTATTTGCGCAACCAATCTACGTATTTTGTGGTTGCGTAAACAGCCGCTGGGCCGTTCGTTGCACCACCACGAGAAACACTAGAACCTACAGGATGACAGGCTTCAACACGAATCCCCCATTCATCAACAGGTAATCCGTTTGGAATGCCTTTATCGCCCGCACCCGCCATGGAGAACCAAGCATCTGTGAAACGCCAGCCAAGAGAAGGGTCTTTTTTACCGTAATCCATGTGGCCGTAAACACGTTCGCCATCGATGTTTTTCACTTTATCTGTGAAGAACTCAGCGATGTCTTCATAAGCAGACCAGTTAACGGGTACGCCTAGGTCATAGCCGTAGATGGATTTGAATTTCGCTTTTAGGTCAGCACGAGCAAACCAATCAGCACGGAACCAATATAGGTTGGCGAATTGCTGAGTCGGTAATTGGTAAAGTTTACCGTCTGGCCCGGTTGTGAAGTCTAAACCGATGAAATCGTTAAGATCCAAAGTAGGAGACGTGTAAGCTTTGCCGTCGCCTTCCATCATGTCAGAAATAGGGACAACTTTACCGTAACGAAAATGCGTACCGATCAAGTCGGAATCATTGATATAGGCGTCGTAAATGTTACGACCAGATTGCATTTGAGTTTGCAGTTTCTCAACAACATCACCTTCTTGGATCAAGTCATGGTTGACCTTGATACCAGTGATTTCTTCGAAAGCTTTAGCTAAGACTTGCGACTCGTATTTGTGCGTCGTGAGTGTTTCTGACGCCACATTGATTTCCATACCACGGAATTTTTCCGCGGCGTCAGTGAACCATTGTAATTCACTAAGTTGTTGCTGTTTGGTTAACGTCGAAACAGAAAATTCGTTATCTACCCATTTTTCTGCTGCATCAGAATACGCATCTGCCCAGATATTGGCAGAATGTAACATGACAGCAAAGGGTAAGGCGGCCAGTGCAATTTTTTTCTTATTGTAGCGCATGTTTTACCTCAACAAAGTTTAGTTTTTGGCTTCCGTGCCAGACAGTCCATCGTACCTATTGATTAGGAACGTTGATGAAGGAAAGTGCGAACACTTCCCTAGCCCCAACGCATTAGGATTAACATCCAAAATGCGCTTAGAACGGTTGCCACCGCGATGTTCACATCCGTTAAAGCAACGAATGCGAGGTGGATAAAGGCGCTGCTAAGCAGGCCAATAAAGAGACGGTCACCACGTGTTGTTGCCAGTGGCAAAAAGCCACGACGTTCAACGCAAGGCGATACAATTTGCCATGTGGTCATGCCGACCAAGAGCACAGCAATGCCGATAAAGAATAGAGCCGTTGGTAATGTCCAAGACATCCAAGCCATAATGATTCCCCTTACACTCGACCAAGAGCAAAGCCCTTCGCCACATGGTTACGAACAAAATAAATGACCAGCATTCCTGGAATAATAGTGAGTACACCCGCCGCAGCGAGCAGCCCCCAATCCATTCCTGATGCAGAAACAGTGCGGGTCATGATGGCTGCGATAGGCTTGGCTTCGACCGACGTTAAAGTACGAGCCAACAAAAGCTCTACCCAAGAGAACATGAAACAGAAAAAGGCAGTCACACCGATTCCTGAACGGATCAAAGGAATGAAGATTCGTACAAAGAACTTTGGAAATGAGTAACCATCGATATAGGCGGTTTCGTCAATTTCACGAGGCACACCACTCATAAAGCCTTCTAATATCCACACCGCCAAAGGTACGGTAAAAATACAGTGCGCCAGCGCCACGGCAATGTGTGTATCGAATAAGCCGACAGACGAATAGAGTTGGAAGAAGGGCAATAGGAATACTGCTGGTGGCGCCATACGATTTGAAAGTAACCAGAAAAACATGTGCTTATCGCCAATGAATTTATAACGACTAAATGCGTAGGCTGCGGGTAAGGCGACTAATAGACTAATCACCATGTTCATGGAAACGTAAAAGATCGAGTTGACGTAACCCATGTACCAAGTTGAATCGCTGAAAATCTTAGCGTAGTTTTCCAAAGTGAAATCTGCAGGGAAGAAAGATAACCCACTGAGAATTTCTGTATTGGTTTTGAATGACATGTTCACCAACCAATAGATTGGTAACAGTAATAAAACGACATAAAGCACGAGACCAAAGCGGCCACGTAAATTTGCATTACGTGCTTTACGTTCGGCACGACTGAAAACGGGTGCTTGTTCTTTTGAAGAGTGCATGATTCCGCTCCTACATGTCTTTTTGCATGTTCATGATGGTGGTATAAAACACCCAACACACGAGCAAGATGATTAAGAAATACACCAGTGAGAACGCTGCTGCTGGGCCAAGGTCAAATTGGCCAATGGCTTGCTGTACTAATGACTGGCTCAAAAAGGTCGTTGAGCTTCCCGGTCCGCCACCTGTTAGTACAAAAGGCTCGGTGTAGATCATGAAAGAATCCATAAAGCGCAATAGCACCCCAATGATTAGTACGTTCGTTAACTTAGGCAGTTGGATATAACGGAACACGGCCCAGCGAGAAGCGCGGTCAATGCGAGCCGCTTGATAATAAACTTCAGGAATGGCGCGTAAGCCTGAATAACATAAGAGCGCCACCAACGGAGTCCAATGCCAAACATCCATCAAGACAACGGTTAACCAAGCATCGCTAGGATTCGAGGCATAGTTATAATCGACGCCGATATAGCTCATAAAGGCTCCGAACAAACCTATGTCCGCACGGCCAAATATTTGCCAAATTGTGCCTACCACATTCCACGGAATGAGCAGTGGAATCGCCACAAGAATTAGAGCCAAAGATGCACCTCGACCTTTTGTTGGCATCATTAAGGCAACGCAAATACCCAGTGGTACTTCAATAGCTAGAATGGTGAAGGAGTAGATAAACTGGCGCAGCAAGGCTTCATGCAAGCGGCTGTCTAACATGACTTGTTTGAACCATTCCGTGCCAACAAAGTAGCGAGTGTAAGGGTCAAAAATATCCTGTACCGAATAGTTCACCACCGTCATTAAAGGAATGATGGCAGAGAAAGCAACGATTAAGAAAACGGGCATAACAAGGAACCATGCCTTGTTGTTTTCGACTTTAGTTTGCATGGTCGGTCTCCTTATTCTGAGGCGTTAGATCTACCAAATACTCATCCACATAAATCTTTGTCCATTGCTCTGGGAAGCTGATGTAGATTTGTCCAGAAGGCACCTTTTGATCTTCGCTTAGTCTTGCTTTCATGACTTGACCATGAAATAAGAAGGACAGAATTTTATAGGTGCCAAGGTCTTCTACGTAGTCCACTTCTACCGCGAAGGCGTCGTCGTTTTTGCCTTCCCAAACATGGACAAATTCAGGACGAATACCGAGGGTTACTTTGGACGTCTCCATATTTTTCAAATGCGCTAACATTGCATCGCTAGTGGGGATGATGTGGTCGCCAAAGACAATTTCGTCTTTTCCGCTGCTCTCATTGTTTCTTAATTCGGCTTCGAAGAAGTTCATCCCTGGGCTACCAATAAAATAACCAACGAAAGTGTGGGCCGGATTTTCAAATAGCTCTCTTGGTGTACCAAATTGTACGATTTGCCCGTTATACATCACGGCGATTTTATCGGCGAAGGTCGATGCTTCTAACTGATCGTGGGTGACATACACCATGGTGATGTTGAACTGTTCATGAATCTGTTTGAGCTTACGACGCAGTTTCCACTTTAATTGCGGATCAATAACGGTAAGTGGCTCATCAAACAAAATCGCTGATACATCGTCACGAACCAAACCGCGACCCATGGAGACTTTTTGTTTTTGGTCAGCAGACAAACCTTTGGCTTTACGTTGCAATTGATCAGATAGCTCTAGAATTTCGGCCACTTCATGAACTTTAGAAGTGATCTTATGTTTTGGAACACCAATGTTCCGCAGTGGGAAGGCAAGGTTCTCGAACACCGTCATGGTGTCGTATACCACTGGAAATTGGAAAACCTGAGCGATGTTACGCTCTTCTGGTTTCAGTTCGTTGACGCGTTTTCCGTCGAATAAGACTTCACCATTGGATGGTTCTAACAAGCCAGAAATGATGTTTAACAGTGTTGATTTACCACAACCTGAAGGGCCGAGTAATGCAAATGCGCCACCTTGCTCCCAAACATGAGTCATTTCACGAATGGCATAATCTTCTGGTCGAGTTGGTTTTTCCGTATAGGTGTGAGCCAAAGCGTTTAATGTAATTTCAGCCATGGTTATTGCTCCCTCATTCGTGCTGGGGAATGCACCATTTTGCCTTGATGATCGAAGGCATAAAGTTTGTGCGTCGGAAAGTAGACTTTAATTTCTTGATCCACTTGGTAGGCGTGAACACCTGACAAATGCAACACCAAATCGAAATGTTGGTTGTGTACGTGCAAGAAGGTCTCTGAACCACTTATCTCTGCTAAATCAACTCGAACAGGCAATTCTAAATCGTCATCAGAATGTGGCACTAATCCAATATGAGAAGCGCGTACACCAAATTGATACTCTCCTGGTGTTAGGCGACGTAGATCGCTGTTTAAACGGAAATGCACTGTGTCATCGAAGGTAACTTCTTCTTCACTGACTCGACCAGGCACAATATTAATTGGTGGCTCAGAAAACATTTCTGCTGTGATGATGTCTTTTGGTTGATGGTAAACCTCAGCTGTTGGCCCCATTTGTAACAAGCGACCTTCGTTTAACACTGCTGTGTTACCACCAAGAGCTAGAGCTTCGTTTGGCTCTGTGGTGGCGTAAATGGCGATGCAGTTACGTGCCTTAAACAACGCTCGTAGCTCTTGGCGTAACTCTTCACGTAATTTGTAATCGAGGTTAACCAAAGGCTCATCGAAAAGAATGATTTGCGAGTCTTTTACCAGTGCTCGTGCCATGGCGGTACGTTGTTGCTGACCACCAGAAAGCTGTAACGGAAGGCGATCAAGGAAAGAATCGATGCGCAACATTTCGGCAGTTTCACGAACTCGACGATCAACCTCTGCTTCATCCATTTTGGCAAGACGAAGGGGGGAGGCGATATTTTCGTAAACCGTAAGATTGGGGTAATTGATGAACTGTTGATACACCATGGAAATATTGCGTTCACGAACGGTCACACCAGTGACGTCCACGCCATTCATGATGATTTTGCCAGTGGTGGGCCTATCAAGACCCGCCATGAGTCGCATCAGCGTCGTCTTACCAGACAGGGTTCTGCCTAGTAGAACATTGAAAGAGCCAGGCTCGAGAGTCAGATTGACTTGATCGATCCAGGTTTCTCCTTCAACAACGCGCGATACATTCTGCAGCGTTAAGGACATTGTCGATACCTTCTTCTTGTTATTATTTTTTGTACTTTTTGTGCTCTGAGTAATACTTTTTTAAATCGAGTGTTGACGTTAAAAAGTGAACACAGACATCTCTAAAGTTACATTACAAATGTCATGCCAAAACTTTTTTTATTTTCATGAAAAAGATATCTAATTGAAATTTAAGGTGTTTTTTTGTATTTGTCATACATTTAGAGTGTTTTCATTTTCGAAAAAGAGCTGTTCATGAGTGTTCAAAGTGTTTACAGTCCACTCATAACAATGAACACCTAGTGCACAGTTTTTACTTTTTTTGCTGTTGCATTTATGGGTGTCGATAATAAAAAGGTGCATGAATTTGTGCTCCTTTGTCCCAGTGATTTTGGAGCTGGATATGCAAGACGAAGATGAAAAACAACAAAATCAACAAAACGTTAATGCATTAGAGAACTCGGCTGTGGCACAAGAACCGAGCCTAAAACAGAGTCATAAAGATCGAATTCAAGATTCGTGGTACCGCTGTGAGCAATTCGGACTAGATCACGGCAGTCGTCCTGATTTTGCTACTTTACCAAAAGGCACCTTGAGTGATTTGGTAGACCAACATCGTAGTTTGTTGGAAACCACGGAAAACGAAGTGCTTCCTTACTATGAAAACATTCTTAGCAATTCTGCCTGCATGATTGTTTTGGCTGACCGCCAAGGTCATGTATTAAATACATGGGGACAACCTCGTTTTGGTAGTGCTGCAGAGCATGGCTTGGTTGGCGGTAATCAATGGAGCGAAATGGGGGCAGGCACCAATGCAATTGGTACTGCTTTGATTACCGGGGAGGCTATTCAAGTTGGCCGAGACGAGCATTTTTTAAGAGCCAATCGTTTTATGGTGGGTTCCGCATCGCCTATTTACAATACGAAAAACGATTTAGTAGGTGTGTTAGATATTTCCTCGGACGCTTATTTACCGCAGGATCATACCTTCGGAATGGTGAAGCTGATGTCGCTGAGCGTAGAAAATCGCCTGATTTTTTCCGCCTTTCAACAAGAGCATTTTATTCTTAGTTTTAATACTAATGTGGTCAGTTTAGACAGTCATTGGTCGGGTATTTTGGTGCTCGACGAAAACGGCACTATCGTTTCCGCAAACCGTCGAGCTGAAGTGGTTTTAGCACGAGACTTAGCCTTGTTGAATATTAACCAAATATTCGACATTGAAATGCGTGAAATCAAACATCATCCCTTCAGTTTGCCAATGAAATTGATCGCCATGGGGCGTTATCAGTTTTATGTCAAAGTGATTCCGCCAGTGCAACAAATTATGCGCGTGCCAGACTTCCGACAACGTGCAGACTATGTGTCACCGGCAGAATTAAACGCTCATGTGGCGGATGATCAGATCAAGAATGATCAAATAGAAAATACTCAAACGGTTGAGAAAATGACTGAAGTGGACAATCAAATACCTTCAAACATTCCAGATAATGTCATCCCGTTAGCTGAATTACAGCATGGCGATGAGAATGTTGAGCGTCTAGTTAACCAAGCTAATAAGATTATGGAGAAAGACATTCCGATCTTGATTCATGGTGAAACCGGTGCAGGAAAAGAAATTTTTGTACGCAGTTTGCACTACCACAGTTCCCGCTCGAAAGAGATGTTGGTGGCAGTGAACTGTGCCGCAATTCCGTCTGATTTGGTTGAGTCTGAACTTTTTGGTTATGAAAAAGGGGCTTTTACGGGAGCTCAAAATAAAGGTTCCATCGGGCTGATTCGCCGAGCTCATCGAGGCACATTATTTCTTGATGAGATTGGCGAAATGCCCATGGCAGTGCAATCGCGCTTGTTGCGTGTTTTACAGGAAAGAGTCGTCACTCCTTTAGGTTCCACCGAAGTGTATCCTGTTGATATTAAACTTATTTCAGCGACTAACAGAGCCCTTAAAACAGAAATCAAAGAAGGCCGTTTTCGACAAGATTTGTACTATCGGATTTCGGGTTTGAACATTAAATTGCCCGCTTTGCGTGAACGTACAGATAAAGCCGAATTGATCCAATATTTGCATAATCGATTATGCAAAGAAGAGCCTGGTCCAGAATTGTCGACAGAAATGATAGACCTTCTGGTTAAGCATCCTTGGCCAGGTAACATACGTCAACTTGCTCATGTACTCAAAGTCGGTATGGCTATGGCGGATGAAGAAATACTCGAAGAGTGGCATTTACCGGATGATTTTTTTGATGATTTAGACACAATGGAAAACATGCCTTTGAATCTAAATGTTGAGCAAGAAGAGCCATTAGAGAAACTGATTCCTAGACTGTTAAACGAGTTCAAAGGAAACGTATCACAAACTGCAAAAACGGCTGGTGTCAGCAGAAACACAGTTTATAAATACGCAAAAATGAAAGCGGGAGAAGATTGAACTCTACGGTTTTAAAGTACTCTATCTTTATATAAAACCTATTCATTCTGGCGAGAAGAGAATGAATTAGTGTAAAGTCAGGCTTAGCTTTGGCGGTTTTGTTTTATTAGGAGTATTCGGTATGTTTTTTCGATCTATATTGTGGGGTGTGATCGCTTTGTCGATGGTGGCTTGCAGTAGCCCATCTTTTCACCCTAAGTCGATTCCTGGTGAAACGGTGAGTTTTCCATTGCTGAGAGCATGGTATAACGGCGAGGAAGTTTTTTACATTACGACGGATGTGTCTGACCGAGAAATTGCAAAGCTAAAAAATGCTAATTACGCCCCTCGTTTACGTGATGCTGTGCCACATTATCCGAAACCGCCTCATGTAAAAACCGCTTTAGAGAGAGTTTATGACTTTCCTAATGGAGAACAAGACAGAGGCGTATTTGCTTCTGTGCCTGCGCCACTGGGTCCAGAAAGCCGGGATCCACATTATTCTCCTCTTTGGCTAAGATATGTGGTGGAGTGGAATGATCCAAGCCAAGCTTATGAGCTAACGTCAGAAGAAGCGATTTTTGTTGCGGAAGATCAGGGCTTAGTCACCATCACAAGAACCGATGTGGTGCTTAATTGCCCTGTCATTCCTTTCGCTTTAGACAAATAATTTAGGATAAAGCAAAATCAAATATTGGATACTACTTTTAGCATATCCAAAAACGCATCCACAGATTCCACTGCGGCTGATTCATGCATCGTATGATAGCCAATAGTGGGGATTTGTATGGTTGTTCCATCTACTAAACCATTGGATGCCGCGATGATTCGACCAAGCTCTGTACTGCCCAAAGAGCTTGGTGGTAAACCTTGTTCCGCACGCTTGATGTTCTCATTTTCAACATAGCGATTCTTGTAAAGATAAGAGACGTCGTTTTGCGTACAAAGCTCTTCAAGTAACTTCGTACTTTCCTGATTGAAAGTCGCGTTCGCGTCTTTCTCTCGCAATACGAGATGCTGCTTATTTGCTGCTTCGACATTTGGAAACGGGCTGGTATCAACAACAAATAAACGGTTAGTTGATCCACCGAAACGACGGAACCACTCCAGTAAATAACGCCAGCTTTTGCCTGCTTCTTCCTGTGCTGTGAAAAACGCGGTGCCTTTAAATCCAAGACTAAAAAGATGAACTAATGCCGCAGCCGAGATGACGTTGTCGAGTTGACCTTCGAAGCGGTTTTCCACAATGTTGAGTTGGTCTTTAAAAGCAATTGGCGTGCCCGCAACCACACTCTCTAAACCGTCTATTTCGAAGATTAAGTTGTTTCTAAATTCACACACGTAAGACTTTTTGATGACGCCTTTACCGCGATACACGCCGGACCAAGGTTCGTAAGCGTACACCTCTTCATGGTTGAAGCGCTCCGTTACTTTGCTCATTAATTCTTCTGACACGGAATTGTTTAATAAATCTGTGCGGTTAGCAGAAACAAAAGCAGCGTATTGGAATTCATTTGGACCAGTGCAAACTAAGCCATGACGGTCAATATGAGCCGAAAACATAGTGCTAAAAGGTTCACTACCTTGGGCAACCAATAGACCTTCATACCAAGTGACTTTTGCGCCACGCTCTTCTAGTTCGCGCTGCAAAACTCGGAAAAAAGAATGCTCCGCACCAACGACACTAGGTTGGCGAACAAGCAGTTTAAGCAGATCAATAAAGTCATCATTAGGCATGCAATAAGGGTCCAAAAAGAGGTGGAATTTAAAGCACGTTTATAAACCCAATTGAGCGATTTACATAATGTTTTTTTATCTATTTTTAGAGAGGGAGAGTGAGTTGAAACTTTCACTATTTGGGGAGATCGATTAGATGAAATATCAGTGAGAGTTGGCCCTCTGACTGATATTTCATCTTCGATTTATAGTCGACGTAATCCGTGAAGAGACGGATTCAACACTTAACGATGTAGGAGTTTACTAACGGTTGCTGAAACGTGTTCGGCGCCCGCTCTAATGTGTCCTATGATTGATGCAGCTTGGTTTATAAGCTGAGCATTTTCAACTGAGCGCTGGCTTACATTGTCCATGTTAGCTTTTGCTTGACGAGTAAGGCTGCTGTTTTGTGCAACCATATCTTCAATCTCAACGGTGGACGTGCTTGTGCGAGCCGCTAGCGTTCTTACTTCATCGGCAACGACGGCAAAGCCTCGACCATGTTCTCCAGCACGTGCGGCTTCAATGGCAGCGTTTAGGGCAAGTAAGTTAGTCTGGTCTGCGATAGAGCCAATTGTCGTGACGATTTTAGCAATATTTTCGGATTGAACATTAAGTTGCTCGATCAGCTGAGTCGCGGTTTCAATCTCAAGGACAATTTTGTCGGATGTTTCAACGGTGCGATTGAGTATTTCAGCACCGTCTGCAGACGCTTTTGAAGTTTCTACTGACGTGGAATGAGCAACTTCTGCGGCTTCTTGTGTCGCGTGTTGTTCATTAATGCGTTGAGTAATGTCAGACGCCACTTTGAGAACTTTTACAACTTGGCCTTCGTCATCAAAAATAGGGTTGTAGCTGGCTTCGAGCCATACTTTTCGACCTTGTTTATCAATTCGCTCAAATTTACCTGTAACAAAATGCCCTTGTGCTAGGTCTTTCCAGAAATCAGGGTTTTCTTGGTAGAAGTCGTTTGTGCAGAATTTACGGTGATGCTGACCAACAATCTCTTTAAGAGGGTAGCCCATTGTATCTAGGAAGTTTTTGTTGGCCGTGATGATGGTTCCATCTGGGTTAAATTCAATGGTTGCAGAAGAGCGATCGATGGCTTTGAAAACAGCAACTTGTTTGTCAGACATTTCTTTCGCTTTGGTTACATCGGCTGCTATCTTTACAACTTTTACGACTTTACCGTCTATTTCAATAGGAAAATAAGTCGCTTCTAACCATAGGTCTGATCCGTCCTTCCGTTGACGTAAAAATGTACCTTGTTGGCTTTGGCCTGCAGCGAGAGATGGCCAGAAATCTCTATATTCTGTACTTTGAGCGATTTCTTCAGGGCAAAAGATAACATGCTTTTTACCTTGGATTTCACCTAGAGAATAGCCTGATGTTTTGAGGAAATGTGCGTTTGCTTCCAGAATTGTGCCATCAGGTAAAAAACTAATGGTGGCACAGAACTTATGCATTGCTTCAATGAATGCGCTATTTTGGAGAGCTAAAACTTGTTTTTCTGGAGTTACTATTTGATGTGATGATTTCTTGAAAAACATAAAATTTATAGATTACCTTTACCTAATTTAAATGGAATTACCGCTTATCTACTTAAATATCCCTAAATAAAAATTAGGAGAAAAATCCATTTTCACTAAGTTTCGGCGATTATATGCCTTACCTTATTTTCGAAATATGTCGAAAATAAGGGTTTTCTTAAAAAGTTTCAGAGAACGATTCTTTAATTTTTAAGATCTTTGGTAACACTTGTTTTAATAAAGGCGGAATAGCTGGATCAAAGTGTTTACCTGATTGCTCAAAGATATAATTCACCGCGTCATCAACAGACCATGCTTTTTTATACGGACGCTCACTGGTTAGGGCGTCAAATACATCGGCAACAGCAATTAGCCTACCTTCAATGGGAATATCTTCCTGAGATAGACCTTTTGGATAGCCCGAGCCATCCCATTTTTCATGATGAGATAGAGCCATAATATGAGCCAGTTTAATCAGGTGAGAGCGAGGGTTCGACAAGATCTCGGCACCAATCTCAACATGAGTTTTCATTACTTCATATTCTTCAGCCGTTAGTTTACCGGGCTTCAATAAAATATTGTCTGCTATGCCTATTTTACCAATATCATGCATTGGCGCAGCCATCATCAAATCATCAGCATAGTCTTCAGGAAAGCCGTAAGCGATTGCTAATTCACGGGTGTAGCGACTCATGCGTTGTACATGCATGCCTGTTTCGTTGTCTTTGTACTCTGCCGCACGGCCTAGTCTCTGGATGAGGTCGAGGTGAGTCTGATGCAGAGCGGCAACACTGGTCAAAGATAAGTGGTTTTTCACGCGAGCCAGAACAATAGCAGGCACAACCGGCTTGGTAATGTAATCGACAGCGCCTATTTCAAAGCCTCTTTCTTCGTCTCCTGCGTCTCTTAGAGCAGTAACAAAAATGACCGGTATTTCTTTTGTTGCAGGGTTCTGTTTCAGTTTCTGGCAAACTTCGATCCCCGTCATATTCGGCATCATCACGTCGAGTAAAATAAGATCGATTTCTTCTTTTTCAACAAGCTCTAAAGCGGCTTGACCTGATTTAGCAAATGACAGAGTGTAATGATCTTGTAGAATATGACGCAAAATTCTTAGATTAGTTGGCTCGTCGTCTACAAGTAAAATTCGCGCTGATGTTTTCTTTTGGATCATCACGCCTCTTCCTTAATGACTTTCTTCAGTTCTGATAATGTCGCAAGTGCAGTATCGAAGTCAAAATCTAAAAGGTCATTTTTTACCTCAACGGCTTTTGCTTTTAGACTGGTTTCGATGTTATCGACAAACAGATCTATTTTCTCATCATCTACTTCGCCTGCTTTTGCCAATTCGATTAGCTCTTCAATGGTTGCTAACAACTCTTCTTTGGATGCTTTTGAAGAGACAACTCTTTGGCTGCTAGTGTCTTCTGGCTGATGAGTATTTTTAAGTACTTCTAATTCTTGGCTAAAACACATCATATGATTTTGTAATTGCTCAATTGCGCTCAGGCAATCACTGCGTTTTTGTGCTTTCGCAGAACTTTCAATGAAGGCAGCTTGTTTGCTTATGCCTAATAATGCCAAATTGCTTGATGAGCCTTTGGTTGCATGAGCCAACGCACTTACTTCGTCAAACTCGTCGTTTTCCACATGACTAACGAGCGTGTCTGAAAGTGCTTTATTTAATTCGTAGAAATGGTTTAACTCTGCTAAATAAACAGATGCTTCGCCCCATAATCCTAAGCCTTTTTCGAAGTTAACCTGCTTTTTGTTGGTCGCTTCGATGGACTCCTGCTCTTCGTCTGGAATGACTTGCTCAATGGCTTCAATATTCAAAACGCGGGCCATTTCCATAGTCAGTGCATTAACATCAATAGGCTTGTTCGCAAAACCATCCATACCAGCGTTTTGTGCTTCTAACTTGTCTTCGAGCAGCACATTGGCGGTTAAGGCAATAATCGGAGTACGAGGTAGTTTGTTGTCTTTTTCGTAGATTCGAATAATCTGAGCCGCTGTTAAACCGTCCATAATGGGCATTTGAATGTCCATTAAAATAATATCGGGTTGAACAATTTTAAATTTCTCAACAGCTGCAGAGCCATCTGCAACAGAGCAGACTTCATGACCTTGACGCTTCAGAATAATTGTCAGTAGAGTGATGTTTTGCTCAACATCATCTGCAATTAATACTTTCTTAGGCTCAAGGCCGATAACAGTTTTTGGCTTGTTACTAGGCACAAAGCTTCTTTCTTCCAAAGGCAAATCAACAGAGAAACAACTACCAACATTGAGCTCACTGGATGCGTGTATTTTGCCTCCCATCAGTTCAACTAGCTGTTTGGAAATGGTTGTTCCCAAACCTGTTCCGCCAAAGCGTCGGCTCATAGAGGCATCCGCTTGTGTGAAAGGTTCAAAGATGCTTTTGAGTCGATCTGGTGGAATACCAATGCCTGTATCTTGGATAGAAAAACGTAGAAAGCCATTGTCCTGTTTTGAAATGGTCAGTGTGACGCTACCGACTTCGGTAAATTTAATGGCATTGCCTAGTAGGTTCATTAATACTTGATGAATTCGGCCTTCTGCCCCGAAGTATGCTTTGCTGATGCCATCTTCAATCGTGAAGCTCAGTTCCACATTTTTGCTTTTTGCTTGTAGCCATAAGGTTGATATAACCGTATCAACCATATTCATTAGGTCAAAAGGTTGTTCGTCCAATTCGAGTTTATTTTTGTCCAGCTTTGCGCTGTCCAAAATGTCGTTTAACAAGTGAAGTAAAGAGCGCCCAGATTTACTGATGGTGCTTAGGTGCTTTTTGTTTTCTAGGGAAATGTCAGACTCTAATAAGATGTCAGAGAAACCAATAATGGCGTTCATTGGCGTACGAATTTCATGACTCATATTCGCAAGAAATGCCGATTTACTTTCTGCTGATTGCTCTGCTTTTATCTTAGCTTGGCGTAATTCATCTTCCATCTCAACTCGAGCGGATATGTCTAATATTACGCCATCAATCCACTGTGCCTCACCGTTTCCATTAAGCACAATCGAGCCATTTTCGAGTACCCAAAGGTAATGCCCTTCTTTGTGTTTAAAGCGGTATTCGACAGTATAAGTCTGGTGACCTGTTTTGGCTTTGTTTACAGCTTCGATGACTTTCTCGTTATCGTCTGTATGGATAAGGTCCGCTAAATGAATTCTGCCATCATGGAAATCACTCACTTTCCAGCCAGAAAGCTCTTCAATAGCATCACTAATGAAAATAATTCCCCAGTTCTTATCCAGTTTACAGCGGAAGGACGCACCTGGAATATTTTTGATAAGTGAACTGTACTGTTCTTCGCTTTTGCGGACTTTCTCTTCCATTGCTCGTCGAGCAGAAATGTCTGTCACAAAGCCTACGAAGATGGAGTCAAAACCATCGATTTGGACCTGTCCTACACCTAAACGAATAGGGAAAGTATGGCCATCTTTATGTAGTGCTGGGAGTTCTTGATTTCTACCAATTGCCTTTCTTAGGCCTGTTTTATTAAAGTCTAGAAGGTAGCCGTCATGCTTTTCTTCGTAAGGCTGAGGCATGAGCATCGAGATATTTTTGCCTATGACTTCTTCTTCTTGCCAACCAAAAATAGTCACTGCCGCCTTGTTAAACTCTTGAATCAAGCCTTTGTGGTCAATGGTGATAATGCCATCCACGGCTGTGTCTAAAGTGGTTTTTAAGCGTAACTCGTTCGTCGTCTTCTCAAGTAATAGCTGGCGATAACGAAGTTGAGAGGTAATGTTGGTGGCCAATATCGAAATGAGCAATGTGGAAATGGCTACAGCTAGAGAAAGATAGTTATTGTCGCCACTCTCCATGTGCAAGTGATGGTCATGAGTCATACCTGGAATAGGGACGTAGCGAGCGCCTGTCATACCAACATAATGCATGCCAGAAATAGCAGCACCCATGATGGCAGCACTAAAGGCATTAATAATGTTCTCATTTAGGTTCTTGCGAATCCGCTTGATGTGGTAGCGAGCAGATAAAGCAATGATGGCTAATGCAACAGCGACAAAAATAGATAAAGCAAACCAAAATGGGTCGTAGCGTAAATCCACATCCATTTCCATGGCCGCCATGCCCATATAGTGCATCGTACCGATTCCGGCACCCACAAGTGTGCCACCGAAGATAAGTTGCCAAGATGTAAGTTTATTTTGAATTAGAAGGTTCAGTGTTATGTAGGATGCAACAACGCTAGGGAGTATGGAAAACAGAGTCAACCATGGTTCATAACTGACTGAGTGACCCATATCGTAGGCCAACATGCCAACAAAGTGCATACTCCAAATGCCACCGGCCATAACCAATGACCCAGAAGCTAGTGCAATAGTTTTATGTTTTTTAATCGTGATGTGTTGAGCGACAGAAGCAAAATGCAAAGAGAAAAAAGCCGCCGCAGAGGAAATAATAACTGACAATAAAACCAGCCAGTAGTTATAAGTCCCCATATCAGAGTGATAGCCTGTCATGTCAAAAACAAAAAAGTCTTGTAGCCAATTCATGTAAAAATGCTTAACCCCTGAAAAAGGACAAATATAAATATAGTCTAAAATATCAAAATAGTGAATTACATATGTTTACCTAAGTATACATATATAGCTCAGATTTTAACCTAAAGTAAAAATCATAAATATTACTAATGGCTAAATATGTGTAAATATTGAGATTTTTGAAGATATAGCCACTAGAGATATCCTGTCTCGGACTATAGCGGAAGCATTTTTTGTAAATTTCGACACAAATAGCACCGTCATTTTGAATAACAAAAAAGATGTTTTTTCATTATAAGGACTTGTTCGTACCTTCCCTAGAGGTAGAAGGTTAATTCGATTATTAAAGTGATACGTTTCGCTTTTGTCTCATTAAGAAAACAAAGGCGATTCCTCCAGCCAGCCCAGTTAAAATACCAATTGGCATGTCTTCAGGTGGAATTATTATTCTAGCTACGATGTCCGCAGAAACTAAAAACAATGCACCAAAAAGCGTTGACAGCGGAAGAACTTTTCGGTAATCCCCACCGACTAACAAGCGAACAATATGCGGCACCATTAAACCGATAAACCCAATGACTCCTGAAAAAGCGACAGCCGCTCCGGTTAATAACGCACACACAACGATAACGATAAAACGAAAGCGAGGAACAGGAACGCCTAGTGTGCTGGCTGTTTCATCCCCAAGCATCATGGCATTTAGGTATCTCGCTTTATAGATTAAGTACCCTGCGCCCAATATCAGAGTGAAAAGGGGAAACCAAAGTTGCCCCCATTGCGCGAGACCTAAACCACCAAGCATCCAGAAAATAACAGTATGAGAAGCTCGATGATCGCCCATAAAGATAAATAAATTACCTAAGGCAGTAAGAATAAAAGCGACAGCAACACCAGCAAGAATAAGACGACCTGCACTGTGCGCTACTGAGAAATTTGCCACTCCGAGCACCAAAAACATAGCCAAAAGCGCTCCAAGAAAAGCAAATACGGGTACCGTCATCAGTCCTAAAATCATACCTGTATGAAGTAGCGCAATAATGGCGCCAAGCGCCGCACCGGATGACACGCCTAGCAAATGAGGGTCGGCCAAAGGGTTTCGGGTTACAGACTGCAATGCCGCCCCCACTAACGCTAATATTGCACCGACAATAGCGGCCAATATGACTCTAGGCATACGAACAGCCCAAACAATGTTTTCGCGGCCCATTGACCAAGTTGGCAAACTATTGGTCAATGACAGCTTGTTACCAATGATTCCCCAAACGGTGGATTGTGGAATAGAGACAGAGCCAACGCCAACAGCCATGCCCATCAAAATAATGAGTAAGATACTTAACGTCAGTAAGAGTGCTCGCAATGTGAGCTTAGGCATGAATCTGGCTTTTTTCATTATTCTGTTCTAAAGGCCTTAGCTAAGCGTTTAATTGCTTCAATATTGCGTGGACCAGGCGTGGCTTCAACGTATTCCAATACGACAAAACGATTGTTTTTGATAGCAGGAATGTCGCTGAACGCAGGATTGCTGCGTAGGAAGTCAATTTTTTGCTGTGCGGTTACTTGACCGTAATTGACGATCACAATGACTTCAGGAGCGCGGTCTATGACAGATTCCCAGCCAATTTGTGTCCAACTTTTACGCACGTCATCAACAATGTTTTTACCTCCTGCCGCTTCAATCAGTGCCGTCGGCATTGCATGTTGTCCGGCTGTAAAAGGTTGTTCTTCGCCTGAATCATAGACAAATACGCTGACAGCTTGTGTTAATGGGGCTAAGTTTGCATGAAAACTTTCTAGCTCTTTTTTATAGCTTTCGACCAAGCTATTGGCGCGCGCTTCAACATTAAAAATACGCCCCAAATTTAGTAAGTCGTTGTACATGTCGTCCATGGAAACTTTAGGCTTATCCATAATATGAATGCAGCTTTCGCTTAGTTCATAAACCTTAATTCCCAGCGGCGCTAGCGTATCAGGCGTAACGCCACCACCGACTTTCATCCCGTAGTTCCAGCCCGCGAAATAGAAGTCAGCGTCTGCGCCAAGCAGTACTTCTTTGGTCGGATATTTTGGAGAAAACTCAGGCAATTCTCCAATGCCTTCGCGCAATGTTGGATCGAGTGTTTTCCAGCCGGATACGCCTGTGTAGCCAACCATATGGTCTTGAAGACGCAATGCCAGCATCATTTCTATTAAGTTAGAGTCATTTGGTACAGCAGCTTGTGGTGCTTGATCGAACGTCACGACTCGATCACAGCTTTGTACATGAACAGGATAATGAGATTCTGCCGCTTGTAATTGGCTAGTTTGGAATCCACAAAACATCAAACCTGCGATGAAAAAAGGCGTGGGTTTGATGGAATAGCGAGTTGAGTGAGGCATAGGTTAATCCTGCTTTTTATTTAAGTGCTTTTCATTTAGATGGAATGAAAAGCGTGGGCGTTGAGTAATAGGGTGTTCATCAATGACGGTTTCCACATCAAATACTAGGCGTATCTGGCCTTCAGTGAAAACGCTTTTCGGTTCTGCGTAATCTTGCATGTGACCTTCTTTCATTACCAAAACACGGTCCGCATAAGTGGACGCGAGAGACAGGTCATGCAAAGACACAATGACGGTACAAGGCAGCATTGAAAGAAGCTCTAATACTTCCAGCTGATGGCGAATATCAAGATGATTTGTTGGCTCGTCTAGAATCAAAATATCTGGGTTTTGTACCAAAGCACGAGCAATGATCACTCGTTGGCGTTCGCCGCCAGACAAGGAGCTAAAAGAGCGCTCCGCAAGGTGATGTACATCAAGTAGTGCTAACACTTCATGAATAGCATCGATATCGTCATCCGTGCGTTTCCAACTGTTTGATTTTGGCGTTAGACCAATCTCGACCATTTCAAAAACACTCAAGCCAAATTCTGCGCTGACGTCTTGTAGAACCGTTGCGATACGTTGTGCGCATTGGCGAGCAGAAAGCGACCAGATGTTTTTCTGATCTAATAAAACCCGACCAGAAGTTGGTTTGTTCACTCGATAAAGACAACGTAATAAACTGGTTTTACCAGAACCATTTGGACCAACAACGGCAACAAATTCTCCAGCATTGACCGAGATGTTGATCGGTGAGAGCAAAGGTTTGTCCTTGTAAGGCGACCAAGCCACATCCTCTAATGTCATCGCAGCGGGTTGGCAGCGTGAAAAAAAGGAAGGCAGCGCATTCTTAGGCTGAGAATGCGGGTGAGAGTGGGTGGTATCATTTATCAAGGGTAGCTGGGTTCCGTAAAGTGTTAATGTTATAATATAACATTAACTATTCTAAAGACAAACACAGTTTTTATTATCGCAAACTATACGTAGCCAGCCTGATATGAACAAGCGATGGAACCGTGAGAATTTTCATCTCCACATGCAGTGATTAAATGACGGGATTTAAAATAAAAATTTAATGGGGGTTAATATCTCAAGTAGATAAATAGAATGTTGGCCCAGCCAAATAGAGATAAATAAGGGCCAAATGCCATTGTGTTTTTAAAGGACTTTTTTGCAAGAAAAGCATAAAAACACGAGAATAATGCAGCGCACAGTGACGCCATTACAAAGGTAGGAAGCAATATGCTTACGCCTCCCCAAGCACCTAATGCGGCGAATAGTTTTAAATCTCCGTATCCTATACCTTCTTTTTTTGTGAGTAATCTGTATAGCCAATACATAGTCCACAAAGATGCGTAGCCAATAATTGCTCCCCAAACGGAATCTTTTAAATCGACTAAGAAGTTGCCACTGTTTAGGAGAATGCCTAACCAAAGTAAAGGAATTGTCAGTGAGTCAGGTAGCAGCTTCTGTTGGATGTCGATATAACTCAAAGTTATTAAGGCTCTAGTTAGTAATAACAACATGAAACTAGAAAGACTTAGGTTGCTGTTACAAACCACGATTAAAGACATTGTGAGAATTAAGAGTTCCAGGGGGATGAAATGAGCTTTTTTTATGCTATAGACGCTACTTAAGTGACTGTAAATCGACCTATGTTTGGGTTCTATTGTGAGCTTGCATAAGACTCTTAAAAGGATGCCTGTTGTTATGGATATAACCCCAACTAAAACAATCACTAAGATATGCTCAAAAGTCTGTGTTTCAGTCGTTAATTGGGTCATTTTGCTCTCAATTTTTTAGTGGTATGAATGTCAGTATAGAGGTATGCAAAAGCTTTTCCATATGCGTTTTTTCTATGTAGAAATAATAACCATTTTCATTGCTTTTAAGCACAATTAGTGTTTACGAAATGATACATAAGGAATATTTTTTTTACAAAACGTTACAATAAAGCTTCGTCTGGTTGAATATTGTCCATTGTCAAGTTTGGTTTATTTGCTACTATTCTCGTCAATAGATCGTCAGCATTTTTATTAATGTAAGTAAAGACTTTGTATAAGATTTAGCTAATTTAGCTGTTTTTTTATGAAGTTGAGGGGATCTATCACCTCTGTATACTTTCTTGACAATTCTGTTGAGAGGCATTTTAAACTAGGGAGAGTCCTGATTATGTTCACTAAACTTTTTGTTAATGTTAAAACGGCTATTTACTGTTTCGCTAAAAATCGTGAAGGTGTAACGGCGATTGAATACGCTGTTATTGCTGTTGCTGTGTCTGCTGGAGTGTATGCTGTTTTTAGTGATGGTTCTTTGACTACTGCTTTGGATGATGCATTCACTGAAGTAACTAGTAATATTAAGGGTGAAGAAGGTTAAAAGCTACGTTAGTAGTTAAGTAATACCTGATGTTATTCGGTTGTGTTTTTTTAATAGTCTTTTTTGTGACTTTAATAAAAATATCGATTGACGACATATATAAGAGATCTGTTAGCCATAAAAGCTTATTTTGGCTAACAGGGCTTTTGTTATTAAGTTGGGGTTTTCATTTTAATCTTTCGGTATTGCCTTATACCTTAGCGATTCTGGTCGTAGGCTTTGGATTGTTTTGTTTGGGTGTACTAGGTGCTGGTGATACAAAGTTGCTGGCGGTATTGAGTTTAGGTGTGTCTCCTGAGTTTATTCCTCTTATGTTGTATAGCGTTGCTTTATTAGGTGGCGTTTTGGCTTTGGGGTATTTGCTATATGGCTTAATGACAGATTTAACTAAGGTGAGAGAAAAGGGTATTCCTTACGCGGTGCCTATTTCTATTGCTGGCGGTGTCTTTATATTCCTTTCATGTTTCTCACGTTAACACACTCTTAGGATAAGGGAATGAAATCAAAGGTTTTGATGGTGGTGTCTCTGCTGCTGCTAGGAGTAGGTCTATCTGGTTTAATTATGTCGCGTTTTTCGACGGCCCCTCCAGTAGTAGTGGTTCCAGAAAAAAAAGAGATTACTTATGAGGTCTGGGTAACGCGTCATTCGCTTGCTTTAGGAGACCCGGTAACTCGAAACGATTTATATTTGAAGATTATTCCGCAAGAGGAAGCTTTAAAGAAAGGAATTCAGGACGATGTTAACTTATCTTTTACTGCGGGGATGGTAGTAAACACGCCACTTGCTGAAGGTGAGTTGATTGTCCCCGAAAATATCACTAAGCCCAACCAAGATGGCTACTTTCGTCTTGTCATGACGCCTGGTAATGTTCCTTTCCCTGTTACTGTTAGCCCAGAAGCCATTGTGGGTGGTGTGATTAAATCTGGTTCCAAAGTGGATGTGTTAGCTTTGACGTCTTTGAGCCAGAACTTGGCAAGTGAAGACAGAATTAGAGATTTAGAAGGTATTTCGTTGGCCCCTATTTTAATGGGAGTCAATGTCCTGCAAGTAAAAGAAGAAAAAGCTGCTGTTGTTTCTGCAAAACAAGAAGGGCAAACAACAGCCAGCCTTATTCTAGAATTAACCCCGAAACAAGTGGCTACTTTGACGGTAGCGAAACATATCGCAGAACTGGAAGTGCATGTTTCTACTGGTGTTACAACGTCATCTGATGACTTGTCTGCCAATGCTGGCGATGTCATTCCTCGCTACACTGGTATCCGTGAATTTCGTCCCGATACAGAAACTCTTGAGCACTAAGAAGGAACTAAGATGATTACTTTTAAAAAATTTCTACTTTTTCTTGTGCTTTTGGGTGCATCGACAACAGCGTTGTCGCAAGAGTTAATGAATCTAGCGAAGGGCGATGCTCGAGCCATTTCTGTTGCAGCTGATATTGACTCAGTGTTTATCTCTGACCCTTCGGTGGCTGATTATCAAGTGATTGACCAAAACAAAGTCGTTGTTTTTGGTAAAAAGATCGGAGAGGCGACTTTGATTGCTTTTTCTGCTCATGGTGACACATTGCTTCAGCGACACTTAATTATTAATCCTAGTATGGCTCGCATACAGCAGAGTGTTGCTCTTAAATACCCAAATGCTGAAGTGAGTATCTATAGCTTGAGCGATAAAGTGGTGCTAAGCGGTATAGTTGCGACAGAAGCGGAGAAAGATGGCATTAATAATTTTGTGGGCGAATTACTGGGGAAGGAATCAGTAGATACGAACCTTGAGTGGACATCTAGCGATAGTGGTGAGAGTTATAGTCTTGATTTCATGCAAAAGCGAAAGTTTGATGGCCTTATTAATAATATTGAGGTGGCGAGCACTAAACAAATTAATGTGAAACTGTCTATCGCCGAAGTGACTCATAGCCTGTTGGATAATCTTGGGGTGCAATACTCCTCTAGCGGTAATACGGTAGGTAGCTTTTCAAGTAGTGACGTTATAGCAACTATTACAGCAATCAACGATAACGAGATTGGGCAGGTATTGGCTGAGCCAAATTTATCCGTTATTTCAGGTGAGACAGCTAGCTTTCTTGTAGGTGGTGAGATGCCGGTAACTACGATTGTAGATGATACTGTAAATGTCACTTATAAAGAGTTTGGTATTAAGTTGGATGTTGCGGCTAAGGTTATGAAGGACAGCAAAATTAGGCTGTCACTCATGCCGGAAGTGAGCTCTGTTGATAGTCAGTATTCAGATGGTACATACGATATTCCCGCGTTTAAAACACGTCGTGCACGAACAACGGTAGAGCTGGGCGATGGTCAAAGTTTTGTTCTAGGCGGTTTACTTAATAACGAAGAAAGAGAGCTTTTACGTAAGGTTCCTTTTATTAGTGATATTCCTATTTTAGGTTCGTTATTTCGTTATGCTGAAACTGAACGGAATAAAACTGAGTTGATAATAGTTGCTACAGTAAACTTGGTGAAGCCAATAGAGTCGAATCAAGTTCAGTTGCCGACTTTCCAGCGCACCACTTCAGCGGAGCGATTCTTTTTTATACCGAAGCGAAAAGAAGCTGAGCATCAAAGGCTGAGTCAGGAAGTGTTAGCAACAGGAGGCTTTAAGAAATGAAAATAGTACTCAGTGTTTTATCTGCATTTATATTAGTTGTTCTTTCTGGTTGTGCTGCTTCAGGAAAGTCTGGACCTGCTATTGATATATATCCTGTTACTTATAGTTTGGCTATACAGACAGATCGCCATCATATTAAAGATTCCAAGCAAGAGTGGTCTGCTTTTATAGAGAGTAATAAGTCTAAACTGTTAACTCAACCTGTGATATTGGCATGGACAACATCCGATGGTGCCAAGTTTGCGAGGCAAGCAAAGAAAGAGTTGATTCGTCTTGGTGTATCTTCTGAGTACATTAATGAGAAAGAGGTTGAAAGTGCTGCCGAGCAGCGTTTTGATTTCCAAGTATCTGTAGTTGAACATAGAGTAGTTGTTCCTATCTGTGAGCCAATTAAAGTTGGTACTTATCATACGGGTGCTGGCTGCTATGCAGAAAGCGCGCGCTGGCAATCTATGGTGAGACCAGAGAAGATGAGTGGGAGTAAGTAGTTATGTTTGATCTTGTTGACTCCTTAAAAAAAGTTAAGAAAGCTGACCCCATTTCGGCTGAAAAAATCAGTACGGTACTTTTTTTTCAAACTGAAAAATGTAAAGAGCTGGTTCAAGAAGCGTATAGATTTGAAGGTATTGCACCACCATCTATCGCTAAAAACACGGAAGACGACATAGTTGACCATGTTCGTAGTTCCGATATTGAAGTTGTTATTGTTGAGCTAAATAATAGTAAAGATGTCAGTAAAGACGCTGAATATATAAGTCACTTATTGCCTAACAACGCCTCTGTTATTGTTGTTGGTAGTGAAGATGCGATTTCTACTATTCGAAACCTTAAAACAATGGGCTTTTATTACTTATTTTGGCCAATAACAAAGCAAGAGCTTGTTGATTTCGTCCGTAGTGTGAGTGACAACCGTAAGCGTAACAGTAGCCGTGGTCCAGGACAGAACCGACGTGGTAAGTATATTAGTATTATAGGGACAAAAGGTGGTGTTGGAGCTACTTTTATTTGTGCTGAAATGGCCTATCAGTTAAGTGCAGATAAAAAGTCTTCTTGCTTGGTTGTAGATCAAAACCACTTTACTGGCAACCTTGATATTATGATGGGAATTAAAGGCTTTGAACGCCGTAAGTTGCAACAGGCCGAGGCAACATCTTCTTTAGATGAGACATTTTCACAAGGGCTTGTGTATAGACAAAATAGCTTGTTGTCCTTGTTATCACTTTCATCTGAGCATTTAGACAGTGCTGCATTATTAGATTACACAAACCTTGTTGTTGATTTGTTGGCTGTGGATGTGAACTTTGTAATTGAAGATTGTTCCGCGTCAGTTGGCTTTTCCATTTCATCAGATAACTTCATTGCACAATGTGACTCTGTGGTTTTGGTTATTGAGCCTAGTGTCTCTTCGTTGCGGGATGCTGCGCGTATGCGAGAAGTAATACAAAGGGTAAATAATAACAATGCCCTTAGGATTATTTTAGTACTTAATCACACAGTACCTAAAAAAGCAGCGACGGTGAAACGACATGAGGTAGAAACTTTTCTAAAGCAAAAAGTGGATATTGAAATTCCATATTGTGAAATGCTTTCTGCGACTATTTTAGACAACAAGCGTATTGCCAAAACCTCATTAAAGGCATCTAAGCCGTTGAAAGAGTTAACCTCTATAATATTAGGGGAAACGACAGTGAAGCCTAAACGCTCTTTATTCTCTCTTAGCTCATGATATATATCCCTGAGGTGGCTTAATGGTAGGTGCTAAAGCAATTTATATCGCTCTGCGCAAACAGATATTTGACGCGTTAGACGCTGATATTATTGGAGACATGGATAAAGAGCAACTAAGTAAGCAGATTGCCGACGCTGTTGACTTACTCGTTCAGCGTGAAAATTTAGCCGTCCCAAAGGTTGTGCGAAATGACTTTGTAAAAAGCTTGGTTGATGAGTTAATTGGGCTTGGTCCATTACAAAGCCTAATGGAAGATGAATCCATTAGCGATATTATGATCAATGGGCATGAGAATGTCTTTATAGAGCGTAATGGATTGGTTGAAAAGGCACATATCGACTTTGT
The DNA here is from genome assembly GCF_047525555.1 of Marinomonas algae. Taxonomy (NCBI): domain Bacteria; kingdom Pseudomonadati; phylum Pseudomonadota; class Gammaproteobacteria; order Oceanospirillales; family Oceanospirillaceae; genus Marinomonas; species Marinomonas algae. Next base: position 52,639 of record NZ_JBLIXK010000009.1, on the reverse strand, counting down.
CGATGAAAATCAGCTTTTATCTATTGCGAAGCGTATAGCTTCTCGGGTAGGGCGACGAGTAGATGAATCTTCCCCTACTTGTGATGCTCGTTTGGCCGACGGTAGCCGAGTAAATATCGTTATCCCTCCAATTGCTATCGATGGCACCGCTATTTCTATTCGTAAATTTAAAAAGCAAAGTATCGATTTTCAAAAATTATGCGATTTTAATGCAATGAGTATAGAGATGGCGCAGGTTTTGATGGTAGCTGCGCGTTGTCGTTTGAATATATTAATATCTGGCGGTACTGGCTCTGGTAAAACAACCATGTTAAACGCGCTTTCTCAATATATCTCAGAAAATGAACGTATCGTCACGATCGAGGATGCCGCAGAATTACGGTTGCAACAGCCTCATGTTGTGCGGTTAGAAACTCGAACTGCGGGAATAGAAAATACCGGTATTGTTAGTCAGCGAGATTTGGTTATTAACTCATTACGTATGCGTCCAGATCGTATTATTGTTGGTGAGTGTCGTGGCTCCGAAGCTTTTGAAATGCTTCAAGCCATGAACACAGGACATGATGGTTCGATGTCTACTTTACACGCTAACACTCCTCGTGATGCGTTAGCGCGTGTTGAGTCTATGGTAATGATGGCAACCAGTAATTTACCTCTTGAAGCAATACGACGGACCATTGTGAGCGCTGTGGATATTGTTATTCAAATTAGCCGATTGCACGATGGTTCTCGTAAGGTTATGAGTATTACTGAGGTTGTTGGATTAGAAGGTAGTAGCGTTGTGCTAGAAGAGATCTTCCGTTTTCAGCCAAGTCATAATCAAAAAGAACAGGGCAAATTGGAAGGTGAATTTGTAACACCTGGATTGATGAAACGGTCTGTATTGTATGAGAAAGCCCGCTTCTTTGGTTTAGAAGAGCGATTATTAAGTGCTTTTCAAAACTTGGCGGAGGCTGGATGATTTATTTACTTATGCTCTTCATCGGTTTGTCTGGTGTTTGCATATCATACTCAATGATACGCTCAGCACGATTTAAACGATACAGCTATCTTAATGAGTTTACCAAGGTGACTCGTTCGCAAATGGTTGGGGCAAAACAACAGGCAGTTGACTTGAAATCTTTATCTGGTCATAGCTTTTTAGATCGACAGTTCAACAAATGGAAAAACTTACGCGAGCAACTCGGTAAGTTTGCCCTAGTCAAAGTGGCGGTCTTTTATGCTTTTTTACTATTGCTCTCTCGCTTAATTAATAGCTTTTACTTACCAATTAATCCTGATTTGATCTTTTTAGTGATTGCTCCACTTGGCTCTTGGTTTGCATATGATTGGCTGCAAAACCAAGAACGGAGAGCGTTCGAGGAAACTTTTCCTGTTGCCTTAAATATGCTTACGAGTGCTGTTTCTTCAGGGGAAAGTATTACACAAGCAATTAGTTATGTAGGTGAGTCTTTAGATGGCAAAGTCGGGAATGAATTTCGTTCAATGGGACAGCGTTTACAAATGGGGGAGTCTCCAGATGATGTATTTAGGAAAGCTTGCTTAAGGTTGTCTTACCCGACATTTTATTTCTTTGTTATTACGCTAAGAGCGAACATGGAGCGAGGAGGGCAGCTTAAAGATATTATTCAGCGTCTAAATCGATTGATGTTTAACATGCGCTCTATTGAAAAAAAGAAATATGCATTAACAGCAGAAGCACGAGCTTCAGTGAAAATCGTTGCCGCTATCCCGTTTATTTTTCTTTTAGGATTACGTTTTATTCAACCTGAGAACTTTGAATATATTATGTTTAATCCTAATGGAAATATGATTCTCTATTATATGCTAGTTAGTGAATTCATTGGTATTTCTATTGTTTGGGGGCTAATGAAAGGTGTTAAATGATTTGGCTTTCAGTAACCTATTTTTTATAGGCGCTTTAGTTATCGCTTACGTTCTTTTTGGGCTTTTTCTTTTGTCTAGCTATAGGAAATCTAAGCGGGGAAGTGATTGGTTAGCATCTTATCAAGGAAAAGATCATGAGAATAAGGTCGCTTGGTGGAAAGTTGTTATAAAGTCCCTTGTATCTATATTTTCTTCAAGTGATGAGGAAATGCGACTTAAATTTTTAGCTGCAGGCTTTTATAACACGAAGTATGCTGCTTATTTTATGCCATTGAAATATACGTTACTTTTTTTGGGTGGTGCTGGAATATATTTCTGGGGCGTAAAAAGTGGATGGGAAGTTTCTTCAACTATTAGCATTATATGTTTATGGTTGGTATGTACTTTAATCGCTCCAGATAGCTATTTAGTCATGCGTACAAAGGCATTAAGAATACGGGTTTCAAATAAGCTTCCTTATTTGATTGATTTGTTGGCTGTTTGTGTACAAACAGGGATGACAATTGAGGCCGCTATGAGCTATTTAACCAAGGAACTTTCTTCTTTTGATAAGGACTTAGGTTTTATTTTAACGAAAACAAATGACAGGACTAAAATTGTAGGGTTGAATCAAGCGTTAGATGAGCTGTATGTACGAGTGAATTCTCATGAAATGCGTAGCTTTGTCATGACATTAAAACAAAGTTTGCAATACGGGAGCTCTATTTATAATGTTTTAACAACCTTGTCTGCCGATATTCGTGAAGTTCAAATGTTGGGTGTAGAAGAAAGAATAGGAAAGCTTTCGGCAAAAATGTCAGTGCCACTTATTCTTTTTATTATGATACCTATTCTTATTCTAGTTGCGGCACCAGGTGTTATGAGGGCTATGAATGTCTAAATTAGTTGCGTTGTTGTTTTTAATATTAACGATAACGGGCTGTACCACTCACTACTCAGCTCCGACAGTGTCATCTGGAAAAGCTGATGAGAAGGTGATGAGTGAGAAAATACTGATCAAGTCATTAAACTACGCTCGTTTAATAGAGTTATATAAAGAACAACTAAAGGAGAAAGAAAACTCTGAAACTCGCCTTAAATTAGCCAATGTATATATTGATAGCTATGATAATGAGTCGGCTTTATTTACGTTAGCCCCTCTTATTAATCAAAAAAAAATCAACCCCGAAGTGTTTTATGCTCAAGCTGTTGCTCAATATAATATGGGGGACATTGTCTCTGCTCATGATTCATTGCTAATCGTTTTAGAACGTGAACCAGATAATGCAAAAGCGTTAAATATGCTGGGCATTATTTATGCTTATCAAGGTGAGCTGGAGAACGCTCGGAAAACCTTTAATAAAGCGCGCGAGTTGATGTACAGCGATGCCACAATTAAAAATAATCTTGCGTTATTGGATTTAATTGAAGGTGAATATCAATCTGCTGCTGCAACTCTATTGCCTGTTTATCTTAACAATAGAGGAAAAGTAGACGAAAGCGTACGAGCAAATTTAGCTATTATTATGGCAAAGCTAGGAAGTTTTGATTACATAAATACCCTCTATGCTGATAAATACAGTTCGGAGGAATTATTGGCAATATACAATGATCTAAAAGCAAGTGAACTTGTTGTTCATAATGTAGCTGATGATGGGATGCAGAACGCTATAACGAAAACAGCAGAGAATAGCCATTCAATCTCAGAGAAGGTTTCTAGAGATGCCACTGTGAATGACAATACAACATTTAATCAGTCTTTGCCTTTTATTGATTACCCATTTATGGAGTCAAGCTCCAGAACATCTATTGATGTTTCTGATACCGTAAATGTTCAAACAGCTCCATTGATATTGCAGACTGGTGAACTCCAATTGGAGAGTGATGATGAATAAGTGGCAAGGAGAGCAAGGCACTCAGAGAGATAATATAACTGAAGATAGTAAAACTGATGCCGAAAGTGGTGTTGCAGCTATTGAATTTGTTCTTGGTTTCACTGCGTTTTGGACGATGTGTATATTTTTGATTGAGATAGGCTACATATCTTACATTTCTTCGGTGGGAGACTTACTTATTTCTCAAGCTGCACGACAAAGTAAATTATACAGCGAAGATACAAACTATTTAGATCAATATAAAAAAGTCATTGAAGGCGATGATAGCATTTGGCAATTCTTGGTAAATAAAGATAATTTCCGATACAGCATTCGTTATGTAAAAGATTATGATGAACTAAGTACTATCATTGATGCATGTGAATCAGAAGATGAAAGTGTTTCTGGTGTTGAGTGTGGTACAGCAGAAGATGCCCCAATTGCTATCTATCGTATTAGCTATAGTTATGATCAGATTTTTGGCTATTTTGGTAATACTACGGATATCTTTTCGAGAGAAATGTTGGTTATCCAAGAGTATCAGCGTAGTGAATTTGAAGTGAGCAATTAAGGCAATGGATTATAAAAATGAGCGCGGTAATTTTACAGTAGAGTTTGCCATTGTTGGTGTGTTTTTTGCGCTATTGTTAGTGTTTAGTGCAGATATAGCAATCAAGTTATCAGTTAAAGGTAAGTTAGATCGAATGTCTTACTCTGCTGTAGGCATTATAAAAGAGCGTAGTCAGTTGTTTTCTGAAAGCTCTTTTAATATTACAGAGTCGGATTTTACTGAGGCGGATGCGATTATCCAAGCATCTTTGAACCGTACAATGGGAAATTTTAATTCTGCTTTATACGGTAGTGTATTGGAAGTACAAACTTTTGATGAGAGCTCTCATAATGCTAATGAGTTACAGACCTATGAAGGAGGCAATGTTTCCTGTGATGTAGGAGATCCTTTAAGCTCAGATTTATCTGTAGTGACTTCATGGGGAAGGATGGCCACTTTATATCGAGTAACTCTATGCTATGAAACGGATAACTTATTTGGGACGTTGGTTGATACGGTGTTTAACAATACGGTCAGCAGTAATGCTGTTGCAATAGGGCGCTAGTCAGATGGGAAATTTACAGAATAGAGAGTCAGGGCATGCTGCGCTTTTATTTGTACTTTTATTTCCAGCACTTTTCAGCTTATTTGCTCTTGGTAGTGATGGTGCTAGAGCGCTTCAGGATAAAGCACGCTTAGAAGAAGCATCTGAAGTGGCGGCTTTAATTGTTGCTGCCGGAAACTCAGATAGCGAAAGTGATCGTAAATCTACAGCCAAAAAAATAATTCAAGCATACTTTCCTAGCGCGAGTATTTCAGACAGTGACATCGAAGTAACAAAGCTATCGTGTGAAGAGAATAGTGACTGTGATGCAGACGACTTGGAGGGGCAGAGATTCTTTGAGTATGGTGTGGTGGTTACTATTTCTCAAGATAGCTGGTTTTATTCTGAGAGTTCTTCAGCATCAAGTATGGGTGAGAACTATCAAGTGGGAGGAACTTCAACTGCACGAAAATATCAATCCGAAGCAGTGGATGTAGTATTAGTGGCGGACTACTCAGGATCAATGGATGATACATGGGATGGGGGCTCACAAAAAAAATATAAAGACCTGAATGATATTATTGTTGAAGTAGCAGCGGAACTTGACTCATTCAATGAAATTAGTGCGGATGATGAGCAAAATAAACTTGCAGTTGTCGGGTTCAATTATTTTACTGCGAAAATTGAGGGGAATAGCACCCTTTATGCACATCACCTTAGTTGTAATAGCAGCAGTACTAGCTCTAATAGTAATAAGGCTTGTTTAGTTGTAAAAAATAATAAGAATTTGTACTGGTATGAGGATAATATTAAATATCAAGATACAGTGGATAATATTTTTAATGAAGATTTAAGTTCTTGGATAAGTTTAAACAAAACCTTTTCATTTTATACTATTCCTTTGTCTGAACCTCTTTCAGACCCATTTAATTCGACATATATGAACTCCAATTTCAAAGGAAACGGAGGGACAGCTTCGTATACAGGCATTATACGAGGAGCTCAAGTAGCGGCTACAGGAACAAACCCTAGACGGCTCATTATTATATTATCGGATGGTGTAGACAGTATTTCTTCTGTTACCACAGAGCTTATAAATAAGGGGTTATGCTCTACTATTTTAGAAAAATTGAATAGTGATGAAGTCACTACTAAATTAGCTGCTGTAGGATTTGATTACGATATTGACTCTAATCCTCAAATGGCTGCCTGTGTTGGCGAAGATAATGTTTATAAAGCTGAAAACACAGCGGATATAAAAAATAAAATCCTGGAGCTGATTTCTGAAGAGATTGGGCATTCAGCATTGTAATTCAGAAATAGTTATAACAATGATTTTGAGCTGTATCTAAAAAATTACACAACATATTGTGAATCAGATAAACAGGGAGTAAGGAAATGAAGGTTGTTTTGTTAGGTTTAGCGTTAGCCTTCGGCGGACTTCAGGCAAGTAAGCTTGTAGCAGAAGAAACTATAGATGCATTACGTTATTACTGTCATGGTGCAGGTCTTGAGTTTGAAAAATCTATTCAAGTGGGGCAAGGGGTACGTATACATCTCAATCAAGGTGCTTTTTCTCAAGTACAAAGCTTAGATAAAGTGGATCCTAGTGCAGAGTTTTTAAAAACTCAGATGGTGCAAACGGGAATTCGGCCTGAATGCGCTGAATTTTTAATGACTAAAGGAAAGCAAATTGCACCAGCAGATAATGTGATTGCTCGTGTCCATTTTTCTTTCGATAGTAGTAAGTTAACGAGTGAGTCTCGTTACATTCTAGATCAGTTAGTTAACCGGTTTAGTCTAACAGAGGCAATGGTTGTAGAGGGTAATACTGATAGTTTAGGAAGTGAGCGTTATAACTTTAACTTAGGTTTAAAGCGTTCACAGGCAGTCGCTTCTTATCTTGAAGAAAAGGGTGTCCGCCCAGGTCAGATGCAAACTGTTTCTTTTGGAGAGACTTCGCCCATTGCAACGAATAAAACAGCTGATGGCCGTTACCAAAACAGACGTGTAGATATTACCGAATAATAATTAAGTATCTTTTAGCTTACCAGTGACTGAGTAACCATATTCAGTCACTGGCTATTCTCTTATAAAAGACATTGTTATAAATTAGCTGCTTAAAATCGCAACCAATAATTGGCTCGATGTTGGTACCAAGCTGCTTTTTAATTCAAAAGGTTTAAAAACTTTGTTAATGATTTCAGGTGTATAGTTGCCTTTATCGTTTTCGATTTCAGACAAGGTTTTTCGCGAAACGCCAGTTAACTCAGTGTAAGCTTCTTGTCTTAGACGCAAAACATTCACTCGTAATTCACGAAGCGCTTCGCCTTGTGAAATTTCGTTTAATAACAAACGTTTAATGATTTGATTTACCGCAACCAACTGGTCTTCTTTTGACATTGGCTCTAGGCTTTTTGAAACGCGTGATCTGGCTAAGCTTTCTGTGGAAGGTGTTGTAACGGCTGTTGTTAGTTCTTCTGGTGTTGGAGTGGCTACTTGAGCTGGCTCCGGTTTTACTTCTGGTGCTTTTTTCTCTTCTGGGGCTGCTTGTTTCGCAGGCGCTGGTTTTGCGGCCTTTTTGCTGCTTGGAGCCGCTACAGGTTGCTCAATAATAGGTGTCGATTCTTTTGTTTTACTTACCTTCTTTTCTTTAGATTGTTTTTTACCCTCAATTTTTGCCTGCTTTTTCTTCTTTGATTCTGCCTTTTTAGACTTGGCTTTATGCTTTTTCAACGGCTGAGGGCTATCTAATTGATCTTTCATTTTCATTTTGGAATTTCTCCTATTGGCAATGAAACGGGTAAGGTTTTTATGAACGCTATCCTATTAAGATGACAAATAAGTAACAAAATTAAAACACTCATTAAATAATAGCACTCTTTTCCAATGGGGTTGGCTCGATAGGTATAAGAATAGCTGTCTCTCACTTTATATTGCCGACAGGTTTACTTTCTGACGTTTTTTCCTTATCTAAAAGCATGTCTTTAGCCAGCTCAAATCTGTCTGGCAAAGTGTTTTTTGACGGTAGGCGAGGTAAAGGGGGTAAGTAGGTGAACTCCGCGATTCAATTTACTTTTGTCACATGAACGGACTTTTCTTTAGCCATTTGTTCAGCAATTAAATTACTTTGATATCTTCTGTATTGAAGCCTAAAGCTGTTGTGGCGTTTGTTGGGATTATCTTGACCACTGCCATTATCGGCGGCCTTCTGTTTCAGTACGTCCTTTGATTCTGTGTACTGAGTCATAAAAAAGGGCCACTTCATAGCTTACTGAAGTGACCCTTTTTTAGTTCGGCAAATCAATGCTGCGCTATAAAACTGCACCAATAAACTGTTTTAACTCTTCTGTCTGAGGGTTAGAGAGCAACTCTTTTGAATCGCCTTCTTCCCAGACTTTTCCTTGGTGCATAAACACGACTCGGTTACCGACGTCACGGGCGAAGTTCATTTCATGAGTCACTAAAATGAGCGTCATCCCTTCTTTTGCCAGTTGCTCTAAGACCTTTAAAACTTCACCAACGAGTTCTGGATCGAGTGCGGAAGTGATCTCATCACACAGCAATACTTTTGGTGACATGGCCAATGCTCGAGCGATGGCAACACGTTGTTGTTGGCCGCCAGACAATTTCTCTGGATAGCTGTCAAACTTGTCGGCTAAGCCCACTTTATCCAACATGGCGCGGGCAATGCTTTCCGCTTCTTTTTTACTTTTCTTTAATACAATCGTTGGAGCGAGCATGATATTTTCGCCAACGGTTAAGTGTGGAAATAAATTAAAATTTTGGAAAATCATGCCCACACTAAGCGCCAGTTTCCGTACTTGAATATCTTCCGTGGTGACTTCATTGCCATCTAAGGTAATGCCGCCTTGCTGATACTCTTCCAAACCATTAATACAGCGTAAAAGCGTGCTTTTTCCAGAACCACTTCTGCCAATAATGGAAATGACTTCACCTGCTTTAATATCAAGGTCGATGCCTTTTAAGACGTGTAAGTCGCCATAGTATTTATGGACTTGATGTAGGTTAACGAGAGACATTGAATTTTTTCTCCAGAACCTTGCTGTACCAAGAAAGCGGATAGCACAACAAGAAATAAATGATGGCAACCAAGGTGAAAACTTTGAAAGGCTCAAAGGTCGCGTTGTTAAGCATGGTGCCGACTTTTGTTAGTTCGACAAAACCTATGATGGACGCCAAGGCTGTTCCTTTAATGACTTGAACTGAAAAGCCCACAGTAGGTGCTGTGGCGACTCGTATCGCTTGAGGTAGAATGATGTGGCGCAGTGTCTGTAGAAAGCTTAAGCCCAAACAACGGCTGGCTTCCCATTGACCTTTTGGTAATGTGTCAATGCAGCCTCGCCAAATTTCCACTAGAAAAGCACTCGTGAAAAAGGTGAGTGAAAGAATCGCCGCACTCCACGCAGAGATTTCGTACCCAAGCATGGATAAGCCAAAAAAGCACAAGAACATTTGCATCAGCAAAGGCGTGCCTTGGAATATTTCAATATATAGACGAACGACTCTTTGTACCGCCACATTTCCGGTTAAGCGCAACGCCGTAAGCGCCAAAGCGACACTTGTACCACCAATAAAAGCAGCGAGAGACAATAAAATTGTCCACTGAGTGGCGAACAGTAAATTGCGCAAAATATCGTAATTTGAAAACTCGATCATGATAATCCCCTCACTTCGTCGCTCGGTAAACAAACAAACGTTTGCCTAGAAGGTTGAACGCAAAGCGCAACAGAATAGACAGCCCAAGATACAAGAAGGCAGTCACCAAGTAGCTCTCAAAAGCGCGAAAATTACGAGACTGAACAAGGTTAGCAGCGTAGGTTAGATCTTCCACAGAGATTTGTGAAATGACCGCCGAGCCGAGCATAACGATAATGCACTGGCTGGTTAGTGCTGGATAAATTTTTTCAAAAGCGGGAGTAAATACTACGCGAGTTAAGGTTTGGCGAAAATTTAATCCAAGTACTTTTGCCGCTTCCATTTGCCCTTTTGAAATACTGCTAAGGCCTGCACGAATGATTTCTGTGCTGTAAGCGCCCAGGTTAATAGTCAATGCGATAACACTGGCTTCCCAAGGAGACAGCTTCATGCCGATGGAAGGTAAACCGAAAAAAATAAAAAAGAGCTGAACAATAAAAGGTGTGTTACGAATGAGCTCAACATACACAGTGACAAGACGTTGGCTCGATGAGTTGCCATATTGGCGAATGGTAGCGCATGTGGTGCCGAGTGCTACCCCTAAAATAGTGGTCAGTATAGTGAGCTCAACAGTGGTCATAAGACCACTGAGGAATAAATCACTGTATTGCCACAAATCGGAGAAATGCAACATGAGTCAGCCCTATACGCCAAAACCTTTTGGTAGAGGGGCTTTTAACCACTTCATTGAAATCTTGTTCAATTCACCTGTTGTTAATGCTTTTTGAATCAGCTCGTTTACTTTAGCTTGTAGTGCTGCTTCGCCTTCCGCCATACCAATGTAGCAAGGAGAGTCTTTTAACATGAATTTGCTTTCTGGTGCACGCTGAGGTTGGCGAGTTGCAATCTCAGTTGCCACCAAGTTACCTGTTGCGATCAAGTTAACCTGACCAGAAAGGTATGCGGTTAGTGTTGTATTGTTGTCTTCGAAGCGACGTACATTGACAGATTTAGGTGCGTGTTTTTCCAGTTCCAAATCTTCTACAGAACCACGAGTCACGCCCACTGTCTTACCGGCTAAGTCTTCGATTTTTGTAACGGTAACGTCTTTAGAACCAAATACACCTAAGAAGAAAGGTGCATAAGGTGTTGAAAAGTCGATGGCTTTTTCACGTTCTGGATTTTTACCCAAGCTAGAAATCACAAGGTCGACTTTATTTGTTTGCAAATAAGGAATGCGGTTTGCACTGGTAACCGGGACGATTTCTACTTTCACGCCCATTTCTTTGGCAATGTAATTTGCCATGTCGATATCGATACCTTGAGGTTTAAGGTCGGTACCGATAGAACCAAAAGGAGGGAAATCCTGTGGCACTGCGATACGAATAAGTTTGCGATCTTGAATGTCTTTCAATACATCGGCAGTTGCACTGAATGCGGAAAAAGCCGCACCGATGATAAGAGCTTTACTGATTACTTTAATGAATTTCTTCATGGTTTGAGGGTCCTTACTTTTATTTCATTTTAATGAATGCCTGAAACATAATTTGCAACACTCATGCCAACATGAAACATAAGTTTCTATTTTTGTTTATATGTAACAAAAAGTTCTTTTTCCATAAAGGTTTAGACTTTGAAAGGACTTAATTGGTTGTGCGCTATTGTGTTTTTTGAAGGTGAAAAACAGTGCACAAGTGAAACTTAAGTTTCTTTTTTAGTGCAACTTGAAATAAAAAGCGGATCTCAGTTGGCAGATTATCTACAATCTATTACCTTATTAGTAATTATTATCAAACAGAGGTTTTTACGTGACGACAAAGCAGGATGTGTTATCCCTAATCGAGAAAAATTACCCTAACCTTTCTCCTTCTGCACGGTCGATTGCGAATTATCTACAGCAGAATCCTTTGGCGATTGTGAGTCAAACTTCTGCTGAAATCGCGGAAAAGACGCAAACATCAAAAGCCACTGTAAGTCGCTTTTTCCGTCAGCTTGGTTATGAAACACATCATGTTGCGAAACAAGCTCAGCTTGCTTTGCGAGAAAGTGGCGTGCCGACTTTTATCGAAGGTGCGTCGTTAGACCAAACTGCTCAAGAAATGAAAAATCTTTCTTTGACCTTTGAAGGCCTGCGTCCCGATATTCTTAACGACATAAGCCAGAGATTGGCGAAGGCGAGCCGCGTTACCTTGATTGGTTTTCGCAATGCGTATCCAATGGCGCTGCATTTTCGTCAACAGCTTCAACAAGTACGCCATTCTGTGCGTTTACTGCCGCAGCCTGGTCAAACCTTGGGCGAAGACTTGCACGATATTCTCGATGATGAAGTGATTGTGCTTTTGGGATTTAGAAGGCGCACACGTCAATTCAAACACATCATACAAGTCTTAGAAGGACGCGATACTGTCTTGATTACTGACCCAACAGGGCAGGTTTACAATCAGCAAGTGTCTGACGTGCTTGTTTGTCATCTTGGCAACGAAAGTCCATTCGACAGTTACGCCGCGCCAATGAGTTTGATCTCCATGTTGTGCAACCGCACCTTTGGTTTTCTGGGCGACAGTGCCAGTAACCAAGCGCAAGATATTTCAGGGTTATACGAAACACTGGATGAATTAGAGCCTTAGGGAAAAACTTTCAATCTTTAGCTTTCTTTTTGAACCTTTGTAAACCAATAGAAATCTTGCAGTTTACATTGATTGCTGGCATTGCTAGTATCTCGCGCCCAAGGTAGACAGATACGCGTATTTTATCCGTGTGTCTTCTTTATAGCGTGTGCGTTTGTGGCACGTTTTATCTGTACTGAGCGCTGATGTGAATGATGAATATGAAGAGCCCTGCTGAAAGTTCTACTACGACGGGTTGTGCTATTCGGTTAGATCAGGTTTGCCTAGAAGTCGAAGGCAAACAGGTCATTAACCAATTGTCTCTGGAGACGAATGCTCGTCGACTTGGCGTGATTGGCCGTAATGGCTCAGGCAAGTCCACTTTATCTCGCTTACTTTCTGGATTGATTGACACCACGTCTGGGGAACTTGAAATTGCTGGTTTTAATCCGTTTAAAGACCGCCGTGCAGCCTTGCGCGAGGTTGGCCTGTTGTTTCAAAACCCAGAACACCAGATTATTTTCCCAACCGTATTAGAAGAAGTCATATTCGGCTTGCGTCAATTGGGCCAAGACAAAGCCACTGCGAAACATAACGCTCTGGAAGTCTTGTCTGCGTTTGGCAAAGAGCACTGGCAGGATGCTCATTGTTCTGCGTTATCTCAAGGGCAAAAGCATCTGGTTTGCCTGATGTCGATTGTCGCCATGAAACCGAATCTTATTATTCTTGATGAACCGTTTGCTGGCTTGGACATTCCGACCAAGCGCCAATTACAGCGTTACCTCGATACCTTTTCTGGCAGTCTTATTCACATCAGCCACGATCCCGATGATTTGCAGAATTACGATCAGCTTTTATGGTTGGAAGCAGGGCAAGTCGAAGCTTTGGGACAGTCTGACGAAGTGATGCCTCGTTATTTAGCGGCCATGCACGAACTGGGAGAAAGCGATGATATCTCTGACCTCTCCAATTGAAACCCGTGCACATCGCTGGCCCGCTGGATTAAAGCTAGGATTGCTGTGTTTGGTGACCTTTAGCTTGTTCTTTATTGATAGCGTCCTCTTTCATGGTGTGTTTGTGGTCTTTGTCGCTGTGCTCTATGCATTGCCCGGGATGCGATTTTTAAAAAATGGCTGGAAGCATCTGAAAATTTTGTGGCCGTTTGTTTTTATTGTGCTTGCTTGGCACCTGTTCACAGACGAGTTGCCGCTGGGGTTAACTGTTGCTTTTCGTATGATCTCTGCCGTGGGGCTAGCGAACTTAGTTACCATGACAACGCGTCTTTCCGACATGATAGACGTTGTGCATTGGCTAACTCGCCCACTGCAAAGACTTGGCTTTAACCCCCGAATATTAGAACTAGCGATTGCCTTGGTGATACGAATGACACCCGTGCTGGTTTCCAAAGGGCAGAGCTTATCTTTGGCTTGGCGAGCACGTTCAAATCGTCGCTCCGGCTGGCGAATCATTTTACCTTTTACGGTCCTCGCGCTTGACGATGCGGACCATGTTGCCGAAGCCTTAAAGGCTCGCGGCGGATTAACAAACCAAGAGAGAAAATAGATGGAAAAGAATATTGCCTATATCGCGTTGTTTACAGCCTTGATTGCCGCACTGGGTTTGATACCTAAAATCACCCTAGGCTTTGGTGTACCGATTACCGCACAGGGTCTTGGTATTATGCTTTGCGGCACGATACTGGGTGCCAAACGCGGCGCGTTAGCTGTGTTGTTGCTGCTGTTATTGGTTGCTATTGGCTTGCCTTTATTGGCGGGTGGTCGCGGCGGCTTAGGATTGTTCTTTGGCGTAACGGGTGGTTTTCTAATTGGCTGGCCGGTTTCTGCTTATGTGACAGGATTGATCGTTGAGAAGTGGCGCAGCGGTTCTATTGCGCTTGTTTCAGTTATTGCTTCCATTATCGGCGGCATCTTCGTGATGTATCTGTTTGGCATTGTTGGCATGGCGATCGTGTTGGAAAAAACCTTCTTTGAGTCCGCAGCATTGATGATTGCTTTCATACCCGGAGACATTATTAAAGCGATTATTGCTGGTCTGCTAACCGCAGCTATTGCGAAAGCTCGTCCAGCAAGCTTGTTGTCTCGACAGGCTAAAGCCAAATCCTAATATCTGTATGGACAGTAGTAGAGGACGTCAGGTGAAGATTCTGATTTATACGGATAATGTTTCCGCTAACCACGTCCTCTATTATGCGCTGGCACGGCTGTACGGTAAAAGCAGCGTTTGCTTCGTTAATGCCAATGAGATTTTAAACGGTGCTTTAACGGATGATGTGGACTTGTTCGTTATGCCCGGCGGCGCCAGTCGCTATAAAGCCGATAAGCTCAATGGCGCAGCAAACCGTATGATTAAACACTATGTTGAACAGGGCGGCCGCTATTTTGGTATTTGTGCTGGCGCTTATATGGGCTGCAGTGTGACAAAATGGGCGCAAGGTTTGCCCCATGAAATCATTACTGAGAATGAATTGGATTTCTTCTTGGGAGAGGCGGTTGGCCCGATCGAGGCGTTTGGTCGGGGCGACAACTACAATCAGACCGATGCTCATTTAGTGACTCTGGAATACCAAGGTAAATTAGTCTCTTCTCTGTATTTGGGAGGCTGTGTTTTTAAGCCTCAGACGGCAATTGATGAGGAGGCAAAAGGTTATAAGGTGCTGGCGTCTTTTGCTGATTTACCAGAAAAACCAGCAGCGATTGTCTCAGGCCAATACGGAAAGGGACAATGGTTGTTGTGTTCAACACACCCTGAATACGATAACGAAGCCGTTGAACTGCTAGATTTCAATGTGATCGGCAATCAGTATGAGCATTTTTCTCGGTTGCCAGATGACATTGATCTACGTCTGGAGCTAATGGAGAGCTTATTAGTCAGCCTTAATCTCCCTTCCTGTTAAGTCATCTACTTTAAGAAAATATCCAGTCGAGTGTTGCCATAATCTCTTAGTTGATATTGTTTCAGTTGACTTCTTCTTGGAACGATTGTTTCATATATGTAATCAAGGGGGACATATGAAACATTCTATTGTGCAAAATCCATTTCTTACATTAAGTGATCAAGACGCGAACTGTGCCGATTTCTCCAGTAAAAGAGAGAGTACTGTCGATCAACCTTTGAAAGGCCTGCGTCTTGCCGTGAAAGATTTGTTTCATATGGCGGGTTTGCCAACGTCAGCAGGCAATCCGACTTGGCTAGCAACTCACAGCATTCCAACTCAAACCTCATCCAGCGTCATTGCTTTGCTCGATGCGGGCGCTGAGTTTTGTGGTAAAACCATTACTGACGAGTTGGCTTACAGCTTAAACGGTCAGAATATTCATTACGGTACGCCTGAAAATCCAATCACTCCAAACCGTTTGCCAGGCGGTTCATCGTCAGGTTCGGCCATCGCTGTATCGGCTGGCTTTGCAGATATTGGTCTAGGAACCGACACCGGCGGCTCGATTCGTGTGCCTTCCAGCTACAACGGTTTATTCGGTTTGCGCCCAACTCACGGCGTGATCGAAATGGACAATATGGTGGGATTAGCGCCGTCTTTTGATACGGTCGGCTGGATGACGAAAGATTTAAAAGCCTTGGCAAGTGTCGCTAAGGTCTTGCTAAAAGAAAGCATTGAAACCTCTTTTAATAAGGTGCTCATTTGCGACAATCTCATTGATCAAGTTGCCCATTCAAGTGAATTGAAAAAACAACTGGATGTGTGGCGTCAGAAAGGCTTTTTGACGAATGAAACGCCTTTTCAGATTGATACTAAAGCTTGGAAAACCAGTGAAACTTTTAGAACCCTCCAAGGTGCTGAAATCTGGTGCGAGCATGGCGAATGGATTGAATCAGAAAAGCCGGTATTTGCTCCAGATATTCAAATACGACTTGAATGGTGTGCAACCATTTCTGCAGATGATGTGGCGATCGCGAAGCAACAACGTAAAGACTTTACGGATTGGATTCAAAGTGAGTTGAAAGACTCGGTTCTTATTATGCCGACGACACCGGGGTTATCTCCGCTTTTCGAGATAGATGTCGACGAATTAGCCGAATATCGCAACCAATTAATGGATATAACTGCTGTTGCAGGCTTGGCTGGATTACCTCAGTTGCATTTGCCTGTCTGTGAATTAGAGGGTGCGCCCTGTGGTTTGTCTTTAGTGGGCCCGAAAGGCAGTGATCTTGAATTGATCGAGTTGGCAAAAACATTATTGGAGCAAGATTCGTGAGTGAAAATAGTATTAATAAAGGTGGTATTGGCTTTACCGCTCCGCATTTTAAAGCAACCGAAGCGGGTCAAAAAGTATTAGAGCAAGGCGGCACGGCCATTGAAGCTATGGTGGCTGCAGCGGCGGCAATTGCTGTTGTGTATCCGCACATGAATGGATTAGGTGGTGATGGTTTCTGGTTGATCAGCGAACGAGGTAAAGCACCTATTGGTATTGATGCATCAGGAAAAGCTGCACAAAACGCGACGTTGGACGTGTACAAAGAGTTCGACAGCATTCCTGCTCGTGGCGGAAAAGCCGCGTTAACCATGGCGGGCGCTGTGGCGGGTTGGAAAGAAGCCTTGTCGATCAGTGAAAGCTGGCAAGCTAATTTGCCTTTGTCTACGTTGTTAAATGATGCCATTCAGTTTGCCGAACAAGGCAGTGCTGTGACGCAAACTTATGTGGACGCAAGTAACAAGGTTTTTGACGATTTAGCCGACGTTCACGGCTTTTCGACTTTTTTGAAAGACGGTGGCGTATATGAAAAGGGTGATAATTTAACGCTTCCTGCGCTAGGGAAAACGTTAAGACGTCTTGCTGAAAAAGGCTTGGATGACTTTTATCACGGTGAAATTGCGGAAGAGTTGGCGAAAGACTTAGAAACAGCCGGCTCGCCTATTAGATTGGAAGACTTCCATTCTTATGAGGCTAAACAGGTAAAACCGCTCCAAGTCACCACCAGTGCGGGTACTTTATACAACTTATCTGCACCGACTCAAGGCATTGCGTCTTTACTGATTTTAGCCCTGTACGATCGTCTGCATACGCAAGGCAAAACGCCAACCGATATGGCGCATTTATTGATCGAATCCACCAAGCAAGCTTTCATCGCTCGCAATCAATATGTGACAGATGAATCCCGTTTGACGGCCGACTTAGAAGCCTTGTTGGCAGATGAATCACTAGAAGAGATGCTCAAGTCTATTTCCCTAGACAAGGCGCAAACATGGCCTCATGTGGAGAAACACGGCGACACCATTTGGATGGGCGCCTGTGACAGTGAAGGTCGCATGGTGAGTTATATTCAGAGCCTTTTCTGGGAGTTTGGTAGCGGTGTTGTTAGTCCTTCGACTGGCATTGTTTGGAACAATCGTGGTTCGTCTTTCTCATTAGAAAAAGGCTCTCTACAAGAGCTTGGGCCAAACTTAAAACCTTTCCATACTTTGAATCCAGCTTTTGCGGAGTTGAACGATGGTCGTCGTATGAGTTACGGCACCATGGGCGGCGAAGGTCAACCACAAACCCAAGCGGCGCTGTTCAGTCGCTATGTATATCACGGTTTTCCATTAGACAAAGCCATCAGTGAAGGTCGTTGGTTGTTGGGTCGTACATGGGGTGATGAAAGCCACAATTTAAAGATTGAACAAGACTTTGCCAACGAAGCCGCAGACTCTTTGCGCGCTCGTGGTCATGATCTTGTCATTGTAGATTCGTGTAATGAATTAATGGGTCACGCAGGTGCGGTGGTTCGTCTGGAAAGTGGCGACACATTGGCCGCAACAGACCCACGCAGTGACGGTTTAGCACTGTCAAAAAAGATTAACTAAGACAAAAAGATAGATTAAATCTGGAGAATGAAATGTCGTTTATAATGGAAAACTATTCCATGTTATTAGCCATGATGGGCACAGGTGTTGTGGCTGGTGTTTTGGCTGGTTTGTTAGGTGTTGGTGGCGGCATTGTCATTGTCCCCGTCTTGTTCTTCATTTATCAAGGTCTTGGTGTAGCGGCAGATACCGCCATGCTGGTGGCAACAGCCACTTCTTTGGCGACCATTATTCCAACGTCTGTGAGCTCAATTCGTTCTCATCATGCAAAAGGCAATGTGGACTTTGCCTTGTTGAAACAATGGGGCGTGTTCATTTTCGCAGGCGTGATTGTCGGCAGTATTTTAGTGACCAAAGTAGAAGGTCAGTTGTTGACCTTGATGTTTGGCATCATCGCTTCATTGTCGGCGATCAATATGTTGTTAGGTCGTAAAGACGCCATCTTTAAATCGTTGCCGGGTAAAGCGGGTCAGAGCGTCATTGCTTCAGCGATCGGCTTTTTCAGCAGCATGATCGGTATTGGCGGCGGTACCTTAACGGTTCCAACACTGACATTCTGTAATTACCCAGCGCACCGTGCAGTAGGCACCGCAGCGGCTGTTGGTTTGATCATTTCTTTACCGGGTGCGGTGACCATGTTGGTCATGGGTGAACGCCCATTAGACGCACCGTTTGGAACCGTTGGCTTGGTGAACTTGATTGGCTTTGCCTTTATCGTGCCATTGACCGTGTTGTTTGCTCCAGTGGGCGCAGGTTTAGCGAATCGCCTAGACGCATCCAAGTTGAAGAAGGTGTTTGCTGTTGTGCTCATCTTCACTGGCTTGCGTATGTTGTACCAAGTTTTGGCTTAATCTTTCATCTTTAAGGAGTTATTTATGCAACCACTTTCTCTTCCTCCTAGATTACTGATGGGACCAGGGCCGATTAACTGTTATCCACAGGTGCTAACGGCCATGTCGACACAATTGGTTGGGCAATACGACCCTGCCATGACAGGTTACATGAACGAGGTGATGGCCTTATATCGCCAAGTATTCAAGACCAAAAATCAGCAAACTTTCCTAGTGGATGGCACTTCTCGTGCCGGCATTGAAGCTGCCTTGGTGTCGAGTTTGGAGCCGGGCGATAAAGTATTGGTGCCTGTGTTTGGGCGCTTTGGCCACTTATTGGCGGAAATCGCAGAGCGTGCTGGCGCGGAAGTTCACACCATTGAAACCACATGGGGTGAGGTGTTTGATCCTCAACAAATTGAAGACGCTATCAAGGAAATACAACCAAAGTTGTTAGCGATTGTGCAAGGCGATACATCCACTACCATGCTGCAACCACTGGAGCATCTTGGTGAAATTTGTCGTGCTCATGATGTATTGTTGTATACGGATGCCACGGCATCCATTGGTGGTAACCCGTTTGAGACGGACCTTTGGCAAATCGATGCTGTATCTGTTGGTTTGCAGAAATGTTTAGGCGGCCCATCTGGCAGCGCGCCCATCTCTATGAGTGACCGTTTTGTGGATGTGATTCGCAAGCGTCACCATGTGGAAGCGGGTATTCGTGATGCACACCATGAAGATGCGGGTGGCGAGCGTATTCGCTCTAACTACTTTGATCTGTCTATGATCATGGATTACTGGGGCGAAGAGCGTCTTAACCATCATACGGAAGCGGCGACCATGTTGTTTGGTTCTCGCCAATGTGCGATTGAGCTGTTACGCGAAGGCCAAGACCAAGTGATTGCACGCCACAAGCAAGCCGGCGACGCCATGCTGTCTGGTATTCAAGCCATGGGCTTACAGCCTTTTGGTAACCTTGAGCATAAGATGAGCAATGTGGTTGGTGTTCATATCCCTGACAATGTGGACGGTGAAGCCATTCGTCATACCCTACTCAACACTTTCAATATTGAAATCGGCACCAGCTTTGGCCCATTAAAAGGCAAGGTATGGCGCATCGGCACTATGGGTTATAACGCCCGTCAGGATGCGGTATTACATACATTACAGTCTTTAGAAACTGTATTACGTCGAGCGGGTTTTGCTTTGCCATCTGGTGAATCAGTAGACGCTGCTTTGTCGGTTTACGGAGCCTAGTCATGACCCATTTCGACAAACTCGCTCAACAAGTTATGTCACGCTGTGACGAACTTGGACAAATCAGTCAATCGGACGAAAATTTGGATCGCCGCTACCTCACACCTGAGCATAAGCAGGCGAACCAATTAGTGGGCGAGTGGATGTCGCAAGCAGGCATGAAAACCTGGCAAGACGAAGCGGGTAATTTATGGGGACGTTTGGAAAGTAGCACACCAAACGCACCACGCTACTTGTTAGGAAGCCACTTAGATACAGTACCAAATGGCGGTAAATATGACGGCATGTTGGGTGTATTGGCACCGATCTCCTTAATTCATTACTTTAATGAACAAGGTGTCGAGTTACCATTTCACCTTGAGTTGGTGGGCTTTGGAGACGAAGAAGGTACGCGCTTTCGCTCTACTTTATTAGGCAGTCGTGCCTTAACTGGTAAATGGCCACAAGAGTGGGCAGAACTGGTTGATGAAGACGAGATTACACTTAGAGAGGCTTTGACGAATTTTGGTTTGGACTTTGACGCCATCCCTAATGCAACGATCTCGACCGATGATTTACTTGGCTATCTTGAACTGCACATTGAGCAAGGCCCTGTGTTAGAAGACGAAGACTTACCTGTGGGTGTCGTTAGTGCGATTGCGGGTGCGAAGCGCTTCGAAATGAACATCAAAGGAATGGCGGGTCATGCTGGCACTGTGCCTATGCCCCTTCGCCAAGACGCCTTGTGTGCTGCAAGTGAAATGATTTTAGTTATTGAACGAATCGCGCAAGAGCACGGCATTGTGGCCACCGTTGGACAAATTAACAACCGTCCAAATGGTGTGAACGTTATTTCTGGTAATACCTCGATTTCTTTGGATATCCGTAGCGAATTTGATGACAAACGGGATGCGGGTTTAGCGCAGATTTTTGAAGAGATCCAAGCTATTGCGGATCGTCGTAATGTCACTCTAGACAAAAAACAAACCCACGCAGCGGATGCCGTACATTGTGATCAGCGCCTGCAAGGTGTTTTGCGCGATGCCATTGAGAAAACGGGTTATCAGGCGAGAACATTGCCATCTGGTGCTGGGCATGACGCCATGGCGATTGCCGATATTTGCCCTGTGGCCATGTTGTTTATGCGTTGTGACAAAGGCATCAGCCACAATCCTGCTGAAGCCATTATGGAAAGCGATGTGGCGGTCACATTAGAAGTGCTAGAACACGCCATTAAAAATTTGGGTTAAGTGTCATTAAATTATTCAGCAAAACACCTAGCTCCCCGAGCAAGCTCGAAGAATCGCTCTGGTGTTGTACTGAATAAGGTTTTGAAAACGTTTGATACAGTATTCAGATCACTCGATCAGGGTATTTTTGTAAGGAATAAGAGATGAAATTCACACGAATTTACAACGACGAACAAGGCAAAAGCCATTTTGGTGAATTGGAACTCGAACTAAAAGACGGTGGACCAATTGGTTTTTTGTCAGAGCGTTTTCCAGCGGGCGACATCATCTTCCGTGAAACCCCAAGCGACTACGATTTCAAATGGCACCCAGCGCCACAGCGTCAATTATTGTTCATCATCAAAGGGCGTTGCGAATTTAAAGTTTCGTCTGGCGAAACACGCCAATTCGGTGGCGGTGACTTACTGCTTCTTGAAGACACAGAAGGTGAAGGCCACTGCAGCAAAGCGCTCTTCAATGAAGTTCGCCATTCTATTTTTGTCACCATTCCAGAAGATGTGGAGCTTTAGATTTATAGATCAAGATGAATGAGCAGCGATGGTAGATCATAAGTATCTACCATCGTTTTTTTATTTTACGCAGGCGGATGATTCTCTATCCAATGATCTGCAATGTCGCCACGTCGTGTAATCCATACATCGTCATGAGATTGTACGTAATCTAGGAAACGCTTTAGCGCCATGAAGCGGCTTGGTTTTCCTAAGGTTCGACAGTGCATGCCGATGGACATCATTTTTGGCGCGGTTGCGCCTTCCTCGTATAAACAATCAAAGTTGTCTTTTAAATATTGGAAGAACTCGTCGCCGTGACTGAAGCCGTAAGGTGAAGAAAATTTCATGTCGTTGCAGTCGAGTGTGTAAGGCACGATCAGGTGCGGTTTGGTTTTCGTTGCGTCTTCATGATGTGGTACTTCAACCCAGTAAGGTAGGTCGTCGCCATAGTTATCGGAGTCGTATTTTAGCTGAGGTTGCTCTGCGACCAACGCGCGGGTGTTTGGGGAGTCGCGTCCTGTGTACCAACCGCTTGGTTTTACGCCTGTTACTTGCTCTATCATGTCGAGCGCTTGCTGCATCTGTTCGCGCTCTTGCTCGATGCTCATGTCTTGGTAATGAATCCATTTTAAACCGTGGCAAACGATTTCATGATTGGCGTCGACAATGGCTTTCGCAACCTCTGGATTACGTTGCAAAGCGGTGGATACGGCAAATATGGTCAGAGGTAAATTGCGGCGTTCAAACTCGTTGAGAATGCGCCAAACGCCAGATCGTGAACCGTATTCGTATAACGATTCCATACTCATATGACGATCTTTAAAAGGTTGTGCACCGAAAATTTCAGACAAAAATGTTTCGGCGTGCTCATCACCATGAAGAACACAATTTTCGCCACCTTCTTCAAAGTTTAAAACAAACTGCACTGCGATTTTGGCGTTGTTTGGCCAATTTGCGTGAGGTTGTTGGCGGCCGTAGCCTGCGTAATCTCGTTCTAAATAATGTTTCATAGTCATAATCTCAACTCTTGATATAGCCATGGAATAATGAGAGATAGCTTACCATATAGCTATAAGGCTAAGCCGATTTCGATAAGGGATTTTTCTGATTGTTGAGAGCAAAAAAGCCCCGCATTTTTACGATAAAATGCGGGGCTTTTTAAACGCTGGATTTACTTATTCGTGGCTTTCAAACGCTTCTTTTTCATGTTTCATGATGAAGCGAATTAAAGCGATAAGGATCACTGCAACACCTGCGCTAAACAGGCCTAACATCATAGGGCTATCAGCAAAGGTAAAGTATGCAGATACATTTTCCCAAGTAGTAATAGAAGTACCCATAATTAAGCTCCTGTAGTCGCTAAGTCATCAGTTGTTGTGTTTTTGCTTGATGGAACAGTTTCTGGGTAAGGGTGAGCCAGAATTTCAACTTCATCAAGACCAAGGTCTTCAACATTTGTTGGAACGCGTAGTACGTTGCATTTTTTCAAGATCAAAGACACGACATAACCAGGTACAAAACCTAGAACCGCAATAGCGATTGCACAGATAGTTTGACCGTATAGGCTGATTGCTGGGTTGCCATCTACGTTTGGTGTTCCGCCAGCGAATACGCCAACAAGAACAACAGCAACGAAACCAGTTACACCGTGTACGCCAACCGCGCCAACAGCATCATCGATACCCATTTTTTCCAATTTCTTCGCAGCTGCAACAGCAATGAAGCTAACACAGATTGCGATGATGAAAGCCAAACCTGGATCGTATAAATCCAAACCAGCTGCAACGGAAATGATACCGACAAGGCCACCAGACATAGTCCAGAAAGGGTCGCGAGTTGCGATGTAACAACCAATAACACCACCAGCAAAGCCCATTAGCGTGTTGAAGGCGAAAGCAGATAAGTTAGTTGGAGTGCCGTAGATAGTTGTCCATCCAGTTTCACCACCGTTAAAGATGATACAGCCGCCTAGGAAGCCGAAGAAACCGAAGATGATCATCATCAAACCAATTAGCGTCATTGGTAGGTTATGCGCTTTGATTTGCTGAGGAACACCTTTGACAAATTTACCAACACGAGGCCCTAAGTTAATTAGAACACCTAATGTGAAGAAACCAGCGATAGCATGAACGACACCAGAAGCACCAACATCATGGTAACCAAACTTAGTTAGCATCCAACCGCCTGGGTGCCAGCCCCAAGCGCCAGCTAGAATCCAAACAACGCTACCAAGTAGGATCGCAAGGATTAAGAAAGCACTGACTCGGATACGTTCGATAACGGCACCAGAAAGAATGGAACCTGTTGTCGCACCAAATAATGCGAAGGCCGCCCAGAAGATACCAGACCCCATGTCTTGTACGTCTGGTCCCATGCTTTGTGACCATGGAAGAGCGTAAGAGGCATCTGCAGGGATGAAGCCACCAGGGAATGCGTTATAAATCCACCAGCCAAATAGGTAGAAAGTTGGAATGATGACAGCGAGTGCGAGAATGTTCTTAACACCTGCGGCCAATGCGTTTTTACTACGAGAAGCGCCCATTTCATAAGCCAAGAAGCCTGCGTGAATCATCACCATGATGGCTGTACACCACCAATAAAAGACTTCTACGTTCATCGCTTGATGCATGCTGAATACCGCCTGCTGCGCATCGAGCGTCGCTTGGAGGGATTCTAGCGTCGGAGTTTCTGTCGCCATGATTATGTTCCTTATTGTGAAATAAAATAATTTAAGTTTTTTATATAGTGACTACGTTGAGTAGCTGTTTTCCCTTAAATACAGCCTCTTCGTGCTGTTTATGTTTTCACCTTTCCATGCTCTTTATGTCACTTACAACCAGCCTATTTTTGTAGGCTGATGAAGTGTCATTATTTTGTAAGGGGCAATATCTATACCCATTTTTTGTCTTACGCTGACATTTCTTTCATAAAATTTGCCAGCGAAACCAATTTTCACTTGTGAAGAATGCTATGGCGTTAAGAATAGTGACGATTCTTCGTTGTCATGATCGATGATGTTGTCATCTGATCTGTCTTTTAATTTGACGCCAGATAACTTGAGATTTCGCGCTTCTGTCAGTAAATAATGGGCTTTGTGGGCGGCTTCGGGATAATTTAAGCCTGCTGGTCGAACATTGGATATGCAGTTTCGAAACGCGTCTGTTAGCCCAACTTTGCCTTGCCAAGTGAGGTATAAGCCCAAACTGTCTGGTGAACTCAAACCAGGACGCTCACCGATCAATACAAGCACGCAGTTGGCGTTTAAGCGTTCACAAATGTCGTCGCCAATGGCTACTCGCCCTTGTTGAGTGATACAAATTGGGGCGATGTTCCAATTTGGGGAGCTTGTTTTGTCCAGTTGGTGAAAAAGTTCTTTTAAGAAAGGTAAGGCGTTTTGTTCAATCGCCAGAGAGGACAATCCATCAACCACGACAATCGCAAGATCATAAGCATCGGACGATGGTGCTTTGTATTTTTCGAGCTTGTTGGCAGAAGCTTCATCAAGAAGGCGACCATAATCTGGGCGCTGTAAATAGGTTGCGCGATCCGTCGCGCGACTGTGCAGTTCTAGGGGAGCGCAGTCAGGAGCCCAATCCTGCTCCATAATGCTCTTGGATAATAGAGTTACGTCGAGTTGCGTATGCACAGCATCAATGGCTTGAGCGTGCGCTAGTTGAAACGCCAATAAATGCGATGTTGGCACGCTCACGCCAGATCGCCCTAAGCCAACACGAGCATCGGTAAAAGCGTTTAGCTTGCGCCACGGGTTTTCAGTGACCGCTTCTTCGTGTGTTTCTGTGATTTTGCTCATGAGCGGCCTCCAATGATGCGATTAAGTGATTGATGGAAAGCATCAGGTAATTGGTGGTTGAGAGTGAATTGCTCGTTATTTTTGAAGATTTCCATTTTCGCCAGCCAAGCGTCGAACTCTGGCGCAGGTTTCAGCCCTAAAGCGCGACGAGCGTACAAGGCATCGTGAAAGGAAGTGGTTTGATAATTCAGCATGATGTCGTCGGAGCCAGGGATGCCCATAATAAAGGTGCAACCAGCCACACCT
Organism: Marinomonas algae; assembly: GCF_047525555.1. Lineage (NCBI taxonomy): Bacteria > Pseudomonadati > Pseudomonadota > Gammaproteobacteria > Oceanospirillales > Oceanospirillaceae > Marinomonas > Marinomonas algae. The sequence goes on along the minus strand of NZ_JBLIXK010000009.1, from coordinate 26,852 downwards.
AAAAGTGTGAGCAAGTTGTCCATGTCATTCTGATCGGCTTCTGCGTGATTGGTGTAGCACACATCGCAACCCATTGGTAAACCGAGTAATTTTCCACAGAAGTGATCTTCTAAACCGGCACGAGTGATTTCTTTGCCGTCGTACAAATATTCTGGGCCGATAAAGCCGACAACCGTATTTACCAAGAGTGGATTGAATTTCCGAGCAACCGCATAAGCGCGAGTTTCACAGGTTTGTTGGTCTAAACCGTGGTGCGCATTGGCTGAGAGCGCACTGCCTTGGCCAGTCTCAAAGTACATGACGTTATTGCCGACTGTGCCTCTATTTAGAGATAAAGCAGCGTCTTGGGCTTCGGCGAGATTCGCAAGGTTGAAACCAAAGCTGTCGTTAGTGGCTTGAGTACCGCCGATGGATTGAAACACCAAGTCCACTGGCGCGCCTTGGTCAATGCATTCAATGGTGTTGGTAACGTGAGTCAGCACGCAAGATTGTGTCGGAATCTCATAATGTTGGATGACTTCGTCCATCATTTTGATCAGTCGAGAGGCTTGTTGTACGTTGTCGGTGGCTGGGTTGATGCCAATCACCGCATCGCCATTGGCGTAAAGTAAACCGTCTAACATACTGGCGGCGATGCCGGTTAAATCGTCCGTTGGGTGGTTAGGTTGTAAACGTGTGGATAAATGTCCCGGTAAACCAATGGTATTGCGAAAAGCGGTTTTCACATGGCATTTTTTCGCGACCAAAATGAGATCTTGATTGCGCATGATTTTACTCACCGCGGCGGCCATTTCTGGTGTGATGCCTTGGCGAATGCTGGTTAAGACTTCTGGCGTTGCAAGGTCACTGAGTAGCCAGTCACGAAAACCGCCCACCGTTAAATGAGAGATAGGCGCGAAAGCCTGTTTGTCATGATCATCAATAATTAAGCGAGTGATTTCGTCTTTTTCGTAAGGTATGAGCGTTTGCTCAAGAAAAAGCTTTAGAGGTACGTCGGCCAGTGTGATTTGTGCGATGGCACGCTCTTCGGCACTTTGCGCTGCGACTCCGGCCAAACGATCTCCGGAACGAGCTGGTGTGGCTTTGGCCATTAACTCGGCTAGATCGACAAATCCAAAAGTGCGCTCTCCCACAATGTGACGAAATTGAAAAGTAGAATGTGGATTGCTCATAATGTTTCTCGTACCAATGTGTTTGTCGTTGTTAAATTGCCATTGTTCGTAAAGGCATAGGACTTGCTTCTTATTCACTTTACGGAAAATCATGCAAAGCGGTTATCGAATATTGGCAAAATTACTATTTTATAAATATCAATAAGTTAGAGTTAAGCGCTTGATGATTTGCGAAGGCAGAGTACAGAAATAGGTATTGTTATGTTGGATATGGCAAATGATGCACAAAAAGAGGGCTTTTTTTCACGAGTCTCGGAAGCACATGATGCAGACCTACATGCAGGGAATTTAACTAATTGGCAGCAGGAATACGATCAAACCAGCTGCGGCAGCTTTTATGGTCGTATTGTTGAGCTGCCTTTTGAGGATTTACAGGTCTTTTGTGAACACACGAGTCAGGCTTTGCAGCAAAAGTGCGTTGTCTGGCCGGATTCTGTCTGGTTAGGTATTCCTCAGGCAAACCAAGAGGAAAGCCGAATTAATGGTTTGAGCATTCGGCCTGACACCATCATGTGTCGCCCTGGTGGCTGTGATTTTCAGTTATCGACACCCCAAGATTACGATTTGTATGGTTTGGTGGTGGATAAATTCACCTTAATGAAAATGGCGGATGTTCATGGTGTGGATCTAAACTGGCGTGAATTTATTGAGCATGGTCGGCTTGGTGTGCCAGATAAGACCTTGGCCGATGTTCGTTTTCTACTAGCGCGTTTGTTGTCGGGTCATGATGTATCAGAGGGTTCAGCTTCTGTTCAATATCAAGCGACACCGCCAAGACTACAGCACGATATTGTCATGATGGCGTTGTTGGAGATACTGAAAGTAGAAACCCCGCAGCCTGCAAAAACACAAAGTTATCATCATCGTAAAAAAGTAGTGGATTGTGTCCGGCAGTTTTTGGATTCTCATTTGGACGAGCCTGTGACGGTGACGCAACTGTGCGAGATTACCAATGTGAGCCGCCGAACCTTGCAATACAGCTTTGAAAGTATTCTAGGCATCAGCCCGATTCAATATTTGAGAATGAGCCGATTAAACGGTGTTAGGCGAGCTTTGATACAAGTAAACAAAAGCGCTCAAGATTCAGAAACCGTAAGCAGCATTGCTTCGCAATGGGGTTTTTGGCATTTAAGCCAATTTTCAAAAGACTATAAACAGCTTTTTGGCGAACAACCCTCTCAAACACTAGAGTGGCAAATGTAGTTAGGGAAGGTGCGAATAAGTCTTCTGAACTTCAGTCTTATCAGAGAAACGGTCTATCAAGGCAAGAGTGAGCAGGAATGTTAATACCTTTCAATTACTCTTAACGCAGAGAGGCCGTTTCTCTGAAAGACCCGAAGGGCGTGGGCTAAACACTTTTTATTCTTTGTTAAGCTTCTTGCCAATATGTTCATATTGGACTGCGAAGCTTGCCTCGAATAATAAAGGTTTATCCACACGCTGAAGCCAGTGGACTTGTTCGCACCTTCCCTAGATAAAAGAGAAGAAACTCAATGAACAGATTTCAAATTCGTACAGGGGTTATTGACGATTTAACTGCTTTAACTGATCTCTATAATTATTACATCGCCAATACGGCAACAACATTTGATATCAAGCCTTATACAGTAGAAAGCCGAAGTGCTTGGTTTTCACAATTTTCCCCGACAGGAAGGCATCAGCTGTTGGTTGTAGAAGAAGCAGGAGAAGTCCTTGGTTATGCTTGCAGTGCTCAATATAAAGTTAAGCAAGCCTATGAAACTTCTGTCGAAGTGAGTATTTACTTAAAGCCAAACACACAAGGCCGAGGCTTGGGGAAGGCGTTATACACAGAATTGTTTAAACGCTTAGAAACAGAAGACGTGCACCGTGCTTATGCTGGAATCACTTTGCCAAATGATGCATCGCTTATTATTCATAAGAAGTTCGGCTTTGAATCCGTCGGTGTGTTTCGTGAAGTAGGCCGTAAATTCGAGCAGTACTGGGATGTTGAAATGCTTGAAAAAGCCATTGGCTAATTTTACGGATCACTATTTCGTTGAATAAGCGTTGTGAGTTTGATGTCTTAAAGTACAGTAAATTGATATCGCTTAACCTAGGTTAATTCCTTTCTTCCTTTGCCTCTATATTCTTTGCTCCTATTGGTTATATCAAAGGAGCAAAGCATGTCATTACCATTAAGTTTACAACGCTATATTTCAGATCTTGGCTTGGCCATTCCCGTACCATTAGATATGAGTTTTGTTGAGTCACTGCAAGCGACACATATTGCCCGATACAGCTTCAACAGTCTGGCTGTGGTGATGGGAGAAGATATCTCTTTGAACCTAGAAGATATCAGCCAGAAAATCGTGAAACGTGGTTTGGGCGGTTATTGCTTTGAACATAATAAGCTCACCTTTGAGCTTCTAAAAGCCTTGGGATATGACGTTAAATTGGTGATGGCTCGTGTGCTTAAAAACCAAGAACAAGAGGTTCCTAGAACACATCGCTTCACTTTATTGAATCATGAAGGTCGACAGTATTTGGTGGATACAGGGTTTGGTGGCGATTGTCCGATTACGCCTTTGCTGCTGCAACCAGATGTACTGCAAAAGTCAGGCAATGATGTGTACCGCATTGTGGCTAAGCCGGAGGGAGAGTACGACTTACAGATTTTGAAGCAAGGCGATTACTACACTATGTATCGTTTTGATTTGGCGGTTTATACCGATGCAGATTGTTTAGCGGGTAACTTCTATTCTCATCGATATCCAATGGCTGGTTTTGTGAATAACTTAATGGTTGGCTTAAAAGACGCGTCGCGTACGATCTTTTTGATGAACCATGAGTTAATGGAAAGGCAGCAAGGAAACCTGAAAAAGCAGGTCTTATCTTCTCCTAACGATTTATACCAAGTGTTAACCAACACATTTGGATTGGATATTGAATGGGTGATTGCTGAGCATTTGTTTGATCGCTTTTTGGCGAATAACTTGGCGCTATTAAACAAAGAAGATCAGTCTGAGGCCGTGTTATGAACCACACTATCACCTTGTTGGTTTGGGCTTGGTTGATGGCTTCCTCCTTTATTGTGTCTGGTCTTATTGTGGATTACGCGAGTCCAATTGCCACATCGACGTTTCGCTTCTTTTTGGCGTGCCTGATTATGTTTTGCGTTCTTGTCGTAAGGTGGCGTAAGAAAGGGCTTAAGGTTAGCGATCAGTTTAAGGCGCTGTTTGTTTGTCGCCGCCGAGTTTTTCATTATGTGATTATCAGCGGTGCTTTGGTTGGCTTTTTTATCGGGCTATTTGCCGCATTGCAATCGACCACTCCACTGAATACGTCTGTACTTTATACTTTAGTGCCTTTGATCGGCGTTTTTATCGCCAGAGTATGGTTGCATGAAATCTCGCCGTGGTTACGTATTTTGGGATTTGTCATAGGTTCCTGTGGTGCCATCTTGGTGTTGTTTTCGACACAAGCCGTTGGTGATTTTGCTTGGCATTCAGGCGACCTTATTTTTATTGGTGCTTGTGTTCTATTGGCCTTGCATGTTGTGTCTGTACAAAAATGGGGGCGATCTCTAGAGGCTTTATCAGGTGCTTTTATGATGATGCTTTTTGGCTGTATTTGGTTGTTGCCGATTGCTTTATTCTGGGGAGACTTAGAGAAGGTGCAATGGCAAACAAGTGGCTTTTGGTTTTACGGATTATATTTAACGGTATTTACGACGTTATTTACCTTCGTGCTACAACAGCGTTTGGTGGTAGCGGTAGGCGCAAGTCGATTATTGGCTTTTTCTTATACAATACCGGTTTGGGTGGCGCTTTTTGTTTCTGTCGCTAATGCTCGTGTATTCAGTTTGTTTAATTGGGGCTTTCTTGCTGGGTTGTTGTGTTTGGGCGTGGCCTTGTTTTTAATTGATAGAAAACAATTAGAGTGAAGTGACTTTATGGAGCAACCTCAATTAACAAATAGTTTGCAGACCTATTTTAATCGATTAGGGCATGACATTGATTTATCGATCCTTACTCTGCCTGTAGAGATCCATTCCGTATCAAAAGGGGATTACCTTTTTCAGCAAGGCGATGTTGCGAGCAACTTCTACTTTTTATCTACTGGACTGGTTCGTTATGTCAGTGTATCTGATGAAGGGAAAGAGTTTATCCAAAGCTTTGTTAAAGGTCCGAGTGTTATTGGTTCCACCAAATCTATGGTGACAAAATCAAAGGCATCATTTGGGATTCAAGCGTTAGAAGAGAGCATTGTTTTATCTTACCCTTGGGCCGCGTTTTATGAGCAAATGCGACAGGATAAAAACTTTCTGGAGTTTTACGTCAAATTATTAGAAAGGATTTTTATCAGCAAAGAAGAGCGAGAAAGTGCGTTCATGAAACACTCTGCTGAGCGTCGATATCTGGATTTTTGCATTGCCTTCCCAGAGTTAAAAGACACCATTCAACAGCAGCAAATAGCTTCTTACATTGGCATTACACCTGTAGCGTTAAGCCGTATTCGACAGAAGCTAAAGCTGTGTTGATTGATGCTAGCAATTCAAGCTTACTCTTCCGAACTAGACTCGCTTGCCATGATTTCTTCAAGAGCTTGTTTGAAGCTCTCAGCGGGTTGGCCACCAGTAATGGCGTATTTATTATTCACCACAACGGTTGGCACTGAGTTAATGCCATTTTGCTGCCAAAATTGCTCAAGCTTTTTTACTTCTTCCTTGTATTGACCGCTTTCCAAGACGCCTTTTGCCGCACTTGGATCTAGATTCACACTGGCCGCAATTTTAGATAAAACTGCATAATCACTAACGTCTTGGTTATGAGTAAAATGGGCTTTGAATAAAGCGGCTTTTAGTTCAGCTTGCTTGCCTTCTAAATTGGCCCAATGCAATAAACGATGAGCGTCGAAAGAGTTACGCATGCGGCTTTCGTCATTGAAGTTGAAATCAAAGTCGAGTTCTTTGCCACGTTCTTGGATAGCCGCTCGGTTTTGGTCTGATTGCTCTTTGGTAATGCCGTACTTCTCAATGATGTGTTCTTGGAAACCTTGGCCTTCTGCTGGCATGGTTGGATTCAGCTCGAATGGTTGGAAGGTGATATTTACATCTACTTTGTCTTCCAGTTCGGCGATGGCTTTGTTGAGGTTACCGAGTCCAACCACGCACCAAGGGCACATAATGTCGGATACGAATTGAATGTCTAGTGAGTTTTTCATGATCAATGACCTTGGAGTTAAGTGAGTTAATAGTTGTGGGCGTTGTTTGAAAATAAAAGCATTAGAATGGAAAAAGTTCGTTTTTACTGATGATTTGCATAATTAATCCATATCTTCATGAGATATAAGATTGTTTGATATAGGGAAAGGAGATGGTAAGTTGTTTGCTCCGCTTACATGATTATGCAGCAGCCCTAATTGAGTCAAAAGGATCTCTTGTGGAACTTAAATGGTTGGAAGATTACCTTGCGTTAGCCAAACATGGCAGCTTCTCAAAAGCAGCTGAAGCCCGGTTTGTGACACAGCCAGCGTTCAGTCGACGTATCCGTTCATTAGAAAACTGGCTTGGTGTCAGTTTGGTTGATCGAACACAATATCCCACCAGTTTTACGGAAGCAGGAAAAGCATTCTTAGAGCAGGCAGAAAGTCTTAAAAACCAGATTTATTCGTCTCGACATCAGCTTACCTGTCTAGTGAACGATATGACCGAAATTATGGTGCTGTCACAGCATTCATTGGCGGTGTCATTTTTGCCTGATTGGTTAGAGCAAGTTGAGTCTGTGATGAGTGATACATTAATTCGAGTCAATACTGATAATCTTCATGACTCATTGGAATCGTTTATTGCTGGAACAGGCGATTTCTTATTATGCTTTTCGTCCCCCGATATTATGCAAGAATTAGATCGCGATGATGTTGAAAGTCTTCATGTAGCAATGGATCGTGTGGTGCCCGTTACTGCAGTTAGGGCAGACGGTGAGCCAGTTTATGATCCATCGCAGGGGAGTTTAAGGTGGGCTTCTTATCCAAAAGAATCCTTTTTAGGGCGATTGATTGCTCCCGTAAGTTTTTTGGAACCTAAGAGTAAAATTAAACTTCATAAAGTCTGTGAAAATGCATTGGCCGAAGGCTTGAAAGCGTTAGTGGCGAAAGGTTATAGCATCGCTTGGTTACCACAATCATTGGTTAAGAAAGAGTTAGATGAAGGCTCTATGGCCATTTTACCTTACCCTCTTCAATCAATTGATTTAAGTATCAATATTTACCGACGAAAGACGAAAACCAATACAGTTTCTGAACGATTTTGGCAACATTTGCTCACTCTTTATAAAGATGGTGAGTAAGCTCTTCTGACCTTATGCAAAAAAGTAACCGGTGCTGAGTAAAACAGCATTGGCCTCTCTATTTGTCTACCTCTAATGTGGAAAGCTAATCAGGTAAGACGCCTGTTCATTTAACAAACAATGCTGCTATTGGAGCCTTATATGCATCTTTCTCGTTATCCTCGTTTGCACTTCGCACATCTTGCAACCCCTCTTGAGCCAATGACTCGTTTAAGTGAATTGTTAGGTGGCCCTAAATTATGGATTAAACGCGATGACTGCACTGGTTTGGCTGGTGGTGGCAACAAGACTCGTAAGCTTGAGTTCTTAATGGGAGATGCCATTGAAAAAGGCGCTGACACTATTATTACGCAAGGTGCTACCCAGTCAAACCATGCTCGTCAAACAGCTGCCATTGCGACGAAAATGGGTATGGAATGCCATCTTTTGTTAGAAGACCGTACAGGTAGTAAAGATGTGGATTACAACTACAACGGTAACGTATTAATGGATCAGCTTTTTGGTGCATCGTTGAGTAAGTATCCAGGTGGTACTGATATGAATGCGGCAATGGAAGAGGTTGCTGAAAAGCTGCGTGCTGAAGGTAAAAAGCCTTACATTATTCCCGGTGGTGGCTCTAACCCAGTTGGTGCATTAGGTTATGTTAACGCGGCGATTGAATTACTTACTCAAGCAAATGATATGGGTCTTAAAATTGATCATGTTGTTCATGCAACAGGTAGTGCTGGAACACAAGCAGGTTTGGTAACTGGCCTTGCTGCTACAAACAGCCAAATTCCTGTGTTGGGTGTTGGTGTACGTGTTCCTCAGGATGTTCAAGAAGGTAATGTTTTTCGTTTAGCTGAGAAAACTGCTGAACATCTAAACATCCCGGGTGTTGTAAAACGTGAAGATGTGGTCGCCAACTGTAATTATGTTGGCGAAGGTTATGGTATTCCGACAGAAAGTGGCCTTGAGGCTATTAAGTTGTTCGCTGAATATGAATCAATTTTGTTGGATCCGGTTTATTCTGCAAAAGGTGCTGCGGGACTGATTGATCTTATTCGCAAAGGTCATTTCGGAAAAGATGAAAATATTGTCTTCTTACACACTGGTGGCAGCCAAGCACTATATGGTTATCGTCAAGCTTTTGGCTTTGAAGATTATGTAAAATAGGCCAGATAGATAATAGATGAAACCTGTTATGCTATTTACCTTGATCATATAAGGGCAACAAATAGTTTCATTTTCGTATGAAACTATTTGGTTGGCAGAATCATTGTTGAAGTGGTGAGAAGGAGAATCGGTTATGACCAATGAGGTCAAGAACAAAGAAAAAGTGGTTGGTATCATCGGTGGAATGGGGCCTGAGGCGACCGTTGATTTGATGCACCGTATTATCCACCTGACACCTGTGACGGATGATATTGATCATATTCATGTATTGGTGGATAACAATCCTAAGATTCCTTCTCGTATTAAAGCTTTGATCGAAGGGAACGGGGAAGACCCAGCGCCTTGCATGATTAAAATGGCGCAAGGTTTGGAGGAACAAGGGGCTGACTTTTTAGTCATGCCATGCAATACCGCGCATCATTATTATTCGCGTATTGCGGAAGCTGTGAATGTGCCTTTTATGAATATGGTTGAATTGACGGCAGATCATGTGAAAAGTGCTCAGCCAAATATTAAGAAGATTGGACTCTTGGCTTCTTCAGCACTTCAAATTATTCATTTATACGAGCCTTGGTTTGCCAAGCATAATGTTGAAGTAATGTATCCAGCGCCAGAGCATCAAGAAAAAGTGATGGCGTTTATTTGCTCGGTCAAAGCCAATAAACAGACAGCAGAACAACTTGTTGATTATCATCGAGCGGCTGAAGATTTAGCGGCTCAAGGTGCTGAAGGTCTTATTATTGCTTGCACTGAATTGTCGGTAGTGGGAGATCAGTTACGCACAGAGTTACCGACTTACGATGCATCAGATTTATTAGCGAAGAGTATTGTGAGTGAGGCTTTACCCTCTAAATAACATTTCGGTTCGGTTTTAACGGTCAATAAAAAAACGGCTCTTAGTTCTTGTGTATAGGAACTAAGAGCCGTTTTTGTTGTGACGTTTTAAGTCTTAGATAACCCCAAGCTCTACTAAACGCTCATGCAGATAGCTTTTCGCTGTGTAGCGGTCAGACAACACCACTTCTGGTTTTGGGTGCAGAAACAGAGGCAAAGAAATGCGGGATTTTGTCTTATCTGCGCCGTCAGGATTGATGACTCGGTGAGAAGTAGAAGGGAAGTAGCCCGCTGACGCTTCTTGCAACATGTCACCGATGTTAACGATCAAGGTGCCGAAGTCGCATGGTACATCCATCCAAGTGCTATCTTTGGCTTTTACTTGTAAGCCCGGCTCATTGGCGGAAGGTAAAATGGTCAACAGGTTAATGTCTTCATGAGCACCAGCTCGAATCGCGCCTAACTCTTCATCACCTTTTAGTGGCGGGTAATGTAATACTCGTAAGAGAGTTTGATCGCTGCCATCTACCATGCTGGATAAAGATTGCGTGTAGTTTTTAGCAATGTCGGCTGGTGTGTGTTTTTCCACCCAAGCTAATAGCTCGGCCGCTAGTGTATTGGCTTCTGCATAATATTGAGACAACAAGGCTTTTTGAGCATCTGGGCATTGTCCCCAAGGGTAATAGTGAAAATACTCTTTGATGTCTTTTTTCGTGTGGCCTTTGGCTGTTTCAGACACATCTGGCGGGAAGAAGCCATCTTGTGTGCCAACGTTATAACGGTAATCGTATTTTGATTCGTCATCGAAAAAGGTTTGCCATTCCGCGTAAATCGCACTGACTAAGGCTTTTTGGATTGCATGATTTTTTAAAACGCCAAAGCCAGTATCGTGAAGTGATTTTACGAAGTCTTCTTGAGCAGTTGCGCTTGTGTAGTCGATTGCTTGTAGTTGCATGATCATTTCCTTTGTCGCCATTTGGCCGACAGTATTGTTTTTTAAAAAGCAAAACCTCTTCTTCTAATGAAAGAGGCAGAGAGTGTTTTTTTAGACAATAAATAAGGAGGTTAAGAAGACCAGCCGCTGTGGAAAAAATAGCGTAAATCAACTGTTTCAGCTTGGTAATGCTGTGCCCACATCATCATTTTAAGACGAGCAAGTGGCCCGATTAACATCGAGTCTCCTTGTGCGCTTTGTAATGAAATTAGGGACATTTTGGGCTTCCTAAGCATGAAAATAGAAGTTTTAGAAACAATACATCATTTTGAATTTGTATGGGTAGTTTACTGCCTGATGTGTGTTTTTTGAAGCCGGTCAGTAAAAAAATGTATATTTTGGAATGGTTTACCGTTAGTTTGGTCTATACTGTTTTGGTCAAATCGTTTTTCAGATTGGCTTTTTTACACTTCTTCATTATCAGTTCCACTGCGTTAAGGAAGCTTCTTAAGCTTCGGTAATTGTTCAGATCTCAGTTCTTTTTAAGTTTAGGCAATTAGCACGTTTTTTGTGTTTTCATCTAATTTAAGAGGGTTAATGACTATGAATGTACCTTTCGAATCTTTTAAAAATTACTTTCTCATTTCAATGCCACACCTAGACGACCCACATTTTGAACATACTGTTATTTATCTTTGTCAGCACACAGAGGCAGGCGCGATGGGGATTGTGATTAACCGCCCATCAAAAGTTGATTTCACAGAATTAGCTGATCATCTCGAAATGAAAATTAGCAATCCTTTGCTTGCTGCTGAACCTATTTATCACGGCGGCCCAGTAGAAGCAGAGAAAGGTTTCATCTTGCATACTGCGGATAAACAATGGAGCAATACACTACAAGTGACAGACGAAGTGTCGTTATCCGCTTCTCTTGAGGCGTTGGAAGACATTGCTCAAAACAACGGGCCTAATGCGTTTCGAATCACATTAGGTTGTGCGGGCTGGGATGCAGGGCAATTAGAATCTGAAATTGCCAACAATGATTGGCTGGTATGTGAAGCGGATTTAGACGTATTATTCCATACACCAAGTGATATGCAATTTACCGCAGCGACTCAAGTGTTGGGAATTGATATGACAAGACTTTCACCGGATATAGGACATGGTTAATGACAGCGTCAGGCTCGACAGAAGTGCCTTTAAGTAATCAACAGAAGCCCAATACTGTTCGTTCAGTATTGGGTTTTGATTTTGGCACGACTCGAATGGGAGTGGCTATTGGTCAGAGTGTTACCAGCACCGCTCAGCCACTTGACCCGATTAAAGCAAAAGATGGCATTCCAAACTGGGATGACATTGCGAAAATCGTTGAAGAATGGAAACCGGACGCCTTTGTTGTAGGATTGCCATTAGATATGGATGGCGTTGAAAATGAGATGTGTCAAAGAGCACGTAAATTTGCCAAACGATTGCATGGGCGTTTTAATCTTCCTTACCATATGATGGACGAGCGATTATCATCCTATGAAGCAAAAGGCCAAGTAATCGCACGAGGCGGAAACCGTAATTTTAAAGACAACTCTGTTGACGGTTTGGCCGCTCAAATGATTCTAGAAACTTGGTTCGCAGAATCTCTTTAAGTCATCCATTAACAGGCTGTTCAGCATAGAAACAGTGATTTTATCAGTAAGGTGTGGGCAATAATGAAGTTAGATTTAGAGCTTTCTCTGGCATCCATGAAAACGCAATTAGCTGACTATTGCGCAAAGAAGAACATTGAAGATGCGATTGTCGTTGGAATTCATACGGGCGGTGTTTGGGTTGCGGAGCAACTGATGTCGTCAGTGCCGACCAATGAACCATTAGCCACATTAGACATTACTTTCTATCGAGATGATTTTACCAAAGCAGGCTTAAACCCAAAGGTAAACCAAACCTTGTTGCCTGCGATTGAAGATCGCCATGTTATTTTGGTGGATGATGTTTTGATGTCTGGCCGAACCATTCGTGCGGCGATGAACGAGATTTTTGACTTTGGTCGTCCTGCCAGCATTACCTTGGCGATTCTTTATGATCTTGGTCAGCATGAACTGCCAATTGCTGCCGATATTGTCGGTGAGCACCTAACGCTTAATCCTGATCAAAGGGTTAAGTTAACTGGCCCTCAGCCGATGAGCGTTTCCTTAGTAGATGCGCAATAATATTGGTTAAGAGCTTTATTTTTTATCAAACAAATACGACAATTAGAGTATGGATAAAAGAAACGATCGAATAGTTAAAAAGCACCTTATTTCACCCGCTATGCTGGTGGATTCATTGTTTGTTTTAGTCTTTCGCATTGTTAATGCCCGGTTTTAGTTTTACTAACCGGGCATTTTTCTATCTACACTTACAGAATAAATTTTTTGCGTATTTTGAATTTTTAAATACGGCTGAATATTAGAAGACCATTTTAAATAGAGAAAGGCGATTCCGTCTTTACAGTTTGAGGAAAGCAAACCATGATGCGATCCGACCCTCGGGCATTACAGTTAAACGAACACGGTCAGTTAAAGCATTTTCTGACATTAGATGGGCTTGATAAAACCATTCTGACTGAGATTCTAGACAGAGCGGAATCTTTCCTTTCAATGGGCGAGCAGTCCGTTAAGAAAGTGCCACTTTTACGCGGTAAAACCGTTGTTAACCTCTTCTTTGAAAACTCCACCCGAACTCGTACTACTTTTGAACTAGCGGCTAAACGACTTTCCGCTGACGTTATCAATTTGAATATCGAAACCTCGGCAACATCTAAAGGCGAGTCTTTATTAGACACTCTGAAAAACCTTGAAGCGATGCAAAGCGACATGTTTGTTGTTCGTCACTCTGACAGCGGCGCGCCTCATTTTATTGCCGAACACTGTACGCCAAACGTAGCGATTATTAACGCAGGGGACGGCCGTCACGCTCACCCAACTCAAGCTATGTTAGATATGCTGACGATTCGCCGCCACAAAGGCAGCTTTGACGGTTTAAAAGTCGCTATCGTTGGCGACATTCTGCATTCACGAGTTGCCCGTTCTCAATTACAAGCGCTCACAACTTTGGGTGTTAGTGATGTTCGTTTGGTTGGCCCTAAGACCTTGGTCCCAAGCTTTTTCGAAGAGATGGGCGCAACCATTTGTTATGACTTAGAAGCTGGCTTGAAAGATGTAGATGTTATTGTGATGTTGCGCCTACAGAAAGAACGCATGAAAGGCGCTCTTTTGCCGAGCGAGAGTGAGTTTTATCGTCTGTATGGTTTGACTGAAGAATCCCTAGCGTGGGCTAAGCCAGATGCGATTGTTATGCACCCAGGACCGATTAACCGAGGTGTTGAGATTTCTTCTGAAGTGGCGGATGGTGACCATTCGGTGATTTTGAATCAGGTTACTAATGGTATTGCAGTGCGTATGGCGGTGATGTCGATGGCGATGAGCGGTCAGTTGCAAAGTGATGAAGCGCCAGCTGTGAAGGATGAGAAATAGTATGAAATTACGTATTCAAAATGGTCGTTTGATCGACCCAAGCCAAGGTTTAGATAAAGTCACCGACTTGTTTGTTGAGAATCATAAAATTGTTGCCATTGGTGAAGCGCCTGAGGGTTTTGATGACGCTCAAGTTGTTGATGCATCAGGGCAGTGGGTATTGCCAGGTTTGGTGGATCTTGCTGTGTCATTACGTGAACCAGGTTTTACGCAAAAAGGCAGCATTGCTACCGAAGGACGCGCTGCTGTGTCTGGTGGGATTACGACACTGATTTCGCCACCTGATACTCGCCCTATCGTAGATACGCCAGCAGTGGCAGCTTTGATTCAAGATAAAGCGGATGAAGCCGGCATGGCGAATGTTTTCCCGCTTGGAGCTTTGACTCAAGGTTTAGAAGGCGTTCAATTAAGTAATATGGTGGCATTAACGGATGCTGGCTGTATCGCGTTATCTAACGGTCGCAACGGAATGGCAAATACCAAGGTGTTGTCTCGAGCGTTAGAGTACGCTGCGACTCACGATTTGTTAGTGGTGTTTCATCCTGATGAGAAAAGCTTGTCTGAAGGCGGCTGTGCTCACGAAGGTTTGATGTCCACCATGCATGGCTTAAGTGGTATTCCTGACACGGCTGAAACCGTAGCTTTGATGCGTGATCTATTATTGGTTGAGAAGACTGGAGTGCGCGCGCACTTTGCACGCCTATCTTGTGCTAAATCAGTGGAAATGATCGCAGATGCGAAAGCGGCAGGATTGGATGTAACAGCAGATGTAGCGGTACATAATTTATTGCTGAGCGATAATGTGCTGAATCAGTTTGATGGTCGATATCATGTTTTGCCACCACTGCGTTCAGAGAACGATCGCCTGACATTGATCGAAGGCATTAAACAGGGTGTGATTACTGCGATTTGTTCTGATCATCAGCCCCATGAAAAAATGGCGAAAATTGCGCCTTTTGCGGCGACAGAGCCAGGCATGGCGAATGTCGAAATCCTTTTGCCATTAGCAATGCAGCTTATGGATGAAGGCGATTTTGATTTCTCTACACTGTTGAGTTGTTTGACCTCTGGTCCAGCAGCCTGTTTCGGTTTGGAAGCGGGTTCGCTTGCGGTAGGAAGCTTTGCTGATTTTGTCTTGTTCGATAGCACGGCTCGTTGGTCTTGGAGTTATGAAGGTCGCAAGACAAAAGGCCATAATTCTCCTTACTTTGGTGAAGAATTTATTGGCCGCGTGATGAGCACTTATATCTCTGGGCAACAGGTTTATCAGGCTGTTTAGCGTTCTTTTTTCGGGCAAAGTAAGGTTTTTTACTGTTTGGTTTTACTAGTCCTTTACTTTTTGTGTTAGCGCGTTAATCTAACTTAAATTGTGAATGGTATGGTTTTAATTTTTTATGACTACGGACATCTCAGGCTCATCGTTAAAAGAGCAGCAAATATTGCAATCTCGATTGGCGAATGTAGAAAAAGAAAGGGACTTTATAAAAAAGTTATACGACGACGTACCTAAAATACTTGAGGTCATATCGAAAGGCGCACCTTTAAATGCGCTTTTAAACCGTTTCAAAAGTAAATTGCAGGCGCAGTTGTCTAACGCTTATTGCTTGTTTCTAGTCTCTGATAAAGACTGTTTACAGTGGCGTTTGCAATTTACCGATTCGATTAATGCCGATTTGCCATCAAGTAATGGCTTGCTATCGGTTATTCCTCAAGATCTACTGTCTTTCGCGGCAACTTCCTCACGACCAAAGCAACACGATGTGAATATTCAACAAGCATCGGGTTGGAAAAAATGGCAACCTTTTCTAAGCAAGCATGCTTTCACAAGTGTTTCTATGGTCAGTATTTCTGATGGACAAGGTTCCATTTATTTCATGTTGGCTTTTCAGGAAGACAATACATCGGTTGCCAATAATTTAATGGAGTTGGCGTTAGATTCTTATGCTTCTTGGGTGAATGCTGCTTTTGAGCGTGAAAAAGCAGATTTCTCATTATTGGAAAACAACCATAGAGACCCTAATACTGGTTTATTAAGACGTTATAGCTTTGATGACAGTTTTGGCATGGTTTTAAAAGATTCTCGTCGTCATTTTCAGCGTGCGGCCTTGTTGTCTCTCTACTTACTTCAAGATATAAAAATCGACGCGAGTGAACTGAAAGAGCTAGCTGATGTGATGTCAGATGCCGTGCGAGATAACGACCTTATTGCACATTATGATGAGCGTGAGTTTGTTATGGGAATCCGTATTCAGCATTTAGAAGACGCTGAAGTAGTGGCTCAAAAAGTATTGGATTCCATGAAAAAAGCGGAATACTCCAATAACAGACTTATGCGAGCTGGCTTAGCCATCGGTATTGCTTTTTATCCTGAACACTCATCTTTAGAATCTCTTCATAAAGCGGCTTCTTCAGCTGCCTACTCCCTTGGAAATGCTTCCGGCTATCGCTTGGAATTCCATGATGCTTTCTACAGCTCCAGTTCAGAGTGCTACTCACTGTAGGTGTTTTTTCTGTCATTTAAAATAGTGCTATGATGCGCAACATATGCTTTTTAGTGGGTTTATTTAAAATCAAATAAACCCACTAAAAAATAAGATTGAGGTGCAATGGTGGTTGAAGTGACGAACAGTGACGCGGAAAGCATTAAAAAAAATCTTGCTCTGGTTTTGCAACAAATTCAGCAAGCAGAGAGCCAAACAAATCGTCTGCAAGGCAGTGTCCGTTTATTGGCAGTGAGCAAAACAAAGCCTGTTTCATCCTTAGAAGCGGTTTATGCTGCTGGTCAACGAGCTTTTGGTGAAAACTATGTGCAGGAAGCGGTTGATAAATTCCATGCGCTTTCACATCTTTCCGATATTGAATGGCATTTCATTGGCCCAATTCAATCTAATAAATCCCGCCAAATCGCAGAAACAATGGATTGGGTTCATTCTATTGATCGTGAAAAGATTGCACTGCGTTTAAATGAACAAAGACCAGAAAACTTGCCGCCGCTTAATGTGTGTATTCAGGTGAATATAAGCGGCGAAGAAAGTAAGTCTGGAATTCTTTTAGAGCAATTAGATGATATGGTTGCGTTAGTTAAGGAATTGCCAAATTTACGCCTTAGAGGTTTGATGGCCATTCCCGCACCGCAAGAAAGTCATCAAGCTCAGTGTGCTGTTTATGCTCCCTTGTCTCATGCATTCCTTGAATTATCCAAAGAAGATAGCATGATAGACACTCTATCTATTGGGATGTCTGGCGATTTAACTGCTGCGATTGAATCGGGAAGCACTATGGTTCGAGTGGGAACAGCGATCTTTGGTGAGCGAGATTACTCAACCAAGTAGCGCAATGACAACGTATAATATTGACCTTTAACGGGCGTACGAGCTCAGATTAATAATAGGATGACACATGACACCTAGCATTGCCTTCATCGGCGTGGGAAACATGGCAAGAGCAATTTTTAGTGGCATGCTTGCGAGTGGTTACCCTGCTGACAAAATTATAGGAACATCAAGAACGCCAGAAAAAAGAGATTATTATCATGAACAATATGGCATCACCATGTTGGCTGATAATGATTCGGCTGTGAATGACGCTGATGTCGTTGTGTTGTGCGTTAAACCTGCGCAAATGAAAGCGGTCGTTGAAGAGTTTTCGTCATATGTTCGCAGCGACCAGTTGTTTGTGTCGGTCGCGGCGGGGATAGAGTTGAATGCTCTGTCACACTGGCTTGGTAAGCCTGTTGCTGTTGTTCGTAGTATGCCAAACACGCCTTCGCAGTTAGGTGCGGGTATGACAGGTCTGATTGCCAATGAGCACATTACGGATGAACAAAAGCATTGGGTAACTGAATTGTTTTCAAGTGTTGGCAATTCTGTTTGGGTTGAACAAGAAGAACACATGCATACAGTCACAAGCCTATCGGGCAGTGCGCCGGCGTATTTCTTTTTATTCCTTGAGGCCATGATCAAAGAGGCAAAAAAACAAGGCATGGATGAAGATGTCAGCCGCGAGTTAGCGAGCCACGCCATGTTAGGTGCGGCGCGAATGGTGGTGGAATTGCCGGAACCGATCGCGGAATTGCGTAAAAACATTACGTCGCCAAATGGCACAACAGAACAAGCTTTGCTGTCTTTTGAGGCATCGAATATAGATAAAATAGTGGCTGATGCCATGACAGCTTGCGCGAATAGATCAAAAGAAATGTCGAGAGACTTTTCTGTTCAGAATAATAATGAGGAATAAATAGAATGTATTCAGATCCATTTACTATGTTGGTGAAGGTGATATGTAACCTTTACTTGTTTATTGTTTTACTGCGTTTAGTGCTTCAACTGACGCGAGCAGATTTTTATAACCCTATTAGCCAAGGTGTGGTTAGAGCAACGAGTCCGCTGATATTGCCATTGCGTAAAGTTATACCAGCTATTGGTCGATTGGATACCGCTTCTCTTGTATTGGCGTTCGCAGTGCAACTTCTAACAGTGGCTTTGGTTGTACTCATTAAAGGTGTTTCACTGCCTCCAGCAGGCTATGCGATTTACACCATCGCGGGGACTTTTTATCATTTATTGGATCTGTATTTCTGGGCCATGTTGATTTCTGTGATCTTGAGCTGGGTTGCTCCTGGTGCAAGTCATCCTGGTGCTATGTTGGTTGGACAGATTACGGCACCTTTATATCGAGCGTGCCAGCGAGTAATTCCTACCTTGGGTGGTTTGGATTTATCGCCTATCTTTATATTTTTGGCGATTTCTTTCCTTAAGCAAATACTAGGGCCTTACAGCTTATAAAAAGAGCGCCCTATAATCTTGAATAGAAGTTAGACAATCGATATTGTTTGGCGAATTGAGAATAAGGGCGTATTCCTATATGATGCGACCCCTAAAACGAGAACGAGAGTGGATCACTATGACGATTTTGGTCGCTCTGTCTCATTATCCCTTACTAATTTTGGATGAAAGCCATGAGTACGATTGCGGTTTATCCGGGGACATTTGACCCGATTACAAATGGCCATACGGATTTGGTTGAACGAGCATCAAAGCTTTTCGATCAAGTTATCGTAGCGGTTGCCGCTAGCCCGAAAAAGCGCCCAGCATTATCACATGAAATGCGTATATCATTAGCGAAGCATGTATTAGGGCATTTGCCGAATGTACAAGTAATGGGCTTTGATAACTTATTAACCGAGTTTACGCGCTCTGTGAATGCCAAAGTGGTCATTCGAGGCTTGCGTGCGGTTTCTGACTTTGAATACGAGTTCCAGCTGGCGAATATGAACAGAGCGATTGCGCCAGATGTGGAAAGTATTTTCCTGACGCCATCAGAGAAGCACTCTTACATATCATCAACATTGGTAAGAGAAATCGCGTCTTTAAATGGTGACTTTGGTCAATTTGTAAATCCAGAAGTTAAGCGTGTTCTGCAAGAGCACTTTCAAACGATTTAACTTTCTTGGTTCTACTACATAGTGTTTTTGTTAGGAGAGAAAAATGTCTCTTATTATTACAGATGAATGCATAAACTGTGATGTTTGTGAGCCTGAGTGCCCAAATGAGGCGATTTCTCAAGGTGAAGAAATCTATGTGATTGAACCGGCAAAGTGTACTGAATGCGTGGGGCATTTTGATGAGCCTCAATGTCAGCAGGTTTGCCCAGTAGATTGCATTCCTTTGGATCCAAACTACAAAGAAAGTGAAGAGCAACTGATGGAAAAGTACTTAACACTTACCGGACAACTTTAGTCAGAGGTTATTGCTACTATCGACACAAATGGATTTATCTTTTTAGCTGGCATATTGCTACTGGTTAGTATCTTAGCCAGCTCCTTAACGGTTCGTGTTGGTCTGCCCTTGTTACTTGTTTTCCTCGGAATGGGGATGTTAGCAGGCGAAGAGGGTATTGGCCGACTGGCTTTTGACAACCCAAATCTAGCCTTTTTTGTTGGTAACCTTGCTCTTGCTATCATCCTGCTTGATGGTGGTATGCGTACCAAAACCAGTACCTTTCGGGTGGCCTTGTGGCCCTCTTTTTCCCTTGCCACATTAGGTGTTGTATTCACCACAGCGGCGGTCGGCTCCTTTGCTGCTTGGTTGCTTGACGTCAAACTTATCTACGGCTTATTACTCGGTGCCATTGTTGGCTCGACTGACGCGGCAGCAGTATTTAATCTATTGCGTAACAGTGGCGTGAGCCTTAATGAACGCGTCGGTGGCACGTTAGAAATCGAATCTGGTGCCAATGATCCAATGGCGATTTTGTTGGTGGTGATGCTAACTGGCTTGCTACAAAGCACAGATCATTTAAGTGTTTTGGCGTTTTTAGGTCAAATGCTTCAGCAGTTCGCGATCGGTGGCATCGTTGGCTTGTTGGGTGGGAAACTATTATTGCTTGTGCTGCGTAAAGTACCTTTAGTGGAAGGCTTGTACGCGCTACTGATTATCTCCTTTGGGCTTGCTGTTTTCTCCGGCGTTAACATTGCGGGTGGTAGTGGTTTCCTTGCTGTTTATCTTGTTGGATTAACTGTGGGCAATGGTCGTATCAAGCAGCTTGAGGCTATATCTCAAGTGATGGATGGTTTGGCTTGGTTGGCTCAGGCAGGCATGTTCTTGTTATTAGGGCTTTTGGTTACGCCGTCGAGCTTGCTGACGCATGGCTTTGAAGCTGTTGCGATTGCTGCTTTTCTTATTTTTATTGCTCGCCCTGTTGCTGTGATGATTTGTTTGCTGCCGTTTGATTTCCGTTGGCCTGAACGTCTTTATATTAGTTGGGTTGGGCTACGCGGCGCGGTTCCGATTGTATTAGCACTTTATCCTGTCATCGCAGGTCTCACCAATGCGGAGCTCTTGTTTGAAATCACTTTCACTGTAGTGCTGATTTCTTTGTTGTTACAGGGCTCTACTGTGCCTTGGATGGCCCGTTGGCTGAAAGTGGTTGTTCCTCCGGCGCCTGCACCGACAACACGTTTCTCTTTAATCGATGACGTAAACTCTCATCACACATTAGAACTCTACGAATTTTTGGTGCAAGCGGAATCGGTTCGTATTCCTGCGGCGATCGTTCAAAACGTTCCTAGCGAGACGGTTTCTACGCCTCAGCTGGTGGCTTTGGTTCGAGATCAGAAACCGATTGTCGTGAATACTGAAACAGCGCTTAAGTCAGGGGACAGAATCTGGATGCTTTTACATCCAGAAGATGTGAATGATGTGGCGCAAATATTCTCACAACAATCCTCAGGATCATTCCTGCTGCAGAACTTCTTTGGTGAGTTTGCCATTCGTGGTGATGCGTCGTTATTGGATCTTGCCAAGGTGTATGGTGTTTCATTGGAGGGCATCAGTGAAAGCGATACTGCCGCTGAGTTGGTGAAACAGCAACTTGGTAAATCCCTTGTGGTAGGTGATAGGGCAAGGTTTGGTAACTTGCGCCTAACGATTCGTGAAATGAAAGGCAATCAAATAGAAGTGATCGGGCTTAAGTTACAAAATAAGTAATCTCAAGCCCATCGTTATACTCTGAGCTGAATGCTCGTCTTAGAATAACTTTCCTATTTCATCCAGCGACGGAATGACTTGGTCGTCATTTATCAGCACGATTAATCCTGTTGCATTGATGACGGCATGAGTCTGAGGGTGCGTCACAACGTCACCGTTTTCTTGTATGTAGCCTAATGCAGTCCCAATGTTTTTTTGGATCAAGGTTGTCACGACTTTCGCCCAAGTAACATTCGCAAGCTGAATGTTTAAGCGAATGGTATGGTCTCCTTGGTGGCGAAACAAATCTTCCAGCACTTGCTCTGTACCAGGCGCCATTAAAGAGCGCACTAGCATTTCAGGGTAAGCTCTTACTGGACGAATAACGGCATTTGCCCCTGCGCTTCTAAAGCGAGGTCGATTCGAGTCATTAATGGCTTCCGCCATAATAAAAGCCGAAGGCTGTAGAGCTTGAATACGATGCAAAATATCAAAGGTTAAGCTGTCGCTCAGGCTGTCTTGAGCATCTGGCGATAAAACAATGATGTACTTGGCTTTATCGGCTCCAGCGGCTAAAAGCATACCATCGCTTAATGCATCTCCAGTGTGATGCACCACACCTTGAGATCTCAGTTCTAACGGTAACCCCTCAGGAAAGGCTGTGGTAAGGATCTGAATGGGAGTGTCGGCAAGTTCAGGCGTTTGTGTGATTTGGCTCACCAAAAGCCCTAGGTAGCGTTCAGAGTCATATTTCGGAGTATTGATAATCAATATATGGTTTTGCATTTCATTCCACCTTATAACGCCTTTCACGCGCATTTCTTTCTTCGTCAGTCTTAGTTCCACATAATCACTGGCAATTTGTGCAAGTAAGGTTATTCCCATGCCATAAATTAATAAGATGGTTGAGAATTGCCCCCAAAAAGTTGCGGCGGAAATATCCCCGTAACCTGTGGTGCTTGCAGAAGTCATGGTTAGCCAAAAAGCTTGCCACCAATCTAAGTCTTCAAAAAACACCATGGCTAAGCTGTGCAAAGCAATTACGCCGATTAAAAGCAGGAAGCGCTTTTTTAAATCGGTAGATTCATGCAAGTGCACTTTATCGCGAAATTTTCGACGACTGTTTTTTCGTTTTAAAAGCAGTGAAAGAGCGTTCATTTTACCTCAGTGTATTATTCTGCTGGCATGGCGTAACCAAGCTGTCTCCAAGACTCATAAACCATGACGGCAACTGTATTAGATAAGTTCAAACTGCGAGAGTTCGCTTGCATTGGCAAACGTAGTCTTTGAGGAAGTGGTAGCGCTTCGATGAATTCAGCAGGCAAGCCACGAGTTTCTGGCCCGAAAACCAAGACATCGTTTTCTACAAAGTTCGCTTCACTATGCGTTCGGCTGCCTTTTGTGGTCAGGGCATAAATAGTGCCGATGTCATTTTGATCAACAAAGGACTGGAAGTCTGGATAGCGTTTTAAATTAGTAAACTCGTGATAATCCAAACCCGCTCGGCGTAACTTCTTATCATCGAGATCAAAACCAAAAGGTTCGATCAAATGTAAGTGGTAACCTGTGTTAGCGCACAGGCGGATGACATTGCCTGTATTAGGTGGAATTTCTGGTTGGTAAAGTACGATATGAAGCATAAGTTTTATCTCCTTGATATTAGAGAGATAATACCAGAGGCGCGGAAGAAACTAAGTTTTTAATTTTTTTTCAAAAAACTGTTGACCCGTAAAAAGGTTTCTCTATAATACGCCCCACTTGCCCAGATAGCTCAGTCGGTAGAGCAGAGGATTGAAAATCCTCGTGTCGGCGGTTCGATTCCGTCTCTGGGCACCATATTAAAGAAACCTGCTTTTATAGCAGGTTTTTTTTCGCCTGAACGGCCTGACTGTTAGCTTATTTACTTCTTTATTAATTTTCGCTTTGTTTCTGTGTCTCATATTTTTTGAGCATGTGATATGTGATATGCTCACATTGTCTAGATTGCTGCTTTTCTTCATCTTCTATCTTACGCTGAATAATATCAACCAAGTCGTTGATAGAGTGTTCTCCCCACATCTTATACTGCTTGATGATCAAATCCACCGAGCGATTCCAGTCGTAGTTCTTTTCTTTAATCGCCTTCTCAGTAATCCAATCGAAACTTGATTTATTTCCTAATTTTTAACTGAGTCTTTAGTTTTTGTGCAAACATTGTTAAAAAATGCACGAATGTTGTATGTATTAATGTTAGATAAAATTAATTTGCAATCGAAGCCTTTTGTATAAAAATTTACGTGATCACCAATAGATAGAGTTTTTGGCCTGTTTTCAAAGTTAATTATGACACTGCTTGCTGATATTACTGATAACCCTAGGGTTTTATCAAATCCTGAAAAATTTTTTGTCTCTCCCATACCTAACCAAAACTCTTCATTTATAGGAGATAAAAGCTCTAATTCTCTCTTAGCCTTATTCAGGCTAATTTTTAATAAAGATGACTCTTTTTGTTCTTTGTTCAATAGGTTTGTCTTGTTTTCAAGTTCAGCCGAAAGATCTGAAATTTTAGACCTGAGGCTTTCTTCTTCAGCCTTCCAATTATAATGGGCGTTGACTTCAGCGATGTTTTTTTCAATCGACTTGTTGGTATTTACAAGAGTACGTATTGTTGCAGGCATATTTAGATTTTCTGCGTTTCTATAAGATTGGACTTCCGTCTCTAAAGTTTCTATACGGTCACTTCTTGAATAGTAGCCAAAAGTCCAGCCAGCGCTCAACGATGTTAAAATTGCACCGGTAACTATTCCTACTAATGTTAATGGTGAATCAATATTCATTCTGGCCCTTATTTTTTGATATCGGTATAATATTTAGGGTCAGATAAAAATCATTACCCTCTCAAGTTTCGATATTGCTTTAACTTTATTTGTGACTGTCGCTTTTCTTCATCTTCAATCTTACGGCGAACAATATCAATCAAGTCATCTAATTCGCTGACAGAGTGATCACCCCAAGCCTTATAATGCTTGATGGCCAACTCCACCGAGCGATGCCAGTCGTAGTTCTCTTCTTTAATCGCCTCGTCAGCAATCTCACAGCGAATGTCTGAATTACTCTTCTTTTGCCTTTGCATATTAAATTAGCTGCGTTCTACAGTAAGTGTGAATCTATGAGGTTCAGGGAACGAGAAACCGTGCTTTTCATAAAAAGCGTGTGCTAGTTTATCATCCGCTTGGGTTATCCCCATTACCTCATCAACTTTGAGTTTTCTAGCGTGCTCTAGCAGTAAATTGATCAGAGCAGAACCAATGCCTTTACCACGATCTTCTTCGCTGTAAATCATGAGATCGCATATTTCGATGACGTTTTCATTATCTTCGGGGAAATCCCATATTAGATAGGCAACACGAGCTCCAGTGTCGCTATTAGCGATGAACATACCATTCGTTTCATCGTCTTGAACGTGCTTGAAGCGCATTAGCCATCCTTAGTCGCTTGTGGAGATATACCAATCTTAACCTCACATGTCAGGTTTGAGTCAATAAAATGTTTTCAAATGGTGACAAATGAAACGCTTATAGAGATACTTAAAGTTCAAAGAGATTAATATTCTAGTGGGTATGGAGGAAGTCATTTGAGCGCAACGGATTTTGAGGCCGAGTTAATTCTACACAATATTGAAAAGTGTGGATTGTACGAAGCGACAGAACAAGGCAGAAGACAAATTGTTCATAAGAATGATGTACCTAAGTGCTTGGGGATAGAAGAGTTACTTACAGAAGTCGAGCAATGGGCCATAGCATCCGGTCAACCGTTGGCTAACACTTGCCCTGATACCATACCCGATGAAAAGAAAATTTATTGCTATAACATCACTAAATTACAAGACACTTTTTTAGCTGCATTTTGGGTTGCTTTGCCCAGAGGGCGAGCTGGAGTAAGTACGTTACCTGGAAATAGACCTGTTAAGGGAGAAATTCCTAAGAACCCTAAAGGGAATCTAGACGTGCATGATATACCAGGGTTTATGGCATATTTCCTCTTCCTCCCTAAGTTAAATCGGTTGGCTACTGTTCAGTTATGGTTTAAAGGATTTGGAAAGCCTTATGTTTCAACTCCCAAGTTAAAAAGTTATCTCGAGGCTTACATGAATGGTCATTCTTTGTATCGCTGCAAAGACGGTGGCTTTTCAGAAAAAAAAGCATCTGATCCTACTCAAGTATTAAATAGTAGCCTAGTTTCAAAAGTAGATTGGAGTCGCAGGTACGGTGACTCAGAGCTAGATACTGTTAAAAAGTACGCAAGCGACATTTACAAAGTAACCTATCAGATTAAGCAACCAGATTTGATTCCAAAAACTGCTAACCGACAGCTTTGGCAAGCGAAAGAGTCTGTAGCGGGATATATAAACCATAATGGGGACTTTGATAAAAAGCGCCAAATACGGATGGTTGTACCGGTTGCGGGCATGCTTCAAAGTGAAGTGGAAGAACTAGAGCAAAATTTTGAGCAGTTTACTAAGGAGCAGGCGTTTAACGTGGGCTTTCAAATTAGTGGGCATGGTCGAGAGTATTGGTTATCAGGAAGCTATAGTAAGGAAGGCGACACTATTAATCTTAAAACTCAAAAAGGTAATAGAGAGTTCCCAGATCAAAATGCATTCCATAAAGAGCTTTTATCACGATTTGGTTCTTTTCTACATAGTTCGTGAAAGCGCTATTGTGCTAAAATCAATCTATCGGACGGAGTGATTTTATGATGAGTTTGCTCAGAAAGTGGCCAGAAATATTTGCTAAGTTACATGCAAATGAAACCTTTTGTCGTCGGTTTAACGTTCTCGTTTGGTGCTGTTTTTTGGCGATTACTGTTGCTGCCTATTTTCCTGGAACTAGCGTCAAAGGGACTGATCAGGTTTCAATTGCTGGCAGTATGATTACTATATCATCAATTTTATTTGGGGTGATTGGTGCTTGGCTTGCGTTAATGAAGATTGATGCTGAAACACAAATGAGAAAGCTCGCTAAGGAACGCGAAAGTATGTCTCCTGTAATCGAGAGAATGGGGAGTCTTAGCGATGTTATCACAGCCAGTAGCGTTGTCTTGTTTGTATGTCTTGCTCAAGTGTTCGCTTATTATGCACTTTCTAAAATTAGCTTTGTGCAACCGTATGCCCCGTACCTTAAGGGGGGGTCTTTTTCTGTCTTAGTCTTCCTTGGTCTTATTCAAGTTAAGTTGATCCTTCAAATATTATGGATCGGACTAGAAAATTTTGTTGATATATCTAGGCTTGAAAGAGAACTTCTTGAAGAGAATAGGTAAGTTTTTAGTCGCTATACTAAATAAAAGCCCTCAATAGAGGGCTTTTATTTTTTGCATTGACCCGTCCTAAATAAGGTTGTCACTTTTCAATACTTCAATTGGAGAGTGCAATGACTACAACACCTAAGCGTACACAGAGAGACTATTCCTTCGCCTTTAAATTGGCAGTTGTTGATCAA
>NZ_JBLIXK010000008.1:0-128067 GCF_047525555.1 Marinomonas algae | reverse complement strand
TAAAAAGTTTGCTTACTCAAGTATCGAAACACTAACAATTTACTTATAAAGCGAATTGACGTGTTTGACGTCTCGTAAGACTTCAATTTTTTTGATCAACTTACTAACTAAAAGTTAGCAGCCGATCTTCTGAAGTCTCCAGCGAGCGCCCACACAAATTATCTGATTATCTATTTTAAAGAGCGTTGCCGTTACACTTAAGCTACTCAACCTCTTAAACTTAATTAAGATGCTAAGCCCTGTCCGTGTCAGCGAGGGCGTATATTAAGGATCTACAGATTTTGTGCAACCCTTTTCTGACAAAAAAGACGATTAATTTATCTTTCTGTCATATTTGTGTGTTTTCTCATCAATCGATCGTTTTTTTGATTATTTTTCGAACAAAAAAGCAAAAAAAAGCCCATTCCAGAAACAGGAATGGGCTTGGCTAACCTTGAGAATCTAGTTTTGATTTCCCGCCATTTCTCTACGTCGTTTCACTTCGTAGACAATGGCCAGCAAAACGGTCACTGAGATCATCACTAAACCCAAAGCATTCACCGCAGGTGTCAGTCCGGTTCGAACTTTAGATGCGATGTAAACCGTTAAAGTTGTGTCATAGCCTTTTACGAACAAGGTTGTGTTGTAGTTTTCGAAGGACTGTAAGAACGCGATACCCGCAGCGGAAATAATTGCCGGTTTTAAATAAGGTAAAAGAATGCGTCTAAACGTCTGCCACTGGGTCGCCCCTAAGCTCAACGCCGCATTCTCTAGTGTTCTATCAAAGCGCTGCAGTCTAGCCAGTACCATCAGCATTACATAGGCGGCAATAAAGGTCGTTTGCGCAACAACCGTCAAGAACACCCCGCCACTCACTGATAAGCTTTTCCAGAAGATTAGTGTGGAGATACCCACGATTACTCCTGGAGTTAGCAAGGGCGACATCATCAAGGTGTATAGGAAGGTTTTGCCACGCCCCTGGTAAGTTGAAAGCAATAATGCACAACAGATACCAATGGGCACAGCCACCAGCAAAACGCCTAATGCGACAATGCCACTGGTCCATAGCGCCTGCCACATAGCACCGTCTTGAGCCAATGCCTCAAACCACTTAAGTGTGGCGCCTTTCCAAGGAGAGACAGTAGGAAAGCGGCTATCATTAAAGGTCGCAACCCCCATGATAATAAGTGGCGTAAAAAGATATAGGAAAAAGATACCGATATAGAAGCGCACCCCGATACGCATAATGGTTTCTGACTTCATTTGGCGATATCTCCTAATCCAACTTTAAAGACCCGCATAACAAAAGCAATGAAACCAATACACATAACAAGCAACAAGAAGGCATAAGCCGCCCCTTGGTTCCAATTACCGCCTTCAAAGAACCAGTTATAGATAATTTGTGTAAACCAACGACTACCCGGTGAGCCTAGCAAAGCTGGTACGGCGTAACTCCCTGCCGCCAACATAAAGGTCATAATGCAGCCCGTTGCAATACCCGGTTTCGCATGAGGAATAATGACTCGATAATGAGTGCGCATCCAGCCAGCACCAAGGTTACGTGCCGCTTTCACTTGGTTGGTATCTAAACTTTCAATGGCGTTATAAATAGGAAACACCATAAAGAGAATATAGGCGTACACCATGCCTAACATCACGCCGCCATCGCCGGACAAAAAACGTATTGGTCGATTAATCAATCCCAAGCTGAGCAACAACGCATTCAAAGGCCCTTTATACGCAAGAATGATATACCAAGAGAAG
This sequence comes from Marinomonas algae, assembly GCF_047525555.1. Taxonomy (NCBI): domain Bacteria; kingdom Pseudomonadati; phylum Pseudomonadota; class Gammaproteobacteria; order Oceanospirillales; family Oceanospirillaceae; genus Marinomonas; species Marinomonas algae. The sequence goes on along the minus strand of NZ_JBLIXK010000008.1, from coordinate 126,324 downwards.
GTTCTTAAAATCTCATTAATCCAAAAGGGAATAATAAGTAAGAGTAGACACAAGGCCGCTTGGCGTGGAGTAGCCACTTTCGCCAAGTAAAAGGCAATTGGATAACTAACAACTAGCGTTAGCACAGTCACTAGCACGCTCGACCAAATGGTCTTAAAGAAAATCGCCAAATGGATTTGGTTGTTAAATAAGGTGTCGTAGTTGACCAGTGAGTAAGTATCTTTTGGCCCACCAATCTCAGCCGGTAGTAGGTTTGGCCGAAAGGAGTAATCAATCATCAATAGCTGCGGCAGTATTACCAAGCCAATCAGCCAAATCGCAATCATGCCGATAATGCCAACCGCCAAGCCACTTCCAAAGCGAGCTTTAAGCTGTTTGAACATCGTCACCTCCTCCAATCACTACGGCATCTGCTTGATGGTAAGACAGCTTGATCTGCGCGCCCTTTTGTAAAGCATCCGTGTACTGGTGAGCAGCCAGTTGAATAGATAGGGTTTTATGACTGGCGGTATTCGCATTAAGAGTTAGATAAGCGCCTTCGAAATTGATCTCTTCTATGGTCGCCTGCAAAGCATGCATACCTTCCTCGGCCTCAAGTCGGAAATGCTCTGGGCGAACAAACAAAGTCGCCTCGTCACCCACTTTCAATTCACCTTGGGCGCGACCTGACAATATGCCTAGTCCAGCGCAGTCAATCACGGCATAGCCTTCGTTAATTTCAGTCACTTTACCTGCGATACTGTTGTTCTCTCCAACAAACGACGCAACAAAAGCGGTTTGCGGGTCACGATACAAGGTAATTGGGTCGGCGACTTGTTGAATACGCCCTGCTGACATAACGGCAACTCGATCAGACATGGTCAAAGCTTCACCCTGATCATGGGTAATATAGATAAAGGTGATGCCCGTTTTACGTTGAATCTCTTTTAGCTCTGTCCGCATATGTTGGCGTAGCTTTAAATCGAGGGCTGAAAGAGGCTCATCAAGTAATAACACTTGTGGCTCAACCGCTAAAGCTCGAGCAATGGCGATACGCTGTTTCTGCCCGCCAGACAATTCTGAGACTCGTTTTGTCCCGCTGCCTTCTAAAGCAACCAACTCCAATAAACGATCTGATGTCTTTTTACGCTCAGCTTTCGGCACGCCACGGACTTCAAGGCCAAACTCGATGTTTTCGGCCACTGTCATCAAAGGAAATAACGCAAGGTTTTGAAAAATCATGGAAGTGGGACGTTTGTTGGCAGGAACACCTTTCATGGATTGACCACCAATTTTCACATCACCTTTGGTTGGATCTAGAAAACCACTGATCATATTTAGAATGGTCGTTTTGCCACAGCCGGATGGACCCAGAAAACTAAAGAACTCGCCCGACTGAATCTGTAAGTCGGTAGATTGAATCGCGGTAAAGTCACCAAACTGCATGACGACATTATTCAAATGAACACTGCTATCCATGAGACTCCTCGAAAATTAATAAATAAGAATAAAAAAGCCCCTCGCAGAGACAAGGTCTGCGAGGGGCTTTTGAAACAAGTTAAGCAGACAAGAAACGGTCTTGGTACTCGTTACGAAGTGCCACGTACCATGGTTCCTGAATTGGCCACCACCAAAGGTTCGCCAAGTCTTGCTCAGAATAAGAGTCTTGGAAGAATTGTTTTGTTTCAGCAGGCAACAAAGCGTCAGCACCTTTCGATGTAGAGTTATAACCTGTTGATTTAACAAACATCGCGCCCGCTTCTGGCGTGTAATACCAGTTAATGAATTCATAAACGGAATCCACATTGTTGGCGTTCTTCGGAATCACAAAGCCTTCCATCCAAGCCAACGCACCTTCTTTTGGTGCACCGTAAGCGATAGGTTCACCTTCAGTCTTCAGCTTAAAGGCTGTGCTATCCCAAGTTTGGCCGATTACCGCACCATTGGTTCTAAACGCACCTTGTGCTTCGTTTTCAGTTGACCAGAACTGAGCGATAGACGCTTTGTTCTCTGCCGCTACTTTTAGAATCACATCAAAGTTAGCGCGCATGGCTTTTTCATTTTTGTAAGAATCCAACAATGGATAAGGCAGTTTGCCTGCTTTTTCTAACCACAAACCGATACCAACCAAAGATGAATGGCCGCGTACAGTAACGCCACCAGCATTTTCAGGTAACCACAAATCGCCGTAGCTTAAATTCTTAGGGTCAACTTTTGCGTATTCAGTGTTGTAAGCAATCGCCTCTGTTCCCCAGTCAGCTGGAGCAAAGTAACGCTTGCCGTTCACAATCCCACCAACATCCGAGCCAGCCAGTGCACTTTCTAAACAACCATCCCAGTTAACTCTTTTTACGTCTAAAGGCTGAACCAAGTCGTAGTCAACATAACCAGGAACACGGTCAACAGTTGGCATAATGATGTCAAAGCCGGTGCCATCTGTAGCACGCAGCGAGTTCATTAGCTCATCATTGGTTCCGTAAGGCGTAAAGGTTGCGTTAATACCTGTTTTTGCTTTGAAATCAGACAACATTTCATCCGTGATATAACCCGCCCACGCATAGATTCGTAGCTCTTTATTCGCTGCGATTGCACGGTTGATTGAAAACGGAGTTGCTGCAACAGCACCAGCTGCAGTGGCACCTTTTACAAATTGACGACGAGAAAGAGTCATTCTTGAGCTCCTGTATTTTTAAATGGTTGTGTTGCGTTAAGAAAGTAGCACTTAAATCTAATTGCTTTTAAAACACATTTTTTATTAAACATGCTTTTAATAAAAAACCAATCTAATACAAAATAATGACCAATTCGTGACAGGGACAGCTTTTTTTCACAGAAATGACATATTTGCGCTCAAGATGTCGCTTTTAATCAGATTGATGTCGTAAATAATACAAAGTCGAAAATATCGTACTTTGTGGAAGATATCGCCAAACGCTTCACTGAAATATTTTTGTCACATATTCCAGTTATGGTGGCACGCAACGTAACTTTATGTAATTAAGGCGTGCTTTAAATTGAAAATATCCCAAGTAACTCGAACCACAACGGCCAGCTATTTTGTCATTGCTAGTCTATTAATCGCTTTATTGTTATGGAGTCTTCTCCAATTTCGTAATGCATTCGAGCAAAATGATGCCTATAACAAAGTATGGGGGCATTCTGCGATCGAGCTAAACGAGATTATTGAGAATTACTTATCGACAGGTGAAGCATCAAAGTTGCAGGGAGCAGAAGACTTTATACAAAATACGATTATCCCATCTTTAGACAATATACCGAGCTCAGTGCAAGCTCCCATTCTCGCGCAGCTTAAACGAATTGAAGCGAGTCTAAAGTCAGACGTGCGCGCGGCTGGGAAATTATCCGGCAACCCATATGCGTTAATTGAGAACAATGAGCTACAAATGCGCCTGTCTCTTGATGTGTTTGCAGATAAAACACAGGAATTCATTGACGCAAAAAACCTACAAGACGCAGCCATTTATCTGGCGAGCCAAGCACACCTTTATGGTGGCTTAGCTCATATGAGACAAGCAAAAGACGATTATTTAAAACAAAAGAATGACGTCAACTATCAGCGCTTGATCGATTCCATTGCGAGTTTTCAAGATCATGTTCAAGAACTTAACTCGCTTCCTATACTGGTTTTGCAAGAACAGCAAAGCAACAACGACGTTGACGATTTATCCGCCTTAATGGGTTGGACAAGTGACGAAGAGGAAACAGAAATTGTTGACCCTTTAGAAGACACCAAAAGCGAGCTTCACACTTGGTCTGGCCGATATTTAAAAGACATTGAATCCAGCCTATCGAACATTGAAAGTGCTTTAAACGCACAACAAAGTATTCGTCAATTAATCATTGAACTAAAAAACATCATCAACAACGGCTCTCATACTATTCAAGACAATGCCGAACAAACACAACAGCAGACACTTATCGCTTTCTCTGCTTTTGTGATTTTAATGTTATTGGTAACAACCTTAGTTCACCAATTCCAAAGCCGTGTTGTGGTTGGCAGTGCGAGAGACCTTTACTCTGCAGTGAAGAACTTGGTTGAACATCAAGACACGAGCGCCATTCAACTAAGTAAACAAAACAATGAATTAACGGATGTGGCTCGCTACCTAAATCTCTACCTTGAGAAAATGGCACAGCAGCGCCAACAGAAAGACACTGAACTTGCCAACATTTCGGCATCACTCAACGAAATGCTCGATGCTTTTGGCGAAGTTCATGCTTTGAATATGGCTTCAAGCAAGGAAATCGATAACACATTAACCTTGTCTAATCAGGTTGAAACCATCGCCAACAAAGCCGAAGTAAGAGCACAAGAAGTGGCCACTTATGCTGCCGATACAAATGCCGCAATGACACACAGTGTCGATCAAGCCGCTTCGCTCGCCGTTGCCAATCAAACCACTGTAGACAGGCTCAATAGCAGCAAAAGAACACTGGTTGATTTGGAATCTTCCGTATCAAGCGCCTCTTCCATTGTAGGAAGCATCAGAGACATTTCAGAGCAAACCAACTTACTCGCTCTGAATGCTGCAATCGAGGCAGCACGAGCTGGCGAGCATGGTCGAGGATTCGCCGTTGTTGCCTCCGAAGTAAGAACACTGTCTAGCAGTACTCAAGAATCATTAGAAAAGATTACCGAGATTTTCTCTCTGCTTACTCGCGCCACCAGCAAGCTGAAGGAAAACATCAACCTAATGGAAAGCGCCTCAACGGAACAAATTAGTCTCACACAAGCACTAGGGCAATCCGCACAAGAAGTTCTTGAAAAGTCGGAACAATCCACTCATTTGGCGAAAAAAGCCACAGGCTATGCTGCTGAGCAAAAATTAGGAATGAATAGCTTAAACAGCGCAGTGGTTAAAATAAGAGAGCAAGCCAATGAATCCGAAGAATTCCTGGCTAGAATGGCAAGCAACATCAAAACTAAGATCCAAGACATCACGACAACTCTCGGCATTAGTCGCTAGTTTTGCATGAGATTCTAGACATAAAAAAATCCAGCCGATTTGGCTGGATTTTTTATTTGATAAACCCGAAATTTGAAAATTAGAACAAAAGTCTGGCTTTAATAGTGCCATCGACTTCTTTCATTTTCTCAAGGGCAAGCTCACCCGTTTCTGCATCCACGTCCATTACCATGTAGCCTAGTTTCTCCGTTGTACGAAGGTATTGGCCAGTGATGTTAATGTTGTATTCAGAAAAGATTCCATTGATCTTAGAAAGTACACCTGGACGGTTTTCATGAATATGCAAAATACGATGATTATCGGACTGAGCAGGCAACGCCACTTCAGGGAAGTTAACCGCTGCAATGGTTGTCCCAACGTCAGAGAACTTAATCAGCTTCTCAGCCACTTCAACACCGATATTTTCCTGTGCTTCCATTGTACTACCGCCAATGTGTGGCGTAAGAATCACATTGTCTAATCCGCGCAAAGGAGAAACGAACTCTTCATCATTACCTTTTGGCTCAACAGGGAATACGTCTACTGCTGCGCCACCTAGATCGCCCGCTTTAATGGCATTTGCAACAGCGTCCAAATCTGCAACTGTGCCGCGTGAAGCATTAATGAAGATAGAGCCTTTCTTCATTTGTGACACTTCTTTTTCGCCAATCATCAGTTTTGTAGAGTTCGTTTCAGGAACATGCAAACTAATAATATCACTGGTAGAAAGAAGCTCTTTCAAGCTTTTAATTTGGCGAGCGTTACCCAGTGGCAATTTAGTCACGATGTCGTAAAAGCACACTTCCATGCCCAAAGACTCAGCCAAAACACTCAACTGCGTTCCTATACTACCGTAACCAATGATGCCCAAACGCTTACCACGAGTTTCATAAGAACCCACTGCAGACTTAATCCAGCCACCGCGATGACATGCAGCGTTTTTAGCAGGAATACCACGAAGCAATAAAATCAACTGACCAAGAACAAGCTCAGCCACACTACGTGTGTTCGAGAAAGGTGCATTGAAGACGACAATGCCTTTTGCACTTGCCGCGTCTAAATCAACTTGGTTAGTACCAATACAGAAACATCCAATACCAACTAACTTGTTAGCGTGCTCTAGTACTTTTGCTGTTAGCTGAGTACGAGATCGAATGCCGATAAAATGCGCTTCCGAGATTTTCTCGATTAGCTCATCTTCTGCTAAGGCTGTTTTATGGTACTCAATATTAGTGTAACCAGCGTCATTCAATGCATCTAATGCAGATTGATGAACACCTTCTAATAGCAAGATTTTGATTTTATTTTTGTCTAGTGAGTTATTACTCATGGCTCGTTCGACTTCTCTATGGTTGTGGGGGGAAATTTTGCGCTTATCTTAACACAGAATAATTTGTAACCTAATGTCGATTCTCTCATTAAAACGAGAACAAGATTCATAGCAAGCTTTAGCCATAAAACTTGCTACTTCACTCCTTTAAAGCTGCACTTTTCGTTGCAAGTACACGCCCGTTTCCACGTGATGCGTATAAGGAAACTGATCAAACATGGCATATCGAACCACTTCATGTGTGCTGGATAGCGCCTCTAAATTGGACTTTAGTGTTTCTGGATTACAGGAAATATAAAGAATGGCATCAATCTTTCTCACCAATTCCACTGTTGCATCATCTAAACCCGCTCGCGGTGGATCAACAAGAACAACGGAAGGAGACAATTCGCTGACACCAGCCTGAACCAAGGTTTTTGGTAACTCGACATCACCATTCAAAGCGGCAGAGACATCTTCACTGGCCATTTTCACAACTTGGATATTCTGCATGCCGTTTATGGCTATATTAAGCTGTGCTGAATTAACAGACACTTTTGAAATTTCTGTCGCAACCACTCGGTCAAAACGTCGAGCCAAAGGAATTGAAAAATTACCATTGCCACAATACATTTCTAATAAATCACCAGAAGCATTTTCGGTGACATCCAGCGCCCATTCCAACATCTTTTCACTGATACCTGCATTCGGCTGAGTAAAGCTGTTCTCGACTTGTTGATAATGAAATTTCTGACCATGAACCGTCAATGTTTCCATCACAAAGTCGCGAGTCAGAATCTGCTTCTTTTTACGGCTTCGGCCGATAAAATGGCAAGCAGGAAACGCAGCGTCCAAACCTTGGGCGGCAAGATTCCATTCTTCATCAATTGGCTTATGGTAAAGCAAGCTGATTAACGCTTCGCCTGTTGTAGTCGTTAAAAAATCTACCTGAAAAAGCTTATGACGCAATACTGGAACATCTCGAACCGCATCAATCAGTTTTGGCATTAAATCATTAATAAGAGAAGACGCCGCGAGGAATTGGTCAGTACGAATTGGTGTGCGAGGATCCGCAGAATCAAACATGGCGTAATATAGATCATCACCTTCATGCCAGATACGGAACTCAGCTCGCATACGGTAATGGGACGGTTGACTCGCATACACTTCCATTTCCGGCAAGGATAAGTCCGCCATTAACTCGGCCAATGCAACCTGTTTATCTTGCAGCTGCTGTTCATATAATTCTGGTTGGATTTGATCCGGTCTCATGGCTCATTCTCTTAAATAAGTACTAAGGTTCTTAAAACGCGGCATTATACGAGTTCCCTCCACACAAATCTAATGACTTCCCGGTATACGAGAAAAGAGGATCGAACCGTATTAGTTCAAATATTCTGGTCCAAGCAGAATCGCAAGAGATAAAGTCAATGAAAACACGCCTTCATAATCGTCTTCCTCTTCATGGGTAAACTGCGGCTTTACCTGACCAATTAACCAGTCCTTGTATAAAAAGCGTTCGTATTGGAGATTATATAGAAAGGAGTCAGATGAAAGCTGACGTTCACCAGATTGCAGAAAGCTCAGCTGATAATTAAGTCGATTACGGTCGTTAATCATATGATGAAAGAAAAGGTTTTCTCGTGCATAGAAAAGCCCTTCCTTATCCAACCACACCAAACTAAAGTCAGTACCATAATTCACCGACGCCGTCTGTTTATAATCCACGCCTAATACATAGCGAGCACCAACACCTTGAGAATAGTAAGCGAATGCTTCCTGTTTTTGCCACCAACGAAGCCGAGTATTATCTGTTCCTTGCTTGAACCGCAGGCGCACAAAAGGGTCAAGTGGAAAGTCCAGCAAGATACCTGCGTCAAAATCTGCCCCTAAATCAGAGCGTACAAACCTAACCGCCGCCGAAAGACTGGAGTCTAATGCTGAACTAAGCACGCTATTTTGCTCTGACGCTTCATTCCTCACATTTTCCGGTGTCAATGAATCACCGTTAGATTCAATAACCAGATGAAGTCGATCTTTTGTATTCGGTAATTCCCACTGAGCATGCAGATCAAAAAATCCGGTTGTTGATTCCTCTTCCAAAATCGGACCAAAACGTATCTGAACCTGACTTTCGGAAGAGGACAAACTTGGCCTTCCGGATAAAAATGCATCCATGTTGTTTGACCAACTGCCGATTGTCCTTGATACAGTACTATGGGTTGTTTGCCACCAAGGCAGATCTTTTATTTCGTCTTCAGCAGAAGAATCACTCTGTATCTCAGTTTGCTCTAGAGGCACAGCCTCTAAAGCATCTTCAGACCAAGCAGGACTGGATAAAAAAACGGTCATCCATGCCAATAAAATGCATTCCTTGCAAGGCAGCATCAATTAATTGCCTTTTAACATTTCTTGAATCATCAAAGAGGAGTTTTCCGCTGCCACTTTTAGGTACTCTTCAAAGCTTTTTGATGACTCTTTGCCAGCGATATCCGATAACGAACGCACAACAACAAAAGGCACTTCAAATTTATGGCAAACCTGAGCTACGGCTGCGGCTTCCATTTCAACGGCAACCAATGATGGAAAGGTCTCTCGTACTTTTTCAACTCTCACAGGGTCGTTCATAAAACTGTCCCCTGTTCCAATCAGACCTACTTTAGCTTGTACATCAGTTACCGCTGAAAATGCCTTTTGGGCTTGGCTAATCAAAGAGGCATCAGCCCCATAGGTTTCTGGCATATTTGGCACCTGACCCATTGCGTAACCAAACGCAGTAACATCGACATCATGATGAACAACCTGATCTGAAATGACCACGTCGCCTACTTGCAGCTCTGGATCATAACCACCAGCAGAACCAATATTGATGACGTACTCTGGCTTAAACTGAGACAACAATAATGTTGTAGACACCGCCGCGTTTACCTTACCGATACCAGACTTTAATAGAACAACATCTTTTCCTTCAAAGTGCCCAATAAAAAAGTCACAACCAGCAATGCTCTCTTCACGAACATCTGTCATCCATTCTTTAATGACAGCCACTTCTTCATCCATGGCACCAATTAATCCAATTACACTCATTCTTTACTCCTAATGTTTAGACTTCCTGAGTCACGTACTCAGTAAATCGTCGTATCTGCTCACCTGAGTAAGGCTGCTTCATTTCAAAAATAGCCACATTATCCGGCATTTCGTCCCACCTTTGTACTGAAAAGAAGCGCACATCAGGAAACGAGGTTTGAATCGCTTGCAACAACAAGCCTGGCTGAGGCTCTAGTAGCACTAGAGACGCCTGAGGATGATAAGAAAGCATAGCCGAGTAATTCGATAAATCGGCTAACCACTGCACACCTAAATCATAGGTCTCCAGTTCGGCATGCCAGATCGCTTTACTCACTCGACTGCCACCAACAATGACCCAAGAGTTCGTTTGATTGTTAGAGAGAATCGGCATAATGCCTTCAAGCTGACTTGCTCCCAATAGCGCCTTATGTAGAACATAGTCCGAAGGGCATCCCACTAAACTAAAAACATCCGGATCTACACATTTGGGGAAAATACTATTGAGCCAAATAATCGGTAGCTTATCTCTTTGGTATTTGAGCTTGAGCGCCTCAGTCATATTCCTTTGCGAATCCATATCTTGATCACAACTGATGAGAACAACATCGAACTTAGTGACTTCGCTGGCTTGAGTAAAGAAGCTGTCCGTGGAAGCATATTTCTCAACAGAAACACCGAATTTAGCCAATGACTCCTGAACCATACTGACATTGGGATAATCATTCACGACCCAAGCAACACACAATTTATTCGATAAGGCCGTCAAGTCATCCGCTGTTTCTATCTCTTCCAGCCTGAAATTCAGTTGTAATGCATTGTGACGTAAGACTTTCTTCTCTCCTTCCAAGGAGTCTAATAGCGCTTTAATCATCCAGAAAAACAATGGTCGAGACGCCATGTCATGCATGACAACTAACTCAAAATCAGAACCTCGGCTTTTAATGCTTAAACGTCGCTCCTCCATATCATTCGACATCACCATCATAAATAGAACACGCATTAAGCTTCTTAAGTAGGTGTTCACTGCCACCACTTGAACACCAACCTCTAATGGACAGTCTAACAACATCCTATTGGCTTCAATTCCCATCACCTTAACAACATGAGCACTTTCTTGGGCAAGAAGCTCACCAAACGGCAAGTAAGTAACTTCTTCATCCACATTGCCAATCTCGTCCAAAACAGACGTCAGCAAAGCAATCCAGCCCCTGAGCTGTGCGGCAGTTATGTGTTGTGGCAACCTAGATAGGTAAGTTAATTCGCTCAGCATCGCCTCTGTATTCACTCTTTTTTCGGCGGCAACAGAAAGCGGTTGCAGCTGTTCTAGCTGCCAGATCAAGCTAATTTCTTTCGTCATATCTCGACCAATTAATAACAGCCCTTGATAGCCACTTTCATTGACAAAAGAGTGAGCTTGCCATTTATAAATACGCCTTTGGTCCTCAGAAGTAATGTCAAACTTCACACCTACTTCGCCCTTTAATGCTGCTTGAATATTTTGGTGACAAGAAATCGGCATAAAATCAAAAATAGTCCGAGCTTTCGTCGCGTCAGGGAACAACTCTCTGGCTTCCGCATTAATCGCTTCTATTTCTGTCACTTCATTACAAAAAATAATGGCGCAATGCACCGATTCCGTAAGAAGCTGGAAACGTTGCTCTTTCGACTCAATAAAGGTTTTATCTGCTTCGGCTCTTTGTTGTAATGGAAGTAGCTCCTTGTAGGGCAACAAATACTTATTGCTCCGATAAGCCATCTGCTCAATAGGCACAAAAACATACCGTCTAATTTGGTACATAAGTAAGAAATAGAACACCAGCATCACAAAGCCAACGCCTAGAACAAAAGGCAGCACTTTCATAACAAGACCTGACAATGCTCTGGTTTTCTGACCCACTTCTAGTTCAAGATCGGCCTGAACAGAAGACATCAAAGGCCAACTGGAAAACAAAACCTTTCCTGTTCCCTCAAGGTCCATTTTGTTTTCTTCTAATAAAACTTGTGTTGTCCCGCCTGATTTATCGGAGATACGAACCGCAGCCACTTGATCGCTACTCAGCAGCGCACTTGCAAAGGTGACATTTTCCTTTAATGAAATAAAACCATACAAAAAGCCTATATTTCTTTGCTCATCAGAAACGATTTTTTTCTTATACATCAAGAAGACCAGATTATCTTCTGTGGTAACCGTCACCCATTTATTGATCAGCCCTTTTTGAAGCAAAGGGCGAAATTGCGCTTGGGTAAATAAACGCGCTCGTGGATCCATCGTATGCTGACCGTGACTCCATTCAATATAAAAGAAGTCCAACTCACCAAAAAACAACGCATCATGATGGCTAAACAAAAGGTCTAACTCTCGTCCTGATGTGTAATTATTCAAAGAAAGGTCTTGAGTAATTAGCCGCATTTCATCTTCAGCGCGATCTAGGTAATTATTAAAAGCTTGCTCTACAGATTTATGCCTTGAGACAAAATTATTTTCCAAGAAAGACTGATGCAGAACCACAACTAAATAAAAAACAATCAGACACATACAAGCAAAGATCACAGACAATAAAGCGAAAGCTTTACTCTGCAAGCGATGTCGTAAACTAATCGGAACTACTTCTGCCATAACATCACCGAATATGGGTAAGCTTGACTCACCATCAAGCGTAAACTGTCAAAATCTAATTCTGAAGGAGCCAAGGTTGAACGAGCGACATAAAGGTTCGGCATATTTTTTCCTTCAAGATCCAATTTGATTGCCTCTGCGAGCGCAACAGATAGGTAATCTTTCATAAACAATACACTGGCTTTTATTCTCGGATTAGCAAGTCCTCTCACACCCTCTTGAGTCAGCCCCCAACCATTAGTTTGCACTCTTTGATTGTCCGTTTCTTTGAAAGCCGCAAGTACGCCTTCAGAAATATGAGCAGAGCAACTAAAGATAAAATCGACCTCAGTCTCTGCCAATAAAGCTTTCGTTGATTCAGCCGCTTGCTCTTGTGAATCCTGAACAACATCAATCGTATGAACAGTGCGACCAAGTTGGGTGATTTCATCCAAGAAAGCATCGCAGCGCATGTGACCAAGATAATTATCCGGCAATACTAACGCCGACATTTTTGCCTGTTTTGGAAGTTGGCGGTCTAAATAACTCGCTAGTTGCTTTGACGCTTGTCTTTGATCAAACCCAATATACATGAGCGGAGGTCGATCCACCCAATGCGTCAAAGGTGTTGAAAAATCGTACAGAAGCACTTTAGTTTTGTTTCCATATAAAAAGCGCTCCAAGAAACGCCGTTGCACCATCCCTAATTTTGTCATCACAATATAATCTGGCGCGCTCTTCTCAATTTTCATATAAGAGCTGACATCACCATCATCCTCTAAATTAGAGACATAAATATCTAATCGATAATCGATATTTAACTCTCGCATCCTTTGCTTAAAAGACAGCAACAAAGCTTCATTCGCCAAAGTGTCCGCTTCACCAAATAGTAGCACCGCAATACTGATGGGCTTATTTTGAGTTCTTAAAATGGAAACCGGAGGAGAATGAACAATAGAAGTAAAAAGCTCGATCAACGGACCTTGTCTAGGCATCAACCGCTGGAAGACATCATCGCTCATTAAATCACGCGTCATATTCGAGGCTTGAACAGAAAATGCAGAGAAAATAAATAAAACCAAAAACCACAGTCTTCGCATGAATCAATCCGATGAAGGCACATAAAGGTGTCATTCTAACCAAATTAGCGAAATTTCGTGAGGACGTGAATAACTAATTAAAAACAAATGCAAAAAAACACTCGTTTAAAGCGAATCCTGAGACTTAAAAAGCGTAGAGACAAATTACAGACAAAAAAAAGCTGACATAAAGTCAGCTTTTTTAAATATGGTGCGGAAGGAGAGACTCGAACTCTCACGCCGTGAAGCACTGGAACCTAAATCCAGCGTGTCTACCAATTCCACCACTCCCGCAAGGAATGGCGAGCATTATAGGTAAATGAATTTTCTGGTCAATAGTTTTTTTAACTTATTTATCAAAAAACTTAAAAAATATTGCCTTTCACCTTTGCTCGCACAATAACTAAACAATTTGCTTAGAAAATACGTCCGTTATTGTATTCACCACGTTCGTAGCGAACCGCCATTTCTTCTAGATCAAACGTATGAATGCGAGAAGCCTGACCAGCAGAACCAAACGCTTCGTAACGATCAATACAAACAGCCTTCATTGCACGAATACTTTCTGTTAAATACTTACGAGGGTCAAAGTTCCCTTTGTGCTCAGCCAAACTACGACGAATCGCGCCAGTTGCTGCCAAACGTAAGTCTGTATCGATATTCACTTTACGAACACCGTAACGAATGGCTTTCACGATTTCTTCAATCGGTACACCGTATGTTTCAGGAATGTCGCCACCAAACTCGTTGATAATAGACAACCAATCCTGAGGAACAGAAGAAGAGCCATGCAATACAATGTGCGTATTTGGAAGAAGCTCAACAATTTGGCTGATACGTTCAATATCAAGAATGTCGCCAGTCGGTGGACGTGTAAACTTATAAGCACCGTGACTTGTACCGATCGCAACCGCAAGCGCATCAATGCCAGTTGCATTAACGAAATCTACGGCTTCTTGAGGATCCGTTAACATTTGATCGTGCGACAAAATACCTTCTGCGCCAACGCCATCTTCTTCGCCCGCTTGACCAGTTTCCAATGAACCAAGGCAACCCAACTCACCTTCAACTGACACACCACATGCGTGAGCAAACTCAACAGTACGACGAGTAACATCAACATTGTATTCATAGCTTGCTGGGGTTTTACCATCTGCTTCTAACGAGCCGTCCATCATGACAGACGAAAAGCCAAGCTGAATCGAACGCTGACAGATAGCAGGAGAGGTTCCATGATCCTGATGCATTACCACAGGAATGTGTGGGTAGTCTTCAATAGCAGCAGCAATCAAGTGACGTAAAAAGTGTGAGCCGGCATATTTACGAGCACCAGCCGATGCTTGCATGATAACAGGTGAATTCACTTCATGGGCGGCTTCCATAATGGCCTTAACCTGTTCCATGTTATTCACATTAAAAGCTGGCAGACCGTAGCTGTGCTCAGCAGCATGATCCAGCAGTTGACGCATACTAATTAAAGGCATACAAGGTTTCCTCTGACTATTTGTCTTATATTGTATTTATAACAGGCGACGTTAGGGTGTTGGCTAACAGTTCATCCTGTTGCATGATCCGCTTCACAGCAGTCACGTGGCTTACGCCTTATTTCCATTCGATCTTAGCGCCGAATATGTCACTCTCTAGTTTTCATAATAGCTGGCCTTGTTTGCTTTTTTGGAGCAACAAACAAGGCCAGTAATTGGGCTTTTCGCCCTTATAATATATTTAGAATGCTATTTTTGCATTTTGTAATACTAATTTTGCGCGCGTGACTCCAACATCGCAACAGCTGGAAGCACTTTTCCTTCAACAAACTCTAAAAAAGCACCGCCGCCCGTCGAAATATAAGAAATCTTATCCGCTAAACCGTACTTATCAATCGCTGCCAAGGTATCACCGCCACCAGCAACCGAAAACGCATCGCTATCTGCAATGGCTTGAGCGACGACTTCTGTACCTTTAGAGAAGTTATCAAACTCAAATACGCCACATGGGCCATTCCATAAAATGGTTTTCGCATTTTTCAAGATATCTGCCATAACTTGAGCAGAATCCGGACCTAAATCCATGATTTCTTCGTTGTCTTCAACTTGGTCTACAGGCTTAACAGTCGCAACCGCTGTTTCTGAGAATTCCGTACCAACACGAACGTCAGTCACTGCAGGAATATCCAGATCCGCCATTAGCTTTTGAGCCTGAGGAATAAGGTCTTTTTCGTACAAAGACATACCAACATTGTTACCGCGAGCAGCAACGAAAGTATTAGAAATGCCGCCGCCTACAATTAATTGATCGCAAACTTTAGACAGAGATTCTAAAACCGTTAACTTTGTTGATACTTTAGAACCACCAACTACCGCCACCAAAGGACGAGCTGGGTTATCAAGCGCTTTACCCAATGCATCAAGCTCTGCCGCTAATAAAGGGCCAGCACAAGCAATAGGTGCAAACTTCGCTACGCCATGAGTGGAAGCGTGCGCGCGGTGTGCGGTACCAAATGCATCCATCACAAACACATCACATAATGCCGCCATTTTCTTAGACAAGGCTTCATCGTCTTTCTTTTCACCTAAGTTGAAACGTACGTTTTCAACTAAAACCAGCTGGCCAGCTTCAACTTCTACGCCATCCAACCAGTCTTTAACGAGAGGAACTTCTTGTCCTAGCAAATCAGATAAATACGCTGCTACAGGCTGAAGGGAGAATTCTTCCTCGTACTGACCTTCTGTCGGGCGACCAAGGTGTGACATAACCATCACTTTAGCGCCTGCTTCTAATGCCAGCTTAATAGTTGGTAATGCCGCACGAATACGCGCATCACTCATTACTTTGCCATCTTTGACTGGCACGTTTAAATCTTCACGAATCAATACGCGCTTGTTCGTCAAATCCACATCTTTCATATTCATTACAGTCATGTACGATGTCCTCGTCATTTAATTTTTTATATTGTAATACAAATACTAGTCTTTAATCACATTTGCCCAGTATTTTGCTACATCCAGCATTCGATTAGCGTAACCCCATTCATTATCAAACCAACACAGCAACTTAACCATACGCTTATCAATGACTTGGGTCTGTGTGCTATCAATGATCACAGAACGTGGATCATGATTAAAATCAACAGAAGCATGTGCTTCTTTAGAAAAACCCATTAATTCAGCGTATTTACCATTAGAAGCTTGTTCTAATTGTTGGTTTATTTGCTCCACCGTGACATCTCGATCCGTACGTAACACAAGATCAATCACGGAGACATTTAACGTCGGCACACGCACCGCATTACACCCCATTTTCCCGTCTAGTTCCGGCATCATTCGGGTAATGCCTTTCGCCAAACCGGTATCAACGGGGATAATCGAACTCAACGCGGCACGGGTTAAACGTAAGTCTTTCGTGTGATAACCATCAATCACAGGCTGATCATTCATTGCAGAGTGAATCGTTTGAGTTGTGCCATGCACGACACCTGCAAACTGCTTAATAACATCTAATACTGGAATCAGGCAATTGGTTGTGCAGGACGCGGCAGAGACAATTCCGTGGCTGGCCTGTATATCTTCATGGTTAAAGCCATACACAATCGTTGCATCCACGTCTGATGCCGCAGGTTGGGAAAGCAAAATTCTTGGTGCGCCAGCGTTTAGATAAGCTTGTGCACCTTCTCTGTCCGAGAAGCTTCCAGAGCATTCAAACACCATATCAAGGTCAAGAGACGACCATTCTAATTCTTCAGGTTGAGCACAAGAAAAGCAGGCGATTTCATCATCACCAATTAGAAGCGTATTGCCTTTTGTCGATACAGGTTGAGGAAAGCGGCCATGTGTTGTGTCATAGCGCGTAAGATAACTGATTGTCTCAATATCAGACAATTCGTTGATTGCCACCACCTGAATGTGGTCGCGGTAGCCGTTTTCATAAAGTGCTCTTAAGACCGAGCGCCCTATTCGACCATAACCATTAATAGCGACTCGCAACATATTCTCACTACTTCATCGCAATAAAAACCGATAAAAAATACCGTTTTTCATCTTATAAAAAAGGAAAAAGAGGCGTACAAAATACCGCCTCCTTTTCTTATTAGCCATTCAATATTTAAACGGCTAGGATTTTTTCCGCTGTCTCAACAACATTATCAACCGTAAAGCCGAAGTGTTTTAGCAAATCACCGCCAGGGGCAGATTCACCAAAGGTTGTCATAGCGACCATAGCGCCATTAAAGCCAACATACTTGTACCAGTAATCTGCGTGAGCCGCTTCAATAGCAACACGTTTCGTTACAGCACTTGGTAAAACAGACTCTTTGTACGCAGCATCCTGAGCATCAAACACATTCGTTGACGGCATAGATACCACACGCACTTTTTTGCCTTTCTCTGTTAAAGCTTCTGCAGACGCAACGGCCAAACCAACTTCCGAGCCAGTTGCCAACAGAATAAGATCTGGCGTGCCAGCGCAATCTTTCAAGACATAAGCGCCTTTTGCCACATTCGCTAATTGCTCAGCAGTACGCGCTTGCGCAGGTAAACCTTGGCGAGAGAAAACCAATGACGTAGGACCGTCACGACGCTCGATAGCCGCCTTCCAAGCCACAGCTGTTTCTGCCGCATCACATGGGCGCCACACAGACATATTTGGCGTCATACGCAAGTTAGCAAGCTGTTCAATAGGCTGGTGAGTTGGGCCATCTTCACCTTGACCAATCGAGTCATGGGTATAAACGAAGATGTTTTGAATGCCCATCAATGCCGACATACGAACCGCATTACGCGCATATTCCATAAACATCATGAAAGTCGCGCCGTAATTAATGAAACCGCCGTGCAAAGACACGCCATTCATAATACCGCTCATACCAAATTCACGCACACCGTAGTAAACATAGTTACCAGCCGCGTCATCTTGGATACCTTTAGAGCCAGACCATAACGTCAAGTTAGAGCCCGCAAGGTCAGCAGAGCCACCCAGTAATTCAGGTAAGATAGCACCAAAAGCACCAATCGCATTTTGTGACGCTTTACGGCTGGCAATGTTTTCACCTTTGTCTTGGCTTTCTTGAATGAAAGCTTGTGCTTTCGCTTCAAAGTCAGCTGGCAATTCACCCTTGATCACGCGACGCTCAAATTCGGCCGCCAATTCTGGGTAAGCCGCTTTGTACGACTCGAACTTCGCTGCCCATTCATCTTCACGAACAGAGCCCGCTTCTTTAGCATCCCAACCAGCGTAAACATCAGCCGGGATTTCGAAAGGTGCATGTGGCCACTCAAGGAATTCACGAGCTGCTGCAATTTCAGCGTCACCCAATGGCGCACCGTGACAATCATGGCTACCAGATTTGTTTGGTGAACCAAAACCAATCACGGTTTTGCAGCAAATCAGAGTAGGTTTGCTGGTTTCCGCTTTAGCCGCTTCAATTGCTGCTTTAATCGCAACAGGATCATGACCGTCCACATCCGCAATTACATGCCAACCATAAGATTCAAAACGCTTAGGTGTATCGTCAGTAAACCAGCCTTCAACATGACCATCGATAGAAATACCATTGTCATCCCAAAACGCGACCAATTTACCAAGTCCCAAAGTACCTGCTAATGAACAAGCTTCATGGGAAATACCTTCCATCAAACAACCATCACCAAGGAAACAATAGGTGTTGTGATCAACAACCTCATGGCCTTCACGGTTAAATTGAGCCGCTAATGTTTTCTCAGCGATCGCCATACCAACCGCATTACTGATACCCGCACCTAAAGGACCCGTTGTTGTTTCAACGCCGTCTGTATAACCATATTCTGGGTGACCAGGTGTTTTAGAATGCAATTGACGAAATTGCTGCAATTCTTCGATAGGTAGTTTGTAGCCAGACAAATGCAATAGAGAATAAATAAGCATGGAGCCATGGCCGTTTGACAATATAAAGCGGTCACGATCAACCCATTTTGAGTTATTTGGGTTGTGCTTTAAAAAATCATTCCATAACACTTCAGCGATATCGGCCATACCCATTGGCGCACCTGGGTGACCTGAATTGGCTTTTTGCACTGCATCCATACTTAATGCGCGTATGGCGTTAGCAAGTTGTTTACGAGACGGCATGGTTCTTCCACTCCTGATAGCTTAACGAACAATAGAAAAAACATTCTCTACAGAATAGGGCCACCATGCAATGCTGGCACCACCGTTATGCCCAAACAATGGGCAAAGAAAATGAAATGACATAAAAACCGCACCATCGTAACAAAAAAACAACCTTTTGACTCACTAAAATCTAACGAATGGGTTGATATTTAAACAACTCTAGTCCATCATTCGCGGCTTAACAGCGTCGATTTGTCTCGGCTTGCGGGCGCTATATAAACTCAGCTAAACAGATACGTAAGAACCTGTTTAGCATTTTTATGCAAAACAGGTTTTTTTATGCCTGTTTAGCAGCCAACTCAGCTAAAGAGGAAGACTCATAATGTCAGAATATTCTTTATTTACTTCTGAATCCGTTTCAGAAGGTCATCCAGACAAAATTGCAGACCAAGTCTCTGACGCCATTCTTGATGCCATTCTTGCAGAAGACAAAGAAGCACGCGTTGCCTGCGAAACTCTCGTAAAAACAGGCATGGTATTGGTTGCAGGTGAAGTTCGTACAAATGCGTGGGTCGATATCGAAGAAATCGCTCGTGGTGTAATTCGTGAAATCGGCTACAACAGTTCAGACATGGGATTCGATTGGGAATCTTGCGCTGTAATGAACGCCATCGGCAAACAATCTGCTGACATCGCAGTGGGTGTTGACGAAGCCAGCGAAAAAGAACTCGGCGCTGGCGACCAAGGCTTAATGTTTGGCTTTGCAACCAACGAAACTGACGTATTAATGCCTGCACCTATCACTTACGCTCACCGTCTTGTGCAACGCCAAGCAGAAGTGCGTAAAAACGGCACGCTTGATTTCCTTCGTCCGGATGCCAAAAGCCAAGTCACTTTCCGCTATGATGAAAATGGTAAGCCATGTGCCGTTGATGCTGTGGTTCTATCCACTCAACACAGTGCATCAGTAAAACAAGCCGATCTACGCGAAGCCGTGATGGAAGAAATCATCAAGCCTGTTCTACCAGCTGAGTGGTTATCAAAAGAAACCAAATACTTCATCAACCCAACAGGTCAATTCATCATTGGTGGCCCTGTAGGTGACTGTGGTTTAACAGGTCGTAAAATCATCGTAGATACATACGGTGGTATGGCTCGTCACGGTGGTGGTGCTTTCTCTGGTAAAGATCCATCAAAGGTTGACCGTTCTGCAGCTTACGCTGGTCGCTATGTAGCCAAAAACATCGTTGCGGCGGGTTTAGCAGACAAATGTGAAATCCAAATTTCTTACGCGATCGGTGTGGCTGAGCCAACCTCTATCAGTATCAATACGTTTGGCACAGGCAAAGTAAGCGACGCCGTCATTTCGCAATTGGTACGTGAGCATTTCGAATTGCGACCAGCAGGCCTAATTGAAATGTTGGATCTCAAACGTCCAATTTATTTACCAACCGCGGCATACGGTCACTTTGGCCGTGAAGGTGAGAACTTTACTTGGGAAAAAACAGACAAAGCCGACGCTTTACGCAAAGCCGCTGGTTTATAAGTTTTCTTTTTTCCGTTATAAAGCCCTCTGTGACGTTAGAGCGTCGCAGAGGGCTTTTTTATTTCTA
The DNA here is from genome assembly GCF_047525555.1 of Marinomonas algae. Classification (NCBI taxonomy): domain Bacteria; kingdom Pseudomonadati; phylum Pseudomonadota; class Gammaproteobacteria; order Oceanospirillales; family Oceanospirillaceae; genus Marinomonas; species Marinomonas algae. The sequence goes on along the minus strand of NZ_JBLIXK010000008.1, from coordinate 105,631 downwards.
TCTTTTCAAACTTAGGACAAGGCATGCGTATTCCACGAATTTTTATTGATACAGACCTCAACGAGAATACTAAGATCAATTTACCTGATTCGACCTTTCAGCATGTTTGCAAAGTCCTTCGCCTCAAATCAGATCATCCAGTTCGTGTCTTTAATGGCAAAGGTGGTCAATATCATGCCACTTTATGCGACGTAGAAAAACGTTCAGCTAGCCTATCCATTTCTCATTTCGAGCCACTGCACAACGAATCCCCTATTCAAGTCACCATAGGTCAAACTCTCTCTCGTGGTGAGCGCATGGATTATGCTATTCAAAAATCAGTAGAAGCTGGTGTTTATGCAATCCAACCTTTATTCAGTGAAAGATGCGAAGTAAAACTACAAGACAACCGAGCAGAAAAGCGCCAACTACATTGGCAACAAGTAGCCATTAGTGCGGCAGAACAATGTGGTAGAGGTGTGGTCCCTATTGTCTATCCCCCTATAAATCTTGCAGATTGGCTAGACAATTGTAACGAAATGTTAATGCTCACTTTGCATCACCACAGTGCAAAACCGATAAATCAGTTCCAATATCCAGAAAATAAACAGGTCTGTTTACTTATTGGGCCAGAAGGCGGGCTGACTGAAAACGAGGTTCAACTGTCTGAAAATAAAGGATTTAAAGCTATTACTTTAGGGCCAAGAGTTTTGAGAACAGAAACTGCACCAATTGTTGCATTAAGTGTAATAAACACACTTTGGGGCGATATTTAAGGTAATCTAGATAAAATATAAAAAAGCTGCTGACTCACATAACTACAACATATTCATGGTTTAAATGATTTTAAAATCTAAGCAGATACATTCATTAAAGGAACGATGATTTTATGTTTTACCGACTTGCTCTGATTTCAACTAGCTACTTAAGCATGGCTTTACTGTCTTTGTCAGCCCATGCTATTACGCTTGAAGAAGCAACTTACATTGCCATAGAAAATAGCCCTGAAGTCAGACAAGCTATTGCACAATATCGTGAGCTGAAAGAAGACGCAGAAGTGGCTCGCCGCACAGGCTACTACCCAAGCGTGGATCTTTCTGCGGGCATCGGCCATGAAACAACTTATGAAGAAAATGCGGACGATATTGACTTAACTCGACGCGAGTTAACACTGGCATTAAATCAGCCTCTTTTTAGTGGTTTTTCCACTCGCAACGAAGTAAAACGACTCACCAGTGAAGCCGAAGCTGACCGTTGGAACGCTCTTATTTCTGTTGAAAACACAGCGTTAGAAGTGGCTCAAGTTTTTGCAGATGTCTTACGCTACCGCGAACTTCTTGCTCTTGCCGACCTGAACTTAAAAGCTCATCAGCGCATATATGAGCAAATTAAATTAAAAAGCGACACAGGCATTGGTCGTCAATCTGACTTTAGCCAAATCTCCGCACGTCTTTCGAAAGCGCATGCTAATAATTTAGCAGCAATTAACAACCTTAAAGACGCTGAAAGTAACTATAAAAGCATCGTTGGAGAACTGCCTCCTGAAGAGATGATTTACCCAGTTCCAGATCGTGCACTATTACCACAAGACCTTGACTCTGCGATCAGCGAAGCGCTTAAGAAAAACCCAGCAATTGAAGGCGCTTACTGGGACGTTCTTGCAACAGAAAGCCTGCAAGCCATAACTGATGCCGAAAAATATCCAACCGTTAACTTCGTTTTAGAACGGACTTGGGACAACAATATAGACGGTGACGAAGGCCCTAGTGAAGACTTACTTGCCATGGTTCGACTTAATTATAATCTTTACAGCGGAGGTTCGTCCAAACGCAAACAAGAAGCGGCCGTACAACAAAACATCCAAGCGACAGAGATTCGCCGCAACACAATTCGTGACACAGAGTTAACCGTTCGGTTGGCTTGGGCTGCTTATGAAGCAACCACAGAACAGAAAGAACACATTCGACAATATGTTATTTCTACTAAAGAATCGCAAGTCGCTTATGAAAAGCAATTTCGTTTAGGTCGCCGCTCATTGTTAGACGTTTTAGACAGTGAAAATGAACTATTTGAAGCGCGCCAAGATTATGTAAATGTCGACTACGATGAACTATTTTCTGAGTTTCGCTTATTCAATGCCAAAGGTGAGTTAATGAGAGCTCTTCGTATCTACCGTCCATCATTACTTGGATTTAATGATGAATTTGATGAGAAAGGCTCTCTCACTGTAAAAAGCAGTGTGGTTGAAGAACTAGCTGAAATTCAAGATGAGCCTAATGTTGCTTCGCCTGTCACAACTGACACAGCACCGAAAACAGACCAAGAAAGCTTAGAAAGCGAACTCTTCCTTGAAGCGGATGAAAACAGCGGTAGCTGGTAAATTTTATTAGAGCTTGTTTGTTAGTACCAAAGAGCTAGATGAGAGAAAACCATTTCTCATCTAGTTTTTTTATGTCTCCACACACCACCTATAAAAACAACTATCTGTAAAACAGTGGTGTTTTTTCTTCTCAGCGTCCCCATATTTCTATAGCATCAATACTTATTAATATATTTTCAAAGTACGAAGATATTACTTCGTTTTAGGAATCACCCTATGACTATCAAACTCGGCATTGTTATGGATCCTATTTCATCCATAAACTACAAAAAAGACACCTCACTCGCCATGCTTTGGGCCGCTGCTGAAAAAGGCTGGCAGCTCATTTATATGGAGCAAAAGGATTTATTTATAGAAGAGGGAAAAGCCTTCGCGATGACTCGCCCTCTCAATGTCTACAAAGATCCATCGCACTTTTATGACTTAGGCGAAGAAACAAAAATGCCGCTTGGCGACCTTGATGTCATTTTAATGCGCAAAGATCCGCCGTTCGACAGTGAATTTGTCTACAGCACCATGATCCTTGAACAAGGAGAAAGAGATGGCGCACTGGTTGTGAATGATCCAAAAAGCCTTCGAGACTGCAACGAGAAGCTCTTTGCGACTCAGTTCCCTCAATGCTGTCCACCAGTCTTAGTGACGCGTCGTGCAGACTTACTAAAGTCCTTTCATAAAGAACACGGCGATGTGATTTTTAAACCTTTAGATGGCATGGGTGGAACTGCTATTTTTCGCCTCAAACCAGACGATTCTAACGTCAGTGTGATTATCGAAACCCTAACCAACATGGGTGCAGAACAAATCATGGCGCAGAAATTTATCCCTGAGATAAAGCAAGGCGATAAACGCATCTTAATCGTCAATGGTGAGCCAGTTCCTTTCGCGTTGGCACGCATTCCTGCTTCAGGGGAAACTCGTGGTAACTTGGCTGCGGGTGGGCGAGGTGAAGGCCGACCACTGAGCGACAGAGACCGTTGGATTTGCGAACAAGTTATTCCATCTTTAAAAGAGAAAGGACTGATGTTTGTTGGCTTAGACGTTATTGGTGATTACCTTACTGAAATAAATGTCACTAGCCCTACTTGTGTTAGAGAGCTGAATGATCAATTCGGTTTAGACATCGCCATGACATTAATTGAGGCAATCGAAGCACGCCTTCAGTAATATTAAATGATGCGAACACTCGATAAATTTTCCATCACGCTTTTCATCGCCATTAGCCTTCATGTGCTAATGGTGATGATTGTTGGTTTTGACTTCACACTTCCATCGCCCAAACCTAAAACCTTGGAAGTCACGCTAGTTCAACACACAACAAAAGCGCCTGTTGATGCAGACTTTATCGCCCAAGCTAACCAACAAGCCAGCGGCACAGAGTTGCGCAAACAAAAACTGACAACCACAGAAAATTCCCGCTTTTTATCCGATACTATCCAAGAAATATCTCCACCGATTCAACCACAGCTCGCCTCAGCTGAACCCATTGATGAGCCTAGACTACTCGCTACAAGTAACCAAGAAGCGGTTTTTGAAGTACTTGATGAGCCTGAACAGGAAGTAAAAACCTTAGAAGAAAGGTTTCGTGGAGAAACACAAATTCCTAGTCATCTATCTAATGACATAGCAACCTTAGAAGCCCTACTCGACCAGCAACGCCAATCTTATGCTAAACGTCCACGCATTCGCCGTTTAACCTCTGTTTCAGCAAAAGCGGCAGTCGATGCTCAGTATCTAGATGACTGGCGACGCAGAATTGAGCGAATAGGCAACATTCATTACCCAGAAGAAGCCAAGCGAAATCATTTATATGGGGAATTACGTTTGGCCGTCAGCCTGCTTCCAAACGGCTACATTGATGATATTGAAATCTTACATTCATCGGGGAAAAGAGTATTAGATGATGCTGCCATGCGCATTGTTCGATTGGCCGAACCTTTCCAAGCCTTTCCGAGCGAACTCAAAAAAGAAGTAGATAAGCTCGAGATTATTCGGACCTGGCGCTTTGTACCTGGCAATCAATTAAGAAGTCAGTAAACACGATCTTCTACGCCAAAAAGCAAGCCTCACAATGTAACCCCCAAAAACGAAAAAGCCTTCTTTATGATGATCACAAAGAAGGCTTTTCAATCCCAAGGGAGAAAGATCAATCGAACTGACCTTCTCCCATTGAGACACGTATTTTCTTCATAGCGTTTTTCTCAAGCTGACGAATTCGCTCAGCTGAAACACCATATTCATCGGCCAAATCATGCAAAGTTGATTTGCCGTCTGACAACCAACGTTGCACTAGGATATTACGGCTACGCTCGTCTAAATCAGCCATTGCAACTTCAAGACGCTGGTTAGAATCTTCTGTCCAGTTACCGTTTTCAAGCAAAGTTGCTGGGTCGTATCTGTGGTCTTCTAAATACTGAGACGGTGCCTGAAATGCGCTTTCATCATCGTCATCAGCAGAAGCATCAAAAGCCATATCAGAAGAACTTAAACGCCCTTCCATCTGACGAACCACTTCAGGCGTTACGCCCAAATCACTCGCAACAGACTCCACTTCAGAGTTACTAAACCAAGACAAACTCTTCTTCGCGCTGCGTAAGTTGAAGAACATTTTACGTTGAGCTTTGGTTGTCGCAACTTTCACGATGCGCCAGTTTTTCAGAATGAATTCATGAATCTCTGCTTTAATCCAATGCACAGCAAAAGAAACAAGACGCACACCCACTTCAGGGTTAAAGCGCTTAACAGCCTTCATTAGGCCAACATTACCTTCTTGGATTAGGTCGCCTTGTGCTAAACCATATCCGGAATAACTTTTCGCAATATGAACAACAAATCTCAAATGCGACATAACCAATGTACGTGCTGCTTCGAGGTCTTCTTGATAGTAAAGACGCTCAGCCAATGCTTTTTCTTCATCAGCGGATAAAATCGGAATTCTACTAACGGCCTGTATGTAGGATTCAAGGTTTTGACCTGGAATCATCATGTCCGTAGGTTGGAGAGTTTTAGCCATCTCTATTTCCACCTTTTTAATTGCTCATACTGAGTATGAGAAAAATATTACCAAGTAAGTGCTTTCCATGTGTGACATAAATGTGAATAAACCATGGCTATTATCTAATGACTGATATTAGCCTTTTATGATCACTGCAACTCAATATTTGCTATATGGCGATTCACTGCAATCCAAGAGCCAATCACACCAACAAAAGCACTAATAGTTAAACACAAAACAATCTCATCTGCATTAAAAGTCTGTAACTGAAAACCACTTTGGTAGGAATCAATCAAACGTTCTGCAGGCGCACTAATCCACCAGCTAAGCAAGAGAACACATAGGCTGGCAAAGAGTCCACCTAAGACCCCAAACCAAAAGCCCATGTATAAAAATGGGCGACGAATATAACCATCTGTTGCGCCGACTAATTTCATGACCAAGACTTCATCGCGACGGCTTTCTACTGCCATTCGAATCGTGTTACCGACAATCAAAAACACCGCCACAACCAATAGAACAGACAGCGCATAAGAAAAACGCTGCCCAAAACTCAATATATTCGCAAGACGCTGTAACCATTGTGCATCTAATTCTGCGTATTCCACTTCCTGTTGACCGGCTAATTGGTCACGCAATGCCTGTAAGTTTGGCAAAGTCGTCACATCCACCATTTCGCGAGGAATAACTCGTAGCACAATCGGCAAAGGGTTCTCTGGTAAAGAAGATAAGATTTGTTCGTAGCCACTGGATTGCTCGAAATACCTTAACCCCTCTTCCTTGGAAATATATTCCACCGACGCCACATCCGCTTGTGCCGAAATACGATGAGACAAAGCAAGCGCCTGAGTGTCTTCTAAACCTGGGAACAAATACAAAGTAATAACTGACTGCTGCTCCCATTGATCTGTCACCGATTGCACGTTTTTCAACAAAACATACAAACCACTCGGCAAAGACAAAGCAATGGCGATCACCATCACAGTCATCACACTAGACAAAGGATAAGATACCAAACGCATGAAGCTTTCAGTCAACGTCGTTTGATGCTGCCTTAGATACTTACCAAGACTGAATGAAGAGCGTGCAGGCCAATGATGTTTTGTCGCCTTTATGGATTCTCTTGTGGCGCCGCGCTGATTGGGTTTCTGTGCCATTTAGCCAAACCCTCCATCGTTAACCATTCGTCCTTGATTAAGAGTAAGAACTCGATGACGCATACGAGCAACCAAAGCCAAATCGTGACTGGCAATCAACACTGTCACACCTACTCGGTTAAACTCTTGGAAAAGGTTCATGATTTCAGCGGATAATTTAGGATCCAAATTACCCGTCGGCTCATCGGCCAATAGAAGTTGCGGTTTATTGACTACTGCTCTAGCAATACCGACACGTTGCTGCTCACCACCAGACAACGCCATCGGATTATATTTTTCCTTATCCAACAATCCGACTTTGTCCAATGCGGCACGTACACGCTTCGCAATCTGTTGTGGGTCTGCGCCACTCACCTGCAAAGGCAAAGCCACATTATGAAAAACACTTCGATCAAATAAAAGCTGGTGATTTTGAAATACCACACCTACTCGACGCCTGTGTTGAGGAATCGCCCGTCGACTTAACGTTCGCAGATCAACACCATCGACAAGAATTTGCCCTGATGTCTGGCGCTCAATCATCATCATGAGTTTCATTAAGGTACTTTTACCTGCACCAGAATGCCCAGTAAGAAACGCCATTTCACCTTGGCGCAAATGAAAACTCACCTGCGACAATGCTTCCTGTCCGCTCTCGTACTTTTTACCCACTCGCTGAAATTCGATTTCCACCTTGATCCACTATCCTTAAATTAAAATAAGAAACGTTTGTTTATAGGGCGAATCGCTCAAAATTTTATTCACTTTCAAACAATGCGTCTACGAACTCTTGCGCAACGAAAGGACGTAAATCATCCGCCTGCTCACCCACGCCAATATAACGTATAGGCAAACCGAACTGCTTGGCAATCGCAAAGATAATCCCGCCTTTTGCTGTGCCATCCAATTTCGTCAAAGTAATACCACTTACGCCAACCGCTTCAGAGAAAAGCTTAGCTTGGCTAATCGCGTTTTGACCAGTACCAGCATCAAGCACAAGCATGACTTCATGAGGTGCATTTTCGTCAAGTTTTTTCATTACTCGAACGACTTTCGACAACTCATTCATTAGGTTTTCTTTGTTTTGCAAACGACCCGCTGTGTCAGCAATAACAATATCGACACCTTTGGCTTTAGCAGATTCAAGCGCATCATAAATAACAGACGCAGAATCGGCACCTGTATGTTGTGCGACAACAGGAACATTATTACGTTCACCCCAGACCTGAAGCTGTTCAACCGCTGCGGCACGGAATGTATCGCCCGCCGCCAACATAACACTTTTGCCTTCTGCCTGATATTTTTTAGCCAACTTACCGATAGTGGTGGTTTTACCAACTCCGTTAACGCCAACCATTAAAATAACGAAAGGACCTTCTTTGCTAACAGGCTCAAGAGTTTTCTGTGAGTTACTCAGAATATCAGCCATATCAGATTTCAGCGTTGTTAATAACGTATCTGAGTCTTTCAGCTCTTTACGATTCAGCTTATCTGTCAGCCCATTCACCAACGCCTGAGTCGCATCAATGCCTACATCCGCCATCAAAAGCTGAGTTTCAAGCTCTTCTAGTAGATCATCATCAACTTTTTTGCTGCCCAGAATCACAGACGATAGGCCGTTGCCTAAGCCGCTGCGAGTACGAGACAAACCAGCTTTAATTCTTTGCGCCCAAGAAAGCGTCGGAGCTTTTGGCTCTTCTTCCACTTCTTCTGCTTGAGGCGCTTCGTCTTCCACCGTTTCAACTGCGGCTTCTTCTTCAGACTCAGAGACTTCTGGCTCTTCAGCTTTTGGCTCTTCAACAGCCACAGGCTCTTCAGCAACGACAGGTTCTTCTACAACCGCTTCTTCTACGGTCGCTTCTGTCACTTCTTCCGGTGCAATTGTTGCTTGCTCAACTTCAGGCGTTTCTACCGTTAATTCTTTTTCAGCAACCGCCAATTCCTCCACTAAATCACTTTCTGCAATCGGTGCTTTTTCGGCCACAATGTCTGCTTCAACAACAGAAGGCTTCTCGATAGGTTCGCTTACTGGCGTATCTTGAGCGGCTTGGTCTTTTCTTTTCGCTGCTTTAATTTCTGCATTCATCTTATTTACAAAACGACGACGAATAACAAAAGCAACGATCGCTAAACTTGTACCAATCGCAATTGGCGCATAACGAGCGTATTCCTCACCAAGATAAGGCGTAAAAAAAGCAATAATTTGATTAACAATTTCCATTAAATTTGTCTCTTTATTTTGACTGATGCAGTAAACACCAGTGAAATGCTATGATTGGAAGCAACGCCACAAGATTGGGCGTGTAAAAACGAGTATTTTATCATCATTCTAGCTAGCAAACAGGTCTAGTTTCACGCAAAACGACATATAACACACACCTTAAGGTGCTTTATGCCCGATAATAGTAAACCTCTTTTCAGCCGACCTGTTTTAGCCATCATTATGGTTTTCTGTACATTAGCCGTTTGGGTGCTACAGCTCACTGCGCCAAGCAGCAAACTCCCAACACCGAATATAGAAACATCCGAAACGGATTCTGGCATTCCCATTATTTGGCTAGAGCAAGACAGTTGGGAAGGTGGCGACAAAGTTGAAATTCGCTTTGCCTTTCGAACGCCAGCGCCTCAATCAACACCGACACCCACAAATCTAGCCCAAACAACGCTTGCCATGCTAATGAGTGATTCCTTGCCACTTAGCACAGCATCCATCAACCAAAGGTTAGCGCCTTTAGCCGCGCAAGCCAGTAGCCATTATGACTATGAAAGCCAAGTCATTGGTGTAACGCTCAGCAGCCAAACAGCGTATCTCATGCGCACTTTATCATTAGTGAATAACTGGTTAGCAGAACCAGTATTTAAGCATCGTACACTGGATGGCTGGCAACGACGCCACACAGAAATTGAGCCATACAAAGCAGAAAAAGGACTGTTTCAGAATCAGCAAGAGCGGGAAAACACGGATGTGGCAACCGTCACATTGGAGCAAGTCAGCCAGTATTACAAAACCATGCACTCGAATGCGTCTGCCATTTACGTGATCGGCAACTTAAATACAGAAGCAAAAGCCGCTATTGAAGAAGTTCTTAATAATGTCAGCAAAAACGATCAACTCGCTGTGGCATCAACGTCAATAGAAGACTATGAGCCAACCTCTCGCACGGTTGAATTTAACAAAAAGTCGGCATCAGATTATCTATGGCAAACTCAAAGCGCGGTTGCTCTAAAACCTATTGCATCGGTCAAAGAATGGATCAGCTTACAAATATGGGGCGCAGATTTAGTCTCAACATTGAATCAACAAACCAACATGGATTTTGTACAGCTTGCCTTTACCTTATCACCAAAACATCCTTGGGCTCGTTGGAACATTCAATATTCCGCTGCGCTAACTCAAGACGCCGAGAGCCTAAACACAAAAATACTCGATGCGAAAAGCTTGCTGACACAGCAAAACATGCCATCAGCTCAAGACCAAGCTACTTTTAACAGACTGTTTGATAGCTTTAAAACACAATTGGAAATACAAACTCAGTCTCCAACATGGTGGAGCTATATGGCGACCCAAGTCACCCATTTAGATGGGCAATTAACCTTGGAAGAATTTGTAAGCTCCTACAAAGAAGCCATCGACACTTTTACCCAAACTGATTACCAGAACGCCTTAACAGATTTATTAAAGACATCGACTTACCAAGAGATTCAGGTTTACCAATGAGAAAGAAAATACCACAACAGGCTTCCAAAAACAGCAAAGCTAAGGCTTCTAAACTCCGAATCATTGCCGGTGAATGGCGCTCACGCCAGTTGCCTATTCCTGATATTGAAGGTTTAAGACCCACGCCAGACAGAGTACGCGAAACACTCTTCAATTGGATTAATCATTTCGTTCCCGGTTCGACATGCGGCGACTTCTTTTGTGGTTCTGGCGCATTAGGACTAGAAGCCTTATCCCGCGGCGCGAAACACCTTACCTTTGTTGATAACTCTCGTGTTGTTTCCCAACAAATGACAGCTAACCTCGCCACATTAGGCGCAACAAATGCCGAAGTCATTGCGCAAAACGCAGCGGCTTTTCTAGAAACGGCAACGCCTCGACCATTGGACATCATCTTCTTAGATCCGCCTTTTCGCAAAGGTTGGTTGGCGCAAATCATTCCGCTACTGGAAAAAGGCTGGTTAGCTGAACGCGCTCTGGTCTACATCGAAATGGAAAAAGAAGCTGCACTTCCTCCTTTGCCGAACAATTGGACGTTACAAAAAGAAAAAACAGCAGGCCAATTAGTCTATCGGCTCTTTGAGATCACACAGTAATTAGAAGGTCTATACCTTGATGCTATGCAACGCAAACGCTAGACTGTGTGCCATTATTCATCAATAAAATTTCCCATTTTTCTTCACGGGAATTCGAGTACTTTCATTAGGATTACCAAAACCTATGCCGGACGTTATTCCAGCCGACTCTGTTGGTATTGTTAAACCACAAATTGCGCAATTCGACACGCCATTAGCGCTGTCTTGTGGTCAAACACTGTCATCTTATCAACTCATTTATGAGACTTATGGCACGTTAAATGAAACCGCTTCAAATGCTGTGCTTATCTGCCACGCATTGAGCGGAGATCATCATGCAGCGGGTTATCATGCGATGACGGATAAAAAGCCTGGCTGGTGGGATTCTGCGATTGGGCCTGGAAAAGCAATCGACACAAATCATTTCTTCGTCATTTCATTGAATAATCTTGGCGGTTGTTGCGGATCAACTGGCCCAACCAGTATCAATCCTGCGACAGGCGAACGCTGGGAAGCCAGTTTTCCTATGGTTACAGTGGAGGATTGGGTAGAAAGCCAAGCCCGTTTAGCAGATAAACTTGGTATTCAAACATTCGCCGCTATCGTCGGCGGTAGTCTTGGCGGCATGCAAGCGCTTGAGTGGAGTATTCGTTTTCCTGAGCGCATAAAAGCCGCCATTATTATTGCCTCGGCACCAAAGCTATCAACGCAAAACATCGCCTTTAACGAAGTGGCGAGACAATCCATTCGACGCGATCCTGATTTCTTCGATGGCAATTACCTAGAGAACCAAACCGTACCCACCAATGGGCTTGGGTTAGCGCGCATGCTGGGACACATTACCTATTTGTCAGACGATGCAATGGGTGAAAAGTTTGGCCGCCAAATGCGTCATGACACTTACCAGTATCATTATGGTATCGAATTCGAAGTGGAGAGTTATTTACGTTACCAAGGCGAAGCCTTTACCAAGCGCTTTGATGCCAACACCTATATGCTGATGACCAAGGCGCTGGACTACTTTGACCCAGCCGCCAAAACCGATAACGACTTATCCGCGGTATTAAGCAAAGCGCAATGCGAGTTTTTATTCGTGTCTTTCACAACAGATTGGCGCTTTTCGCCTGAACGCAGTGAGGAAATGGTCAACGCGCTGGTGAAAGCTGGCAAGCCTGTATCCTATGCCAAAATAGAAGCGACGGAAGGTCACGATGCCTTCCTGTTCCCTATTCCGCGCTATATGAGCGTGTTAAATACTTTCCTAACTCGCATCGCGAATGGCTTAACAACGGAGACTTCTGATGCGCTCTGATTTAGAAATCATCGATGAATGGGTACAACCTAATATACGCGTTTTGGACCTTGCTTGTGGTCCAGGTGAATTACTTCACCATTTGATGTCAAACAAGCAAGTCAGCGGTTATGGGTTGGAAATAGAGCCAAACGATTTAAACACCTGTATCGAAAAAGGCATTCCTGTTTTAGAGCAGAACATAGACGAAGGTTTGCAGAACTTTGAAGACCAAAGTTTTGACTTGGTGATTATGACGCACGCCTTACAACAATTTCGTCGTCCTGACTTATTGATTGATGAAATGCTGCGGATTGGTAAAGAATGCATCATTACCTTTCCAAACTTTGGTCATTGGCGTAACCGTGTTCACCTTGCTTTAAAAGGTCGCATGCCTGTGTCTGAATTTTTGCCATACAACTGGTATGACACGCCAAACATTCACTTTTTCACCTTCCAAGACTTCGAACTCTTGTGCCGTGAAAAAGACATCAAAATATTGCGTTGGGCGGCGGTCGATGGTCATTTAAAAGATCATTGGTGGATTCGCTCCATGCCAAACCTATTCAGTGAAACGGCGATTTTTCATATCAGTCGCTAATAAAAAACACCTACTAAAGCCAGCCACAAGCTGGCTTTCTGTTAGCTTATCCAGAGGAAAACACGATGAATAAAACCATCGTTCTTGCCAGTAATAATGCCGGCAAAATAAAAGAATTTAATGCGTTGCTGAGCGACATGAACATTGAGGTTAAGCCACAAAGTGAGTTTAACGTGGAAGAAGCCGAAGAAAACGGTCTTAGCTTCATTGAAAACGCCATTTTAAAAGCCCGTAATGCCTGCGCTCAAACAGGTTTACCCGCATTGGCTGATGATTCAGGCATTGAAGTCGATTACCTGAATGGCGCGCCGGGAATTTACTCCGCTCGCTTTGCTGGCGAACATGGTAATAATCAAGCCAATAATGATCTCTTGTTAGAAAAGCTAGACGGCGTTTTCGAGTTAGATCGCACAGCACGTTTCCATTGCGTTTTGGCTTACATGCGCCATAAAGACGACCCAACGCCTTTGGTGTTTCATGGAACATGGGAAGGCCGTATTCTGGAATCCAGCGAAGGCCAAGAAGGCTTTGGTTATGATCCTATTTTCTATGTTCCCGAGTGCGGCTGCAGCGCAGCAAGCCTTCCGAAAGAAGTCAAAAACCAAATTAGCCACCGTGGAAAAGCATTGCAACAATTGCTTAATGCCTTTCAACAAGGCAACTTGCTGTGAGCACTCAATTACCACCGCTTAGTTTATACATTCACTTACCTTGGTGCGTGCGAAAGTGCCCTTATTGCGACTTCAATTCGCACCAAGCAGATCGTTTCTCAGAAGATGGCAAGCTGCCCGAAGAAGCCTATTTAAATCAGCTACTGGCTGATCTTGAAGTGGATTTGCCTTACGTTGCAGGTCGACCAATACAAACGGCTTTTATTGGCGGCGGCACGCCAAGTTTAATGAGCGAAGATTTCTACTATCGCTTGATGGATGCCTTGCGTGAAAAACTCACTTGGATTGATAACGCTGAAATTACCATGGAGGCGAATCCGGGAACCTTTGAGCAAGAAAAATTCAGCCACTTTCGTAAAGCTGGCATTAATCGACTGTCTATTGGTATCCAAAGTTTTCAGCCAAACCTGTTGAAAACCCTAGGAAGAATCCACAACCGAGACGAAGCCATTCACGCTGTGGATAAGTCCAGAGCCGCCGGGTTCGATAATATCAACATTGATTTGATGCACGGTTTGCCCGAACAAAGCCAAGCAATGGCGATGGAAGATTTAGCCATCGCCATCGATTTAAACCCTGAACACCTTTCTTGGTATCAGCTCACCATAGAGCCCAACACAGAATTCTATCGTCGGCCGCCAACCTTGCCTGAAGACAACACCTTGTGGGAAATCCAAGACGCAGGACAATCTCTGCTGTCGCAACATGGTTATGCGCAATATGAAGTGTCTGCGAATTCGAAACTAGGCTGTCGAGCGTCACACAATTTGAATTACTGGCGCTTTGGCGATTACATTGGCATTGGCGCAGGCGCTCATGGAAAAATCACGTTAGTTAATGGTCAAATATTTCGAACTCGAAAGACTCGACACCCAAATCATTACCTCAACAATTTACCAGAAGCGTTAGTCATTAAAGAAGAAATAGCCAAGGAAGATTTACCGCTTGAGTTTATGATGAACCGCTTACGCTTGTTCGAAACCTTTGATCTTAAAGATTATGAGCGTTTCACCTATCAAACTCTGCCAGATTCATTGATTAGAGCCTGCAATACCGCCATTAAACAAGGTTTGTTAGACGCTGAAGAATGGAAAAAACATCGAGTAAAAACCACCGAAAAAGGGAAATTATTCCTTAACGAATTGCTCGAACTCTTCCTCCCTTAGTTCCGTCACTTTGTTTACTATGATTTGACATCTAACTAAATTACTGTACCCTTTGCAACTTCATAAAAAAGGCCTCATAGATGGCCTTTTTTCGTTCCATTGCTAACCACATTGAAAATACGAAATTTATCTACTCGTTTTACTTACGACTGAAACCTATAACAATTTATTGTGTTCACGACACACGTTTGAGCTATTCAAAGCAGCTGAAACAGACCGACACAGGTCGTATTAAGAACAATCTAATGATGAGAGTTCTTTTAGGATGACGTAACGAGATGGCATAACGATGTACGAATGCCAGTTTGTATTGATCAGTTTGGAACATGGTTTAGCAACATTTTACTCATTCAGGAGAATACTTATGAGCACGAAAGTGCCTGACAATGGTCGGGAAGAATACAACACGGCTTACAAGGTAGGACAAGACAACGTTCAGTTTCTTGGCCTAGACGTACTGAACCCTGTATTCAGTACCAGTGCCGTTATCATTTTTGCTTTTATCCTCGGAAGCATCTTATTTCCTACTGACGCAAGCGCACTTCTATCCGGTGCCAAAAGCTGGTCTATCAATAACTTTGACTGGTTTTTCATGGTATCTGGCAACATTTTTGTGTTGTTCTGCTTAGCGTTAATCGCCCTTCCGCTTGGTAAAATTCGCCTTGGCGGAACACAAGCAACCGCTGAACACTCGACCATCACTTGGTTCTCAATGCTTTTTGCTGCCGGCATGGGTATTGGCTTGATGTTTTGGAGTGTCGCAGAGCCTGTAGCATATTACACAGGCTGGTACGGTACGCCGTTCGAGGTCATGAAAAACACGCCTGAAGCCAAAGACTTAGCCATGGGCGCAACCATGTTCCATTGGGGTCTTCACCCTTGGGCTATTTACGCGGTTGTTGGTCTTTCTCTTGCTTTCTTCGCTTATAACAAAGGTTTGCCGCTAACAATTCGTTCTGCGTTCTACCCTTTATTAGGTGAAAAAGTCTGGGGCAAAATCGGTCACTTGATCGACATTATCTCTGTTATCGCGACTATTTTTGGTTTGGCGACATCACTTGGTTTTGGCGCTCAGCAAGCAACCAGTGGTCTGAACTTCTTATTCGGCGTTCCAAACACATTAACAACGCAAATCCTTGTTATTTGTGCTGTAACAGCCGTTGCCATTGTTTCGGTTGCTCGTGGCTTGGAAGGCGGTGTTAAGCTGCTGTCTAACGTCAACATGATCATTGCTGCGGTATTGGCTTTGTTTATCGTGATCGTTGGTAACACAGGCGCGATTTTCGCTGCGATGGGTTCTTTCTTCCTTGGTTACATTGAAAACATCATTCCACTAAGTAACTGGATTGGTCGTGAAGACGAAACCTTCTACCACGGTTGGACTGTGTTCTACTGGGCTTGGTGGATTTCCTGGTCACCATTCGTCGGCATGTTTATCGCACGCGTTTCTCGCGGTCGTACAGTACGTGAGTTCGTTGTGGCTGTTTTACTTGTACCAACAGCAGTTTCATTGGTTTGGATGTCTATCTTCGGCGGCTCCGCATTGGATCAAGTTGAAAATGGCGTAGGCGCTTTGGCAAACGGTATCAGTGATTCTTCACTAGCCATGTTCCAAATGTTTGCGAGCTTGCCATTAACCTCTTTGACTTCTTTCGTGGGCATTGTGCTTGTCTTGGTGTTCTTCGTCACCTCTTCTGACTCTGGCTCTTTGGTTATCGACGGTATCACAGCCGGCGGTAAAACAGATGCGCCAATGATCCAGCGCGTGTTCTGGGCGGTTCTTGAAGGTGTTATCGCCATTGCCTTGTTGATTGGCGGTGGTTCTGAAGCACTTGGCGCTATTCAAGCTGCAGCAATCACAATCGGCCTACCTTTCACTTTGCTTATGCTCATCATGTGCATCAGTTTGTGGAAAGGCTTACGCAGCGACATACATCTTTATAAATAATCCAATTTAATAAAGATCAATGTCACTTAAAACAATGCGAGTGAGGGTTTAACCTTCCCTCGCATTGTTTTTTCTAAGTAAGTATTTTATTATCAGTGCCCTCTTAGGGGAGTAATCTTCTTTGCTTTTTGCAAAGATCCTTTGTCAACATAATCGAGCCTCAAGCTCGTGGCAAAGAAGTCCTGATTCTATATTTTTTGAACAGTCAGGATTGATGAGACTTAAGACAGTAACTTGGCTCAGGTGGGCACAGGTCTATTGTCTTTTGTTTATGCCCACCTAGGATTTTTTATATGGATGCGTTACTCACTTCTATTTCTACCGTTGCTCTTGCTGAGATGGGCGATAAAACCCAGCTTCTAGCACTCTTCCTCGCAACACGCTTCTCATCAAAAATGTCGATTGCTCTAGGTATTTTGGTAGCAACTCTGCTTAACCATGCAATTTCTGCTTGGCTTGGTGTGGAAATCAGTCATTGGTTGCCAATGAGCGCTGTGAGTTGGGTAGTTGGCATCAGTTTTATCGCCGTCGGTTTGTGGTTACTCATTCCCGATAAAGACGACAGCGAAGACAGCAAGATGCTGAAATATGGCGCATTCGGTGCAAGTTTTATACTGTTTTTCCTCGCCGAAATTGGCGATAAAACTCAAATAGCGACGGTTTTATTAGGCGCTCACTATGGTAGTGTTTGGATGGTACTCATTGGTTCTACCGTAGGAATGATGCTAGCCAATGTGCCTGTGGTATTTGCTGGTCGCTGGATAATGGATTGCATCAACGCAAAGCGCACTCGTCAGTTGGCTTGCCTGCTTTTCCTCATCATGGGCGTTGCGACTATTGTATCCCCATTGCTCAACTCATAAGGCTTTTTGATGGACGTCGAATTAACCGAAATACTCGAAGCACTTTGTCAGCACGCACCGTTTAATGACATCGCAGATGACCCACAACTCCATGATATGGTTAAAGAAATTGAAATCCAGTATCTGCGAGCTGGGGAATACATCATTGCCCCTGATACATTGAACGACACGCTGTTTTTTATTCGCAGTGGTGCCATAGAAAACCTCAGCAAAGAGCAAAAGCTTATTCGACGCATGAACGAAGGCGAACTTTTTGGCTACGCTTCCATCTTACGTGGCGGAAAGTCGTCGCAATCAATGCGCACCATAGAAGACAGTCTGCTGTATCGCATTCCGGCCCGCTGGTTCCTTAAGTTCTACGAAGAAAATGACAACTTTTCTGACTTTTTTGAGCTTGAACGTCAGGCTCGCTTGCGTCTTGCCATGGATTCCCAAAGCTCAGATATTTCACTCATGACTTGCCCTGTGGTTAGCCTGCTCAGGCGTCCACCCATTAGTATTCAAATGGATTCTGATATTCGCATGGCCGCGCAAACCATGTCTGAACATCGCGTCTCTAGCTTATTAATCACAGACAATGACGAGCTGATAGGCATTGTTACTGACCGAGATTTGCGCACCAGAGCCGTTGCCCAAGGCTTGGCTTACGAAACGCCTGTTTCCGCCATTATGACCCGTGACCCGATTGTCATGGACAGTCGAGATTATGCCTCTGAAGCCGTCCTAAAAATGATGGAAAGAAACGTCCACCACATTCCTATTATGAAAAACGGCCGCCCGATTGGCGTGGTCAGCACTGGCGATATTGTTCAAAAAGAAAGCCATGGCAGCGTGTATTTGATCAGCGATATTTTTAAGCAAAACAGCATCGAAAGCTTGCGCGCCATCAGTCAAAAGATGTCTCACACTTTCACCCAACTCGTACTTGCCGATGCCAATACTCAAATGATTGGCAACGCCATGTCGCATATTGGTACGGCCTTTGTGAAACGGCTCTTGCAGCTTGGCGAAGAAAAGTTTGGCCCAGCGCCCGTTCCTTATTGTTTCGTGGCCTTGGGCTCCCAAGCGAGAGAAGAACAAACCATCAACACAGACCAAGACAACGCGCTTATTCTCAGCGACAAATACGACAAAGAACAGCACGGTGAGTACTTCGAGAATCTAAGCGACTGGGTGTGCCAGAATTTAGACAAATGCGGATACACTCTTTGTACGGGAGACATCATGGCGTCTAATCCTCGGTGGCGTCAGCCTTTATCCGTGTGGAAAGATAACTTCAGCGACTGGATACAAAACCCAAAAGCAGAAGCCTTGTTGCGCCTGTCTATTTTCTTCGACTTACGAGGGATCTACGGCGACAAAACTCTTGCCAAACAACTGAATCTGCATATTCGAAAAGAAGCTCAACAGCATTCTGGCTTTTTAACCTTCATGGCTCGTAACGTCAATCAAAGAAAGCCACCTTTGGGCTTTTTCAGACAGTTTGTTCTAGACGGCGAAGGCAAACAATCGCGGACGTTTAATCTAAAAGAAAGAGGCATCGCCCCGATTATCGACATTGTTCGCGTACACGCACTCGCTTGTGGCAGTGACAAGCTGAACACCTTAGAACGCATAGAAGACATCGAAGCCGCTGGTTTACTGCCCGATGGCCGAGCAAAAGATCTGGCATTAGCGCTGGAAATGATCGGCATGGTACGAATCAAAAACCAAAAAGACCAAATCGAAGCGGGCGACAAACCAAATAATCACGTCAACCCAGAAAACCTGTCCTCTTTTGAAAAACGCCACTTAAGAGACGCGTTCAACATTGTTACCCGACAGCAAGAATTTATTAAATTCCGCTATGCAGGGAAGCGCAGCTAAATGGCTTTTTTTAAGAAAAAACCACCAGCCGAAATCCAAAACTGGCAAAGTCTGTTTGCGGAATGGGCAGAAGAAGCGCCGGAAGGTCCTTTGAAGCGCTATTATCAAGCTGGCATGATTCCCTCAAATACCAAGCTAGAAGACACGCCATTGTTGGCATTGGATTTGGAAACGACTGGTTTGGATTCTGAAAAAGACGAGATTATCAGTTTGGGATTAATTCCCTTAAGCAGCAAAACCATTCGCTGCAAGGGCGCGCAATATTGGATGGCTAAACCAGAACATTCGCTACATGCGGAATCCGTCACCATTCATGAAATTACGGACACAGAATTGGAGCAAGCGCCGCCACTGAAAGCCATACTTGATGAAATTTTAGAAGCCATGACCAAACAGGTTGTGGTGGTGCATTGTGTGTCGATTGAACGCCAGTTCCTTCTAAAAGCCGCCATGAAAATATACGGTTATCCGCTTTATTTTCCGGTACTAGACACGATGGGGATTGAACACCAAGTCATCCATAAACCTTGGTGGCAGTGCTTTGGAAAACAACCTTCGTTGCGTTTAGATGCCTGTCGTCAGCGTTATCGCTTGCCTCGTTACAAAGCGCATCACGCATTAACTGATGCCTTATCTTCCGCGGAATTACTGCAGGCTCAAATCGCTTATCATCTCAACCCAAGCGCCGACATATCCGATTATTGGGTATAAAAAAAGCCAACCACTGCTTGATCACAATGATTGGCTTGTTCATACGTCGAATCTTAAAAACGACTTAATTGTGCTTCCGCTTCTGCCAATGATGGCAAAGATGGGTACGCGCCAAGCTTGGTGACAGCATCTGCGCCACATGCGGCCGCGAAGCGCACGATATCAATCAAAGCTTGATTCGATAACGCAGCTAAAGAAGCTTGGTCACCGCCTTGTGCCGCCAGCTTGTAAAGCAAGCCACCAACAAACGCATCGCCTGCTGCCGTTGTGTCTTTCACTTCTACTTTAGGAGTAACAACTGTGTTTTCGCCCTGCTCAGCCGTGTAGAAACGAATCGAGTTACCGCCGTCAGTTAAGACAAACAATGTCACACCCGCCGCCAATGATTGGTCAATAAGAGCAAATGGGTCTTCTGCCAATACTTCCAGTTCTTCTAAGCTGGCTTTGACAACATCACCACTTTGCATCCAATCGATAACACGTTGAGTGTCTACTTGGCCATTTGGCCAAAGGTTAGTGCGAAGGTTTACATCGACACTCACGATCCAATTCGCCGCGCGCGCCATGCGAACACCAGCCAAGGTAGCTTTAGTGATGTCAGCGTCTGTCAATGTGTTCGAGCAAGTGTGGAAAACACCTTGGCCTTGCGTGAACCAAGCGTCGTTGAAGTCTTCTTCACGGAATAAGATATCGGCAGAAGGGCTGCGGTAGAATTCAAAGCTACGCTCACCCGTTTGATCCAAGCTAACAAACGCCAAAGCGGTTTTGGCTTCTGTTGTCATCAGCATGTTGTCAGTATTCACACCGTAGCTGTCTAAAGATGTTTTCAAAAAGTGACCAAAGGCGTCATCACCTACTTGCCCAACAAAATGGCTGTTACCGCCTAAACGTGCCACAGCAACGGCAACATTGGCTGGTGCGCCACCAGGAAACTTCGTAAAAGATTCAAGCTCTCCGGCCTGAGTCGCGCCATTAGATAGGAAATCGATTAAGGCTTCGCCAAATGCCATCACTTTTGTTGTCATTGTTTTGCTCTCTGTTTGGTACACAGCCGCATGCCGTGCAAGTATAAATAAGGTTAGGCTAAAAATTATGCAGGGCAAGAGATATTAAATCAATTTAATTTATTTAAAGTTTTGTGTCTTTTTAAAGCCATGAGCCACTTTTTCGTAATGCAAACTATATAGAGGCATGTGGTTCACCCTCAGTTTCTTTATTGCTAGACTCAAAGACACATAATAATTAAAACTTTTTGAGAAAACGTATGACCCAATCCAAATGCATCTATGTTGTGGACGATGACGATGAGATTCGCTCTCTGCTCAAGACTTATCTAGAGAAACATCAATTCACAGTATTCACAGCCGATTCAGGCGAAGCGTTTTTAGAGAATTTCAAAGCGTCGCAACAGATTGATCTGGTTATCCTAGACATCATGCTTCCGGGGCAAGATGGCTTTTCTGTATGTCATTCGCTGCGCACACAATCTCAAGTTCCTGTGATTATGCTGACAGCAAATTCCGATGAAACAGACCGCATTATTGGCTTGGAAATTGGCGCAGACGATTATCTTGCCAAGCCTTTTAACCCTCGCGAATTATTGGCCAGAATCAAAGCCATTCTCAGACGCATGGAACATACGGAAGTCATTGAAGCCCCTTCTGTTGCTCACCGTTTTTATCATTTTGCCCAATTCACGTTAGACACGATTTCTCGGGAATTACACATAGGCGATGAAAAAGAGTCCTTGTCGGGCGCGGATTACAACTTGCTCATGTTGTTTTTAAGCCATCCGGGAGAAGTGCTGACACGAGAACACATCGCAGAAAATACCCGAGGAAGAGACAGCGCCCCGCTCGACCGTTTTATTGATGTTCATGTCAGCCGACTGCGTCAGCGTTTACGAGAAGACGCGCGCCACCCGCAATTGATTAAAACCGTTCGTGGCCAAGGTTATATTTTAACGTCTGATGTTGAAGCCATTAACCATGTCAGCTAACGGGCCAGAAAGCCAAATTTCGCGCATAAAGCGCTGGTCGCAGTCATTAACTGGGCAGCTTCTCATCATCATGGCGTTAGGTGTGGCCAGCGCGCAATTCATCAGCTCCACCATTTGGTTACGCCAATTAGAATCTGACACAGAAGAAAATGTCCGAGAAGTGTCCAAGCACATGGCGTTTCGTATCGCGGCAACCGTCAGTTACTTCAAATCCTTACCAACTAACTATCGTCATATTGTCATTGATCAGCTGCAAGACATGGGTGGAACTCGCTTCTTTGTCACCTTAAACAAAGAAGAAATCTTGATTAATCAGATTCCAGACTCTCCACTTAAAGACATTGTGAAAAACGAAGTTCAATCGACCTTAATCAAACAACTTGGTATTCAAAATGCGCAAATCGCCTTTTCGAGTCCAAGCGATTTGCACGTTATCAACAATCACACTCGCCTTGCGGATTTACCTGAACGATGGGGACATCACAGTTTATTGGTCAAACCGCTTACACCGCCGATTATTGTGATTCAAATTCCCATCAATGAAACGGATTGGCTGTATCTTGCCAGCTTAATGCCTGACCCTTATTTCCTCGATGGCACGTCTGCTCTGAGTGGCGAACGCCTGTTTTCCATGGCCATGTCTGTCATCACAGTGTTGTTGCTGAGCATTCTGATTTTGCGCCGCGTCACTCGCCCATTGGCGTCCTTGGCTCGTGCGGCTGAGCGTTTTGGACAAGGTGATTCTGAACCCATCCAAGAAGTCGGCAGTGTGGAAGTACGCAATACTGCAAAAGCCTTTAATGACATGCAGCGACGTATTCAGCGTTATTTAAACGACCGAGAAAGGTTGTTTGCGTCTATTTCCCACGATCTCAAAACGCCTATCACACGCTTACACCTGCGAGCCGAAATGCTCGACGACGATACTGTCCGAGAAGCCATGATTCGTGATTTAGAAGATTTGGACATGCTGGTAAAAGGGGCGCTACAAAGCGTAAAAGAAACGGATATTCATGAAAATCGCATCGAAGTGAATATTTCGAGAATGCTGAAAGATATGCAATACGCGGTCAATATTAACGGCGAAAGGCTTACCGTCATTGGCGAATTGGAGCACAGCTTTATTGGCAAACCTCTGGCGATTAAACGCTGCTTAGGCAACCTCGTAGACAATGCCTTATATTATGGCAAAACCGCCACAGTATTCATTGAAGATAACGAAGATGAAGTCTGTATCCGAATTTGTGACCAAGGCCCCGGCATTCCGAGCGACAAGATAGATAAGGTTTTCCAGCCTTATACGCGCCTCACGCCTGACCATTCCGGTCATCCTGGCGGCATGGGATTAGGGTTGAGCATCGCACGTAACATTGCTCGCGCTCACGGCGGTGAAGTCACCCTAAGCAATCATCCTCAGCAAGGTTTAGAAGCCACCATCAAGCTGCCTCGCCATTAGGCTTTGTTGTGAAGTCTTGCATTAATACCGCCAATGCAAGACTTCGTTACATTAGGTTGCTCTACTTTACCCCGTGCAGACCAATCCTTTGCTAAATTCTCTAACTCGACTGTATGCTTACGTTGATATTCAACTTGCTGCATCGAAATGATTAACGCAACGTCAATGCACTCTATGTCATTGGCTAGACGACATAACAATAAAAAAGGTCACTATCATGAAAAAAATTGCTTTCGGTTTAAGCGCTGTTGCTCTTTCTATCGCTGCGTCAACAAGTCACGCAGGTGAAGTAGAAGTTCTACATTGGTGGACATCTGGTGGTGAAGCCGCTGCGATCAATGTACTTAAAGAAGAAATGGTGGAAGCTGGTCACACTTGGAAAGACTTCGCAGTCGCAGGTGGTGGCGGTGAATCCGCAATGACAGTTCTTAAATCCCGCGCCATTGCTGGCAACCCTCCTTCTGCTGCTCAAATTAAAGGTCCAACTATTCAAGAGTGGGGCGACCTCGGTTTCCTAACCAATCTTGATGATGTCGCTAAAGCAAGCCAATGGGATCAAGTATTGCCTCGTGTTGTCAGCGACACCATGAAATACGACGGTCATTATGTTGCTGCGCCTGTAAACGTTCACCGCGTAAACTGGATGTGGGCAAACCCTGAAGTCTTCCGCAAATCTGGCGCGTCTATCCCAACCTCTTGGGAACAGTTCATCGTTGAAGCGAAGAAAATCAAAGCCGCTGGTTTCACTCCACTGGCTCATGGTGGCCAAGCTTGGCAAGACGCAACGCTTTTTGAAGCCATTGCGCTTTCCAAAGGCTCTAAGTTCTACAGCGATGCTTTCATTGATTTGACCGAAGATACCTTACGCAGCAAAGACATGATCAATGTGTTTGATACCTTCAAGCAAATGCGTGAATTCGTTGACCCAGGCTTCTCTGGCCGTGATTGGAACATTGCAACCTCTATGGTTATCAATGGTGATGCAGCAATGCAAATTATGGGTGATTGGGCGAAAGGTGAATTTACGGCTGCAGGCAAAAAAGCAGGCATAGATTACGTTTGTTACCCAGCACCAGGCACCAGCGATGCTTTCACCTTTAACATCGACTCACTGGCTATGTTTCAGGTTGATGGAAAAGAAAAGCAAGCCGCTCAAAAAGACCTTGCTCGTTTGATTCTTGAACCTAAGTTCCAAGAAACCTTCAACTTGAACAAAGGCTCTATCCCGACTCGCTTGAACATGCCTCGCGATAAGTTCGATACTTGCGCTCATTCAGCAATGGATTCTTTCTTAGCAAGCTCTGCGACTGGCAACTTGGTGCCAAGTATGGCTCACGGCATGTCAGTGAACTCTATGGTTCAAGGCGCCATCTTTGACGTTGTGACGAACTTCTTCAACGATGAGTCCATGACATCTGAAGAAGCCGTAGACAAGCTAGCTCGCGCAATTAAAGCAAGCATGTAGCTCGAAACCTGCAACATTAGTTTGCAGTAAGCTCATGAGGCTGGCCCTCTCGCCAGCCTCCTCGTTTCTCCCTGTAGTGAAGCATCGATTATGAATACTAAAGCCACCCATTCTGAGCCAAATCAGACTAGGTCAGGACGCCCTGCGCGCCTAAGCTTAGCGGACTGGATGCCGAAAATTGTCATGGCGCCGACGGTGATCATCACCTTGGTCTGCATGTACGGTTATATGATTTGGACCGCCATTCTTTCTTTCACCAACTCTCGTATGTTGCCGTCTTATAAATTCGTCGGTTTCGATCAATACGAGCGTTTATTCAACAACGACCGCTGGATAGTGGCACTGACCAATCTGGGTGTCTTCGGCAGTTTGTTTATTATCATTTGTTTGTTTCTTGGCGTTGTATTAGCCATTTTTCTCGATCAGAAAATTCGTGCCGAAGGCGCTATCCGAACCATTTACCTTTATCCAATGGCGATATCCTTCATCGTGACGGGTACGGCATGGAAATGGCTATTAAACCCAACCAATGGCATCGAAAAAATGATGGTGGATTTGGGCTTCGAAGATTTCAAATTTAACTGGCTTGCCGATCCCGATATGGTGGTTTACTGCTTGGTTATCGCAGCGGTTTGGCAAGCGTCAGGCTTTGTTATGGCGCTATTCCTTGCGGGATTACGCGGTGTGGATGGCGACTTAATTAAAGCCGCTCACCTTGATGGTGCGAGCACTTTTACTACTTATCGCCGAATTATTTTACCCTCACTGAAACCTGTCTTCTTCAGTGCTTTGGTGATTCTGTCGCACATTGCCATTAAGAGTTTCGACTTGGTTGCTGCACTCACCAACGGCGGCCCAGGTTACTCGTCTGATTTGCCAGCTAACTTTATGTACGCGCACACCTTTACTCGCAGTCAAGTGGGCTTAGGCTCGGCCTCGGCAATGGTGATGCTCGGATGTGTATTAGCGATATTGATTCCTTATTTGTACTCAGAATTACGAGGTGAACGCCATGAGTAAGGTTAATTCTGTGAATATAAAACCTATTGGCCGCAAAACATCGGCTCTGGATAAAGTATTACGTGTTGCCCTATACACAGTATTAATCACGGTGGCAGCTTTCTATCTCGTACCTTTTATCGTCATGTTAATCACTTCATTAAAAGACGTGGAAGAGATTCGCACTGGCACCCTGCTTTCCTTGCCAAGCTCCTTGAATTTCGACTCTTGGGTAAAAGCTTGGTCTGGCGCTTGTACTGGCAGTAGCTGCGGCGGTATTTCCCCTTATTTCTTGAACTCGTTCCAAATCGTTATTCCAGCAGTATTGATTTCAACC
Source organism: Marinomonas algae (assembly GCF_047525555.1). NCBI lineage: Bacteria > Pseudomonadati > Pseudomonadota > Gammaproteobacteria > Oceanospirillales > Oceanospirillaceae > Marinomonas > Marinomonas algae. Next base: position 79,478 of record NZ_JBLIXK010000008.1, on the reverse strand, counting down.
TTGCTGGGCGCGATCAATGGTTACGTGATTTCCCTGTGGAAATTCCGTGGTAGCGACTTGTTCTTTGCTGCTTTGTTGATTGGTTGCTTCATTCCTTTCCAAGTAATTTTGCTACCAATGGCGCGCACATTGGGTTGGTTAGGCATTGCGAATACAACAACCGGTTTGGTGTTTGTGCATGTGGTTTACGGTGTGGCTTTTACCACTCTGTTCTTCCGTAACTTCTATCAATCCATTCCAGGGGAATTAGTCAAAGCCGCTCGTCTTGATGGCGCAGGCTTCTTCACGATTTTCTATCGCATTATTTTGCCTGTCTCGACACCGATTATTGTCGTTACTGTGATTTGGCAGTTCACGCAAATTTGGAACGACTTTCTATTTGGCGTGGCTTTCTCTGGGTTTGAAACTCAGCCGGTTACCGTCGCGTTGAATAACTTGGTGAACACTAGCTTTGGTGGCAAGGAATATAACGTGGACATGGCCGCTGCCATTATCGCCGCACTGCCCACCTTGCTCGTTTACATCTTTGCAGGAAAGTACTTTGTCCGTGGCTTAACAGCAGGCGCAGTGAAAGGTTAATTCCACCAACGAATAAGAATAATAAGTGCTTACGCCTTTTCGCTTTTACAGCGTAAGCCAAAGACAAAATTTGGAGTAATAACATGGCAAACCTCGTCATTGAAAATGTTAAAAAAAGCTACGGCAACACAGAGATTTTAAAAGGCATTAATATCTCTATTAAAACTGGAGAGTTCTTGATTCTTGTCGGTCCATCAGGCTGTGGTAAATCCACCTTGATGAACTCAATCGCAGGGCTTGAAGATGTAACAGAGGGTCGCATTTTAATCGCCGATAAAGATGTGACTTATACAACGCCAAAAGATCGTGACATCGCCATGGTGTTTCAATCTTATGCCTTGTACCCAAACATGACGGTCGAGCAAAACATCTCGTTTGGCTTGGAAATGCGCAAAGTGCCAAAAGAAGAACGCCAAGCAGAAGTACAACGGGTTGCTGAAATGCTGCAAATCAGCCATCTTCTGAATCGCAAACCAGCGCAATTATCTGGTGGCCAGCGTCAGCGTGTTGCCATGGGACGCGCTTTGGCTCGTCGTCCTCAGCTTTATTTGTTTGACGAACCCCTTTCCAATCTTGATGCCAAGTTGCGTGTCGAGATGCGCACAGAGATCAAAAAACTTCACCAAAAACTTGGTACAACCATAGTTTATGTGACTCACGATCAAATCGAAGCCATGACCTTGGCCGATCGTATTGCGGTTATGAAAGACGGTGAAGTTCAGCAATTAGGCACACCGCAAGAAATTTACGATAACCCAGCTAACTTGTTTGTTGCCGGCTTCATGGGATCACCTGCGATGAACTTTATTCCGGCAAAGGTCATCTCTCAAGACGGCAAGCCAATGTTAGAACTGGCCACTACATCAAATGTGGCTTTGCCATTTCCAAAAGCCGAAGCATTGGAAGATTATGTCGGCAAAACGGTGTTATTGGGATTGCGCCCAGAAATGATTACCGAGCCTCAGCCGCACAAGGAAGGCCAACCTTTTGTGACGACAACAGAGATCGAAGTAGAAGTCACAGAACCTATGGGCGCCGATACCATGATTTTGACTCGTGTCAGTGACGCTGAAATTAACTGTCGCTCTAATCCTATGTATCCTGCCGAGGCTGGCGCCATTATCAAAATGATGTTCGATACGTCTAAAGCAGTAGTGTTCGACCAGAGCACAGGACAACGCCTTGATAAGTGATTAAGACATGTTTTTATAAAAGCACTTTTACGACACGTTAAATCAAAACAAAAGATGCCTGTTTGCGACAATCATGTTGTAAGCGGGCATTTTTTTACTCAAAAAAGCATATATTGCTGCACAAATGGTCAAAATTTATGCACAGTCTCTCGAACTTGTAACAAATATAAGATACATTTCTATACAACTGCCGTTTACATGACTGTGAAAATGCCGCTATGGAACTGGCTAAACAAAAAGTTATCGATTTTTAGATACGATAAGGAACCCTAAATATGAAAGTAACAAAGCGTTTTATCACTAACCTTGCACTGACGGGTGTTGCCCTGTCTGTTACAGCTTGTTCGGTCATGGGACCTCAACAAGGCTGGGAAGAAGACAAAGAATACCGTGTGACCATTTTGCACACCAATGACCACCACGGTCGTTTCTGGCAAAACAGCAATGGCGAATACGGCATGGCTGCTCGTAAAACCTTGATCGATAACATTCGTGAAGAAGTCGCATTAAATGATGGCAACTCTTTATTACTTTCTGGTGGTGACATCAACACAGGTGTTCCTGAGTCTGATCTTCAAGACGCAGAGCCAGATTTTCGCGGCATGAACATGCTTAAGTACGATGCAATGGCATTGGGTAACCACGAATTCGACAACCCTCTTTCTGTTCTTAAACAACAGCAAGAATGGGCTGGCTTCCCTTTCCTATCGGCAAACATTCTTGATGAAAAAACAGGTAAGCCATTATTTGATGCTTACAAGATTTTCCAAGTAGATGACCTAAAAGTAGCGGTTGTTGGTTTCACAACAGACGACACAGTAAAACTAGGTAACCCTGAATACCTAGAAGGCATCAAAATTGAATCTCCAATCGAAGTTGCTTCAACATTGGTTCCTGAACTACGCAAAAAAGCAGATCTTGTTATTGCTGTAACGCATATGGGTCACTACGCAAATGGTAACCACGGCGGTAACGCGCCTGGTGATGTTGCGCTAGCCCGCGCTGTTCCTGGTATTGATGTGGTTGTTGGTGGTCACTCTCAAAACCCATTGTTCGAACCTGATGAGCAAAATGGCACGCTTATTTTGCAAGCACACGAATGGGGTAAATACGTTGGCCGTTTAGACTTCGTCTACAAAAACGGTGACATCGTAGATTCCACTTACGAACTGATTCCTGTGAACTTGAAGAAAAAAGTAAAAGACGCTGAAGGCAACTCAGTTCGCGTTTACATTCAAGACGAAATCGCACAAGACGCTGAAATGCTAAAAATGCTAACACCTTTCCAAGAAAAAGGTCAGGAAGAGCTTAACGTAGAAATTGGCTTCTCTAACGCAGATTTCATTGGTGAGCGTAGTGTTGTTCGTAACCAAGAAACCAACCTAGGTAACTTGATTGCCGTTGCAATGCAGGAAAAAGTGAACGCTGATATCGGCATCATGAACTCTGGTGGTATCCGTGACGACATGCCAAAAGGCATCATCACTTACAAGAGTGTTCTGCAAGTACAACCTTTCGGCAACATGGTTTCTTATGTTGATTTCACCGCAGCTGAATTAACAGATTACCTTTCTGCCGTTGCTGCTAAACAAGCTGGTACAGGCGCATTCGCTCAATTCAGTGGTGTTTCACTCACATTGAAAGACGGCAAAGCAACAGACATCCTTGTTGATGGAAGCCCACTAGATGCTGCTAAAACGTACCGCATTGCGATCAACAGCTATGTAGCAACAGGTGGCGATGGTTACCCTAAAGTGATCGATCACCCTAACTATGTAAACTCAGGTTATGTTGATGCAGACCTTTTGGTGGAATACATCAAAAATAACTACCCACTTGATGGCGCGAAATTCGCTCCTACAGGTGCTGTTAAGCGTTAATAGAAAACGAGCATTTCGCTCATAACCCCCCCCCCAACAGAAAACGCTCTGTTGGGGGGGTATGTCTAGAAAAAGTTAAACCGTATAAATCTCACTAGTCTTTTTGGTAATTCAAGGTCCAAGTTAACGGCGTGGGCAGCTTTTCAGACTCTAACTTCACGGTATACAACAATTCGTGGTCTGAGACTTTCTGCCAAGTGCTCGTTCGTTTACCGCGTTCTGACTCAAGCACAATCACGACAGCATCATCCGTTTGCTGGAAAGTACCGGAGATCTCGACACCTTCTTCATCAACCTCAACCACCTCACCTTGTGCTGTAAGCGGTATTTCATCCATCTCGGCATCATCGCATTGCCATTGAAATTGATCGGCTTGCACGCCAAATGTCCACGACTCACAAATCTGTGTTTGCTTTTTCAATACGGGGCGAGCCAAAGCACGAATAAAGAAATTCATCTCTTGTGCTACTTTCTCAACGGCTTCATCTAAGGTTGCTTGCGTATTGCCCGCATCTTGCAAAACCCATTTACCGTCAAGCTCCGCAGCCTGTACACCAAGGCTTAACCCAAAACCTATTAACCCAATACTCACCTGCTTCTTCACTCTGTTTCTCCTTATTTTTATTATGAATAGAGACTTTCTACGAAGTAACAGACAAATAATCGCAAACAAAAGGAGAGTTGTGAGGCGCAAAAACAATCACAATGACTGACATTTAGCGCCACAAAGCTGAATCATGAACTCGTTAAAGGGAAGCGAATATCCGCGCCTAAGCACTGGCTTACGGCGTCTTCTTTAAGAGGAACGGAGAAATAATAACCTTGATAGCGAGAGCAACCCGTTTGATCGAGAAGGACTTTCTCTTCCAAACTTTCTACGCCTTCCGCCAAAACAGAGAGCTGCATATGAGACGCCATAGAAACGATGGTGTTAATAATGGAGCTGTTACTGCTGCTACCGGTGAGATCTCGGACAAAAGATTGATCGATTTTCAATTGAGTCAATGGGAAATGCTGAATATAGCGCAATGACGAATAACCTGTGCCGAAATCATCAATAGAGAAACGAATATTCAATGCCTTAAGCTGCCTCATTTTTTCCGTCACAGAAGACATATTTTCCACCAGCATGCCTTCGGTAATTTCGAGATCCAACAAGCTGGCATCAATTTGGTATTTCTCGATGGTGCTGCTTACCGTATCGACAAAGCTTTCTTTGGCAAATTGATAAGGGCTGATATTAATCGCAATACTTTCAAACAGCGGCGGTAAACCTTGTTCCTGCCATATTTTCAATTGCTGACAGGCACGGTCTAAAACCCAACCACCGATTTCATCAATCACACCGGTTTCTTCTGCGACAGGAATAAAGCGACTTGGCGGCACTTGCCCAAGTTCATCATTAAACCAACGCAACAGTGTCTCGAAACCGATCAATTGCCCATTTGAGTTAACCTGCGGCTGATACACCAAATAGAATTCATTTTTACTGATCGCTCCGTGTAATGCTTTTTCAAGCGCCAGTTTTTCCGCCACTTCCTGTTGCATTTCTTGTCGATAAAAGCAGTACTGATTGCGCCCTTTTACCTTGGCGTCGTACATGGCGGTATCCGCTTGGCGAAGTATGTGTGTATCGTTTTCATTTTCAGCAGGGAACAAACTGATACCAATACTCGCTGAGATAAACACATCGGTTTCGTCTAAACGGTATATCTGCGACAGTTTAAAGAGTAAGGTTTCTGCCAGCTGCGAGACTTGATGCTGAGCTTCTTCATGGCTTTGCCCCAGAACAGGAAGCAAAAGAACAAACTCGTCCCCACCAATTCGCACTGCTATTTCAGGCTCGGTGAGACAAGAAACAATACGCTTGGCAACTTCCTCTAAAAGTGCGTCGCCGACATGATGCCCCATGGAATCATTAATGCTCTTAAAGCGATCTAAGTCGAGAAACATTAAGCCGCCAATATGGCCTTTTGTACGTGCATCGGTAATCACTGCTTCTAAGTTCTGATTCAGAAAACGGCGATTTGGCAAGCTGGTCAACGTATCGTAATAGGCTAAAAACTTTACTTTCTCTTCACTTTTCCGACGTCGTGTAATGTCCCTAAAAGACGCTAAAAAGCACTCTTCTTGATCTAAAATAATGATATTTCCGCATACCTCAACCGGGAAGCTCTCTCCATTTTTTCTAAAGTAATCGGCTTCATAAGTGCTTGCTTCTTCGGTTGAGGATTCAGACCATTGTTTAAGCAAATCTGGCGTCTGCTTTGGATCAATGTCTTGGATATTAAGCGTGAGCAGTGTGTCTGTGTCGTAACCCAATAAACGGGAAGCTTGGTCATTGGTGTCTAAAATTCTGCCCTTCAAGTCAGTCAGCAGCATAGATTCACTGGATTGGTGCACAACCGCCTTGAAATAGGCTTCGCTTTTCTCTAGCTCCACTTCTACTTTTCGTCGCTTATGCCACAAAGCCGTTATAGTTTGCGCCAAAATACCTAATTCATCTTTTCGGGCGGCTTCTTTAAACTGAAATTGTTCTGGCTCGACTTCAGCTTCATCCAGCACGCTCAGCTGATTGGTTAATCGGAATAGAGGTCGAGAAAGTTGAAAGTACACCAACAGAAAGATCATTCCGCCCAACAGAATAGCTGAGAAGAACGCCACCACTGAGCCACGAATATTGCGTTGTACAAAGCCAGTCACGAGCTCTGCCGTATCAACATGCACCACAAGCCGACCCACAGAGTAATCGTCAACAATCAACTCCATGGCAAAAACTTTCGGCAGGCCTCTTAGGAGCGCATCGGATATCCAACGAGTAGAAACCTCAGCCAATGGCCGATAAGTGCTAGCTAAAACCTTGCCTTCCGCGTTTTCTAGTTTGGTTTCATAATATCCACGATGGAACATTAAGCCTTTTAGAACGTTTTCAGCCGCAGTGACATCGGAAAACACCACAGCTTCCGATGCAAAGTACTCAACACTGTGCAGAGAGGACAAAATCTGCTTCTGCAAGGCAACCTTTCGCTTTTGCCAATCGTCTCCAATAGACAACCCGCTAATCGCTAAAAGTATCAAACATAGAAACAACAAGGCCTTTTTAATTTGACTGTAGAAAAGGCTTTTTCGATGCGCTGTCATAGTACTCCATTTATTTTTTGTAGAAGTAACTCGCCACCCTACTTAAATCTAGCATACCTCGGAAAAGTCGTTTGGTTTAATATTCTTTCATAAGCAAGAAGCAAACCAACAGGCAAAAAAAATCTAGCCGAAGCTAGATTTTCTATACGAACTAATTAGTTAATGCTCTTTCGTTACTTTTCAAACAAGGCCGCACGCTGTACTTCGATGATTTCGGCAATGCCTTTACGCGCCACTGCCAACATACCCATCATGTGCTCATCACTGAATGCTTCGCCTTCTGCAGTGCCTTGAATCTCGATGAAACCGCCTTTGTCGTTCATGATGACGTTCATGTCCGTTTCGGCATTGGAATCCTCTGGGTAGTCCAAATCCAATACAGGCTCGCCTTTATAAACGCCCACAGAAATCGCGGCGATTTGAGACACAATTGGATTCGCTTTGATCTTCTTGTTCTCAACCAAAGTGCGCATGGCATCTGCCAAGGCCACAAAACCGCCCGTAATAGACGCAGTACGCGTGCCGCCGTCAGCTTGAATAACATCACAGTCAATCGTGATTGTGTTTTCACCAAGTTTCTTTAAGTCGACAGCAGCGCGCAAAGAACGACCAATCAAACGCTGAATCTCAACCGTGCGACCACCTTGCTTACCGCGCATCGCTTCACGATCCATACGGTTGCCAGTAGAACGAGGCAACATGCCGTATTCCGCTGTAATCCAACCTTGGCCTTTGCCTCTCAAAAAACGCGGCACACCAGGAACAACCGTCGCCGTACAAATCACCTTAGTGTCACCGCACTCAATAAGCACAGATCCTTCTGCATGTTTGGTAAAATTGCGTGTGATTTTCAATGGACGTAATTGGTCGACCGCTCTTCCGCTTGGGCGCATAGTTCTTCTCTCTATTTATTAACCGAGTTGTAAAGCCGTCATTATAACGAAGCCACACAAAATTGCGCCCCCAAGCCACCGGAAAACCTCGCAATAAGGGAAAGTGTCGTAGCCTTTTCCAATACGTTACAATGTCGCTTATTTTTTCTATTTAGGTATTCGATATGACAGCAAGCATGACCGCCTTTTCACGCCAAGAAGCCACATACGACTGGGGCACCATTAGCTGGGAAGTTCGCTCAGTCAACCAACGTTATTTGGAACCCAACTTTCGTTTACCAGACAACTTCCGCGAGCTGGAATTCGCCTTTCGTGATGTGCTGCGTAAAAAACTCAACCGAGGCAAACTAGAATGCCAACTGCGCTTCCAAGCCGTAGACAAAGCCGCCACCAGCCTAAACATCAATGCCGAAAACGCCCAAGCCCTTGCTAACGCAGTCAACACTCTAGGCACTTGGTTCAAAGACCTTGATCCAGCGAATCCACTCGATATTTTAAAATGGCCTGGCATATTGAGTGACACAGGCACAGACGCAGAAATCATGAAAAAAGCCGTGAAAGACCTCTTCCAAAAGAGTGTTGATGAACTGATCGACATGCGTTTGCGAGAAGGTGTCCAGCTAAAAGACATCATCGAGCAACGCCTAGACGCCATCGACGCCATTGTCTTAGAAGTTCAAGCCAAATTGCCTGAGATCATCGCCGCGCAAAAAGCCAACTTACAAGACAAATTGGAAGCCGCAAAAGTGGAACTCGACCCAATGCGCGTGGAAGCCGAAATCGTCTTACTGGCACAAAAAGCCGACGTGGCCGAAGAACTGGATCGTCTAGCGACTCATACCAAAGAAGTCCGCCGACAGCTACAACAAAAAGGCCCAGTCGGCCGCCGCCTCGACTTCTTAATGCAAGAACTCAACCGCGAAGCCAACACCCTATCGTCTAAATCCATCGTCGTGGAAACCACACAAAGCGCCGTGGAATTGAAAGTATTGATCGAACAAATGAGGGAACAGATTCAGAATATTGAGTAAAAACTCCCTTCTAAAACAATTGCTCAAGCTCTTCAATAACTAGAATCTCAGCTTGTTCACAGCTGAGCAGTTCTCGCATGCGTTTTGCAACTTGTTCTGCTTTGATTGGTCGATAGCGTTTTATGATGGGGATGTACTTCAATACTGAGTACAAAGAAATGGCGAGTTGTTCACCGAATCTAAGGTTGTCGCGTTTACCTTCAAGGAAAGAAGGGCGAACAATGGCTATCTGTTTCCAATTCAAGGCTTGTAGATTTTGTTCTAGTTGGCCTTTCAAGCGCAGATAGAAGGAAGCCGATTCAGGATTGGCGCCAGCAGAGGAGATTAATGCGACTTTGTGTACGCCATTTTGGTTGGCGTATTGAGCCATCTCTGTTGGTATTTCAAGGTCCACTTTGCGCTGCGCAGACTTACTGCCAGCCTGTTTGAGTGTTGTGCCTATGCAACAAAAAAGCTCATCGCCGTGCAACAAGCTTTGCCATTGAGCAATATCGTCGAAGTCAACCAGATGTATTTGCAGCTTATTTTTTGGGTCTTGATATGTATCAGCCGCGATTTCTCGACGTACAAAAATATGAACAGTCTGATATTTCTCATCAAGTAAAAGCTGTTGCGTCAGCTGCTTACCCACCAATCCAGTTGAGCCAATTATCAAGGCTATCTTTTGCTTCATAGTAAATCCTGCACTCGGTCATTTTTAATATTAAAACAAAAGAACAACGGCTCTTGTATTCGGTTTCTCTATATACTGAGACAATCTCAATATTATATAAGTAAAAAATTGCAGATTCAGATAAGTACGAATAAAGTTAAGAAGATAAGCTTTGTTTTAGTAACTATCGTTTCGGTCTAAAATCAGGCATGATTGTTTAAAATTCATCCACTTTATGAGTTTTGAACAGTTAGTATATAAAAGCATGACGCTCGCTATCTATTTTTCAGGGATTCTCATCGGTTAATGAAAATGTTCCAAAGACTATTTTTCAGCTTACTCCTTTTTTGTGTTCCTCTGTCTTATGCGCATGAAGACCCTCTGTCTGCGTATTTTGTCGATCTTTGGACTTCTCACGATGGATTACCTCACAACAGCATCAGCGCCATAGCTCAAACAGAAGATGGCTACCTTTGGTTCGCAACATGGGAAGGTGTCGCTCGTTATAATGGCCGAAGCTTTGCTTTATTTGACCGCAATGAGCAAACACATATACAAGACTCGGGCATAAAAACATTAGCTGCTGATGCAAATAATCAACTTTGGGTTGGTGGTGCTCGTGGAAGTTTAGTGACACGACAAGGAAAAACCTGGCGGCCTAATACAAGCGTGTCTGGGCTAATCAACCATGTTCTTGTTGACCAAAATAAGAACTTATGGATTGCCATTGAAAGCTTAGGTGTGATCTTTCGCCCTTTTATCAAAGAAGGGCAATATGGAAAAGATAAATGGCTAATTAAAGATTCTAGTGCTTATCGTTTAACAAAAAATAATGACGGCATTTACGCAGGTACAGCCGATGGGCTTTATAAACTAACACCGACATCCGCAGATCAGATCTCTACCAATCATTTCAAACACGCTACATATATATCAACTGGCAATAATGGTGACATCTTAATTGGTGCAGAGAACGGAGCATGGCGTTGGGACGGTGAGTCTTTTCATTCTTTTTCTAGTGAACTTAGTAACCAAAAAATCACTGTGGTTGAACAAGACCACAATGGTTCCTATTGGTTTGGCACCATCAACAAAGGCGTCGCTCGTTTAAATAATGGCGAGTTAGAGTTTATTGACGTAAAAGATGGCTTACCACATAACCGTGTTTTGTCTTGGTTCGAAGACATAGAACACAGTATTTGGATCGGCACCAATGGCGGGGTTATTCGATTAAGAAAGTCACTCTTTAATACAACAAATAAGTATGATGGTTTAGTTGGTGGTTATGTAAGAACGGTACTCGAAATCGAAGACGATCGATTATTAATAGGCACAAATAGTGGTTTATCTGTCATAGAAGACGGCCATGTCAATACTCGCTTCAATTCCGTAGAAGCGCTATCAACATTAAGTCTAGCGAAGAAAAAAGGTGGTGGAGCTTGGGTCGGCACTTATCAAAAAGGCCTCTTTAGTTGGCAGAACGGTGTCCTGAAAAAAGAGCTAGACGATAAATCAGGTCTCCCTATCAACCAAGTCAGAGCCATTTTAGAAGACAGCAATGATAACCTTTGGATTGGCACTACTTTAGGTATCGTAAAAAAATCACCAGATGGACAATTACAACATATAACCAAACTCACTGATGGTTTATACGACAATTATGTCATGGCATTAGCGGAAGACGAGCTAGGTCAAATATGGGTTGGTACGGGTTTAGGAGCTGGCTATTGGAAAAACAATCAATTCCATCCTCTGGATTTAAGCTCGCAAGAAGATGCTCAATATGTATTCGGCTTCTATATCGAACCAGGCTATGTCTGGCTAGTGAGTGATCGAGGGGTCATTAGATATAGGCAATCTGATAAAAGTCTTGCTCTTATCGGAAGGCCTCAAGGTTTATTGATTGATAAATTTTTTCAAATAGTAAAAGACAATCAGGAACACTTTTGGCTATCTAGTAATAGAGGCATTTGGAGAATTGGCTACCAAGATGCACACTCTGTTGCTGACGGGCACCAAACAAGTATTCACTTTGAGCATTATAATGAAAATGACGGTATGGCGAGCAGCCAAGCGAATGGTGGATCTACCCCAGCAGCTATTAAAGCTCATAACGGAAAAATACACTTTGCCACCGCAGATGGTGTAGCTTCTATCCAGCCAGAAAGTCTAGCTTTGCAAGATAGTACGCCCTTACCTTTAATACTAGAATCAGTGAGTTTCGACTTACGTGACATCAACCCAGAAGACATCGTTATTGCCCCGGCAGGCACGAACCGAGTTTCCATTGCATATGTAGGCTTGAGCTACATTATGTCTCAGCGTCTGCAATATCGTACTAAACTAGAAGGTTTTGATGATGAATGGGTGTATCGCGGCAACCAGGCGACCGCAGACTACACCAACCTTCCTCCTGGTCATTATCAGTTTTACGTCAGTGTTCGCTACCCATACGGTGAATGGAACAAGAGCGTTCTCTTGTATGAGTTCACGTTAGAACCTTTACTCTGGCAACGCAAAGACATTATAGGCATCACCTTTTTATCCATTATCCTCCTTATCGGATCTATCATTGTTTGGCGAGTGAATATTCTTAAAAAGAGTGAGCTAAGACTAAAAGAGCAAGTGGAAGAACAAACTAGAACTCTGCGTTTACAATCTAAGATGTTTGAAGCGCTCTCCAAAGAAGATGCTTTAACAGGATTGGCAAATCGTCGAGCCTTCGATGCGAATTTAAAAAGGCTTTACGAAACGGCCAAAGCAGACAAACAAGCCCTGTATTTGGCGATTTTAGACATAGACTACTTCAAGAATATTAATGACCAATACTCTCACTTAGTGGGTGATAAGGCGCTAATTTGCTTTGCGAATATTCTAAATGAACTAGCGACCAGTAAAGATCATGTGGCTCGCTGGGGAGGAGAAGAGTTCACCATGCTTTACTTGGGCGATAATCCAAAACAATTCTTCGATAATGTTCATAAACGCATTGAACAAAACAACTATGATCACATCGAAAAAGGCATAAAAATTACCGCGAGTATTGGTGTGGCTGGCGGCACTCAACTGGACGATTACGAAACCACTTTAAAACAAGCGGATAATGCCTTGTTGAATGCCAAACATAATGGCCGAAATAGAGTCGAGTTTTATCAAGACCCTGCATCATAACCCAGTTGACTCAACAAGCTCTGTCGAGCGTGAGCGACTCGCGCTTGGCGCAGAGCACTCGGCAACCAAAGCAAGTAATATTGGATCTCTCGCGTGCCAATAGGTGAAGGTAATTCAACTAACTCACCTTTGGCGATCTGCTCTCGACAGAGAAATTCAGGCATCACAGACCAACCAAAACCTTTTACTAATAACTTCCGTTGAGAGCGTAGATCTTGACTTACCATGGCAGGCACAAGCCCTTCGACACTGATGCGGTTTTTCACCAGCCAATGGTCGATCAAAGACAGCTCTAAGTTATAAGCCAACAAAGGTTCCGAGCGAATCGCCTCATCATACTTTTCAGCAGCCAGCAACCTTTCCGCCACACTTGGAGAAGCAACCGGCAACACTTTATTGGTAAAAATAACTTCGCTTTTTAAGCGAGTATCGAACACAGGCTGAGCTGACACGCCTAAATCGCAATGGCCTTCTAGAAGCAAACTGGTGATCAAATCATTATTGCCTGTATGCAAACGCACTTTTATTCCAGACTCCAGCAAGGGCAAAAGCTGCTCGCTCAAGATTTCCTCTAGAAATCCGCCATAACCAACAATTTGCAGCACGCCTTCAATGTCCATTGAACGCGCTCTGGCTGACGATAACGCTGCCTCGGCGACATCCAGTTTGTCGCCTATGTCTGCCGCCAATTCATCTGCAGCGGAAGTTGGCTTCACGCCACTTGGGGAACGCTCAAAAAGCGGACGACCGATAACGACTTCAAGCCCTGATATATGCTGGGATACAGCCGGTTGAGTTAGGTTCAAAGAGCGTGCCGCGCTGCTAATGGAACGTTGGCGATACACCTCGATAAAAGTGCGCATTCTGGATAAAGACATAAGAGGCCATAAATTTATTTATACCCTATAGAAAATACCATTGTTACCTATTGATGGCCAACCTCCCTTAAGATCCTTTCTCCATACTCGCCCGACGATTTTATCCGCGAGCCAACGAACACAAAGACGTTAAACCAGAGATTATGAAACGAGATATTTACGCCCTCTTCACGACCATTGTTCTAATTCTTGCTATCGCATTCAGTGCTTTTTTAATCATTAGTGACAACGCCATTCCTTTCACGACTCAAGCGACAGTGAAAACCTCTGCCATTGAAGTGGTTCCCGAAGTACAAGGTTACATCAGTGACATCATGGTGACAGAAGGCCAAACCGTTACTCTTGGTACACCTTTATTAAGAATCGATCCGACCGACTACAAGATTGCCCAGAAGAAAGCGCAAGCCAGTGTGATGCAAGCTGAAAGCCAGTGGCAGCAAACACAAAGCCACCTCAATCGCGTAAAGTCTTTGTATCAATCCAAATCCGTTAGCAAAGAGTCTTTAGATGAAGCCGAAGCGGCAGATCAAAGTGCGAAAGCCGCTTTACTATCCACTCAATCCGATGCAGAAACAGCGCAACGAAACTTAGATCACACTTTAGTTGTCGCCAAACAATCCGGTGTGGTGACAAACCTCGCTTATCGAGTGGGAATGCGTATCAGCACTAGCTCTCCTGTTTTGCATCTTATCGATGAAGACAACCTATGGCTTGATGCCGACTTCACAGAAAAAGGCTTGCCAGCGTTAAGAGAGAATAAAGCCGTAAACGTGGTGTTTGATGCACAACCCAATGAAGTCTATTCCGGCCATATTTTTGCCATCGACTCCGCTATCTTGTCTGGCGTTGCAGATTCAAGCCAACTCGCACAAGTCACAGATGAAAGCCGCTGGATTCGTGCCCAGCAAAAAGCCCGTGTGCGCATTCAGCTTGATGAAGCTCCTGAACACATCATCGCAGGCAGTCGAGCCAGTGTCATGATGGATGACGAAGGTCATGTCTCTGACATTTGGATGACGATCTTGAGCTGGATGAGATACCTTTACTAATGTACGAGATCATACGTAAAACCCTTATTGTCGTGCTCTGCCTTATGTTGAGTAAGGTGCTTCACATGACAGTTAGTGTGTATATGGTGCTGTTTGCCATCGTGCTGGCAAACTTCAGCTTCTCAAAACACATAGTAGATTTGCTCAAACCTTTGCTGCCGTCGTTGTTTATTACTTTTGTCGCCGTCATTGTGAATCAGCTATTTGCAGGCCACCCTTTTATTATTTGGACTTGCTGCATCGTGTTTTTCGATTCGGTACGTCGCCGAGCAAACAATAATATTCGTATCACAATGGCGACTCTGCCTTTGTTTATGATTATCTTCATCACCACATACCAAAACAGCACAACATACAATTCCGCTATTGTTGGCTTTTTCTGGGACATGATGATCAGTGCTGGCGTAGCGGTTTTGGTGACCAGTTTTATAAACCATGTCATGCCGGTCAAAGCCAAACCTGTCATGCCAACAGTGGTATTCCAAGAAGTCACTGGCATAGATAGATTGAAGCTGCTGATCTTGGTCGGTGGTGGATTGGCCTTCATCATGATCAACGAAGTTACCAGCGCGGTGTTTTGTCTCGTGCCATTGGTTACCTCTGCGATGCAACCTTCTCACGACCAAATGAAGAGCCATTCCAGAGAAAAAATGCTGACACAAATCGGTGGCTGTAGCTTGGCTGTCTTGATGTCTTTGTTTTATTCAGGAACAGAGGTAAATATCTTCTCTTACTTCATCATCTCTTCATTGCTGATTTTTCTAATGATTTTTTGGACACATCATTCTGCTGTAGAAGACCGAGCCATTCATGCCGACGCTTTGATGGGATTTTTGATTCCCTACCAACTCTATATCGCACAATACGGCAACAACTTCGGCCTAAACTCGATCTCTTTACGAGCGGTTGAGCTATTTATTGCTCTGGCTGTGATTTACATGATTGGGCATTGGTTAGATGCACTATCAAAGCCAAAACAAGAAGAGGAAGCTATTAAGTAAAAGTATTCCACAGCAAAAGAGGCTAAAAACGACCTAAATGTAGCGAAAACATTGAAATTAGGCTACCTTTAGCCCTTTGTACTGGAAGACAATTTAAAATGGCTTTTTGCTTTTATTCTCTACGACAAGTATGTCTTATTCTTTGTTTATTGATGGTTTCCTGCCTCGCTATCGCAGAGGTTCCTACTGTTACTATTTCCTCACCTGATTTCACGCTCGAAGAATACCAAATGGGGTATTTTGTCGACCAATCCGAAGAAATGACACTGCAAGAAGTTCAGCAACAGGAATTCTCTCTTTCTCCAAACACCGTTTCTTTGGGCACATCCGCAAAAACAACTTGGGCGAAGATAGCGCTTTATAATGACTCAAATGACGCGATTCCAGTCTTCCTACATCACCCTTACGCTTACCACAACAAATCCATTGCTTTACATCAGATTGTAGAAGGCAAGCTGATCCGCTCCCAAAGCATGGATATGGATGATAAAGACAGTTTAATTTGGATGTTCAAAGGCAGCGCAGCCTACGACATTTCACTCTTACCACAGCAACACACCACACTTTATGTAAAAAGCGTTTCCTTTTCCCATCAATGGTTTGCCTTAAATTTATATGGTGAAGAGCAATCTCGACGTGTTCTCTTAGGGCAATTTACAGAGATCGCTATTCTGATCGGAATGCTCTTGGCGCTGGTCGTTTATAACCTAAGTTTGTTTGCTTTCTCAGCGCAAAGAGAACATTTGTTTTACGCTTTATATTTGATCAGTGGTGGCTTCTGGGCCGCCTTATCTTACGGCTTACTTGCGGATCTATTTGAAGTGTACGGAAGCATCACGGTTAACTGGCATATATCGTTAGGTGCCATGCCCGTGTTCTTACTTTTATTCATGATGGAAATTTTTGAAACCAAGAAAAAGTACCCGATAGAACACAAAGCACTAGCGATTACCGCCACCTTAATCACCCTCAACTTTATGTATGGTGCGGTCGATATCATCACTTCGCTGAAGCATTCAAATATGCTGGCGGCCATTATGATGGTGGTCAGTCTCGCGGTTTCTGTTTCCATGATCATACGCCGCCATCCTATTGCCCCGTTCTTCTTATTAGGGCACAGCTTGTTTCTTATCTTTAGTGTGAAAGCCCTACTCTTCTATAGTGGCCGCGCTGACTTTACCTATATCAATAGTCACGGCGTTGGTATCGGCATTCTCTTAGAAGGTTTGGTGTTGGCTTTTATCATTGCGTACCGCATTCGCAAATTAGAAGCGATAAAAGCCTCTCAAGAGCAATTAAAAATCCAAGCAACGACGGATTCTATGACTCAGCTTTTCAACCGAGGTTACTTTAACCAACAAGTTAGAAGTCTGATTAGTAAAACAAAAAGCTTAAAAACGAGCAGCTACGTCGCCATTATAGATATCGACTTTTTTAAGAACATTAACGACACCTATGGCCACGCCTTTGGTGATAAAGCCATCATTGCCACAGCAAATGTATTAAAAGAAACCAGCCGAAAAAACGACATTGTTGCCCGTTATGGTGGTGAGGAATTTGTCATCTTCATGCCTAATACCACACAGAGTCAGGCTCTCGAATTAAGCCAGAATATACATGACGCCTTGAAAACTCCGTTCTCCACAGAAGAGCATAAAGCACTCAACCTAACAGTTAGTATTGGTCTGTGCGAAATAAATACTCAAGAGTCAGACTTAGATACCTGTTTAAACAACGCAGATAAAGCCTTGTACGTGGCGAAGAAACAGGGAAAAGATCAGACTATTATCTACCAAGCAATCTAAGCCTTCACTGCAATAACGTCATTATGAAAAGCTATTTCAGTGCTTTCAAATTATTCAAAGTACTTTTCCAGCGATCAATAAAGCCCGTATCACTATAGCGAGAAAAGTCATCCACCATCCATTGATTGGATTTTCCTTGCCCACTGATTATTAATATATTAAGCGAAGCTAAATCAATAGAATCCTGCTCTGTAAACACGGGAAGCAGTAGCCCTTTAGTAAAAGGTTGAGTGCTTTTATTCCTGTTTACGATCGCCTCATAATTGGACTCAAGTAAAACATCGTCAATATCTAACGTAATTTGACGCAAAGTTTGTCCTAAAATTTGATGTTGATAGGCTATTTTCGATGCATACTCAGGCCAGAGCAGAGACAAGTCGCGCTTTAAAATACCTAACATCAATAAAGCGTTATTAGAATTTAGCCAGAAATACTCATCAGGTTCTTGTACTGCGACACGCTCTCCTCCTGGTAAAAGAGCTTCCGCAATATCAATCGGTACTGTGTGGATGTTTCCACTTCGTATTGAGGTATAAAAAGAAAGCTCTGGTCGCATAGAACTGATGTTAACAATAGCGTCAAACGCTTCTAAAGGGTCGGATCTATGTTTACTTAGCCAGCTAGGGATACGGTTTATCGGTAACCTTTTTGGTGGTAAATACGTCACGCTTACAGGTGTATCAGCCAATAAAGCCCTGGTCATGCTATCCGCAATAGGCGTAACTGTAACGACATTAGCAGCAAAGGCGTTAGTCACAAAAAAAAGAACGCTGATTAATACGAAACTTAAGCGCATACTGCAGTACTCCGTTTACGAAGTGAATAAATACAAATAGCCAAAACAAACCACAGGCAGGCCGCTAGAATAATTGCGGGGCCAGTGCCAATAGCCCACTTCATTTGCATTGGAAGTAAAACACCAGTCAAAGCACTTGTGGTAGCTATGAACATTGAATAACCAACCATACTCCGTAAATCAGATGCAACTAGGCGCGCACTGGCTGCTGGAATCAGCAATAAAGCTCCTACAAGAATTGCCCCAATAATCTTAACCGCAGCAACAGTGATAAGCGCAATTAAAAGCACAAAACCATAATCATGCAAAGTAACTCGGATGCGCCTAGATTGAGCGATATCCGGACTCAATGCATTAAGAAATGCCTGATTACTAGAAGTAAATGCAAGAGTTAACACAACCAAACTAATAACACTTAAAATTACCAAGTCGTATGCAGAGGCAGTTAAGATAGACCCAAATAGAACCTGCTCGACCAAATGAGCGTTAATTTTCTTCGCAACAAACATTAATAGAGCAGCACCAAGCGCAAGAGCAAAGGCAAGAAATACTCCTATTAATGCATCATAAGGTACAGTTGTACGCCCACGAACCCACTGTAAAGTGAGAGCAAACAAGATAGAGAAAGCAAACAAGCTTATCCATGGCTCAGTGACAGGCTCTCCCATCAAAATACCAATAGAAACTCCTGTTAAAGCACTGTGCCCTACTGCTTCAGATAGAAAAGCCAATCGTTTTACAACGACAAGCGTCCCTAATGCGCCAAGTAAAGGCCCAATCATTAAACAAGCTATAAAAGCATTAACAACAAAACCATAACTAAAAATCCCAGGTAATAACCCAGCCTCTACACCAACTTGAAACCAGGAATGCAGATTATCCAACATGTTCTAACTCCGATTCCGTAGACTGATAAATAGGGTTGTTTGATGTTTGAAAGCGAGTAAAAATACTATTGGGTATATCTTGATCTATAAGCGCACCATCCACCCAAGCTAAGGTGTCACAACATTCTTGAATAATTTGCCAATCATGCTCAACCATGATCAGAGTTCCACCTGACGCTTTAAAGTCACCAAGCAGTTGAATTATTTGCTCTCGCCCTTGCTTGTCGACTCCTGCCATAGGCTCATCCAATAAAAGAATATCTGGCTCATTTAATAACGCACAGGCTAACAGCACACGTTGTCGCTCACCTGTCGACAACGTCCCTACGCGCTTTGAGAGTAGAGATCGAATACCAACTTTTTCTATAGCCGCTTCAACTTTGGAGTCTTTTTTATAGCGCTGCCAAACAGGCTGACGATTGGTATGAAGACGAATAAAATCAGAAGATGTAATTGGTAAAGAAGCATCAAATGGAGCTAGTTGAGGCATATATCCGATATTTCCTCGACTATTTGGCCAGTGTAGAGCAATCTTGCCTTTATGATTAAGTAACCCAGCAACAGCTTTCAGTAAGGTACTTTTTCCTCCACCATTCGGGCCCGCAATACCATGCCAACCACCACCATAAAATTGCGCTGATGATGTCGCCAGCAATGGTTGGTTTTGTATATAAAAAGCAACATTTTCCAATAAAAGACTTGGTCCATTCATCGCTTTAGCGCCTCTGCAAGCTTGTTGAGATTGTGACGCATTTCTTGCTCAACCATATCTTTACTGTATGTGCCATAAGTCATATGACTAAAATAATAGATTTTAATACCTGTTTCATTTTCAATCAGATCGACATATTTGTTTTCCATGTTTAACTCAGTAAACAACACATCAATATTAAGTTTGCGAATGGTCTGTATTGTCTCTTCAAGTTGTGAGGCACTTGGAGAAACGCCATGAGCAGGCTCTATAACCGCAGAAACAGTTAAGCCAAATTCTTGTAATAAGTAAGCATAGGATCCATGAGTACTCGCAATACGCAATGACCCTACATCCTTATTTAATAGTGCTTTTTGTACTGGCGCTTTAAGACCGCGAAGCGTTTTTGCATAAGTAAGCGCATTACGTAAATAGTAGGTTTTATTCTCTGGATCTAATTCGCCCAACCCTTTAGCAATGGTATATACCTGGCGAATTGCCGCATCTATAGACACAAAAGTATGAGGGTTAACCTTTTCACCATGACCAATTAAAGGAACATCTTTGTTTGCATAAATCACAGTAAGGCCTTCTGGATGCAAACGATCAACTGTTTCTGTAGCAAACAAGTCATGCCCTATCCCATTTACAACAAGCACATCTAGCTGGTTAAGACGATCAATATCAACAGGGTTAAGTTGATAGTTATGAGGGTTAAAACCGCTCTCAATAAGTGGTAAAACATCCGCTCTATCACCAATAACATTCGCTACATAAGCATAATAAGGGTGAAGAGTGACACCTATTTGCAACCGTGTTTGGGCATGGGAGCTAATACTAAATATTAGACACACCCCCATTAGTAAGAATTTCATTTGAAGACCTTTTGATTTTAATTATAAAGTAAGTTCATGCCATTCTAGGGTTGCATGACAATCACTTATCTTGTCGCTTTTAGCCCACTGAGCGTGCCAGTCTGCTTGCTCATGCTCTACTGAAAAAAGAACACCTTCATGAAGTAACGTAAAACAATGCTCATCATGCTGGACAAAAGAAGTGTTACCTAGTGTTGGCAGAGGTAACTTATGAAGGTCGTAAGGTGCTTCGATCGCCCCCACCTCAACCAGTAACGTGATTTCTTCAAGCGCATTACTTACTTGAGTAGCTAAATTACTGTGTGAATTTGGGAGCTCTGATAATTCCATATGCGTTGGATCATATAGCATTGACAACAGACCACCAGCCAGTACAAGTGTACCGATGCAAATACCTAAGAAAGAATAAGTTTCTCCTCGCCCATCTACTGGCGAAACAATCTCAATATCCATAGCGCCTGATGGGTTAGAACTCGGCATAATCAAACTCGGCGGGCTCTTCATGACCAGGGTTGAATACTATGTAATATTCTCCCTTTGGCGGAATAATGACGACTTCCCCGTCATCATTTGTTGTGTGAGTTACAATAAGAACATCATCATAGGTGAGAACTTGAACAGCCTCATTAAAAGCAACAGAACCGTCACTGTAACCAGCAACACATTGAATATTCTGATCAAGCATGATGCAGTCTAACGTTGGGTAATGCGCCAAGGCTTTGCTCGAAAGCAAAGCCAAAACACTACCTGTCAATAATGTGCGCTTTATTGAAAGGGAGGGTGTAAACATTATTCGTTCACCACTTCAAAAGTATAAAATACAACGTATTTCTCTTTATCTGCTTCTGGATCCTGACTGCCTGACTCGTAACTAAACACAGCAGCATAACGCCCTGCATTCTCCATTATTAGAGAGGCAACACCCTCTTTATCTGTGGATAAAGAGATAGTTTCTAAGTCACTATTATATAGTCCAGCTTCTGCTCTAATTTCAACAGACACACCGGGTACAACTTTCCCGTCCACCAATGCTTTGAAAGCAATTTCTTCACCATTTACGTAATCAGCAGGATGAGTGACAGGAATAATTTCAAAATCTGTATTAGTAGGCTCTAAAGGCTCAAATGTTGGTGTTTTTGCAGTCACAAAGGACATTGCATAACGAGTTGATTTTACTGTTTCGATATTTTTAGCGTCTTTAGGAATAACACCTTCTAGCTGACTCTTACTCAAGCGTTCGCGTTTTTTCGTATTGCGAGCACCAATAGTATAAGTCGTTGTATAGCTGCTCTCGGGGTAGCTATAAAGTATTTTATATGTCCCATCACTATCAACAGCTAAATCAAATGAGGTTCGAGTAGCACTTTTGATAATCGTGCCAATATTACGAATTTTCTCCCCATCAGGGCCATATACAGAAATATTATTTGGCGTAACAGGTTTATCTAAGCGATAAACGCCATGTGTTGCCGTTACATCTACTGCGATTTTATCAGGAGCTTTCGTTACGATCGATTTTGCAGGTAGAATCATAAGATCATGTGCGAAGCTACTACTTGCAGTAACGATGATCAATGCACAAAGAGACGCTTTTAACATATTATTTCCTTTTACTTAAATTTAATTCGTTATAGTCACTGAGACATTACCGATCTCAGCTTCAGCTGGAATATGGTAGTGATGTATTGAGTCTGTGGTGTTTATTTCTGTATTCACTAAAGAGTGTCCGCCATCTTGACGAGATACCTCTAAATACAATTTAAATGTATCCCACTCATTAATTTCGAAGGATTCCGTATAGTGTCCAGGACCTTTAGTTGCACCTGTCATACTGTCGACATGATCATCATAACGACCAATTTTCCGCCACCAACGACGCAAGTCTGACAACCACTCATCCTCTTTCTTTTGTAGGTGCCAAACTAAAAGAGGCTTTGACTCTCTTCCGTTTTCAGCCCAAATAGCGACATAAGGAAAGACATATCTTTCAGTATCAATTCGAGGAATTTCAAATGCCACTTCGACATTAGCCGCTGAAGTAACAGATGACATTCCTAAACTGATCGCTAGAACATAGGAAGACAATAAAACACGCATTAGTTTCTCCTTAATGCATCAAGTAAATAGTCAATATCATGACAGCTGCGCCAATCCCCACCCAACTGAGACTCTGACGACGCTGCAATGTATTAATCACTAACAACCAGCTTCCCGACAGACAAAAAAGCACCATAAAAAACGCAGCGATGTCTGACAAAAGAATCCATAAACCACTTACATGTTTTCCTCTATGAAGGTTGTTCAGCATTTCCAACACAGGAAATTGACGCTTATAAATGTCTGCTGAAGCCTCATCTCGATAAGCCTCAACAACATAGTTTCCCTGAGGCCCGTCTAGATAAAGTAGAAACAACTGCTCTTCTATTTCCCACTCAAACGACAGCTCAACTCCTCGAACTTGATGACTTTGGTCAAGCCAATGAAACATCATCAGTGCAGTAGCATTTGGAGCTTGCTCCCAATCTAGTTCCATCAGTGACTCTGGTATTAATACTGTTTGATCTGACGCTTGTGTCTTCCCTACAGACCAACCAACATGATTTAGAAAAAAACCCGTTATGGCGAAAAACAACATAAGAAGCAATATAGGTGCAGCACTATAAATATGTACCCAACGTACCCAGCGATTAAATGTTGTCATTGAAGTCATGCATTTCTATTGTCGATAAAATGGAGGAAGCTAGGAAAAGTAGTGAATAATTATTACCAATGATAATCGCTAACTGCATCGCCATGCAATATAATGATAACGATTCTCGTTATATTTTTTATATGCAGTTTTACTCTAAATTAAGGAGGTAATGTATTTTTACTTTGGCTTTTTTTACCTCACGATCAGCTTATAGCGTTTTGGCCATCATTATTTTTATAATGACTTACGCCATGACGTCTGTGATTTTCTCTGAACCTATACTTGATTTAGAGTCAGAGGCGTTACTTATCTCTCACGAGATGTACCTCTTAGACTATGAGTTATATTACTCAGATAAGACTGGATACTTTCTTTCACACGATAACGCTGTGCTGCACTTTTTATCCTCCTCAGAGGTTCGGGTATTAAACGGAGCATTCTGGGCAGCTTTGGCTCTCTCTTCTTTATGTTTTGTTACGTGGAGCCTCAAACATACACTATCTAGCCGTTTTTCTTCTTGGCTACCTTGCCCTTCAAAGGAAAGCCCTTCCTCACAAAAAACAACACTTTTAGCTTACGCTAGCCAAACAGGTGGAGGCCAAAAGCTCGCCTACCAATTACAAAAAATGGCTAATTCTTTATTTGAAGTGCGCTGCACCTCAAGCTTAGAGATCAGTCAGTTAGCTCAATATCAGCGTGTATTTTTTATAGTCAGCACTTATGGTGATGGCGCCCCACCAGATAGCGCACAAAGCTTTATTAAAAAACTACGCACTACAGAATGGCCTCTAAACTCTCCTCTTCCGAGATTTAGTGTATTGGCTCTAGGCGACAAAACGTATAAAACCTTTTGTGCGTTCGGCCACGCTTTATCAACATTATTAAAACAACAAGGCCTTAAACAAGAATTACCAACTCAAGAAGTCGATAAGATGGATATGGGTTCAGTAAATCACTGGTGGGAACAAGTTTGTCATTTATTAGCAATAAAAAGCAGTCAAATCAAAAGAGATACTATCGACTTTACCGTTTGCGAAAACCAACACCTAAATACTCCAAAGCATGACCGTGCGGCACACTTTATTCGGTTACAAAGTAACGGAATAGAATATGACGCAGGAGATTTAGTCGCAATATACCCAGAAATATCTACCGACATTATTCAAGAACGTTTATCCGTTCATGGCTGGTCTGGAACAGAAACAGTACAACAACAAAATACTTCGATGTCATTAGCGGAGGCTCTCATTCAACTTGATTGGTGTCAGGAGTCAGCGAAAACACCACAAGAACTAGTCGACTTATTGCCTCCAATACATGAGCGTTTATATTCTATTGCCTGTTATGAAAATGACTATGTTGATTTATTAGTACGCAAACACCAGCGCTTAGATAGCTCTATTGGTAATGGCTCTGGCTACTTATGCAGGTTACAAGAAGGGGATCTTGTAAAAGCTCAGTTACGCAAAAATGACTCCTTCAAACTGAGCGGTGATTACCCTATCATCATGATTGCAGCCGGAACAGGCATCGCACCATTCCGTGGCTTTCTGCAACAAAAACAAAAATGGAACTCAACAAACGAACATTGGCTCATTTTTGGTGAACAAGACAAACGGTTGGATGACTATTTCGCAAAAGATATCGAAGATTTCCAAGCGAGCGGCCTATTGACTCATGTCGATAAAGCATGGTCGCGAAGTGATCAAACCTATGTTCAAGCTATATTAGGGAATAAATCAAATTTAGTAAGAGAATGGGTGAATAACAAAGGTGCTCAAATTTATATCTGTGGTAGTCAGGTTGGATTCGGTGAGCAAGTAATAGAGAAGCTAAGCCGTATCGTAGGTGAAGAAACTCTGAGCCATTGCTTACACACGGACTTATATTAGACAAAACGGGGCGATACACCCCGTTTTACTGATTAAGTTAGTACTTACCCAATTCCAGTACTGTTTGCTCAAGGACTTTGCTGCCGTCCATTGCTTTAATCGTCACGTAATACGCGTGATCTTTACCGCCAGAGCAAGGTGGCATATAAGCGCCCGCTTTATCCCAACCTGGACCACGGTGTTCTGCAATCATTTTGAAAGGCGCTGGCAAAGCGTATGTGTGACCTAAAACAGAAGGGATTTCTACTTCCGATGCAGAAGACGCTAACGTGTAGCTGATCTGCCCATGACCACCGTTATTCATATTTTGAGAGTCACGGTCGCTGTATTCCATAACAATGACGTCTGTGCCTTTTGGCAACTTACTAAGCGTCAAAGCTGGCGTCGCAGGACTCATTCCACCAAATTTTTGACATTGCTCAGCAGCTGGTACAGTTGAGCCGTCCCAAAACGCATCCGTTAACTTAGCATCAAACGCCAATGCGCCAGTGCTGATCGCCGACAAACCAAGTGATATAGCTAATACTTTAAGTTTCATAACTGTGATCCCTTTTGTTCCATTTAAATGACATTATTGACTTAATAACGAAGCTGTTACGTTAGATTACAGAAAAAGTATCACTTTATGATGACAAAAAAGAAATAGCAAAAGCTCAAAGTGAGCTACTTTTTACATATTCATCTGCTATCCAAAACAGCCATCACTTAATTTGCTATTCAGGTACTAAGGCAAGATTAAGCGTCTGGCTGACAAGATGGGTGAGCATTTCTGAATGCTGGCAGCGCTTCTAAGGCTTCGTAAATTCGGACAATAGTGGGGTATGCGCTTAAATCCGTTTTAAAGCGAATAGCATTAAAAACCTGTGGTACCAAACATAAATCTGCCAAAGATGGCATGTCCCCATGACAATAATCTCCTACTTTTCCAGACGCAGAAAGTTGAATTTCTAATGCACGAAAGCCTTCATGAATCCAATGTTGATACCATGTGATTTTTTGTTCTTCCGTCACTCCAAATTCACCAACAAGGTACTTAAGTATTCGTAAATTGTTTACTGGATGAATATCACACGCAATAACTTGGGCAAGACCACGAACATGGACTTTTTCAATAATATTATCTGGCAATAATCTGTGAGTATTTGGGTAAGCCTCATCCAAATACTCACAGACAGCAAGAGATTGATTAAAGAGCATTCCTTGATCTTCAAACGCAGGGACAAGGCCTTGTGGGTTACGAGCCAAATGCGCCTCACCTTTTTGTTCATTTTTCAGCAAGTTAACGGGGAGCTGACTGTAAGCTAACCCTTTAAGATTTAATGCTATTCTCACTCTGTAAGCTGCCGATGAACGACAGTAATCATAAAGAATCATCCGCTTAACTCCGGCTAAAATGTGTATTCAAGAATGGTAAGACGCGACAAGTCGCCAAATAGCATGTTGTGGTTTTTAATTTTCTTCGTGTAACCAGGCTGCATGCTTCGGTGCTTTCTTGGTTTTCGACCATTCTTCCAACATAAGAGGCGCGACGTCTGCTAGTTGCTTCATTTGCTCTGGCGTACCTGAACGATACGTTAATTCTAAACGGTGCCCATTTGGGTCAAAGAAGTAGATTGAGTGAATGATGCCATGATTGGTCACACCAAGAACATCAAGCCCTTTGGCTTCTAATTCTTCTTTGGCAGCAATAAGCGCTTCACGGTCAGCCACTTCAAAAGCGATATGTTGAACCCATTCAGGGGTATTCTCATCACGGCCCATTTTGGGGGAATTAGGTAACTCAAAAAAAGCCAGAATGTTGCCTTGCCCTGCATCTAAAAAGAGGTGCATATAAGGGTCAGGTGCTTTTGTAGAAGGAACTCGGTCTTCAGCAATGGCCACCAAAAAATCCATATTTAAGTATTTTTGATAGAACTCCACGGTTTCTTTGGCATCATGGCAGCGGTAGGCAACATGGTGAATCTGCTTAATATTTATCATGATTATATTCTCTTAATTTCAGTCATTTTATTTTTGTAATTGAATCATGGCAGCCAAGGCGCTGATCATGACACTTCATTTCGAGTCAAAGCGCTCATCTGTTGATAAACGCTTCTTACAACAAATTAACCTTTAGCGGGCAAAACGGTTGCAACGACTTCACCAAAACCAATCGCTTTAGCGCCTTCTTTTTCACAACGGCCTCGCATAATGACGGAGTCACCATCTTGCAAGAAGGTTCTCGTTTCTCCGTTTTTCAGCTCTAGGGGCTGTTTTCCACCCATAGAAAGTTCAAGCAGTGAGCCTGCTTCTTCATGGTTCGGCCCAGATTGTGTTCCACTACCAAGGAAGTCTCCCGGCTGTAAGTTGCAACCATTGACAGTGTGATGAGCGAGCATTTGCCCAACCGTCCAATAGGAGTAAATAAAGCTAGATTCAGACAACTTCACGGCAGGAGTATTTTTAGATCGCATTTTTTCTGACTTAAGCAACACTTCAAGTTGGATATCGTATGCACCTTTCGCACGGTTATGCTCCGAGTCCAAATAAGGGAGCGGCTGAGGGTCTGTGCTGTCGCGAGTCCACTCGGCTCTAAATGGTGCCAGAGCTTCGGTTGTGATAATCCATGGAGAAACCGTGGAAGCAAAACTCTTCGAGAGAAATGGCCCCAAAGGCTGGTATTCCCAGGCTTGAATATCACGGGCTGACCAATCATTAAAAAGACATAATCCAAAAACATGCTCATCCACATTATCAATGGAAATAGGCTCTCCCATGTCATTACCAGAACCGATATAAATACCTACTTCCAGCTCGTAATCTAAACGTTTACAAGGTGCGAGAATGGGCTCTAACGCATCCGGAGCTTTGATTTGCCCCATTGGGCGGTGGAAATTCTGCCCCGACACACCAATAGACGAGGCCCGACCGTGGTAGCCAATAGGCACCCATTTATAATTAGGCAATAATGGATTATCCGGGCGAAATAAAGAGCCAACTGTTGTGGCATGATGAATCGAAGTGTAAAAGTCCGTGTAATCACCGATTTTACAAGGCACGGTGAACTCTACATCTGCCTGTGGAATAAGGCAGTTTTCGAGGGTATTTTGTGCTTCAGCACCCTCACGTAACGCTTTCGATAGGGCAAGACGTAAAGCAGACCAAGCTTCTGTCCCCATTTCCATAAACTCATTTAATGTTGCCTGAGAGCAGGCTTTTGCCGCACGCTCTGCTAAGCCAGAAAAAACGCCGCTTATCTGTGCTGCCGATAGGTCAACGACTTGATCGCCAATGGCGACGCCACCACGGAAGGCTTCGTCACTCTCTCGTCGACGAAATACCGCAAAAGGTAAATTTTGAATTGGGAAATCACAGGCATCTTCGTTGGCGCTGAGCACCCAACTCGTAAGACTAGGATCGTGCGTTTCGTTAAGTTGAGTCATAATTATTTTTCCTTTACGTAACGGTTACGTTCTAACAATGGAAAAGATTCTATAGCTCAAAATACGAATACGTTTTTAGCATTTCACTTGGTGAAACTTTCAGTTATCTTATGGATTAAAGCTGAAAAGTACGTTGAGAAAACTCAATGACTCCTAATAAAAATAAATAAAGGGACATAGCATGGTGAAGTCAATCGAAGCTCTAGCAAGAGGCATTCAAGTTCTAGACAAGCTTAGAGATAAGTCTCCGATGTCATTGGCGAATCTTCATCACGAAACGGGCATTAGCAAAGCCACTCTTTTACGTATACTCAAAACTCTGCAAGAAGCGGGCTGGGTCTATCGGTCTTTAGGCGATTCACAATATCGCTTGTCTTACTCACTGCAACAAGTCAAAGAAATACAAAAGCCTTCTGTTGCGTTAGCCGAACTGGCCTCCCCTATTATTAAAGACTTGCAGCGCGATCTCCAATGGCCCTCAGATATTGCCGTACGAGACAATTTAACCATGCGAGTCGTTGAATCTAGCCGCCCACAAGCCACTTTTATTCTTAATAGAGAGCAAATAGGCATTAAGCCTGCGATGCTTTTCTCGGCTTTGGGTCGCGCTTACTTGGCATTTTGTTCGAAAGCAGAACAAGACGAAATTATCAAAGGAATTAAAGCCGCTGGAGGCAAAGAAGGCCGCCTCGCCCATGATGTTGTTTGGCTTGAGCAACTTTTAAAAAAAACCAAAGCGCAAGGTTTTGGAGAGCGGGAAGCCAATTATTGGGGTGTAGGTTCAACGGATGGTCGTCGCATAGAAGCGATTGCCGTACCTATTATTCACCAAGAAAAAGTCGTTGCATCTTTAACGGTTGCTTGGCCAGAAGGAAATGTTGAAGCGTCAAAAATACGCTCCCTTTTTCTGCCTCGCTTACAGCTGGCAGCCAAACAGATATCAGATCGTTTGCCGTCATAAAGCTTTTTCAACCACTCTATTTCACCTAGTGAAACCCCATAATTTATTTATCTAAATTACCCATACCATGACCACTAATAGCTTATTACTGATCGATCTAAGTCATTGGATTTCATCAGCAGCATTGTTTCTTGTGTTCTGAAGACAAGAAAACTCATTAAAATAATAAGAGGCTGAAACATCATGGCTGAAAAACCGAACATTCTATTTATCATGGCAGATCAATTACGAGCCGATTATCTTGGCTGTAATGGACACCCAAGTATTAAAACGCCCACTATTGATGCTTTGGCAAAAGAAAGCGTCAACTTTAAGCGGACCTACACCCAAGCTCCCGTTTGCGGCCCTTCTCGTATGTCATTTTACACCGGCCGTTACGCACTCTCACATGGCGCAACCTACAACAATGTGCCATTAAAAATTTCAGAAAAAACAATTGGTGATTACTTACGCCCTCATGGCTATCGTGTTGGACTGGTTGGCAAAACTCACATGCGAAAAGATGTCGAAGGCATGGAGCGTCTTGGTGTTGATCCTGATTCATCTAGAGGCGTGTTGGTCAGTGAATGTGGCTTTGAGCCTTACGAAAGAGACGACGGATTACACCCAGATCAAAGTGTCTCACCTGACCTTGGATATAATAATTTCCTCCGAAAACTCGGTTATGAAGGGCACAATCCATGGCACGAATACGCTAATTCGGGCGAAGATGAGCAGGGTGAAATTCAAAGCGGCTGGTACATGCGCAATGCTCATTTGTCCGCTAGGGTGAAAGAAGAACATTCTGAAACGGCTTTCACAACGAATAGAGCAATGGACTTTATTCAAGAATCAAAAGGCGCTCCTTGGTGCTTACACCTGAGCTACATTAAACCGCACTGGCCTTACATCGCGCCTGCCCCTTATAACAGTATGTACAGCATCAACGATATACTGCCGCGCAATGCGACTGAAGCCGAAAAAGAAAACCTTCATCCTGTTATTGAGGCTTTTATGGGTCATAAAGAGTCCGTCGCTTTTTCTCGGGATGAAGTCCGCGAACGCGTCGTGCCAACCTATATGGGCTTGATTACTCAGCTAGACACGCATTTAAAGCGCCTTATTGAGTTTCTGAAAAGTACAGGAGAATACGATAACACTGTTATCGTCCTGACATCTGATCATGGAGATTACCTTGGTGATCATTGGCTTGGTGAAAAAGATTTGTTTCATGAAGCCAGCTCTCATATTCCCATGATTATTCATGACCCTCGCCCAAGCGCCGACATCACACGAGGTTTAGAAGATAACCGATTGGTAGAAGCCATAGATCTGCTGCCTACTTTTCTTGACCTGATTGATGCAAACTCAAGCAGCCATACACTAGAAGGACGATCTCTTCTCCCAATCCTACGTGGAGATAATCCCGACGCTGATAATTGGCGGCAATACGCTTTTAGTGAAGCAGATTTTGCATGGCGACAAGCACGACTAACACTGGACATGGCACCTGATCAAACTCGTGCTGTCATGGTTGCAAGTCAACGTTGGAAGTATGTGCATTATGAACATTTCAAACCACAACTGTTTGATTTACTAAACGACCCGTTAGAACAAAACGATTTAGGTACAGATCAGGCGTACGAAACCATCCGGCAGGAAATGCAAACGGCACTCCACGAATGGTTTAGGCAGCGAAAAAACCGCACGACTGTTAGTAATGAGTTTGTGGCAAGCGTCACCAATAGCGCCCATAAAAAAGGCTATTTGTTCGGCTATTGGTAAACCCGACTTCACACTCAGTTTGGTTGTTAAGCATTTGCATAATAAATATAAAAGGCAAAGGTTATGAATTCATCAACATCGTCTCAAACTAAAATAACCCTCGGGCAATATATCATCGCCCCATTATTTCTATTGATGGTTGGTTCCGTTATTTATACTGCTGGTTGGGGTATTTATGACGACACTCTCGTTCGGGTAGGCACTTTTTGCCTTTCAGTGATCATCCTCATTGCGGCAAAACTCATTAAAAACAAAAGTTCATTGATAAGTAAATTAGTGGATTTATGTCTAATATGCCTGATATCAGCGGCAGTTTATCGCTATTATTGGGTGTCTGAAGAGCTTGAATCTGGTTTATACGAACTAGAAAACATTGATATTCTGTATGCTGTAGCGGGCTTATTGGTCTTAGCCGAAATGATGAGGCGCGTTGTTGGCTTTCCTCTCGTTCTCGTGTGTTTGACCTCTATCGTTTATGCCTTATATGGAAACTATTTCCCCGATGTAATAGGTCACGCAGGCGTTGATCTCAGCGAGCTTCTTACGACCGTTTGGTATAGTTTTGATGGTGTTTTTGGCCGTCCTCTTGCGGTTGTCACCTCCACCATTCTTATCTTCATTTTGTTTGGCTCTTTGCTCGAAACACTGGGTGTTGGAGATGTCTTATTAAAATTCGCCTTTAAAGTGACACGACATTTTGCGGGTGGCGATGCTCACGCTGCCGTTCTGGCAAGTGGTCTGTTTGGTACTATTTCTGGCAGCGCCGTTGCCAATGTTGTGGGGACTGGCGTCATTACTATTCCCATGATTAAAAAGCGTGGTTTCTCTGCCAAATTTGCAGGAGCGGTAGAAGCTGCGGCGTCCAGCGGTGGTCAGCTAATGCCTCCTATTATGGGTGCTGTTGCCTTCATCATGGCCGACGTTACTGGTATCTCTTATCTCAATATTTGCCTTGCTGCGTTGATTCCTGCGCTTTTCTATTATGGAAGTTTATTTGCTTTCATTTCTACGGAAGCAAAACATCTGGGCATGCGACCTCAGAAAGAAGACGCTGTTATTACTTTAACCTTAAAAGATAAGCTTAAGTGCCTTCATTTTTTGATCCCATTGATACTTATTATTGTTTTAATGGTGCAAGGCAGTAGCCCTGCTATGGCGGGTTTCTGGGCATTGATTAGTGCAACACTTCTAGGGCTTATTATTGAGCCCGACTTACTCCGTCAGCCTAAGCGCTTATTAGGAATGGTGGTTAACGGTGCAAAATCTTGTGCAACCATTACCATCGCTGTCGCTTCTGTCGGCATCATTATTGCTGTGATGAATAATACAGGATTGGGTTTAAGATTCGCTGAAGCCATTCAAGTTGTAGGAGAAGGTAACCTTTTCTTATCTCTTGTTCTTATGGCCATTGGCTGTCTTGTGTTAGGCATGGGTATGCCGACAGTTCCAGCCTATTTGATCATCATATTGGTTATGGGGCCGGCGGTAACCGCTCTAGGTGTGGATACAATCGCTGCGCACTTATTTGTGGTGTATTACGCTGTTTTGTCCTCTGTCACACCGCCTGTTGCATTAGCTGCCTTTGCGGCAGCACCTATTGCAAAAGCCAACCCACTTGCGCTCAGTGTTACAGCTCTTCGCTTGGCAACAATCGGGTTTTTAATTCCGTTTGCTTTCGTATACCAACCCTCTCTATTACTCATCGTTGATAGCTTTAGTATCGTCGGATTAGTAATAGCATTGCTGACTACTTCCGCTGCCATTGTGTTGATTGCTTCTGGGTTTGCATCGAAAGGATGGCTACGTTTGCTGCTTGTCATAGTGGGTATTGGGACAATTCTGCCTTTCTGGTGGATTCAAAGTGTGGGCGGAATCACGGCACTTTTTCTTCTTATAAAAGCGAGAAAAGAAAAACCTCGTAACTAAAACCAATGATCCAAATAAATATAAAAAAATGGAGAACCTAGATTATGAAACGTTTATTTTCTAAAAAAGTCGGACTCACTCTTACTTGCTTAATCAGCACTGCTGTTCTGTCACTAAATTCTGGCCACGCTGCTGCCAAAGAGACTTTCCGAATGTCCACATTAGGGCCAGGAACAAGCCCTTATATGGTGATGACAACCTTTGCCAATACCGTCAACAAAAACTTGCCTGAATATTCCATTGTGGTTAACGCAACTGGAGCCGCCACAAAGCACGCACTTGATGTGTCCAAAGGCAAAGCGGACTTTTACATGAGCTCTCCCATACTTCATCAGTTAATGAGCAATCAACTTGCCATGTATAAGAAAATTAAAGGGGTTAAAGAGCTGTCTAAAGACCTTCGCACCATTTTCAATTTTTCGATGGGAGTCTACCACTCTGTGGTCTATGCAGACTCAGGCATTGAAAGCATGCAAGACATCAAGGGAAAACGTGTGTTTGTCGGTCCTCCAGGTAGTGCCACACGCCGCACGGTTGTACAGATGATAGACGCCGTGACTGGCTATAAAGCCGACGAAGATTACACAACGGTAAAATTAGGTTGGGATGCCGCAGCCCAATCCTTTCAAGATGGAAATCTAGATGTGTACTTTAACCCAACCAACGCACCTAGCCCTGCGATTAGCCAAATTGCTCTTACCAAGAAAATTCGTTTCCTAGGTATTCCTAAAGATGACTTGGAAGGTAATGAAGGTGTGGCGGCATTAACTAAAAATCCAGGGTTCCGTATTACTCAACTAAAACAAAACACTTATGGAGAGAATCAAGTCAACTCTGATGATGTATACACTTTAGGCGTGACAGTTGGTATCAGTACAAATAAAAACATCCCTGAAGAGACTATCTACAAGATGACAAAAACCTTCTGGGAGAAAATTACCGCTCAATACGATAGCGCCCCTTGGTTAAGCAACATATCCCTAGACAAAGCCTTACTGGATTTGAATATGCCTTTACACCCTGGTGCAGAACGCTATTACCGTGAAGTCGGGCTAATAAAATAATCCCTCATCAAACACTACCTAGTTATGCCTTAAACCTCAGTCGGTGACACTTCATCGCTGAGGTTTAAAAGGTAGCCGAATTACGTTTCCTACCTAAAGAAAGCTCAGCAAAAAGCCTACCCAGCTGAGTCAGAGTGTATAGTTCATAACTGCTGATTAAATAGCAGATCAAACAGAGCAACGCCCTCCAGAGCCCACTCCATTAAAATGAATGCCATCCACTAAAAACAAACAATAATCTCCTCCTAAGAACGGAGTATTTTTGTGCTATAGTGGTGGGTCATTAAAAAAACATTAAATGGCGGGTTCAAAAAAAGCTCATGGATAAACACAAAGGCAACTTATTCATTTTATCGGCTCCTTCTGGTGCGGGTAAGTCTACCTTGTACAAAGCCTTGCTTAAGCAAGATCAGCAAGTACGCATTTCCATTTCTCACACCACAAGAGCGCCAAGAACAGGTGAAGAAGACGGTCGTGAGTACTTCTTCACAGACCCAGAATCTTTCTTGGACATGATTGCGGAAGACGCCTTTTTTGAACACGCTCAAGTATTCGATAATTACTACGGCACATCAAAAGCATCCATTTTCGATATGTTGGAGCAAGGCTTAGATGTGATTTTAGAAATTGATTGGCAAGGCGCTCGCCAAGTCCGTCAGCTTTACCCTGAAGCCATAGGGATTTTCATTCTTCCACCGTCATTACAAGCCTTAGAAGAACGCTTAAAAGGTCGTGCAACTGACTCAGAAGAAGTGATTCAAAGACGCATGGCAAAGGCCGTTAATGAAATGTCCCATTACAACGAATACGATTTTGTCATCGTCAATGATGATTTAGATGAAGCTCTTTCTCAAATGGGGGCAATTTTTAAGGCTATGCGCTCAAAAACCCCGATTATCGAGCAAAAACATGGCAATCTTATAAATGATCTCTTGTCATTGTAAGAAGCCGTTAAGTAGAATTACCCTTGGAAAAATAGATAACTGAATACAGAGGTCAAAATGGCTCGAGTTACCGTAGAAGATTGTTTAGAAAACGTTGATAACCGCTTTGAATTAGTGATGGTGTCATCAAAACGTGCACGCCAACTAGCGACAGGTGGTGAAGAAGCGAAAGTGCCTTTAGAAGGCGACAAAGTAACGGTTATTGCACTACGTGAAATTGCTGACAACTTGATTAACGCAGAAAACGTTGATCAACAAAAACGCCCAGTTCACGAGTTTTAATTCAATGGTGTCGCTCATAGCACAACCGTCGCACTTCTACTTTGCCTTTGTGAGGTGAGCGATGTATACCATTGAAGATTTAGCACTGACACTCAGTCAGTACTTGCCTTACGACCAAGTTGCCAAGGTAAAACGCGCTTACTATTACGCCGAACAAGCCCATGATGGCCAACGACGCAAAAGTGGCGAACCTTATGTCACCCATCCTCTCGCTGTCGCCGAAATTCTCTCTGAACTTCGAATGGATTGTGATGGACTGACAGCAGCACTTTTACATGACGTCATAGAAGATACCGGCATCAGCCGCGAAGCACTCACTGAACAGTTTGGTGAAGGTGTCGCAAGCTTGGTAGATGGCGTTAGTAAATTGACTCACCTTGAGTTCAATAACCAGCTCGAAAAACAAGCTCATAACTTCCAAAAAATGGCCATGGCCATGGCAGATGACATTCGAGTGATCTTGGTTAAATTAGCGGACCGCTTACATAATATGCGCACATTGGACGCCATGCCGGCCAATAAAAAGCGTCGTATCGCCCGCGAAACCCTAGAGATTTACGCGCCAATTGCAAACCGTTTAGGTATGTACAATGTGCGTGTTGAGTTAGAGTCTCTTGCTTTTCAAGCTTATTACCCGATGCGTGCTCGCATGCTACAGCGAGCCATCCATAAAATGTATGGTCAGCAACGCATCAAGGACACTCAAAAGATTGAAGATACGATTCGATCAGAGTTGGCAGCAGATTATATCGAAGCCAGCATCAGTGTTCGTGAAAAGCACATTTACAGTATTTACCAGAAAATGGACAAAAAGCGCCGTTCATTGAATGAAATCATGGACGTTAATGGTGTTCGCATTGTGACTGATCGTCACGATAGCTGTTACCGCATATTGGGCGTTATCCATTCTCTCTTCAAACCGATTGAAGGCCGCTTTAAAGATTACATCGCTGTCCCTAAATCCAATGGCTACCAATCACTTCATACCACTGTTTTGGGTACGAATGGTATTCCAATGGAAGTGCAAATACGCACCGAAGAAATGGATCTCGTCGCCAATAACGGCATTGCGGCTCATTGGGCTTATAAAGCCAATGGCACCTCCAACACGCCAAGTAATCATGACCGTGCGACAAAATGGGTGAAAAGCCTACTCGAAATTCAGCAAAAAGCGCGCAACCCTGTCGAGTTTGTCGATAACGTGAAAAGCGATCTGTTCCCAGATGAAGTGTATGTGTTTACGCCAAATGGACAAATCATTGAGCTTCCTTCTGGCGCAACTCCAGTGGACTTCGCTTATGGCGTTCACACTGAGATAGGCAACACCTGTATCTCCTGTCGCATTAACCGACGCCTTGCGCCATTGAGCACTCAACTTGAAAGTGGCCAAACGGTTGAAATCATTACCGCCAATAACGCTCAGCCAAATGTGGCGTGGCTAAGCTTTGCGATTACAGGCAAAGCCCGCACTAACATTCGTCACTATTTGAAAGACAAGCAACGTGAAAACGCCATTTCTATTGGTAGTCGCCTACTCACTCGTTCGTTGAATGCTTTCAAAACCAATATTGACGAATTGACCTCAGAGCAAATTGCGCAGGTATTAGAAAACCACCAGCTGACGTCTATGGACGACTTATTAGAGTCCATTGGTAAAGGCCGCCATGTTGGCTATTTGGTTGCCAGAGAGCTATTCCCGAATTTTGATGAAGAAACCTTGGTAACACCTAAATCCTTTAAGGTAAACGGTTCCGAAGGCATGCTTATTTCTTATGCCAAATGTTGTGCGCCGATACCTGGTGACCCGATTGTTGGTTACGTCCAAGTGGACAAAGGCATCATCATTCACCATTTGAATTGCCCAAATGTTCAAGACCATTTATCCAGCCCTGAGCGCTTTATTCACATGGCATGGGGCAAGGAAATCGAAGAAGAATTACATATCAGCTTGATCGTGAGTTATATCAATGAGCGAGGCGCCGTCGCCAAAATTGCCAGCTCAATCAGCGATACCGATTTCCAAGTTTCAAACCTAGACATTATTGAACGTGGCCGAGTCAGCCGTTTACGCTTGAACATTACCATTTCCAGCCGTGTTGGTTTGGCCGATGTTATGCGCCGAATCAAGGCCGTACGTTGTGTCGAAAAAGTATCACGCGAGACGATAGTGGGGCGCTAAACAAGTCGCTCTTATTCAACATTTCAAAATAGGATATTGATTATGCCAAAACAAGTTGTTCACACAGAAAACGCACCTGCTGCTATCGGTCCATACTCTCAAGCCGTTCGCGCTGGAAACACAGTTTACCTTTCTGGCCAAATTCCTTTGGTGCCAGAAACAATGGAAGTCATCAGCGAAGACATCGTTGAGCAAACAACACAAGTTTTCAAAAACCTACAAGCAGTTTGTGAAGCAGCAGGCGGTTCATTGGAAAACGTGGTTAAGTTCAATATTTTCATGACAGATCTAGGCAACTTCGCAACAGTTAACGAAGTGATGACTCAATTTGTCAAACAGCCATACCCTGCTCGTGCTGCTATGGGTGTTCGCGCCTTACCAAAAGGCGTGCAAGTTGAAATCGAAGGTATCATGGTGCTAGAAGACTAATCTCTTCAGCCTATTGAAAACCATAAAGAGAGGCCTTTTATCGGCCTCTTTTTCTATGCTTATTAAGACAGATTGCTCTCGTTTTTATATTCAAGCAATAGACTTTGATAGCCAGAAACATAGCTAGGATAACGAGGTCGCCAACCTTGCGAAAAAAGATACTGACCTTGAATTCGCTTGCCTGACGCTGGGATAAAATCATGGCTATTTTTGATCGCTGGCGTGACACCTAAACAGGTTGCAAGCCATAACTTCACTTCCCACATAGAAACAGGCGTTTGATCTGTGACGATTACTTGATTAGGTAAGGCTTTTCCAGCGACAGCACATTCAGCTAAAGTCACCAAAGCAGACACAACGTCATCGCGGTGAATGCGATTCGTCCAACTGTTCGTCCCCCAGTCTTCGCCACTTTCTATTTTCTGTAGTAATCGAAAACGCCCTGAGCCATAAATCCCTGAACAGCGAACGGCCACAGTCGGAAATACCGAAGTGAGCGCCAACTCTGTTTCTCGGAGAACGCTTGAAGTCGCGGACTTAGGCTGCGCAGGCGTTGTTTCATCAATCCACTCACCTTGGCTTTCGCCATAAACACTCGTACTGGAAACAAACAATACTTGCGGTGGCTTGCTTTGTGATTGATATCTACGAATCAACACCTTTGCGGTATCCAAATAGGCGGTTCGATACGCTTCTTCCGTTCGCCCTTTAGGCGTCATGATCAAAAAGATGATATCGGCATCAGGAAGAGCACTGTCTTCCATCGTCACCAAGTCGCCAGTAATACCTATTACACCTGCAGGGAATTCCACGCCAGTTCGACGAATACCAATGACATTATGGCCTTGCGAGACAAGCTCATGACCTAGCCCTGAACCTAAATCACCACAACCAGCGATCAGTATTGTTGCCATTTTCTCCTCCAGAGTGATGGTTGATGTCTTCGCGTAACATTTAATAACACGGGATGAATCAAGAAATGTTCAGTAATAACAGAATCAACGAGTATACTTTATTGAATGGTGTATTATCATAGCTATTAACAATGAATCAGCCTACTTTAAAAAGGTGAGTTATGACATTAACGGAATTGAAATACATAGTAATGCTGGCGGAGAAAAAGCATTTTGGACAAGCAGCAGAGAGCTGTCATGTTTCACAGCCAACCCTCAGTGTTGCAGTAAAAAAGCTGGAAGATGAACTGGGTACCGCTATTTTCGAACGCAGTAAAAGTTCGGTGTACATCACGCCACTTGGCGAGCAAATCATTACTCAGGCAAAGCGCGTTCTCGATCAAGCAAACATGATCAAAGAACTGGCCGCGTCTGGTAAAAATCAGCTAAAAGGGCCATTAAAAGTCGGTGCTATTTTTACCATCGCCCCTTACCTTTTCCCTTTTATGATTCCTTCTTTGCATAAAATTGTGTCTGGCATGCCGTTGTCAATTGAAGAAGATTTAACGGAAAACCTTCGTCCAAAACTGCGTAACGGCGAGTTAGACGCCATTATCGTCGCTTTGCCTTTCCGCGAGCCTGATGTCGTAACACAACCTATTTACGAAGAAGAGTTTGTTGTGCTCATGCCGAAAGGACATCCTTGGACCAAGCTAGAGAACATAGAAACCGATCAGCTATCTACAGACAATCTTTTGTTACTAGGTAAAGGCCATTGCTTCAGTGAGCAAGTTTTAGAAGCCTGCCCTATTGTGACTGAAAGTGAGTTTGATGATGGCCGAACTGTCGTCAATGGCAGCTCGCTAGAAACCATCCGCTACATGGTGGCGTCTGGCTTAGGTGTCACCGTTTTGCCAAAGTCGGCTGTCACCAATATCGATCATGAAATGCTGGAAGTTCGACCTTTCGCTTCGCCAGCGCCGAAACGCACGGTAGCACTTGCATGGCGAGCGAGTTTCCCCCGTCCAAAAGCCATTGAAGCCGTAAGCCAATCTATTCGTGATGCTTGCAAGCAATTAAATCTGTAGGAAGCTCAGATGATTGACGGTTTAGATGCACAGGATGTGCGAGAACTAAAAGGAGTGGGAGATGCAATGGCCGAAAAGCTGGCTAAATTGCATCTGCACACAGTACAGGATTTACTGTTCCACTTGCCTATTCGTTACCAAGACAGAACCCGTGTGGTGCCAATCGGCCATTTGCGTTTTGGCGACGAAGCCGTTATCGAAGGCCAAGTGACTGGCTGCGAAATCAAAATGGGCAAACGCCGTAGTTTGCTCTGTCGGATCAAAGATCACACCGGCACGCTTTGCTTACGCTTTTTCCACTTTTCTGCGGCGCAAAAAAAACAGCTTGAGACAGGCAAACGCATTCGCTGCTTTGGTGAAATTCGCAGAGGAAGCACTGGTTTTGAAATCTATCACCCTGAATACAAAGTCATTGGTGATGATGAAACACAGGAAGAGTCCGCGCAGCTCACGCCTATTTACCCTCTTACGGAAGGCTTGACCCAAACCAAGATCCGCCAACTCTGTGAGCAAGCGTTAGAACGCCTAACGCCTTACAATTTACGAGAATGGCTTCCTGAAGAAATTCGTTCACAATTCAGTTTGCCACCATTAAGCGATGCAATCTTGTTTTTGCATCATCCGTCTCGCGAAGCTGACTTAGAACAACTACGCTCCGGCTCTCATCCAGCTCAATATCGTTTGTCTTTTGAAGAACTCATGGCGCATCAACTCTCGCTCATAGGCAAACGTATCAAGGCAAAGCAAGACGTTTCAATCAAGGTGCCAAATGCAGGTGAACTAAGCCAAGCTCTTTTGAATCAACTGCCTTTTTCACCAACCAATGCCCAACAACGCGTTTTTCACGAAATACTGGCGGACTTAAATACTGGTCACCCAATGTTACGTTTGGTTCAAGGTGACGTAGGTTCGGGCAAAACTTTAGTAGCAGCCTTAGCTGCCGCCTCCGTCGTGCAAGCCGGTTATCAAGTTGCCATTATGGCGCCAACCGAAATCCTCGCAGAACAGCATTACATAAACTTCTCCCAATGGTTTGAGCCTTTAGGTTTAAAAGTGGCATGGATGATTGGCAAACTAAAAGGAAAGGCGCGGGAAAAAGAGCTGGCAGATATTGCCTCTGGCGAAGCACAAATTGTTGTTGGAACCCATGCTCTCTTTCAAGACACTGTTGAGTTTGATCGTTTAGCCTTAGCAATTATTGATGAACAACATCGTTTTGGTGTTCATCAACGAATGGCATTGCGAGAAAAAGGCATGAAGCACGGATTTCAACCTCATCAGTTAATCATGACAGCAACGCCCATTCCTCGCACATTGGCCATGTCTGCTTATGCAGATTTGGATTGCTCAATCATCGATGAATTGCCACCAGGACGAACACCTGTCAATACGATTGTGGTGTCAGACCAACGCCGACAAGAAGTCATCGATCGAGTGAAAAGTGGCTGCGAGCAAGGCAAGCAGGCTTATTGGGTCTGTACTTTGATCGAAGAGTCGGAAGCGCTGCAATGCCAAGCGGCCGAGGACACAGCGCTATTACTGCAAGAGCAATTACAAGGCTTGTCCATTGGTTTGGTGCACGGAAGGCTAAAAGCACAAGAAAAGGCCGATATTATGGCCAAGTTCAAAGCAGGTGAGATTCAGCTTTTAGTGGCAACCACTGTCATTGAAGTGGGTGTTGATGTTCCAAATTCAAGCTTAATGGTCATAGAAAACCCTGAGCGTCTGGGTTTAGCGCAACTTCATCAATTACGAGGGCGTGTGGGTCGAGGTCAAGCTGCCAGCCATTGTGTTCTGCTCTATAAATCACCGTTAGGACAGCAAGGGAAAGAGCGCCTTTCTACTATGCGAGAAACCAGTGATGGATTCAAAATTGCTGAGAAAGACCTTGAATTACGTGGGCCAGGAGAGCTTCTAGGCACAAGACAAACGGGTTTGTGGGAGTTCAAAGTAGCGGATTTGCAAAGAGACAAAAGTCTATTGGATGATGTGCAACGCGCCGCTTCGATTCTATATTCTCAGTACCCTGAAAGCATTTCCCCACTTCTGTCTAGATGGCTACCCAATCATGACCAGTATTTAAACGTCTAACACTCACTCTGAAATAGACCTTTCCCCATCGCTAGCCTTGTCGCTATTGGCTTTATATTTGCTTAGATATGTTCAAGATATCCCCATAAAATCTATCGAACTGGGTAGTTTCTTACATTCTGTTCAAGCCAATTCATCTCAAGGAGCTGGTATGTCTTTTTTAGAACAAGCAAATCAAGGTGCAGAATTATCAATACAAGGATGCGGTTACAAAATAGAAAACGACCGAGTGATGATTTCTGCAGACTTTATTGGAAGCAATAGAGATGAACTGAACATGAGCGGCACAATTCAAATCGCCTTTAGTGCCCAGAACCAACAAAACAGAGAACCTCAAAGCGTACTTCTAGCTTCCACAACGATAGGAGAATTAAGAGGGCAACACTTCCTGAGCGACTGCTATTACGACCTGCTCTTTCAACATCCTCCCACGGGAACTTGGCAACTCTCATTACAATTAAGGGAATGGGATGGTTTAGAGTACACACTGATTGATGAAGTGTTTTTCGACTTCCTCTATCAGACACAAGCCATGTCTGATGCAGCAGATGCCTACAGCAGTGAGCATGAAACTAACACAATAGAACCTCAAATAACCTCGCCAAGAGAATCCATTACCCACTCCAAGTTTGTAGATTCAGGCGACGGACATTGCCTTATCAATAAAATAAAAAAAGCAGAATTAAGAGCGGTAAAAGGGATTCCCAAAAAAGCACTAGAGAGGATTATTACAGAGCGCCCTTTTCAATCTGAAAGAGCGATTATTAACGTCAAAGGAATGGGGCCAAAAATGCTGAAAAAACTACTAGAACAGCTCTCAAGCTAAAAGGTTTAAGGAAACGCAAAGCACGCAGGCAGGATTATGGGATATTTACAACCGTCGTGCTTTTCACTTCTTCCATTGCGACATAAGTTCGAGACTCGCGAACGTGAGGCAGAGTCAGCAATGTTTCACCTAAAAGTAAACGGTAGGAGTCCATATTTGAAACGCGTGCTTTTAAAAGATATTCAAAGTCGCCCGCGATCAAGTGACATTCTAAAATCTCTGGAATTTCAGCAACCGCTGTTTTAAATTCATTAAAGCCCTCAGGAGAGGTTGTTTTCAGTCTAATTTCAACAAAGACCAACAAACCAGCATCCACCTTTTTCGGATTTACCAAAGCACAATAACCCGTAATGTAACCTGTTCGCTCTAAACGACGAACACGTTCCAAACAAGGAGTGGCACTCAACCCAACGCGGCTCGCTAGTTCTACATTCGATAAACGGCCATTTATCTGTAATTCACGAAGTATTTTTTTGTCTAAGCGATCGAGTGGTTTTACTGAGTTATCCATTTGACACGGATCTCCTTACGTAGCTTCAATTAATGCCTAAGTCTATCATGCAGATTGCAAATTATGGAAAGAGCTTTATTCAATATATTTAGTAAGGGTATAGCAACAAATCCAAAAACAAGCACCAGAATTAAGCAAAAAGTCGCCCCTGCTACAAAATGGAACATTTTAAAAAAAATCTCGCACCACTTGTGAACAATAATTAAGCGATTAGCCTAATCCCCCGAAAACTAACGCTTTACAGAAAAAATAAATATCAAAGACATAAGAATTACATTCAGAAATACGCAAAAAAAGTGCAGATTACGTGTAGCTTATAATTTTTTCTGCTTGACTATGGCGAAAAAGAGTAATTCTATAGATGCATGTAGTGTCCTTTGTAGAGGAATCATCTACATATATCTGACAATAAGAAGAATAGAATGTTGGCACTAAGTTTGCTTAATAAACACTACAGATAATATAAATCTGACGTTAAGTTCAGCAATATAACAACATATGTAAAAAAATGCCCGGGAGGCTTAATATAATGAAATCGAATGTTAGTAAAATACTATCTACTGCAGCTGTTGCAGCGACTCTAAGCACAGCAGCGACTGCAGCTACACTAGATGACGTTAAATCTAAAGGCTTTATCCAATGTGGTGTTAGCCAAGGTGTTCCAGGCTTCTCCAACGCAGATTCTGAAGGTAACTGGACTGGTATCGATGTTGACGCTTGTCGTGCAGCAGCTGCAGCCATTTTTGGTGATGCTCAAAAAGTAAAATTCACTCCTCTATCTGCTAAAGAGCGTTTTACAGCTCTACAATCTGGTGAGATCGACGTTCTAGCTCGTAACACGACTTGGACTTACACTCGTGATTCATCTCTAGGTTTGGACTTCACAGCTGTTAACTTCTATGACGGTCAAGGTTTCATGGCTCGTAAAGATCTAGGCGTTGAGTCTGCTTTGGATCTTGATGGTGCAACAGTGTGTACTGAGCAAGGTACTACAACTGAATTGAACATGGCTGACTTCTTCCGTAAGCACAAATTGTCTTACGTTCCAGTTGTTGTTCAAAAAGCAGACGAAGCACTAGCTGCTTACGCTTCTGGCCGTTGTGATGTATTCACTACAGATAAATCAGGTCTTGCTGCTCACCGTTCTAAGCTTGCAGATCCAAGCGCTCACATGATTCTTCCAGAAACTATTTCTAAAGAGCCTCTAGGCCCT
The DNA here is from genome assembly GCF_047525555.1 of Marinomonas algae. Lineage (NCBI taxonomy): Bacteria > Pseudomonadati > Pseudomonadota > Gammaproteobacteria > Oceanospirillales > Oceanospirillaceae > Marinomonas > Marinomonas algae. The sequence goes on along the minus strand of NZ_JBLIXK010000008.1, from coordinate 34,779 downwards.
GTTGTTCGTCACGGCGACAACCAGTGGAAAGATATCGTAACTTGGGCAATGTTCGTTCAGGTTAACGCTGAAGAAATGGGTATCACTTCTGAAAACGTTTCTAAAATCAAAAGTGAAACAAATGATCCAGGTATCAAGCGTCTTCTAGGTTCTGAAGGTGATATGGGTGCTCAACTTGGTCTTCCTGCAGACTGGGCTTACAACGTTATTTCACAAGTAGGTAACTACGGTGAAGTATTCGAACGTAACGTTGGTCCATCTACTCCAGTTGGTCTTCCACGTGGTATTAACAACCTATGGACTGAAGGCGGTGTAATGTACGCGCCACCAGTACGTTAATTATTAATACCTAGAGCAACCTGCTTCGGGTATTTATTCAGCGGCGATCTTTCATCGCCGCTGAATTTCTCCCCCCTTTCTTACACATCTGACGAGCATTCCATTTGCCTGAACTAAGATGAGCGATAAAACAACTTCAAGTAACAAAAGCCTTTTGCATGATGCAGGCACCCGTGCCTTGATCTTTCAAATAGTGCTTCTAGCCGTGGTCGTTTTCGTAGGTTATTACCTATTCAGTAACTTACAAGCCAACCTAGCTAATCAAGGTATTTCCACTGGTTTTACATTTCTAAATCAGCCAGCCGGATTTCCCATTCTTATTCATTTGATTGAGTACACAGAAGCAAACTCTTATGGTCGTGCGTTTGTTGTTGCTTTAATCAACACTGTTGTTATTTCCCTAATGGGGATTGTGTTAGCAACTGTCATTGGTGTCATCATGGGTGTTGCCCGACTGTCGAAAAACTGGCTAGTCGCACGTTTAGCAACTGTCTATGTTGAAACCTTGCGTAATATTCCATTACTACTGCAAATGTTCTTTTGGTACTTTGCGGTACTAGCGGCGCTACCTGCACCTCGTAATAGTTATGAGTTTGCAGACTTCCTATTAAATAAGCGCGGTATTTACTCTCCTAACCCTATTTTTCAAGATGGCTTCGGTCTTGTAATCGCTGGCTTTATTTTGTCTATTGTTGCTTCTATCGCTGTGATTATCTGGGCTAAGAAGCGTCAAACTAAAACGGGCGTTTGGTTTCCAGCCTACTGGACTTCTTTAGGATTGATTATCGGGATTACCTTTTTGTCCCTTGCTGTTGCAGGCTTTCCAATAGAGTTCGATTTACCACAAAAAAGTCGCTTCAATATCACGGGAGGTATGGTTCTACCTCCTGAGTTTGTCGCTGTTCTTGTAGCTCTATCCACCTACACAGGCTCTTTCATTGCTGAAATCGTCCGTGCAGGTATTTTGTCTGTTAACTGGGGACAAACAGAAGCAGCAAGATCTTTAGGCTTAAAAGACAATTTGACTCAGCGTTTAATTGTATTGCCTCAAGCATTGCGCGTTATCATCCCACCATTAACTAGCCAATATTTAAACTTAGCGAAAAACTCTTCGTTAGGTGCTGCTATTGCCTACCCTGAGCTGGTTGCTGTTGTTATGGGTACGACACTAAACCAAACAGGTCAAGCGATAGAAACCATTGGTCTTTGTATGCTTGTTTATGGTTCATTGAGCTTATCTATCTCCATGTTCATGAACTGGTATAACAAAAAAATGTCATTAGTAGAGCGCTAGGAGGCTAATCATGGCTATTATATTTAAACCATCACCAAGCCTCCCACCACCAGTTAATTCGGTCGGTGCAGTGGCATGGGTTCGTCAAAATTTATTGTCGTCCCCTCTTAATATTTTCCTGACACTGTTTAGTGTTTATGTTCTATACCTATTGCTTCCACCAATTATTCAATGGGGCATTATCGATGCAACATGGACAGGTGAATCAAAAGCAGCTTGTACTGGCGGCGGTGCTTGTTGGGCATTTATAGGGGTTTACTTCGAACAGTTTATGTATGGGTTATACCCATCAGAAGAAACATGGCGTATTAATATTGCCTTGATTCTATTGGTGGTAATGGTTGGTGCTTTCGCCATTAAATCTGTCAATAAACTCTATTTATCCATTGGGATTATTGTTGTCTACCCTATCATTGCCTACTTCTTGTTTGCTGGTGGTGTACTTGGATTAGAAGTTGTTGAGACTTCTCTATGGGGTGGCTTATTCCTAACGACTCTTTTGGGTGTCATTGGTATTGTTGCTTCACTTCCTCTGGGTGTCTTGCTGGCTTTAGGCCGTCAATCAAACATGCCGATTGCTAAGTCTGTTTGTATTGTATTCATTGAGACTATTCGAGCGGTTCCACTGATCACCATCTTATTCATGGCATCCGTTATGATTCCATTGTTCCTACCTGATGGTATGAACTTTAATAAGCTAATGCGTGTATTGATTGGTATTACCTTATTCTCCGCCGCTTACATGGCCGAGGTAATCCGTGGTGGCTTGCAAGCTATTCCAAAAGGTCAATATGAAGCCGCTGATGCGATGGGATTATCTTACTGGCAGTCAATGGTTTTGGTTATCTTGCCACAAGCATTGAAGCTCGTTATCCCTGGTATCGTGAACACTTTTATTGGTTTGTTTAAAGATACAACCTTGGTTTATATCGTTGGTATGTTTGACTTACTTGGTAGGATTCAAGCAGCAACACATGACTCAAGCTGGTTAGGTACAACAATAGAAGGTTATGCCTTTGCTGGATTCATTTACTGGGCGGCCTGTTTTGGTATGTCTCGCTACAGTATGAGAATCGAGCGTAAGTTAGAAACTGGGCACAAGCGAAATTAGTTAAGAATTTGAGGTCTATATAATGTCAAATACAAATATGGCTCGTGCTCAGCTTGCGCAGGGCGAAGAAGCAATCATCGAATTTAACGATGTAAACAAATGGTACGGTGATTTCCACGTATTAAAGAACATCAATTTCAGCATTAAAAAGGGTGAGCGTATCGTTGTATGTGGCCCTTCTGGTTCCGGTAAATCAACTATGACGCGTTGTATTAACCGTCTAGAAGAGCACCAAAAAGGAACCATTCTGGTTGATGGCGTTGAAATGAACGATAACCTGAAGAACATCGAAGCGATCCGCAAAGATGTTGGTATGGTTTTCCAGCACTTCAACCTGTTTCCACACCTAACCATTTTGGAAAACCTAACTTTGGCGCCAATTTGGGTACGTAAAACACCAAAGAAAGAAGCTGAAGAAATGGCAATGCATTACTTGGAGCGTGTAAAAATCGCTAACCAAGCATTGAAATACCCAGGTCAGCTTTCTGGTGGTCAGCAGCAACGTGTGGCGATTGCCCGTGGTTTGTGTATGCAACCTCGTATCATGTTGTTTGATGAGCCAACGTCTGCACTTGACCCTGAAATGATCAAGGAAGTATTGGACGTTATGATCCAATTGGCAGAAGAAGGTATGACAATGGTATGTGTGACCCATGAAATGGGCTTCGCAAAAACCGTTGCCGACCGAGTTGTATTTATGGATGCAGGCGAAATCGTTGAAGCCAATGAGCCAAATGAGTTTTTCAACAATCCTCAGCATGATCGTACTCAAAACTTCCTAAGCCAAATCCTAAATCATTAATTCGAAACTCGAAACTTCGTTTTAAAATCTGGTATATTGGCAAAAGCCCCGACGAGGGGCTTTTTTATGTCTGATAGTTTTAATCGAGAACCTTTATGGAAGCCTTACCAGACCACCAACAAAGTCAGAGAATACGAGTGGTGCATTTAGCAGATCACTCTGGTCGTTTGCAGGTTCTTTTCCCTGAAAGCAACATGCTCGATATAGCTGCTGTATCACGCATTACAAAACGCCGTTTAGAGCCCGTTGCCCACTTTCATCCATCGGGCGATGCTCTTATAAAACCCAACAGCGTAATGACGATTATAGAAAGCAGCATATTGGAAAATGACCAAGCTTTTCTTATCCGTACCAAAGCCGGCGGACAATACCGAGAAATCACAGGAAGCCAATTAAAAGAGCTGTTTTCAGGCCCACTTAACCGCTTTGAAAGCATTTCTATTCACACTTCTGCGATCAACAAACCAACCGAGAATCACGAAAATGATGAAGAACAGATTCTTCAAGCGCTTGGTAAATTTCAATCAATACGACTCAAGCAACGTTTGGAAGAAACATTAGAGATTCCGCCTTTGCCCGCTTCTTCCCATCGAATTATCAAACTGTCATCAGATAAGTCCGCAGGAACAGACGAACTATGCGAAGTCATTGCATTAGACCCAAGTTTATCTGCACAGGTCGTTAGCTGGGCGTCTTCTCCTTACTATGGAGCGCCGGGGTCAATTGAGTCTGTAGAGGATGCCATTATTCGCGTTCTCGGCTTTGAAATGGTGATGAATTTAGCGCTTGGGTTATCAATGGGTAACGCTTTTAAAACGCCTGAAGAAGGGCCTCGTCATTATGAAGACTTCTGGTTAGATTCTGTTTCAAATGCCGTGCTTATGGAATCCCTAGTAAAAGCGATGCCAATTAAAGATCGCCCAAAGCTCGGACATGCTTACTTAGCAGGCTTGCTACACAACTTCGGATTTCTTGCGATCAATGCTATTTTGCCACCTCATTTTTCCATTCTATCTCGTTACCAAGAAGCTAACGCGCATCTGGCGGCTGAGTTCACTGAAATGCACATACTGCATTTTAGCAAGGAACAATTGGCATCTTGGCTACTGCGTTATTGGAGCTTGCCAGACAATATTTGGATGGCCATCAGATACAGCAAAAAGCCTCATTATTATGGAGAGCACGCAGTATTAGCCAAACTGCTCTACGTGACTTATCAGCTCCGTCACGAAGCCGATATTGAACCTGAAGTGCTCAATGAAATAGGCTTAACACTTGAAGAAGTCGAAAACTGCGAAAAAGAGGTTTTCAAAAAATCAGCCGAGTTGCATAAAATGGCGTCTTTAATTAACAAGATAAATGCCTAACTTATTATGACCTTGATGAATCAATCCGCGACCTTGCAGTTTGGCTATCGATGGGCGCCTGTGCATAGAGTCAACAAGGTAAAAGTGCCAACCACTCTTTGGCCTTGGCTGACTACCAAAGCCTCTTTGACAGCCAAACTACAAACGCTGGGAACACTAACGGTTGAAGTACTTGAAGACACTTGGGGAACGCCAACAGCACGAGAAAGGCGTCGACTTGGCTTGCGCCCTCGTGAGGCCGCTCGAATTCGCACCGTTTTATTAAAGGTTGATGGTGTCAGTGTTATTTATGCGCGTTCAATTATTCCAGCTAAGTCCTTAAAAGGTCATTGGCGACAAGTAAAGCACCTTAAAAACAAACCGCTAGGTGGATATTTATTTAAACACAGAGCGCTTTTGAGAAGCGGCGTCGAAGTCACACAACTGCCTAAACAGATGTTTCCAGATCAATCCAATACCGTATGGGCAAGACGTTCTGTTTTTCAACAATACGGAGCGGGAATCTTGGTCAACGAAGCCTTCTTTGATGATATCAACCAACTAAAATCACCATTTGGTTTTATATGAATAAATTGAAAGTTTACCTAGAGCTAACGCGATTCGATCGCCCTATCGGGTCTTTGCTATTGATGTGGCCAACATTATGGGCGCTATGGCTCGCCTCTGATGGTATGCCTGATTGGCACCTCGTTGTTATTTTCATTTTGGGCGTATTTAGTATGCGCTCTGCTGGCTGCGTAATTAATGATTATGCCGATAGAAAAGTAGATGGCAGCGTTGAACGTACCAAGAACCGACCATTGCCTTCGGGTCGTGTATCCGCAAAAGAAGCTCTCGCGCTTTTCGCAGCACTTTGCGCAATAAGCTTTATTTTAGTTCTTTTCACTGACGTTCGAACCATTTTATTGTCATTTGTCGGATTAGGCCTTGCTGCACTTTATCCCTTTATGAAGCGATATACTCACTTACCTCAGCTGTTCCTAGGTTTGGCTTTTTCTTGGGCAATACCAATGGCGTACAGTGCTCAAGGCGGAGACTTAAGCGACCCTATACTTTGGATGCTGTTCGTTGCCAACTGCTTCTGGACGATCGCATACGATACCTATTATGCGATGACAGACCGCGAAGATGACCTCAAAGTCGGCATCAAATCGACAGCCATCTTATTTGGGGAGCACGACCTGCTTATCATTCTTTGTCTGCAAGGTTTGACTTTATCTCTCTTAACTTGGGTTGGTTTACTGGCTGGATTAGGTTGGCCGTATTTTATTGCTCTTGTGTGTTGTGCCGGGTTATTTTATTTGCAATTTAAGCAGGCTCGGAGCCGTGCTAAAGCCGCCTGCTTCCGCTCATTTCTAGACAATAACCGCATTGGCTTTTGCCTCTTCGTTGGTCTAAATTTAAGCTATTTTCTGTAATATATGGCAAAGTTGTGACATTTTAACCAAACTGTCACATTTGACGGCTTTAATAAAACCGTTCCTGAGATGAGGGTAGATCCTGTGACCGGTAAAAAAGTATTAATTATTGATGACGAGTCTTCAATACGCGAAATGATCGCGATTGCTCTAGAAATGGCAGGCTATGAATATTTAGAAGCCGAAAATATTCAGCAAGCCCACGAAATTATCGTCGACCATCGACCAGATTTAATTCTTGTTGATTGGATGATGCCTGGCGGCAGTGGGATTGAACTCACTCGTCGCTTGAAGAAAGACAACACAACGGCTGAAATTCCAGTCATCATGTTGACGGCGAAAAGTGAAGAAGACAACAAAATACAAGGCTTAGAGGTTGGTGCGGATGACTACATCACTAAACCTTTCTCTCCTCGTGAATTGGTCGCGAGATTAAAAGCCGTATTACGCCGAGCAACACCTCAAGGCATTGATGAACCGATTGAAATTGAAGGGCTAATGCTAGACCCTATCAGTCAACGAGTCACAATAGGGGCTCGCCCTTTGGATATGGGGCCAACGGAATACAGATTGCTAAAATTCTTAATGACACACCAAGAACGCGCCTACTCTAGAGCACAACTTCTAGATCAGGTTTGGGGTGGTAATGTCTATGTAGAAGAACGCACCGTTGATGTTCATATTCGTCGTTTACGCAAAGCCATTGGCAGCTCTCACGACTCCTTGATACAAACCGTTCGAGGAACAGGCTACCGATTCTCAGCAAAAAGGTCCGCATGAAAAACATTTGGCGAAATACCATACTAAGTTGGCTGTCAGGTCTTGCAGCTTGCATTGTCATTGGCCTGATCATTGGTCAGTTATTAGGGGTATTATTGCTGTATGTTTTAGGGTCTTTGTATTGGCAGCTGTACCAGCTTTATCAATTCCATAGCTGGTTACGCTATTCCAGTAAGGCGTCGCCTCCGGAAGCCAGTGGCATTTGGGGAGACGTTTTTGACGCCGTTTACCGTTTGCAGAAAAAGCAACGTAAATCAAAACGTCGAATGCGCCAAGCATTAACGCGAATCGAAAGCTCGACGACCGCCTTAAAAGAAGGCGTGATTATGGCGGATAACCAAGGCAATTTAGAGTGGTGGAACAATTCTGCAGCTCACTTCTTTGGTCTGATGCGCCCTGTAGATCGAGGTCAGATAATCACCAACATCGTTCGCAGTCCGGAGTTTTTCCGCTATTTCTCACAGAAACGCTTTGGGGAACCACTGGTTATTAAATCCCCTGCAAAAGAAGGCGTTTATCTGGAAATACAAACAACACTGTACGATAAAAACGATCACCTTATTTTTGTCCGTGATGTCACTCGCCTGCATCTTCTTGAACAAATGCGAAAAGACTTTGTCGCCAACGCCTCTCACGAGCTCAAGACACCTTTGACTGTAATTAAAGGTTATTTAGAAACCCTCGACATGTTTAAAGACAGTCTGCCGAAAAGCATGCAAAAAGGCATAGTGAACATGTCTGAGCAGTCTGAGCGCATGGAGCACCTTATTGAAGACTTGCTTCTTTTATCTCGTTTAGAAAGCGATGAAAAACGTGAAGAGAATCACTGGCACAAAGTCTTAGACATTGTGCATTCGATTCAAAGTGCCGTGGAATCCATTGTGACTGAGCAGCACATCATCTCTGTCAAAATTCCTGCTGAAGCTTATATTTACGGCTCTTACAAAGAGCTGTATAGCGCTTTTTCTAACCTAATCGTAAACGCCATTAAGTACTCACCGGATGGCGGCGAAGTGGAAATAAAATGGGAATCTAGCCATCTCAATGGCGTATTCTCTGTAAAAGATGCTGGTTTAGGAATAGACCCTAGACACATTCCTAGACTCACTGAGCGCTTCTTTAGAGTAGACAAGGGAAGAGGCTCAAAAACTGGAGGAACAGGTCTTGGGTTAGCCATAGTGAAGCATGTGTTGCTACATCATGATGCTAAGCTTCAAATCCGCAGCCAACCGGGTCATGGCAGCACTTTCTCCTGCTACTTCCCAGCCAACCGAACACAACATGAGTCTGTCTCGACTCTCATTTTCAAAGGCAATGAAAGCTAAGCTGCCCACAAAAAAAATAGGGAAGCCATCCGCTTCCCTATTTCATCATTACCTAAAAACATTAACGCCCATTTATAAGCTGTTAAACAGTTGTGCGATAAAGTCTTCTTTTTCCTTGTCTTGGTCGATTAAGCTCAAGGTCACGGTTAAGAAGGTTGAATCATGCTTCTTCTCTGTCGTAGACACTGATTGCACATAATAGTTTAAACGGTTCACTGCGCCTTTATGCTCCAAATCCAGCACAGCTTGCCCTAATACCTGAGGCACTACATCGTCACTTTTAATCAACATAGTGGCTTCTTGCTTGCTAAATTGAATGACCATGCAACGAAATTGCTTTTCCTCGAATCGAACAATCGTCGGCAGTTTCACATCTTTCACTGTCACAACTGGGTCGTCAGGGTGAGTAAATTTCGTAGCCTGAATAGGTTGGGTAGACTTCCCTGCTCCCATTAAGACATCAATCGAAGCGGAAGCCACGCCTTGGTTTCCAGAACTCGCTTGGCGAGGCTGTTGTGACACTAAGCGACCTTCCAACTTATGCTTCTTCGCAGCAGATATTACTTTGTTGATTAATTGCTCACCTGAAAACGGCTTACCAAGATAGTCCGTTACGCCCGCTTGTACCGCTTCAACAACATGACTTTTATCACCACGACTGGTAATCATGACAAACGGCACGTCGGCTTTTTGATATTGTGGCTGTTCACGACACCATCTTAGCAACTCAACGCCCGTCATTTCAGGCATTTCCCAGTCACACAGCACCATATTAAATTGCATTTTGGTTAATAATTGCTGTGCTTTTCGGCCATTAATCGCGTCTTCAATTTCAACTGCTGGAAATTGTTTGCGCAAAGTTCTACGGATCAAGTCTCGCGTAAAAGATGCGTCATCAACTACTAGTATTTTCAGTGCCATCACAATATTCCATTCGTTTTATCTAGCAAGGCAGAAAAGTCGCCATGCTCATTTCTAAAAGTGGAAACCCACAACAAGGTTGCCGCAACAACCGCAATGGGCATCATAAACAAATTCAACAAAGGAATTGCTAAACCAACCATGACAACACCGCCAAAAGTCCAGCACAACAAAGGCTTGGAGCGAAGAGCTTGTCTCATGTCGCCAAATTTCACCTTGTTGTTATCAAAGGCGTAATCCATAAACTGCAAAGCGAGCATCCAAGCAGAAAACAAAAGCAACAACACAGGCGCAATAACATTCACAATGGGTATAAAGGACAATAGCAGCAATAATAAAAAACGCGGCAGGAAATACAGAATTTTCTGACATTCCCTTTGTAAGCTGCGCCCTATGATTTTCATTATCACACTTGGCGTTAACTCTTCGTCAAAAGTCTTACCGGTTTCTTTTTCCTCTACTTTTTCTGCTAAAAAAGCCATAAAGGGCGAGGCCAGAATATTAATGCCAACAGAAAAACTGTAAAAAAGCAGAACACTGATGACGGCCCCAAAGATCAAATAGAACAACCAATTCAGAAAAGAAAACCAATCTGGCACATAGTTCATTGCTGAATCCAACAAACTTTGAAAGTAGCTAAACGCAAGCATGTAAATTAATCCCATTAAGGCAAAATTGGCCAACAATGGAATCAAAATGAATAACCTCAAATCTCTCGAGAGAAGCAAAGGAATGGCTTTTAGAAAAGCGCCTACGGCTTTAAAGGGCTGGGTAATCAAAGTACAAATTGCCTTTTAGTAAAGTAAAAAACACAGAATATCACGGAGACTTTCTGGCCTCCACAAAGCATCACTCAATAAGGTAAATGACTTATTTTGGCATGTATTCAAACCATATTCTCCTCGTCACATAATCACGGCAAACAAAAGTGACCTTTATTAGACGCATAACCTGATACGGAATTTCGATTGTGACCTTTAGGTAATTGGTTAACTATGAAAACGTCAGGTGAATACACATAGAACACCTAAATCATAAAAAACACTTCAAATAGGGAACGCACACAAAATGAAAAAAACATTACTTGCCAGTGCCATAATGGCCACCACATTATTCACAACCTTCTCTCAAGCCGCTGACGTTCCAGCAGGCACTCAACTTGCTGCAGTGCAAGAAATCGTTCGTGGCGGTGGCTCAGAACCAGCAACATTAGATCCACAAAAAATTGAAGGCACGCCAGGTTCACTTCGCGCAGCGGATCTTTTTGAAGGTTTATACAACCAAGATGGCGACGGCAATCTAGTTCCAGGTGTTGCCAAGAGCTACACAGCCAACGCAGACAACACCGTTTATACTTTCACTTTACGCCAAGATGCGAAATGGTCAAACGGTGACCCAGTCACCGCGCACGATTTTGTTTACGGCTTCACACGTGCCGTTGATCCAGAAACGGCCTCACCTTACGCGTGGTTCATTGAAATCCCTTCTATTGTCAATGCCTCTAAAATCATTGCGGGTGAAGCAGACCCAAGCACATTAGGTGTAAAAGCCATCGACGATTACACTTTCCAAGTGAATCTTGAACGCCCTGTTCCTTACTTTGTAAAAATGACCTCACACCAAACTATGTTCCCTGCGCCAAAAGCCATCATTGAGAAATGGGGAAGCGATTGGACAAAAGCCGAGCATATTGTTTCTAACGGCGCATACAAAATGGACGAGTGGGTTGTAAACGAGAAAATGGTGTTTTCCCGCAATGAAAACTATTGGAACGACGACAAAACTGTCATCAATAAAATTACTATTTTACCGATCGAATCACCAAACGCAGAATTGAAACGCTTCCAAGCAGGACAAATGGACCTAAGCTACGAGCTACCAAACGATCACTTCAAGCAACTTACTCGCGACATACCAGATCAAGTCGTTGTGACACCACAATTAGGCACTTACTACTACCAGTTCAACACAACCAAAGCACCTTACAACGACGTTCGTGTTCGTAAAGCCTTATCTTATGCCATTGATCGAGATGTCATTACTAAGTTTGTTGCAGGAACAGGTGAAATTCCGGCTTACTCTTTCACACCAGAAGTGGTCAATGGTTTTAACCCAGCGACACCAGATTACGCCACTTGGACGCAAAAAGAGCGTAACGAAAAAGCCAAAGCCTTGTTAGAAGAAGCGGGCTTTTCTAAGAACAATCCACTGTCCTTTAAACTGCTTTACAACACCAATGAAAACCACAAGAAGCTTGCCATTGCCATTTCTTCCATGTGGAAAAAAACTTTGGGCGTTAACGTTACACTGGAAAACCAAGAGTGGAAAACGTACATAGAAACGAAGAAACATCAGCAATTTGATGTGGCTCGTGCAGGTTGGATTGGTGATTACAACGAAGCCTCTACCATGTTGGATCTATTGACCTCATCTCACGGTAACAACGACGGTAAATACAGTAACGCAGAGTACGACAAGTTATTGAACGAAGCGAAAACAAGCCACGACCCTTCTGCGAACTACAACAAAGCCGAAGAAATCGCCATTGCTCAAGACATGGCGGTCGCACCTATCTACCAATACGTGACTAAGCGTTTAGTAAAACCTTATGTAGGCGGTTACTTCCCTAACCCTGAAGATAAGATTTACACCCGCGACATGTACATCATTAAGCACTAAATCATTTTAGTCAGCTTATTGAAGACAAAAAACCAAGGTTCTGCCTCTGTCCTTTAGGTAGAAGCAGAACCTAGGTTCTTCTTGATCCATCAATAGATCGTCAATATTAGCGCGTATTCTTTGCGTCTAATTCGGTAAGAATTTTATGTTTACATTTATTTTAAAGCGCGTGCTGGAAGCCATCCCAACGCTGCTCATCTTAATTACAGTGTCTTTCTTCTTGATGCACTCTGCACCAGGAAGTCCGTTCTCCAGCGAACGCACTCTTCCACCCGAAGTGTTAGCAAACATTAATGCCAAATACCATTTGGATGAACCTGTTATAAACCAATACTTTTATTATTTAGGCGGATTATTACAAGGCGATTTAGGCCCTTCTTTCCGATACAAAGATTTCACTATCAATGAGTTGATCGCGCAAAGTTTCCCTGTTTCTGCAGAAATTGGTATTTGGTCATTCATTGTCGCCTTACTGATTGGCGTCGGCTGTGGCGTGATTGCCGCCTTACGACAAAACTCATGGATCGATTACAGCGTCATGGGCTTTGCCAACCTTGGCATCGTGCTACCCAACTTTGTATTGGCTCCTTTGTGTATTTTATTTTTCTCTATCTACAATCATTGGCTACCACCGGGCGGCTGGAATGGTGGCGCTTGGCCTTACTTGGTGATGCCAGTGATCGCTATGTCCACCAGCTACATTGCCCAAATCGCCCGTATCACCCGCGGCAGCATAATTGAAACCATGCATTCCAATTTCATTCGTACGGCAAAAGCAAAAGGCTTACCTAAGCATCGCATTATTCTCCAACACGCTTTACGCCCAGCTATGTTGCCTGTGATTTCTTATCTTGGGCCTGCGTTTGTCGGCATTGTGACCGGCTCAGTGATTGTAGACGTGTATTTTGGCACAGGCGGGATTGGCCAACATTTCATCAATGGCGCACTAAACCGTGATTATTCCATGGTCATGGGCGTGACGATTCTGGTCGGCACCTTAACCATTCTTTTCAACGCCATTGTCGATGTTTTATACGCCGTCATCGATCCGAAAATCCGTTATTAAGGCCTCATTATGATTACCAACAAAGACAAAGTTCAGGCCGTTGAACAATTCGCCCAACAGGTGGTGGAAGTAGAAGGCCGCAGTTTATGGCAAGACGCTCGTCGTCGCTTTTTCTCTAACCACGCAGCCGTTGTCAGCCTCATCGTGCTTGCCTTGATTACCGCGATTGCACTCTTAGGACCTTTCCTCAGCCAATGGCATTACGAAGACATCGATTGGGAAGCGCTGTCTGATATTTCCGTATTAGGCCGCCCGAACACAGAAAACGGTCACTATTTTGGTACCGACACATTGGGACGCGATATTTTCGTACGCACCATGCAAGGAGGCCAAATTTCCTTATTGGTGGGTGTTTTAGGCAGCTTCGTTGCCATTGTGATTGGCACGCTTTATGGCGCCACATCAGGTTATCTTGGCGGGCGCGTTGATAGCGTGATGATGCGCTTTCTAGAAATCCTAAACTCATTTCCTTTCATGTTTTTCGTGATTATTTTGATGACGTTATTTGGTCGTCAAATATTCCTTATCTTCGTCGCCATTGGCGCGATTTCTTGGCTCGACATGGCTCGAATCGTTCGTGGGCAAACGTTGAGTTTGAAAAACAAAGAATACATAGAAGCCGCTTACGCTTGTGGTGTGTCGACACCAAAAATCATTTTACGTCACATCGTGCCAAACGTGCTTGGCATTGTCGTGGTGTACGCCACGTTATTGGTACCAAATATGATCTTGCTGGAATCTTTTATCAGCTTCTTAGGCCTTGGCGTACAAGAGCCAATGACGAGCTGGGGCGCATTGATTTCAGAAGGCGCGCAAAACATGGAGATCGCCATCTGGCAACTGGCTTGGCCATTAGGCTTCCTTGTGGTGACCTTGTTTTGCTTTAACTTCCTCGGCGACGGCTTACGAGACGCGCTTGACCCGAAAGACCGCTAAGGAGGATTTATGTCATTAGCCACAGAATTACACACGGCAGAGCCATTACTTGAAGTCGACAATTTACAAGTAAAATTCGCCACGCCAGACGGCTTCGTCACCGCCGTGAACAACTTAAATTTCGCCCTTGCACAAGGAGAAACCTTGGGCATCGTTGGTGAATCCGGCTCAGGTAAAAGCCAAACGGCTTTCGCGTTAATGGGGTTGCTCGCGAACAACGGCATCATAGAAGGCGAAGCGCGTTTCGAAGGCAGTAATATCTTATCTTTGAACGAAAAAGCCATGAATCGCATTCGCTCAAAAGACATCGCGATGATTTTCCAAGACCCAATGACCTCATTGAACCCTTATATTAAGGTCGGCAAACAATTAATGGAAGTCTTGATGCTGCACAAAGGCATGAGCAAAGCGGACGCCTTTGAAGCGTCCGTCCACATGCTCGACGCGGTAAAAATGCCAGAAGCGCGCAAACGCATGAACATGTATCCACACGAATTTTCTGGCGGCATGCGTCAGCGTGTCATGATTGCTATGGCGTTATTGTGCCAACCTAAATTGCTGATCGCAGATGAGCCAACCACGGCTTTGGATGTGACGGTTCAGGCGCAAATTCTTACGTTACTGAATGAGCTCAAAGACGACTTCAATACCTCCATCATTATGATTACGCATGATCTTGGTGTCGTCGCTGGCTTGTGTGACAAAGTACTCGTTATGTACGCGGGGCGAACCATGGAATATGGCTCTGCGGAAGACGTGTTTTATCGCCCAACGCACCCGTACACACAAGGTCTGTTAAACGCCATTCCTCGTTTAGACAACGAAGGCAGTGTGTTGGCGACCATTCCAGGAAATCCTCCAAACTTGCTGAACTTACCTTCTGGTTGCCCTTTTGAAGCGCGCTGTGAATTTGCCAAAGAGCGCTGTGTAAACATCGCGCCAAGCCTCGAAACCTTTGCCTCAGGGCAAATGAGCGCTTGCCATAAAACAACAGAAGGCTGGGCATAATCATGACAATTGAACACACCGTTGCAGAACAAAACAACAACGTATTAATGGCAGTGAAAGACTTAAAAGTCCATTTCAACATCAAATCAGACAACGCATGGCCATGGGAAAAAGGCCAAGCGCTAAAAGCCGTTGATGGCGTGGATTTAACTATTTATGAAGGGGAAACTCTTGGTGTTGTAGGCGAATCTGGTTGCGGAAAATCTACTCTAGCCCGAGCGCTGCTTCGTCTTGTGCCGATTACCGAGGGCAATGTGGTTTGGCTTGGACAAGACTTAACCAACCTTGATAAAAAGCAAATGCGCGACAAACGCCAAGAGCTGCAAATGATTTTCCAAGATCCATTGGCGTCACTTGATCCTCGTATGACAGTGGGCGACATCATTGCAGAGCCACTGAAAACCTTTAAACCAGAATTGTCCAAAGAAGACATCAAAAACGAAGTACGCCAAATCATGAACCGCGTGGGCTTATTACCCAACGTGATTAACCGTTATCCACATGAATTTTCTGGCGGCCAATGTCAGCGAATTGGGATTGCTCGCGCGTTGATTTTAAAACCCAAGTTGATTGTGTGTGATGAGCCCGTTTCCGCGTTGGATGTGTCTATTCAGGCGCAAGTGGTGAACTTGCTCAAAGAGTTACAAGAAGAGATGAACTTGTCTTTGGTATTCATCGCACACGATTTAAGTGTAGTGAAACACATCTCTGACCGAGTGTTGGTCATGTATTTGGGCAACCCTGTTGAGCTGGCCAGCAAAAAGTCTCTCTATGACAACCCTCAACACCCTTACACGAAAGCCTTGATGTCGGCGGTGCCGGTTCCAGATCCAAAAATCGAGAGAGGCAAAACCATTCAGCTACTGGCTGGAGACTTACCTTCACCTATTAATCCGCCGTCTGGCTGTGTATTTCGTACACGTTGCCCTCACGCAAACGAAACCTGCTCGACCAAAAAACCTTTGCTCAGTGCATTTTCTGACGTGCATCAGGTCGCTTGCTCTCGCTTAGAAGAGCTTACTTAGTCACACTCTCTCTTTAAATCTAAGAAAGTAAGCCGTATTGAAAAAAGCAATACGGCTTATTTTTTCTTTGATTTCTTAAAAATTTTACGTATTTGTATTATTTAAAGGGTTAAGCTCCCCAGTATTAGCAACACAAGCACTCTTTTTTTGTCTATCATAGACAAATCATCATTTGTAAAGAATTAAGGTTTGCCATGGGCTTGTTAACGCGTTCTCTATTATTGCTTTCCTGCCTTCTCTCTCTTTCTGTTTATGCGTTAGAAGCACCTTCCCATAGAGTCGTTTTAACGGTATCTGGAGCGATTAACGTGACGAATGTTGATCAAGAAGCGGCATTCGATATGACCATGTTAAAAGCGCTCCCTCAGTACGTTATAACAACAAAGAATCCTTGGACGAAAGAGGCGCATACTTATCAAGGTTTTTCAGCGATCGATTTACTCGACTCTTTAGGAAATAAAGGCAACTTACTCCAAGTCACTGCATTAAATAAATACATGACGGAAATTCCGCTTTCTGACTTTGCGGAGAAAGGGGCAATTTTTGCCACACACCAAGATGGCATACTGATGAGTGTTCGTAATCTGGGGCCAATTATGGTGATTTACCCTTTTGATACCAACGAAGACTTAAAGTCAGAGCTGTATTACAGTCGATCTATTTGGCAAGTAAGCAGCATTAAAACTCTTATTGTCGCGGAGTAAAAAGTGCTTTTACCCAAACAAAAAGCATGGCTATCAAGCTTCCGTAAAACGGTTCTGTACGCCTTCATTACCCTTATCATCACAATTTCTATTTCGTTATTTGGCATTATCACCTATACAAACGGTAGCGCTAAAGACAATAGTCGCAGAGCCTTCGAAAGCTCACTCTGGTGCGCACTGCAACTGCAAATACAGTCTTATCGATTATTGGATTATCTGATTGAGTTGGACGAAAGCGCTTTTCCATTAGGAGGCGATGCGTTCTTTGAATACGACTTGCTGATGAGTCGAGTCGACTTACTCAGAGAAGGCGAAATCGGTTCGCTTATTCGCAACTTTGAGGAAGGACGAGTTGTAAAACACCTTAATCTGATCAATGGTGAATTAGAGCTTTTAAGCTTCAACATTTCCAAGTTAGAGCAAGGTGATACTTCTTATTTAACCAACATCATTGAGCGTATTCAGCGCCTTCAGCCTAAGATTGATGAGTTCGTCTCTTTAGTAAATAAAGGCAGCACAGAATACATAGACAAAGACCATAAAAATTTTGAACACAGCCTAAGCGCCATTCAGGTTTTGTCTATGGCGCTATTAATCTGTTTATTGCTCTTATCTTTCTTTACGGTGAAAGCTCTGATTGAGTTACAAAAATCACTAAAAGAAACCAATAAGCTAAAAGCAGGTATGCAGGCCGTTCATGAAGATAAAGCCAACATGCTGTCATTTATTCATCAGGAGCTTAGGTCGCCAATCCACGCCATTCTGGGCATTGCTCAAACCGTCAAAAACACGCCTTCCGCTCAATCTTCTACCGAGCTTTCCGAGCACATTGAAGACGCTGGCGATCAGTTGCTTCAAAGCATCGAAATGTTCTCTGACTTAGCGCAAATTGAGACAAATAGATTCTCTCTGTTGCATACAACCGACAACCTTCAAAAGCATGTCGAAGCCTGCTTGACGCAGTTTGAGTCGCAAATGGCCAGAAAAGGCCTACAAAGTATTGTTTACATCGATCCGCTGTTACCAAAAGACATCACCATCGATTTCAATCGCTTTAAAGAGATCATTATAAGCTTGCTGCAAAACGCCTTAACTCATACGCCTTCTGGCAGCATCAGTGTGCAGATTCGCCCTTCTATTCTTGCGATTCCGTTGATGACAACGCCGCCGGCCTCTACGCAAGAAACAAGAATGCTACAAATTGCTGTAAAAGACACAGGTTTAGGAATGTCTGAGCAGTTACAAGAAAATCTGAGAATGAATCCAATGCTTCCTCAAGATGAAGAATCCATATTGAGAAGAATTGGCTTGAACTTAACCTTATGCAATAAGTTAGTAAAATACATGAATGGCGAAATTCATTTTTATAATACACCTAAAAAAGGCTGCGAATTCTGGGTTGATATTCCCTATTATGTTGAACGTGATGTCAGTCAAATCGACAAGCCAAAGAAGGAACCAAGCCATCAGCCTTGCGTGAATAGACATGTATTTCTTATCGAAGAAGATTCACACTTAGCAAAGGTTCTATCCAACCAATTAGCAACACTCGGCCTTAAGGTAACTCTTTTCAAAGAAGGAAGCAGTCCGTCAAAAGAAAAGCCGGACGCCATCATTCTAGGTAACTCAACTTGTCTAGAAAGAGATGGATTCGATATGATGGAGCAACGGAAAAAGCAAGGAATACCTATTCTTAGCTACAGTATCAATGCGGTTAAACAAGGCGAGCAATACATTACGCCCCTGTCATTCCCGCTGCTACAGAGCCAGATAGAAAAGAAAATAACTCAACTTTTTAAGTAATAAATGAATTCTGACAAGGCACTTTAAATGATCGACCACTCTTATCTCGACTCACTTGTTGAGCTACTTGGAAAAGATACCATTAACGAAATACGCTTAGTTTATGTCAATGAAAGTGCTGAAAAACTAGAAGACTTGTTCGCAGCGTGGGAAGCTAAAAACTTCACAGAACTGCAAGACATCAGCCATTCACTAAAGTCGTCCAGCTTGAGCATGGCAATGGCGGACTTTGCTGAGCAATGCAGAATGATCGAAGAGCTATCACAAACCGCGGATGAACAAGGCATTAAACCAATCACAGAAAACCTGTCTGTTGTCTACCACAAGTCCTTAGAAGAACTCGTGGCCTACTTCGAAGACTAGTAAAGAAGAAACAACCTGAACTCGCTTAAACTGCAAAGCTCCAGTTCATATCCGTTGCAGAAATAAAAGTCGCCACGAAAGATTCAATGCCCGCCTGATCAACGTCCGTAAAACGCCCGACCTTTGGGCTGTCCATATCAAAAACACCAATCAACTTACCCTGTGAAATAACAGGTACTACCAGCTCAGAAGCAGAAGCGGCGTCACACGCTATGTGTCCATCAAAAGCATGAACATCTTCGATACGTTGTGTTTCTTGGGTTTTCGCCGCTTCACCACACACTCCTCGACCAAAAGGAATACGAGTACAAGCCACTTTGCCCATATAAGGTCCAAGCACTAATTCTTCATCACGAGCAAAGTAAAAGCCAGACCAGTTAAGGTCAGGAACAGTTTGCATGACAAAAGCGGAAAATTGAGCGGCATTACAGATGAAATCTCGCTCTCCGCTGAGCAAAGCCGCCAGTTGAGCGTTTAATTCTTGATAGGCTTCTTGCGGGGAAGAGGTTGTATTTACTTCTATTGTAAACATGAAGGTTATCACCAAAAAAGACAAAGCCAGATGATAACAAAGTCTGTACAGAAGAGAGAAACAGAGAAAAGGGATTGATTAAGAAAATATCGATCTCATGCTAGCCGAGGACAATAGCATGAGATCGATTGGCAATATTACGCGCCTTTTACTTCATTAGCTAAATCATTCACGCTCACGTGGCGTACATCGACACCTTTCACCATGAAGATCAAATGCTGACAAGTGTGACGAGCATGGTCACCAATGCGCTCAAGTGAACGAAGTACCCAAATGACATTGATCACGCTCGAAATACTGCGTGGATCTTCCATCATATAAGTCACTAAAGAGCGCAAAGCCGCTTCGTATTCACGGTCTACTTCACGGTCTTTTTTCGCTACTTTAATTGCCGCATCGATATCTAGTCGAGCGTAAGCGTCCAATGAGTCATGAATCATTCGTGACACCATTTGACCAATACGGCTGATCTCAACATAACCGCGTGGAGATTCACCACCGTCGATCAAATCAGAAGTCAGTTTGGCGATCTTTTTCGCTTCATCACCTATTCGCTCTAATTCACTCACGGCTTTACTGATTGACAGAATCATACGCAAGTCAGAGGCTGCAGGCTGACGCTTAGCAAGAATGCGCGTACATTCTTCGTCTATCAAGCCATCTAGTTCGTTAACAGAAGCGTCTTTTGCTCTGACTTCTTCTGCTAGTTCGCCGTTAGCGTCTAACAAGGCTTGAACTGCATCTTGAACCTGAGTCTCAACAATGCCACCCATAGTCAAAAAGTGTTGGCGTAACATTTCTAGCTCGTTATTAAACTGCTGAGAAATATGATCCGTTGTTAATTCTTTCATAATCCGTCCTCCGCCTAGCCGTAGCGACCTGTGATGTAATCTTCTGTTTGTTGCTTACTTGGGTTAGTAAATAAAGAATTCGTATCGCCAAATTCAATCAAATCACCCATGTACATGAAGGCAGTGTAATCCGATACACGCGCAGCCTGCTGCATGTTGTGAGTTACGATCGCAATGGTGAAGTCGTTTTTCAATTCGTGGATCAACTCTTCAATTTTCAATGTTGAGATTGGATCCAAGGCAGAAGCTGGCTCATCCAACAATAAAACTTCAGGTTTTACCGCTACCGTACGGGCGATAACCAAACGCTGCTGCTGACCACCAGACATACCCAAAGCACTTTCGTGTAGACGGTCTTTTACTTCGTCCCATAAAGCCGCTGAGCGCAATGCCCATTCAACCGTTTCATCGATCACACGCTTTTGGTTAATGCCTTGAATACGCAAGCCGTACGCTACGTTTTCGTAAATACTTTTTGGGAACGGGTTTGGCTTTTGGAACACCATACCAACACGACGACGCAATTCTGCTACATCCGTGCCTTTTTCATAAATATTGCTGTCATGCAGGTTGATCTCACCAGTAATACGGCAGCTATCAACCAAGTCATTCATGCGGTTAAAACAACGCAACAGCGTTGATTTACCACAACCAGAAGGACCGATGAAAGCCGTTACCTTCTTCTCAGGGATGATCATATCCACGCCTTTAAGCGCTTCTTTTTCCCCATAGTAAAGATGCAAATCTTTAACAGAAAGGCAAACGGTTTCGTCTTCGATGCGCAAAGCTTGCTGGCTACGCTGCATCGCTGAAATATCAATTGAGTGTGTTTTTGCTTCGCTCATAATCTTTTCTTCTCCGCTTACATTTCTAGCGATTTGTATTTTTCACGTAGGTGATTTCGAATCGTTACTGCTGAGAAATTCAGTAGTGCAATAACCATCACAAGTAATAACGCTGTTGCATAAACAAGTGGTCGCGCTGCTTCCACGTTCGGGCTTT
The DNA here is from genome assembly GCF_047525555.1 of Marinomonas algae. Lineage (NCBI taxonomy): Bacteria > Pseudomonadati > Pseudomonadota > Gammaproteobacteria > Oceanospirillales > Oceanospirillaceae > Marinomonas > Marinomonas algae. The sequence goes on along the minus strand of NZ_JBLIXK010000008.1, from coordinate 13,453 downwards.
GGAAACCTACATCATAGATGTGGAAGCCTAAGTGCATAAATTTCTGATCCAAATGGATGAATGGGTAGTTTCCATCTAAAGGTAAAGTAGGTGCTAGTTTCACAACACCGACCAACATCAATGGCGCAACTTCACCAGCGGCACGGGCCACGGCCAAGATAACACCTGTCATGATCGCTGGGCTGGCCATTGGAAGAACCACACGCCATAGAGTTTCGGCTTTTGTCGCACCTAACGCCAAGCTACCTTCACGTACGTTACGAGGAATACGAGACAAACCTTCTTCCGTCGCTACGATAACCACTGGCACAGTCAATAGCGCCAAAGTAATCGATGCCCACATCAAGCCACCTGTACCAAAAGTTGGTGACGGCAATGCTTCTGGGAAGAATGCTTGGTCGATACCAGAACCCAAAAAGTAGATAAAGAAACCTAAACCAAAGACACCGTAAACAATAGAAGGTACACCAGCTAAGTTATTTACCGCGATACGAATAACACGAGTAATAACCCCTTGCTTTGCGTATTCACGAAGGTAAACCGCCGCCACAACACCAAAAGGCGTTACCAATACTGTCATTAACAATACCATCATTACGGTACCGAAGATCGCAGGGAAAACACCACCTTCTGTATTGGCTTCACGAGGTTCATCTGTTAGGAATTCCCATACTTTATTAAAGTAGAAACCTAACTTCTCGAAAACGCCCATCGCATTAGGACGGAAAGCGTGAACAATTTTCGATACTTGAATTTCATGTACCGTACCGTCCATCACTCTTACAGTGAATGAGTCACGATTGATCTGCTGGTATAGATCTGCAAGGTTCGCTTGCAAGCCTCTATACTCTTCATCGTATTGTGAACGCTCTGCTGCAAGGTCCGCTTCTACTTCTGGTGTTAATTCACCATTCAGTTCATAGCGACGCTGCTTAAGACGAATACGCTCAAGGGCATGGTTAATTTTACCAATGTCACTTTTTTCAATGTGTTTGATTTCGTCATGGATAACTGCCGCACGCTCGATGCTTTTCTCGAAAGTAGCCCAAGTCGCTAACGCAGAATCCGTCGGCGTTAAATCCGAGGTTTCAGCAACCACCTGACCATCTTCTTTCACCGACATTAGATAACCATATAGGTTGCCCCATTCGTGACGTTCTGCTGCAAACAACATTTCCGGTGTTTGGATATCGCTTAGGTATTTGTCTAACACCCAACCAAAATCCGCACCGTAAACATCGCGGTTACCCATTTTAAGAAGCGTACGCTTAAGTAATGGATCGCCACCTTCAGGAAGGTTTACACCGGCTTCACGTAATTGAGCAGCGGTTACTTCTACGCTCTCAACACGTTCTGCCGCAATGGTGTAAGACTTCTCACCAGGCAATGAATAAGTCGCTTGCATCACATCCGCTGGCCAAAAATGGCCCAAGCCTCTGACAGCAATCAAAAGTAATAAACCGACTACCATGATGACCGAAATCGCCACAGCACCTGCATTTAGCCACACCCATGGATCACCAGATTTAACCCATTGAGATACGGACTGTTTTTCCATTTTTATTTCGCTACTCATTACAATGACCCGTATTTTTTGCGTAGGTGCTGACGCACGGTTTCAGCGATCGTATTCACTACAAAAGTGAAGATGAACAGAACAAACGCTGCCAAGAACAGAATACGATAATGTGAACTTCCCACTTCTGATTCCGGTACTTCTACCGCAAGGTTCGCCGCTAACGTACGCATACCTTCGAAGATGTTGAAGTCCATAATTGGTGTATTACCAGTCGCCATAAGAACGATCATGGTTTCACCTACCGCACGACCCATACCAATCATGACGGCAGAGAAGATACCTGGGCTCGCTGTTGGCAATACAACGCGAGTCATGGTTTGCCAGTAAGTGGCACCCAATGCTAGAGAGCCTTGAGTTAAGGCTTTTGGCACACTGAAAATCGCATCTTCGGTAATCGAGAAAATGGTCGGGATAACCGCAAAGCCCATCGCAAAACCAACTACCAAAGCGTTACGCTGGTCGAAAGTGATGCCCAAGTCATGGGTAATCCAGCCGCGGATGTTGCCGCCGAAGAAGCTTAATTCAATGATTGGACTCAAAATCAAACAGAACCAAGCAAGGAAAACAATCACAGGAATAAGCAACAATGGCTGCCAGCCTTCTGGCACTAACCAGCGAATGTTGGTTGGCAATCTTGACCATAGATAAGCAAATAGCAGAATACCGACAGGTAAAACCACTAGAATACTGAAGGTTGCTGCTAAGTTTTCTTCTAAGAAAGGCGCAAAGAAAAGACCCGCTAAGAAACCTAGGATAACCGTTGGCAAAGCTTCCATCAGCTCGATCACAGGCTTGATCTTACGACGCAAGGCTGGTGCCATGAAGTAAGCCGTGTAGATCGCACCACAGATTGCCAAAGGAACGGCCATCAGCATAGCGTAGAACGCCGCTTTCAACGTACCAAATGCCAAAGGCATCAAGCTGTATTTAGGCTCGAAGTCGTTACTTGCAGAAGATGACTGCCAAGTGTAAGTAGGCTCTGGGTAACTTTCGTACCAAACTTCACCCCAAATAGATGACCAAGACACTTCTGGGTGCTCGTTATCTACGTGGTAGAAATGCAGTCCTTTACCGTCTTCTAGTAATAAACCATTCGCGCGAGGAGAGAAACTAATCAAACGAGCTGTTTCATCACTCAAACGCTCATCGATTACTTTACGCTTAGAGGTGGCGTTGTAAATCGCCACTAAACCATTTTCGTCCAATGTAGCAAAGCCTTTACGGCGTTGTTCCATGGCGGTATCAACAATCGCGTTAGGTTGCTTAACATCACGGATGAAGTGCAGTTTTTCTTCGTTGGTTGCATCGTCACGAACGTTAAACCACTGGCTCACACGACCAGAAGAATCCGCCACCATGACCGATGTTTTACCAACAAGGTAATTCATGGAAACCAACTGAGAGTTTTCAGCCACTAAAGAGGCTTGATCTTTCAGTGTGATGTTATCGAAATCCCGTAAATCAAACTCGCTGAATTCACCCGAGTTTGTTGCGATATACAAAGAACGCTGATTACCACTGATAAGTAGGCTATTGATGTCCGCAATGAATGGAATCGCTTCGCGCTGTTCGGTTAGCTCAACTTCTTCAGTAATGAAGTTAACATCTTTAGTCACTTTCAAAACCGATGTTTGAGACTCACCAGTAGCAGCGATGGTTAAACCATCTTCACTGTCGCGAATCGCTAATTTCTCAATAGCAAAATCGGCAACGCTGATGGCTTCTTCGCCATAAGGGTACTCAACAAAAGGGGTGATCTGACGCTTTCCATCAGGATACGTAGTACGGTAGCTGTGCTGTTTAATCACTACTTTACCGTCGGCGTAACCAAATGCCAGTAAACGACTCGTATCAGATTCAACGGTGAAGCTTGTCACCTCTTCTGCACGGGCGCTTTCTATTGTCTCAATGACAGAACCGTCCTCGATAGAAAAGAATACGATGGCACCATTGCTGGCAACACGCATACCAATTTCAGATTGCTCTTCCGTAGCTAAATAAAGGCTTTTACCTTCATCTTGAGCAGGCAAAGAATAACTTGCCTTAGGGTCTATTGAAGCACCAGAAAATAATGGCGCTACTTCATAAAAGAGATAGAAACAGATCAGAAGTACAGCAAGAATTACACTGCTCCCTCCGACTGCTATGCCCATTCCAGCCACTTTATCTTTCAGGGCTCGAAACTTACGATGACGCTTTAAAGCTGGCGTATTGAAATCCAGTTCAGGCATCTGATGGTCAGTCGATTTAGTCATCCGAATTCATCTTTGTTGTGTGACAATTTTATGACACTAGGAGGGAAGTAAAAAGCAGGAGAGCGTTACGCTATCCTGCTTTCAAGTACATCACCAGTGTCGCCAAGCGAACTTAGTTAATGCCTAAAGTATCAAGGTATTTATCAGCAACTTTAGCTGGTAGAGGTACATAACCGTCTTTTACAACAACCTCTTGACCCATCTTAGATAGAACCATTTTAACGAATTCACGTTGTAGTGGTGCTAGTGGCTTGTTAGGTGCTTTGTTTACGTAAACGTAAAGGAAGCGAGACAGTGGGTATTTACCCGCAGCAGCGTTCTCAGGAGTCGCTTCTACAAACGCATCGCCTTCTTTCTTAGCAAGTGGCAAGGCACGTACTGAAGACGTTTTGTAACCGATACCAGAGTAACCGATACTGTTAAGAGAAGTAGAAACAGACTGAACAACAGAAGCAGAACCTGGTTGCTCGTTTACACTGTTTTTGAAGTCACCTTTGAAAAGACCGTTGTCTTTGAAGTAACCGTAAGTACCAGATACTGAGTTACGACCGAACAATTGAATGTCACGGTTAGCCCAAGCACCAGTCAAACCTGCTTTACCCCAGTTAGTGATGTCTTCGCTGTGTCCACCTTTACGAGTAGAAGAGAAGATTGCATCAACTTCAGGAAGAGACAAACCTTTGATTGGGTTATCTTTATGTACGAAAACCGCTAGAGCGTCGATAGCAACTGGGATAGCTGTTGGCTTGTAACCGAATTTTTTCTCAAACGCTGCAATTTCTTTGTCTTTCATAGTACGAGACATAGGACCGAAGTTAGACGTACCTTCAGTCAATGCTGGTGGCGCAGTAGAAGAACCAGCTGCTTGAATTTGGATGTTTACATTTGGGTATAGACGTTTGAAGTCTTCAGCCCACAATGTCATCAAGTTAGCCAAAGTATCAGAACCAACACTTGAGATGTTACCAGAAACACCGCTAGCCTTAGTATAAGTATTCAAACCTGCATCAACGTCTGCAACAGCGTTAAAAGAAACACTTGCCGCTGCTGTCATTGCTAAACCCGCAACTAGTTTTTTCATCACATAAACCCCAATGGTTATAGTCAAATATTTATGAGCAACTGCTCATAGCTCGTTCGATGGAACACACTATAAAAAAGTTATGTGACAGAAATGTTAAACAGTGAAATATTTCAAAATTATTTTTCAATCCGACCAAAAAACGAGGATTAAAGCCGCACCAAAGCGCCACTTTTTGCGAGTGTTATCATCTCGTAACAAACAAAAGCGCAGTTTTTCACTTATAAAGGCGTATTTTATTCATAAAATGCCACGAACTGCCGTGAGTAAGCCCCTGAAATATTCCCATAAGTAGCGTTATCCAATAGACTAGCTGTCCGGATTTTACTGGTTAGGTTTTAACCTTATAAAAAAGACCTAAAAAGCATCCGGCAATAACGATTAAAAAACTCTGTGGGTATTTCAATGTTAAACAAACTGGTCTGTTCGGCCGAAGCTGTCTCCCATTACACAGGGCGATGTGTGGCTTGGCTTACTTTATTTATGATGCTGCTTACTTGCCTGATCGTACTGTTACGTTATGGCTTTGGTATTGGCTCTATCGCACTGCAAGAATCGGTTCTGTATCTTCATGCGTTAGTGTTTATGTTAGGCGCAGCTTATACACTTAAAGACGACGAACATGTACGCGTAGATGTGTTCTACCGAGATTTCTCTGCTACCAAAAAAGCATGGGTAAATATTCTTGGCGGCCTATTCTTTCTTTTACCTTTCACGATTTACACCACTTATTTAAGTTTAGATTACGTGAGTGCGTCTTGGCGTGTATTAGAAACTTCCCCAGAGCCAGGTGGACTGCCTTTTGTCTACCTATTAAAAACACTGATTCCTATCATGATGGTATGCCTAATTATTCAAGGCTTAGCTGATATTGCAAAAAACATAGCCGTAGTTAAGACAGGAAAAAACTCAAAAGGACGTAACTCATGATTGAATTCATCCCTTTATGGCTCTTTGCCGCCGTTTGTGTCTGCTTGCTATTTGGCTACCCTGTTGCCTTTTCATTAGGTGGAACCGCGTTAATATTCGCCGCTGTTGGATCATTGGCTGGCACATTTGATAGCGTTTTCTTAGAAGCCTTGCCGAACCGCTTATTCGGTATTGTTGGCAATGAAACCCTCATCGCGGTACCGCTCTTTGTCTTGATGGGCGTGCTCTTAGAAAAATCCAAATTGGCTGAGAAACTGCTTGAATCCATGGCCATGCTATTTGGTACCATGCGTGGCGGCCTTGGTATTTCGGTTATTTTGGTAGGTATGCTGTTGGCTGCGAGTACCGGCATTGTCGGTGCAACGGTTGTCACCATGGGCATGATCTCTTTGCCAACCATGTTACGCCGTGGTTACGATCCTGCGCTAGCAACAGGAACCATCTGTGCGACAGGAACATTAGGTCAAATCATTCCGCCGTCGATCGCCTTAGTTCTGTTGGGCGATGTAATGTCGAATGCTTTCCAAAAAGCTCAATTGGAAATGGGGATTTTCTCGCCTAAAACCATCTCGGTTGGTGACTTGTTTGTCGGCGCCTTGGTTCCTGGTTTAATTCTGGTTTGTCTGTATATCCTTTATGTTGTGATGGTCGCTTGGTTGCAACCTCACAAAGCGCCTGCGGTGCCTCGTGAAGAATTACGCAACGGATCAACAGAATCTTTAGCGGTTCAGTTGATTAAAGGCTTGCTACCACCGCTTATTCTTATTTTTGCTGTGTTGGGTTCTATCCTTAGCGGTGTGGCAACTCCTACAGAAGCCGCTGGTGTTGGTGCATTGGGCGCAGCTATTTTGGCTTGGGCCAGCGGTAAACTGGACTTCCAGACATTAAAAGACGCTGTCTATTCAACGACCAAAGTCACCTGCATGGTGTTTATGATTTTGATCGGTGCCTCTTTATTCTCGCTCGTTTTCCGAGGATTTGGTGGCGAAGAGCTGATTCATGATTTCTTCTCTCAGCTGCCTGGTGGCGTTGTGGGTGCAATGATTGTTGTTATGTTGCTGATGTTCTTCCTTGGCTTCATCTTAGACTTCATTGAAATTACTTTCGTTGTTGTGCCAATCGTTGCGCCAGTTTTATTAGCAATGGGCTTAGACCCTGTTTGGCTTGGCATCATGATGGCGATCAACCTACAGACGTCTTTCTTAACACCGCCATTTGGCTTCGCATTATTTTACCTACGTGGTGTGGCGCCGCCGGAAATCAAAACTCAGTCTATTTATAAAGGTGTACTACCCTTTATTGTTATTCAGCTCTTTGTGCTGCTGTTGCTATCAATATGGCCAGAACTGGCGACTTGGTTACCAGAACAAGTATATACAGATTAATTAAGCTGCTTACGAAACAACAAATATAAATATCTACAGTGAGGATTAGAATATGAAAGCAATGCAAATAAATGCCTATGGCCCAGCGAGTGATTTGTCATTAGTCGACGCCCAAACGCCAAGTATTAATGCTGATCAAATTCTTGTTCAAGTCGGTGCAGCCGGCGTGAACCCTGTCGATACTTATATTCGTTCCGGCACTAATAACTACTCCACAACCTTTCCCCATACTCCGGGTTTAGACGGAGCCGGAACCGTTGTGGAGCTTGGCTCTCAAGTCACTGGCTTTGAAGTGGGTCAACGAGTGTACTTTAGCCGCAACCTGTCTGGCTCCTCTGCCGAGTTTGCTGTTTGCGCAACGACTCACACTTATCCCTTAGCTGACGCCTTATCGTTTGAAGAAGGCGCTTGCTTAGGCATTCCTTACACCACAGCTCATCGAGCTTTGTTTGGTCGAGCAAATGCCAAAACAGGTGACAAAGTTCTGGTTCATGGCGCAACAGGCGCGGTTGGTATTGCAACGGTTCAATTGGCGTTATCAGCAGGCATGGACGTGGTCGCCAGTGCAGGAACACAAGCAGGAGCAGATCTTCTGCGTGCACAAGGCGTAAACACAGTGATTATGCACAATGAAGACAACCACCTCGAAGCTTTTCAGTCACTGGAAACAGGCTTTGATGTGATTATCGAAATGCTCGCGAATCATAACTTAGACCAAGACTTAAAAGCCTTGACGACTGGCGGTTGCGTCGCTGTCGTTGGCAACCGTGGCACAGTAGAAATTAACCCTCGTGATTTAATGGCACGAGACGCTTCGGTTGTTGGTGTTGCTCTTGCGAACATCAAACCATCCGAATTATCTTTGATTGCCAAAGCCTTGCGACCTCTTTTTGAAAAAGGCGTACTCAAGCCTGTCATTCGTCACAGCTACGAGTTAACAGAGCTCGCTCAAGCCCATGAAGATGTGTTGAAATCAGGTGCTTTAGGGAATCTTGTGGTACGTATTAACTAAGCTCGTAGGCAACTGTAGTGCGAGGCGTACATAAAAGCCTCGCCTGTTACTGCCCACTTCTTAGTTGGAAAATACGTTAGAAAACCACTCATAAAGCGCTATACTTTTTATTTCATTTATCTAAAAGGTCTATTTTGACTCAGCCTGATTCTGACGTTATCAGCTTACCGAGCGAAGCCCATGCCCACGATCACGATTACCACCAGCTAGTGGTTGTGCTTGATGGCAATACTGACTTCGATATTCAAGGTAAAGGTAAGCAACTCCATACTGGTGAAGGCTGCATTCTGCCTTCAGCAAACAGTCATGCCTTCGCAGGACTAGGAGACAATCAGATCATGGTGGTTAATTTGCCGATTCCGCCACAAAAAAGCATCACAGATGAAGAATACGAAGTGGTTTCGCGCTTATTTGATCAAGCGGCTTATTTTCAATTAAACCCTCGCTTACAGATATTGGCGTCCGCTTTGTCTGGTGAATTACAGCAATACCCGAATGATTCAATGCTTGCTCGCGCCTGCGGTAACACCTTACTCAGTGCGATTCGCCACCAAATGAACAATAAAGACGTGCGCACTCGTGGCAATCAATTGGATATCGACAAGCTAGATCAGTTTATCGAACTTAACCTTTCCCGCCGCGTGCATATTGATCAACTCGCCAACTTCTGTTTCTTGAGTGTGAGCCAATTCCATGAGCGTTTTAAAGATAAAACAGGCATGACGCCGCATCAGTATTTAATGCGAAAGCGCTTAGAACGGGCTCAAGATTTACTTCGAGATGGTTTCCCTCCCATCCAAGTAGCAGAAATGTGCGGCTTCTCAAGCCAGAGCGCCATGACCAATGTTTTCTCCCAAACACTAAACATCACACCGCTCAAATACCAAAAGCAATTTGGCAATCGTTAGTCTTTTTCGACAGCACTGAAACGCCCTATTTATAGGCATTCCCCTCTTTTTTATCTATTTTGTGCACAACAACAAAACACGCCCAATTTTATTCTTCTCAAGCCGGACTTTCTTATAAAAAAAGACGATTTTTTCGAAAGACAGCGAATCCCCTCTGTCACTAAAGTGTCAGCATTATCCATATACGCATTACGCCACTTTGATTGATCAATAAGTGGCCAAAAAAATGCTTAATGCTCTATAACAATATGCGACCTTGGTAAAAAGCAACTGTGCTTTTTATGCAGCTCGGGAGACCCAATCATGTTTAAAGCGATTGATGTGTTACAGCCAGAATTCATTCAAAAACCACTCAATGAATTATGGACGCTCATTTCCCCTCTTTACAAAGCGGACGAAGAAAGCTGGTTAAAGGAACTTTTACCTTTAGCAAAACCAACAGAGCAAGAACTCGCCAACCACACTAATGCGGCGTCTCAATTAATCGCTGAAGTGCGAAAAGACGATGACAGCATGTCGATGATCGACGCACTTTTGTTGGAATACAGCCTAGACACCAAAGAAGGCATTCTATTAATGTGCCTTGCAGAAGCCTTAATGCGTGTTCCAGACAAAGAAACCGCCGATGCTTTTATCAAGGATCGCTTAAGCGTGGCCGATTGGGCTTCTCACGCGAAAAACTCAGACTCCTTCTTCGTTAATGCCTCAACATGGGGGTTATTGTTAACGGGCAAAATTGTCACCATGGACGAAAACAAAGACGGCACACCAGCCAACCTTGTTAATCGCATGGTAAACCGCGTTTCTGAGCCTGTAATTCGCAAAGCGATGAACCAAGCAATGAAAATTATGGGGCATCAATTCGTCCTTGGTCGCGACATCAAAGAAGCCTTGTCTCGTGGTAAAAGCTACCGAGACAAAGGTTACACCTACTCTTTTGACATGTTGGGTGAAGCGGCTCTAACGGCCGCAGACGCTGATAAATATTTGCGCTCTTACGAGCAAGCCGTTGAATCTGTCGGTAAAGACACTTATTCAAAAGGTTACCGCCCAACGATTTCTATTAAGCTGTCGGCACTTCACCCACGCTATGAAGTTGGTTGTGAAGAACGCGTCATGACAGAGCTTTTCGAAAGCGTAAAAGGCTTAATTACCAAAGCTCGCGCATTGAATGTTGGCATTACCATAGATGCAGAAGAAGCAGACCGTCTAGAACTTTCCTTAAACCTCTTTGAAAAGCTATACCGCGACGAAGCCTCTCGCGGATGGGGATTATTCGGTTTGGTTGTTCAGGCTTATTCTAAGCGCGCTCTGCCTGTTTTGGCTTGGCTTGCCGCCTTAGCGAAAGAGCAAGGTGATCGCATTCCTGTTCGTCTTGTAAAAGGCGCTTATTGGGATTCTGAAATCAAGCTTTGCCAGCAACGCGGCATCAATGGTTATCCTGTTTATACTCGCAAAGAAGCGACAGACGTTTCTTATCTTGCCTGCGCCAACTTCCTTTTGAGTGAACACACTCGCACGAATATTTTCCCGCAGTTTGCCAGTCATAACGCCCACACAATAGCGACAATACATTGTTTAGCGAATCAGCTTGGCGCAACCTCAGAAGAGTTCGAGTTCCAGCGTTTACACGGTATGGGTGATGCTCTTTATAACCATTTAATTAAAGAGAACGACATCTGTGTCCGTATTTACGCTCCAGTCGGCAGCCATAAAGACTTGCTTCCTTACTTGGTTCGTCGCCTGCTTGAAAACGGCGCTAACAGTTCGTTTGTCCATCGCTTGATTGATGCCAGCTACCCGATTGCTGATTTGGTCGATCACCCAGTCACCACGCTGGAGAACCGTAAATCATTGGCAAACCCACACATTAATCTGTCAGCAAACTTGTTTGATGATCGTAAAAACTCATTCGGCCCAAACATCGAAATAGACTCTGAGTGGACGCCATTCGAAGCCAAGATAAAGGCTTTCATGACGCAAGACACCCAATGGCGCGCCTTCCCTATTGTTGGTGGCGAAAAAGTCGAAACGAGGCATTCACACTCTATTGTTAGTCCTTACGATCACAGTCAAGCAACTGGCCAAATTGATTGGGCAGACACAGCAACCGTTACTAAAGCCATCGATCTTGCTGAAGCAGCGTTTCCTGCTTGGTCAGCACGTCCAGCAACAGAACGTGCGGATTGCTTGGAACGCGCGGCAGATTTGATGGAAGAAAACTACGCTGAGCTTATGGCACTTTGTCATCGTGAAGCAGGCAAAACCATTCAAGACAGCATTGACGAAGTACGAGAAGCCGTAGACTTCTGCCGTTATTACGCTCAACAAGCACGAAGCCACTTCGCAACACCAACAACCTATACAGATTTCTTAGGAAACCAAAAACAGACACAGTTAAAAGGTCGCGGTGTTTTCACCTGTATCAGCCCTTGGAACTTCCCACTGGCCATCTTCATGGGTCAAGTCGTTGCTGCGCTTGTTGTCGGTAACACCGTCGTTGCGAAACCCGCTGAACAAACCAGTTTAATTGCCTTTCGTGCCATTGAGTTGCTCCATCAAGCAGGCATTCCAACCGATGTGCTTCATCTTCTTCCAGGTGATGGCGCAACAGTCGGTGCACCCTTAACCAGTGATAAACGCATCGCAGGTTTAGCCTTTACTGGTTCAACCGGAACAGCACAATTGATCAACCGCACATTGGCTGCACGCGGTGTCGCTCCAGTTCCTGTGATTGCTGAAACCGGCGGCCAAAATGCCATGTTGGTTGACTCGACTTCTTTGCCAGAACAAGTAGTTCGTGATGCCATTCGCTCTGCCTTTGCCTCAGCCGGTCAACGCTGTTCCGCTTTGCGTGTTTTGTTTGTCCAAGCTGACATTGCTGATCGTGTGATTCCGATGATTAAAGGCGCAATGCAAGAACAGACAGTAGGTTTGCCTTACTTACACAGCACAGACGTGGGCCCAGTGATCGATAAAAAAGCGCAAAAAATGCTGCTTGATCACATTGAACACATGAAGGCTGAGGGTAAGTTAATCGCGCAAGCGGCTTTACCTGAATTCGCGGATAAAGGCACTTATGTTGCGCCAACGGCGTTTGAAATTGGCAGCATTGACCAGTTAACCGATGAGAAATTCGGCCCGATTCTGCATGTGATTCGCTACAAGGCTCGCGATCTAAACAAGATCATCGACACGATTAACAACTCAGGTTTTGGTTTGACACTTGGCGTTCATAGCCGTAACGAAACCACTTGTGCCAACATCGCCAGCCGAGCACGCGTTGGTAACCTCTACATCAACCGTGACCAAGTCGGCGCTGTTGTTGGGGTGCAACCCTTTGGTGGCCAAGGTTTGTCAGGCACAGGGCCAAAAGCAGGCGGCCCACATTACTTACAACGCTTCGCCATTGAGCAAGACCTTTAAGGGGAGACAACATTATGACAATCGTACAACCTATCCAAATTCAGGTCGCTCAAAATGTCTTCGAAGCATGGGACAAACTTGGCGTCACTGGTCGTGCTGAAAAGCTAGAAAAAGCCCTTGCTGCTTTTTCTGACAATCAAGGCAAAATGGCACAATGGCAAATCGACAACGCAAAGCGAGAAATTGCTGAAACTCGTGTGATGCCAGGGCCAACAGGCGAACGTAACGAACTTTCTTGCCAAGGCCGAGGGCCGTTTCTGTGTGTTTCTCTACTCAATAGCGATTCAACAGACAAGGAAACAGAGACCGTAGGTTTAGTTGGTCAGGTTTTTACGGCGCTGATTGCTGGCAACCCAGTGATTACTGTCGGACAAACTGGTCAAGATATCATGGATAAAATCACGCCATATGTTGTAGAAGGCGTGATCCAAAATATTGCGGATTCAGCTTTGGATTCCTTGATTGAAGCAAATCACCTTGCTGGTATTGCTACCTTGTGTGATGAGGCTCAAGCACAGCAGCTCAATCAACGACTTGCGGCAAAAGGCGGCTTAATCTGTCAATTGATCGAAGAAACCGACAGCAAGAGCCTAAGCACCATTGCGAAGCCTCATTACTTGTTGAGATTTGTGACGGAACGCACCATCTCTAACAACACCACAGCCATCGGCGGAAACGCCACGCTACTCGAACTCGGCAGCATGGATGATTAAAAATACGCGATAACAAAGCCTATTTTTTTATTAAAACACTCTGACTAGTCCTGATATAGGTTGACACTTATTCAGGTTCTAAAACGCTCGATGAACCTCATCGGGCGTTTTGTATTTTAAGGCCATATGTGGCCGACTCTTATTATAACTTTCTACCGACTCCG
>NZ_JBLIXK010000007.1:0-151366 GCF_047525555.1 Marinomonas algae | reverse complement strand
AATCTGAGCCATGATCAAACTCTTCAGTTAAAAAGTTTGCTTACTCAAGTATCGAAACACTAACAATTTACTTATAAAGCGAATTGACGTGTTTGACGTCTCGTAAGACTTCAATTTTTTTGACTAACTACACGCTACAAGTAGCAATGCGATGGTCTTCTGAAGCCTCCAGCGAGCGCCCACACAAATTATCTGTTTAAATTCTTAAAGAGCAGAACCAGGCATATCGCCTGACCGAGGAGCGTATAATACAGATTAAAAATTACGATGCAACACCTTCCCTAGCAAAAAAACAAAAAAGGCCGCATTTTATATTGCGGCCTTTTAAGATCATTTCTTTTTCAACGGATTCGCTTATTTAATTTCTAGGGCTTGCTCTTCTATACGAGCTTTCCATTCTGCCGGACCTGTAATGTGAACCGAGGTTCCTTCAGAATCAACAGCAACAGTGACAGGCATATCCACAACATCAAACTCGTAGATGGCTTCCATCCCAAGTTCAGGGAAAGCAATTACATCGGCTTTTTTAATGGCTTTTGACACCAAATAAGCAGCACCACCCACAGCCATAAGATAAACAGCACCAAACTCTTTGATAGCTTCAATCGCAATAGGACCACGCTCAGATTTACCTATCATGCCAAGCAAACCTGTTTCGTCCAAAATAGTACGAGCAAACTTATCCATACGAGTCGCCGTTGTTGGGCCAGCGGGACCAACTGCTTCGTCTCTAACAGGGTCAACAGGCCCTACGTAATAAATAAAGCGCCCTTTTAGGTCAACTGGTAGCTCTTCGCCATTCGCCAGCATCTCTACCATTTTCTTATGGGCTGCATCACGACCTGTTAGCATTTTGCCATTTAACAAAATAGTTTCGCCTGGCTGCCACTCTTTTACCTGCTCTGGTGTGATTTCGTTCAAATTCACTCGACGAACGCTCTCACCCACTTCCCAAGTAATTTCTGGCCAGTCATCCAATGATGGTGGCACCAAGTCCGCAGGACCAGAACCATCCAATACAAAATGCGCATGGCGGGTTGCAGCACAGTTAGGAATCATTGCAACAGGAAGTGAAGCCGCATGTGTTGGATAATCCATGATTTTGACATCCAGTACGGTTGTCAAACCACCAAGACCTTGAGCACCAATACCTAAATTGTTTACTTCTTCAAAGATTGCCAAGCGCAACTCTTCTACACGGTTTTTTGGACCACGAGCTTTTAACTCATGAATATCGATCGGTTCCATCAAAGACTCTTTCGCCATAACCATGGCTTTCTCTGCAGTACCGCCAATACCAATACCTAACATACCTGGTGGACACCAGCCCGCGCCCATTGTTGGTACTGTTTTCTTAACCCACTCAACGATATCGTCCGATGGATTTAGCATAGCAAGTTTAGATTTGTTCTCAGAACCGCCACCTTTCGCTGCCACATGCACTTCAACTGTGTCACCAGGAACGATTTCCATGTGAATCACCGCAGGCGTATTGTCTTTGGTGTTTTTACGAGCACCAGCAGGGTCATCTAGAATAGAAGCACGCAATACATTGTCTGGATGCAAATAAGCACGGCGTACACCTTCATTAATCATGTCGGTAACGCTTTTACTACTTTCCCACTGAACATTCATGCCGACCTTAACAAAAACAGTCACAATACCCGTATCCTGACAAATAGGGCGTTTACCTTCGGCACACATTCTTGAGTTAATTAGGATTTGCGCCATAGCATCTTTGGCGGCTTTACTCTCTTCTCTTTCGTATGCGTCATGTACCGCATTAACAAAATCCAGAGGGTGATAATAAGATATAAACTGTAACGCATCCGCTACACTGTCAA
Organism: Marinomonas algae; assembly: GCF_047525555.1. Classification (NCBI taxonomy): domain Bacteria; kingdom Pseudomonadati; phylum Pseudomonadota; class Gammaproteobacteria; order Oceanospirillales; family Oceanospirillaceae; genus Marinomonas; species Marinomonas algae. The sequence continues at coordinate 149,522 of NZ_JBLIXK010000007.1, read as the reverse complement.
TCAAATCATCTTCTTTAATAATGCTCATACTTCTCTCCTGCTGAGGATTATGATTATCTCGAATGGGAAATGGTAAAAGATGCAGGCAAGCAAAGGAAGTATTAAGGTAGTTTTTAACAAAATATACCCCCTATCAATCAAATGAATAGGAGGCATATAGGAAAGCAAAACAAATGATTTGATTAAGTATTAGCGGCTCATTTTTTGCTCATGATTATCAGATTTAGGTTTCTGTACAGAATGTTGAATATACTCTTCCAAAATCTCAGCTGTAAACTTCTCGCGCTCCGACAAAGATGAAATGCGCTCCGCCTCCCAATTAATTAGGCGAATAAAAACAGAGTACTTTTTAATGAAGCCATAGCCAATATCTCGAACACCAACCCCATTAGAATCCATCAGATAAATAACCTGCTCTAAACTCTTCTGAGTTTCAAACTGCCCACCCTCACTCGCTGCGATAAGCAATCGCTGAATTCGCTGGATTGGGTTTTCAGATGGTCTAGCATCTTTTTTCGACGAACTAGACACCAAAAACTTATCCAACATCTTCTCTGTGTGCTCTTCACGCTCATGCACATCCTCGATAAGCGCCGACTCTCTCTCCAGCAACCGAATAAACAGACTCTTGTTTTTAATATCAGAGAATTCCAAGTCTTTAAGAGAAAGACCATTTTCACTCATAATACTAATTACTTTTTCATAAGAAGACATAGCTTCATCACCAACAGAAACAGCTAATGCCAACTCTCGACGAAGCTCATGCATAATTTTCGCCGCACGATAATCTTCTTTACGCTGCAAATGCTGCTGAAGAGACTCTTTCGCTTTCTCTAAATCTTGAGTGATCGCATCGTAACCCTGAACAGCCTCTTGCTCATCTCGTAAGCAAGCCATACGAACATTAGTGCAGCGCGCCTCCCAAGCTTCATAAGACTTCGCTCTCGCCTGAAACGCCCTTTCTATTGCCTCTTCAAAACTCTGTTCAATCCTCGCTCGCTCAGCTCGCTCTTGAACTTCATCTTGCTCATGCTCATAGCGCTTCTGCTTTTTAGATTGTAGATTTTCTTGAGCCAGAGAAAGTTGAGTGTTAAGCGCCTCAATATTAGATTGAACCTTCACTTCATCAAAGTTCGCAAGCTTTTCATAAACCTTGGACCAGTAGCCATCTTCCACAAAAGGAATATTTGGATCGCTGGCAGCGTATTGTGTTTTTAAAGTCTCTGTGAATTCAGCATTGTTTGAACGAAAAACTTCTGTTGCATTAATGACATTATCACCAGATGACGAATAATTTACCGTATCAACTTCATCATTGGCTTCTGCCGCACACTCACTTACAACTTCTTCGCTATCCAAAACCGGTTCGTTTTCCATACTTTCGCTACTCGTCAAGTCCACTTCAGAATTCGCATCCAACTCACTCTCTACTTCTGCATTGTCTAACTCGCCTTCAAACAAATCATCAACGGTTTCTTCAAGATCATCGAGAATCGTTCGAGCGGATTCATAAGCTCGACTTGGATCATTATTTTTTTCACTAAAACGACGTTGGTAAACAGAAGGTTCAGAAGGAGTCTGCACGGAAGTTTGTTTAGCGTATCGAGGAGCTGCACCACCCCAACTGACACGATAAAGTGTAGAACGGTCACACAACTGAAGAATTGGCAGCTCTCGCTGAGCTATTTGATATTGCCTAATCAATGACTCTGCATGACGCAGCGCCACAGTAGATTCACTCGAGTTGGTCGATGTTGCTAAATTCAGCAATTTAACAACTTTCTGTATAGCCTTCTTCCTTCTGCGTACGCTCATAAAACAGACTTTCCAAATTGACTAAATATCATCCTAATAGAATACCAATCTTAAGCTTATTTCAATAGTAAAGATCAGCGCCGTCACCTAATGAAACCAAATCATCACTTAGTAATGATTGAACCTTTTGCAAAATCTTGGCCAAGTTTTCTTCCGTGTACGCAACAGCAGGAAACTTGCCCCACATAGGTCCCGGCCAACACAAATCAGTTGAGTAACGCACTATATGATGAAGGTGTAATTGAGGCACCTGATTGCCGAGGGCGGCAACATTTAGCTTGGTAGCAGAAAAAGCATCATGCAAAATTTCTGACAGCAAACAACTCTCGGCTATTAATCGCTGACGATCCTCCTCAACAAGCTGATAAATCTCAGTAATATGGTTACGTTGAGGGATCAAAATAAACCAAGGGAACTGAGCATCATTCATTAACCTCAACTGGCATAATGAAAAACACCCAACCAACACAGAATCGCGCTCTAAAACTGGATCTAACTCAAACATCTTTATACATTCCCACTTTACAAAAAAGGCTTTCATAAGCACTATAGCACCCTCAATTTTAAAATCACTGAGAGACTTGGAGCTCGCATGACAACAATGCAATGTGTCTTGGATGCACAAGCGAAATTAGCTGAATGCCCACGTTGGGACGAAACAACTCAAACTCTATATTTTGTTGATATCGATTCCTTTAAGCTGCATGCCTACAACACCCAATCAGAAACATTGTCATCACGCACCTTTGATGAAGAAATAGGCTGTTTCTCTTTGAGCAAAAATGGTGGATTTATTGCTGCATTCCGATCAGGTGTTTACACATTCCCTGACTTCGAAGCCCCATTAGAACCTTACTGGCTCGCTACATACGATCAAAAAACAACACGCTTTAATGACGGCCGTTGTGACGCGAAAGGCCGCTTTCTTGCCGGAACAATGTATTCACCAAAAGATGCATTTAAAGGCGCGCTACATCAGTTCAGCCAAGGCCAAGAAAAGCTTATCGACCAAGCTGCCTGGACATCAAATGGACTCGCTTTCTCTCCTGATAGCAAAACCATGTACTATTCTGACACACCGAATCACGTGGTTTATCAATTTGATTACGACCTTGAAACAGGCTCAGCAACAAATAAACGAGTCTTCATTGAATTTCCTCGCGGCAATGGTCGTCCAGATGGTGCCGCAGTAGATGCTGAAGGAAACTACTGGTCTGCTTTATATCAAGGCCAACGCGTCGTAAAAATAAGCCCTGAAGGGAACATTTTAGAAGAGTACCCCGTACCTGCGACTTACCCAACTATGGTAGCATTTGGCGGCAAAGACATGAGCACCTTATTCGTGACCACATGTCGATCAGCCCAAACAGAAGAAGAATTAGAAGAATTCCCCCAAGCTGGCGGAATCTTTGCCATTACAGTTAACACCAAAGGCCAACACGAAGCAAAATTCGCTGGCTAATCATACAACCTAAAAAATAGACAAGACTATCATGCGCGCAAGCAATTATTTATTTTCTACCCTACGTGATGCTCCAACCGATGCCGTCGTAACCAGCCACCAGCTTATGGTTCGTGCCGGCATGATTCGCCAGCTTTCTAAAGGCTTATACACTTGGCTACCAACGGGACTAAAAGTACTTCGTAAAGTCGAGAACATTGTCCGTGAAGAAATGGAAAAAGCGGGCTCACTGGAAGTCATGATGCCAGGAGTTCAACCTGCTGAATTATGGCAAGAGACTGGCCGCTGGCAGAAATACGGTGCCGAATTACTTCGCCTACAAGATCGCCATGGTCGCGATTATTGCCTTGGACCAACTCACGAAGAAGTCATCACAGATCTTGCTCGCAATGAACTGACTAGCTACAAGCAACTACCAATGAACTTCTTCCAGATCCAAACAAAGTTCCGTGATGAGGTTCGCCCACGTTTTGGCGTTATGCGCTCTCGCGAGTTCTGCATGAAAGACGCTTATTCATTCCATGTTAATGAAGAGTCATTGCATGAGACCTACGAGGTAATGCATAAAGCCTATTGCAACGTATTCGATCGAATCGGTCTAGACTACCGTCCAGTACTGGCAGACACAGGCAGCATTGGCGGTGCGTACTCACATGAATTCCATGTACTTGCAGACTCTGGTGAAGATGACATTGCGTTCAGTGATGCTTCTGATTTCGCAGCCAACGTAGAACTTGCAGAGGCAGTTTGCTTAAAATCAAAAGCCGGCGCACCAACACAAGAATTGGCCGAAGTCTTAACGCCGGACTGCAAGACAATTCAACAGGTTGCTGAATTCCTTAAGCTAGATGTCACTCAGACAGTGAAAACTATGCTGGTAAAAGGCCTAGATGAAAACGAGCAAGCGACCATTGTTGCTCTTGTATTGCGCGGCGATCACAACATCAATGAATTGAAAGTAGAAAAGCTTGAAGGCATTATTTCTCCTTTTGAATTTGCTGATGAAGCTGACATCATCAACAAGATTGGTTGCGCACCTGGCTCAATTGGCCCTAAAGGCTTAAAAGAGAAAGGCATTCGTATTATTGCTGACCGCTCAGCAGCAGTTATGTCTGACTTCTGCGCTGGCGCAAACAAAGATGACCATCACTTAACTGGCTTAAACTGGGAAAGAGACTGCCCAGATTTTGAAACAGCCGATTTGCGAAACGTTGTCGAAGGTGATCCGTCTCCAGACGGCAAAGGCACAATCGTCATCAAACGCGGCATCGAAGTCGGTCACATTTTCCAATTAGGCCAACAGTATGCAGAAGCCTTAAAAGCAACCGTACTAGATGAAAACGGCAAAGCCCAAGTAATGCACATGGGCTGTTACGGAATCGGTGTTTCTCGTATTGTTGCTGCAGCCATTGAGCAAAACTTTGATGAGAAAGGTATCTTGTGGCCAGAAAGCATCACGCCTTTTGATGTTGTGATTGTTGCCATGAATTACGATAAATCCGAAGCCGTCCGCAACGAATGTGATCGCTTATATTCTGAGCTAAAAGCAAAAGGCTTAGATGTATTACTTGATGATCGTAAAGAACGCCCTGGTGTGAAATTCGCTGATTGCGAGTTACTTGGCATTCCACATCGCCTTGTTGTCGGCGATAAAGGCTTGGCGAACGACACACTTGAATACAAAAATCGCACTCAAGGTGAAAACGAAGATGTTGCGACCGCTGACGCTGTCGACTTCATCTTAAACAAAAAATAAACCGCACCACTTTACTCAAGCCACCTCATAAATTGAGGCTGGCTTGAGTAAATTTCCATAACGCTCATTTATTCCCTTCATAAGCGGACAAAGCCACAATAAATAGGAAGCCAATATGACCACTATTTACCACAACCCGCGATGCTCTAAATCCCGTCAAACTCTGCAACTATTAGAAGAGTACAACATTCAACCTGACGTTCGCCTCTATCTCCAAGAACCACCAAGCGTTGACGAGCTTAAGCGCATTCTAAATCTGCTTGATATGTCACCTTTAGAGCTAATGAGAACAAAAGAAGCCCTCTACAAAGAACTTGGACTCAACAAAGACTCCAGTGATGAAGAACGACTTCAAGCCATGCATCAAAACCCAAAACTCATTGAGCGCCCTATTGTCATTCATAACGATCAAGCTAAACTCGGCCGACCTCCAGAAAATGTTTTGGAATTATTCAAATGAGTGAATCACCTTACGTATTGATTTTATTCTATAGCCGCCATGGCTCCATTGCCGAAATGGCCAAACACATTGCCAGAGGCGCCAATAAAGTAAGCAATATAGAAGTAAAAATTCGCCAAGTTCCTGATGTCGCTGTAACAACCCAGACAGCACAACCAGAATTACCAGAAGAAGGTGCTCCATACTGCACATTAGAAGAACTATCTAATTGCTCTGGTCTTGCCCTCGGCTCTCCATCCTACTTTGGCAGCATGGCTGCACCTTTAAAGCATTTCATCGACCAAACCTCTACACTGTGGCTTACAGGACAACTAATAGACAAACCTGCCTGCGGTTTTACCAGCGCAAGCACCATGCATGGCGGTCAAGAACAATGCCTACATAGCATGATGACACCTCTATTGCATCATGGAATGATTTGGGCCGGACTACCTTATAAGAATAAAGAACTGATTAGCACCACCACTGGCGGAACGCCTTATGGTGCAAGCCATTTAGCCAACCACACCAGTGAAGTTAGCCTTTCAGAAGAAGAAAAAGCCTTATGCGAAGCTCAAGGTAAACGCATCGCAGAAATGGCACTTAAACTTAAGAAGTAACACCTTTCTTCTCGCATAAAAAAACTACGACCTTTTCGGAGTCGTAGTTTTTATTCACCAATACCTTGAAGTTAAATAGCGATAAAACGCCTAGTATCTCGGCAACTCAATATCTTTAAACAATAGCTCAACATCTTGGCGATTAGGTGCTTCCATCGCTGCCACAACTAAGTCTTTTGTTAAATGAGGTGCGAAAGATTCAATAAACTTATACATGTAGCCGCGGATAAAAGTATTATTCCGAATCCCTATTTTAGTACAACTATCCTCAAATAAATGCGATGCATCTAAAGCAACTAAATCTGAGTCTTGTTCTTTGTCATAAGCCATAGAAGCCACAATACCCACACCTAGCCCCAGACGAACATAGGTTTTGATCACATCAGAATCAGCAGCTGTGAAAACCACATTAGGGTTTAAGTCAGCGTCTTGGAAAGCCTGATCCAACTGCGAGCGCCCCGTAAAACCAAATACATAAGTTACGATCGGATATTCAGCCAAAGCGTCTAAAGTGAGTTTTTTCGTTTTCGCCAAAGGGTGATTTTTTGGCACAACCACAGATCGATTCCACGTATAGCAAGGTAACATAACCAAATTACCAAACTGCTCTAGCGCTTCAGTGGCAATCGCAAAATCCACAACACCATCATTCGACATTTCTGCAATTTGCATCGGCGTACCTTGATGCATGTGCAAAGTCACATCTGGATAACCTTCGATAAACTGGTTAATTACTTTAGGCAAAGCATATCTCGCTTGAGTGTGAGTGGTTGCGATATCAAGAGAACCTTTGCGCTCATCGCTAAACTCTTTTGCAACACGCTTAATGTTTTGCGTTTGACTCAACACTTCACCAGCCAACTCGATAATTTTTTCACCTGCTGGCGTTATATGCGTTAAATGCTTTCCACTACGTGCAAAGACCTCAACACCCAATTCATCTTCCAACAGACGAATCTGCTTACTAACACCTGGTTGCGAGGTGTATAAGCTTTGCGCTGTCGCCGAGACATTTAAATCGTGACGCGCGACTTCCCATATATACCTAAGCTGTTGTAGTTTCATCGTCTGCCTTATTCTAAAAAGAGTTAAAAACATAATAAAATATTACTTTATAGAATAGTAAAAAACCTCTAATGTTGCCAGCTTAAATAACTTCTATATGGTTTTCGAATGGATTTTCTTTGGTACATTTTTGCTGGTGCAGCTGTCGGTTTAGCAGTGGGCATTACTGGTGTTGGCGGTGGCTCTTTGATGACGCCGCTACTTTTGCTATTCGGCTTTCCTCCTCATATCGCCATCGGTACAGATTTAATGTATGCAGGCATAGCTAAAAGCACAGGCGTTGTCATGCACGCTAAACGAGGCAATGTAAATTGGAGCATTGTCTTTGCAATGGCTGCAGGAAGCATTCCGGCATCTTTTATTACCATATGGGCTTTGTCAAAATTTGAGAAGCCAGATCACTATCAAGAAATATTAACTGGCCTTTTAGGGTTAATGCTTGTCATGACTGCCATTGTGATCTTGTTTCGATCCAAGCTCACTAAAACACTGAACTTTGACTTCAGTGCACAACAAAGCTCAAAAATCATTTTTGTATGCGGTATCGCTCTAGGTGCTTTAGTAACACTTACTTCTGTCGGTGCTGGCGCATTAGGCACAGCCATTATGATGATTTTATTCCCTGTGATGCGAGCAAAAAACATTGTCGGAACCGACCTAGCTCACGCTGTCCCTCTTACGCTGGTTGCTGGTATCGGACACTTATTCTTAGGTAATGTCGATTACACTCTGCTTGCTGCTTTATTGATTGGATCTATACCTACTATTTATGTAGGAACACGTATTGCGAGCTATGTGTCGAATCGTATTTTACAACCCGTACTTGCAACTGCCCTCTTTGCTTTTGGCGTTAAGTATCTTTTTTTCTAAAAAGCAAAAAAACTGACCAATTACGGTTCATTCACAGCGAAAAACACGATATTGTAAGCCGCTACAAATAAAAGCGATAAACAGGAAAAACCTCAATGAGTAACGCACGTCTTGAAGACTTAAATATTGCCTCTTTTACTTCCTTGGTTACGCCAAGTGAATTGAAAGCTGAGCTGCCCGTTAGCGATAGCATTAGCAGTCATGTTGCAGAATCCCGCGAGATCATCAAAAACATCATGGACGGCAAAGATCACCGCCTAGCAATTGTTATTGGCCCATGCTCTATCCATGACCCTGCAGCAGCACTTGATTATGCGAAGCGCCTAAAAAAATTGGCAGTTGAACTAGACGATACTCTTTATATTATTATGCGCGCTTATTTTGAGAAGCCGCGCACTACTGTTGGCTGGAAAGGTTTGATCAATGATCCAAATCTAGACGGTACATTCGATATTGATAAAGGCATTCGCATTGGCCGAAAATTATTGATTGATTTAGCCGAGCTTGGTCTTCCTTTGGCGACAGAAGCCTTGGATCCAATCTCACCACAATACATTCAAGACTTAATCAGCTGGTCTGCTATTGGCGCTCGTACAACTGAATCACAAACTCACCGTGAAATGGCTTCAGGCCTTTCTGGTCCTGTCGGATTCAAAAACGGCACAGATGGTTCAATGACAGTTGCTGTTAACGCTATGCAATCTGTTTCTCACCCTCACTCTTTCCTTGGTATTAATGAAGTTGGTCAAGTCAGCATTGTTAACACGAAAGGAAATGCATACGGCCACCTTGTTCTACGTGGTGGCAATGGCTTACCAAACTATGACGCAGCTAACATTGCATTGAGTGAAAAAGCATTAACCGCTGCAAACTTGAAGCACAACATCATGGTCGATTGCTCTCACGAGAACTCGAACAAGAAACCAGAAAAACAAGTTACTGTCGCAGAAGATTCAACACAGCAAATTCTTGATGGTAACAACTCCATCATGGGCTTAATGATTGAAAGTAACATTGGCTGGGGCAACCAAAAAGTACCAGCTGATCTGAAAGACTTAGAATACGGTGTATCTATCACTGATGCTTGCATTGACTGGGAAACAACTGAAAAGTCGTTGACCACTATGGCAAACGCTTTGCGTGACGTTCTTCCAAAACGTCAGCGTTCGTAAGTTTTCTATTTTCCAATAAAAAAGGTAATCGAGAAATCGATTACCTTTTTTTGTTTTAACCATACAATTTATAGCCAGATATTACATGAAAGCGTTATCTGTCACGGTATGATCAGTAGAATCTTTCACCGCGGTAAGACCAGGCACTTTCTCAATCAGTGTCTTCTCAACACCTTCTTTCAAAGTCAAATCAACAGCACTACAACCTTGGCAACCACCGCCGAATTTGAGGATTGCCACTTCGCCATCAATCACCTCAACCAAACTTACTTCACCACCGTGTGCAGCCAAGCCTGGGTTGATTTCTGAATACAATACATAGTTGATTTGATCTTCAATTGGACTGTCTGCCGTTACCTTAGGCATCTTAGCATTTGGCGCTTTAATAGTTAGCTGACCACCCATTTTTTCTGTTGCGTAATCAACAAAAGCTTCATCTAAGAAGTTTACAGACATTTTTTCTATATAAACTTTCAACTTAGGTAAGTTTAAAATTTCATCTGTTTCATTTACTTCATCTGGTCTGCAATAAGCAAGACAAGTTTCAGCGTAAGGCGTACCCGGTTGCTGAATAAAGATTCGCACAGCGATCCCTTCCACTCCTTGCTTTTCCAGCAATGAAGACAAGTATTCTTGGGCACCATCCGTAATTGTAATATTCATAATAACCCTTTCTAAATCTATATAACGATTGATGCCTGTATATTACCGCAGATGCCCAACAATTCCAAAGACCAAGTAAAAAACTAAGGTATTTTTCCTTTATTTAAAAAGCCAATTGATAACTCTTCACCTCAATAAGCCTTATTAGAAAAACCGCTAAAGATATAGGTAAATATTCATTTTTAGTATAAAGGATGTTTGCTAATATACGCTCATCAAAATTTATCAATCACGGTTCCTAACTATGTATCAATATGACGCCATAGACCAACAGCTTGTTGAAGAACGTGTCGCTCAATTTCGCGACCAAACACGCCGTTATCTTGCGAAAGAATTAAGCGAAGAAGCCTTCTTGCCTTTGCGCCTTCAAAATGGATTGTATGTTCAGCGCTACGCACCAATGTTACGCATCGCTATTCCATATGGCATGCTTTCTAGCACTCAATTGCGCAAACTAGCGGACATCAGCTGCCGATATGACAAATCATACGGTCACTTTAGTACACGTCAGAACTTGCAATTGAACTGGCCTAAACTAGAAGATGTGCCAGACATCCTAGCAGAGTTAGCTGAAGTACAAATGCATGCCGTACAAACCAGTGGTAACTGTATTCGTAACACCACAACTGACCAATATGCTGGTGTGATTGCTGATGAAGTGGTTGACCCTCGCCCTTACTGTGAGCTAATTCGACAGTGGTCTACATTCCACCCAGAATTTGCTTTCTTACCACGTAAATTCAAAATCGCTGTCAACGCAACAGAATCTGCAGACCGAGCTGCAACACAAGTTCACGACATTGGTTTGCACATTAAGAAAAACGACGCGGGTGAAATTGGTTTCAAGGTGATCGTTGGCGGTGGCTTGGGCCGTACACCAATGGTTGGCGTAACGATTTGCGAATTTATTCCTCGCCAAGACTTATTGACTTACCTCGACGCTATCCTTCGTGTTTATAACCAAACAGGAAACCGTCAGAACAAGTACAAAGCTCGTATTAAAATCCTAGTAAAAGCATTAGGTATTGATGAATTCCGTAAGCGCGTCGATGCTGAATGGGCTCACTTAAAAGGAACAGAAAGCACGGTTCCTATGGCGGAATTTGATCGTTTAGCAAGCTTCTTTTCTGAGCCTGCTTACGAAAACTTAGAAAACAATCCTGCTAGCCTAACAAGCAAATTGTCTGAGAGTGCTGGTTTTGCTCGCTGGTATGAGCGCAATACTTTTGCTCACAAAAAAGCAGGCTACCGAATTGTTACTCTTACGCTGAAAAAGGCAGGCCAAGCACCTGGTGATGCAACAGCAGATCAAATGCAAAAAGCTGCGGATCTTGCCGATAAGTTTAGCTTCGGCGAGCTACGCGTAAGTCACGAACAAAACCTAGTCCTATCGGATGTTCGTCAAGATCAACTTGCCGAATTGTGGGATGCTGCGAAAGAAGCAGGTTTCGCAACACCGACTTTAGGCTTGTTAACTGACATGATTTGCTGCCCTGGTGGTGATTTCTGTGCTCTTGCCAATGCGAAATCCATCCCGATTGCAGCACAAATTCAAGACACGTTTAACGATCTAGATTACCTTTATGACCTAGGTGAAATTGACCTTAACATTTCAGGCTGTATGAATGCTTGTGGTCACCACCACGTTGGTAATCTAGGCATCTTGGGTGTAGATAAAAAAGGCGAAGAGTTTTACCAAGTTTCAATCGGTGGAGCTTCTGGACACGATGCCAGCATAGGTAAAATCTTAGGACCTTCCTTTGCTCAAGAAGAAATTAGCGGTGTTATTCAAAAGCTAATGGATGTTTATGTTAGCAACCGTTCAGAAGACGAGCGTTTCATCGACACTTATCGCCGTATTGGCATCACACCATTTAAAGAGGCCGCTTATGCCAAAGCTAATTAAAAACGGTGAAATCATCGACAATGCTTATGTTTGGTTAGATAGCAATGAACAAGAAGTGGTTCCAAACGGTATCGTTTCTGTTCAAAAATGGTTAGCCGAAAAAGACACCATTGGTTCAGTTGCAGGCATTTGGCTTGATGCTGGCGACGGCGTGGAATGCTTAAGCGACATCAACCTAGATCAATTTGAAGTCATTGGCATCAATTTTCCAGCGTTTGCAGATGGCCGCGGATTCAGCTACGCACGCCTTTTAAAAGAGAGATTGAATTACCAAGGTGAAATTAGAGCCTTAGGTAACTTCATCCCAGATCAATTAGGTTATCTTTTAAGAGTTGGATTCAACAGCTTCCAGTTTAACGAAGATGTAGATTTGGAAAAGGCGTTAGATTTACATCGCCCTTTCTCTGTCGCTTACCAAGGTGACGTTGCTGATCCACGACCTATTTTCTTGCGTCGATAGGCAACTTACTCCGACCTACAAAGCAAAAGCTTTACAATAAAATATCCATAAAAGGCCATTACGATGGCCTTTTTCTATTGCGTATTGCACCACTCCTGATTATCGTTACTAAATAACTCAAAGTGATTGATTTGCTGAAGGAACTTAATGTGTCTAGAAAATGTGTCACTAGCCTATTAGCTGGCCTACTACTCTCCACCTCTGTTTACGCTGAAACTGTCTATGTCTCTGATATTCAATTTGTTGCTATTCGAGAAGGCCTCGACAACAGCACAAGAGCGGTAGAAAGAGGGTTAAAAAGCGGAACACCATTAGAAATTCTCGAAAGAAGCGAAGGCTACAGCAAGGTCCGCACTCCTAGCGGTAATGAAGGCTGGGTAGCTGATTACTTCCTTAGTGAAGACACAGTAACTAGAGATAAAATGAGTGCCCTACAGAGCCAAGTTAATCGAGTCACGGAAAGCAGAAACGACATTGCAAACACGCTCAAAGCAAGCCAACAAAAAATTCAAGAACTCATCCAAGAGAACACTCAACTAAAAAATAACAACAGTGCATTGGAACAAGAGCTCAGCGACCTAGCAGAGGTCTCCGAAAAAGCCAAAGAGATTGTCTCTAAAAATGAAACCATCAGTTACGAAATGGCCAGTCTAAGACAGCGTACTGATGCTGCAGTGACACAAGCGAACCAGCTACAAAAATCCAATGATCAAAGATGGTTTATTATTGGTGCTGGAACCCTCTTTGGCGGACTATTCTTAGGCATCCTACTACCATCCTTACGCCGCAAAAAAGCAGGTACAGGTTCTTGGTAACAAGAACGCATATGAAGTAAAACCTCAGCCTCTTTAGTTGCAAATAATCCAACAATTAAAGAGGCTAAAGCCTATTTTTAAATCCAACTCTTGTTTATTCCGTTAAAAACCCAGTACAGCACGGGCAAAAGCAAAGTTTTAGCCTCTCATTTACTCTGTTTTTGGCGCTTAAAAAACATTTATGCGTTATTTCTAGAATGCTTTTCACAGCCCCCTTTCTTTAATCCTATAAAATATAATAGAATAGCGCGAAATACTTGGCCACAAATGTAAAAAGCCTTGTATAATAGCGCGCAAATTTCGTCCTCAATTATTTAGAGTAATGTAATGGCTGACTTATCAAAATACAGAAACATCGGTATTTTTGCTCACGTTGACGCGGGTAAAACTACTACCACAGAACGTATTCTTAAACTTACCGGTATGATTCACAAACTCGGTGAAGTACATGAAGGTGAGTCAACTACTGACTTCATGGAACAAGAAGCAGAACGTGGTATTACTATCCAATCAGCAGCAGTAACATGTTTCTGGAAAGACCATCGTTTTAACGTTATCGACACACCTGGACACGTTGACTTCACAGTAGAAGTATACCGTTCCCTTAAAGTTCTTGACGGTGGTGTTGGTGTATTCTGTGGTTCTGGTGGTGTTGAACCACAATCAGAAACAAACTGGCGCTACGCAAACGAGTCAGAAGTAGCTCGTTTGATCTTCGTAAACAAACTAGACCGTCTAGGCGCTAGCTTCTACCGCGTTACTAAACAAGTTGAAGACGTACTAGGTGCGACGCCTCTTATCATGGTATTGCCAATTGGTACTGAAGACGAATTCGTAGGTGTTGTTGACCTTCTAAGCCGTAAAGCTTACGTTTGGGATGATTCTGGCCAACCAGAAAACTACAGCATCGAAGACGTTCCTGCAGACATGGTTGATCAGGTAGAAGAATACCGTGAGAAACTAATCGAAACTGCAGTTGAACAAGACGACGACATCATGATGGCCTACATGGATGGCGAAGAGCCTTCTATGGAAGACATCAAACGTTGTATCCGTACTGGTACACGTGATCTTGCTTTCTTCCCTACTTACTGTGGTTCTGCCTTCAAAAACAAAGGCATGCAACTTCTTCTTGACGCTGTGGTTGACTACCTACCTAGCCCAACAGATGTTGTTCCACAAGATCTTACTGACGAAGAAGGTAATCCAAACGGCGAGAAAGCACTTGTTGACGCTAACGAACCTTTCAAAGCTCTTGCTTTCAAAATCATGGATGACCGTTTCGGTGCCTTGACTTTCGTACGTGTTTACTCTGGTAAACTGAACAAAGGCGATACGATCCTAAACAGCTTCACAGGTAAAACTGAGCGTGTTGGTCGTATGGTGGAAATGCAAGCGGATGACCGTAAAGAAATCAACTCAGCACAAGCTGGTGATATCCTTGCAATCGTTGGTATGAAAAACGTACAAACTGGTCACACTCTTTGTGATCCTAAGCACCCATGTACTCTTGAAGCGATGGTTTTCCCTGAGCCAGTAATCTCTATCTCTGTTACTCCTAAAGATAAAGGTGGTAACGAGAAAATGGGTATCGCGATCGGTAAAATGGTTGCAGAAGATCCAACTTTCCGCGTAGAAACTGACCAAGATTCTGGTGAGACTATCCTTCGTGGTATGGGTGAGCTTCACCTAGATATCAAAGTAGACATCTTGAAGCGTACTTACGGCGTAGACCTAATTGTTGGTCAGCCTCAGGTTGCTTACCGTGAAACGATCACGAAAGAAGTTGAAGATACTTACACGCACAAGAAACAATCTGGTGGTTCTGGTCAGTTCGGTAAGATCGATTACCGTATCAAACCAGGTGAGCTTGGTTCTGGCTTCACTTTCTCTTCTTCTGTTGTGGGCGGTAACGTACCAAAAGAATTCTTCCCAGCAGTAGAAAAAGGCTTTAAGTCTATGATGGAAGAAGGTGTTCTAGCTGGCTTCCCAGTACTAGACGTTGAAGTTGAGTTGTTCGACGGTGGATTCCACGCAGTTGACTCCTCTGCTATTGCCTTCGAAATCGCTGCTAAAGGCGCTTTCCGTCAGTCTATCCCGAAAGCTGGTCCTCAGTTGATCGAGCCTATCATGAAGGTTGACGTGTTCACTCCTGATGATCACGTTGGTGATGTTATCGGTGACCTTAACCGTCGTCGCGGCATGATCAAAGACCAAGAGAAAGGCGTAACTGGCGTACGTATTAAAGCAGACGTTCCTCTTTCTGAAATGTTTGGTTACATCAGCTCTCTACGTACAATGACATCTGGTCGTGGTCAGTTCTCTATGGAGTTCTCTCACTACCTACCATGTCCTGCAAACGTAGCAGAAACAGTAATCGCAGCTCAAAAAGAGAAAAAAGAAAAAGAAAAGAACTAATTTCTGATTTTCTTTCTCTTCAAAAAACCCGATGCATCGCATCGGGTTTTTTTATGTCCTCTAAAAATTTGGCACAAAAAAAAGAGCACCCAAAAGCACTCTTTAGTTCTCGAAATAACCTAGGGAAGGTACGAACACGCCCTGGATATTAAAACGGTACAGGATATTCCCGAAATACAGACATAACATCCGCAAGAACCTCATCAGACAAAGCCAAGTCAAAAGCACTCATATCTTCTTTCAACTGTTCTAATGAAGTCGCACCAATAATGGTTGAACTTACACCATCAACCTGATCACACCAAGCCAAAGCCAACTGAGCCGCACTCAAGCCATGCTTCTTGGCAACCTCAACATATCCAGCAACCGCTTTCTCTACTTGTTGAGTATCGCGGAACAGACCATTGCGTTGCGCAAAGCTCCAACGACTGCCTTCAGGGCGAGCACCACCAAGATACTTGCCAGTTAACGCACCCGCAGCCAAAGGTGACCAAGGTAAATAGGCAACGTCTTCATGAACGCAATTTTCAATCAAATAAGGCCAGTCTTTCGCATGTAATAAGCTAAACTCATTTTGAATCGAAGCCACTCTTGGCAAGTCATACTTATCACTTAAACGAATGTATTCATTAATTCCCCAAGTGCTGTCATCAGACAAACCAAAATGGCGAATTTTCCCTGCTTTTATGCACTTAGCAATGCCTTGCAAAATATCAAGCATTTGGGCCGAGTGGGCATCACGATCCACATTAGAAAACGAAATATGACCTGGAAAATGCTTCGCAAAATGCGGTGTCGTACGATTTGGCCAATGAAGTTGGTATAAGTCAATGTAATCTGTTTGCAAGCGCTTTAAAGAAGCATCAACAGCAGCGACAACAGCATCACCGGTAATTGGGCCGCCATCACGAATATAATGTAAACCAGGGCCAGCAATTTTTGTTGCCAAGATCATTTCGCCACGACGAGACGGATTACGAGATAGCCAGTCACCAATAATAGTTTCTGTTTTTCCATAGGATTCTGGAGTCGGTGGAACAGAATACATTTCGGCGGTATCAAAGAAATTAATACCGTTTGCTAAGGCATATTCAATTTGAACATCAGCATCAGCCTGATTATTTTGAGTACCCCATGTCATGGTACCCAAACAAACTCGAGAGACCTCTAAGCCTGTTCGACCAAGTGGCGAATATTTCATCATTTATGTCCTTTATATTTGAGTGACACATTAAAAGCGCCACAAAATAAATCAAAGGATCAATGTAATAAAATTTTCGCCATCAAGCCAGTTTTATCAATGAAAACAATAAGGAGCTTAGCTTTAAGGTTTCGATTCCAACAAGGGCTCATATCGCTTGTCCGTTAATGTTTTCAAGAAAGCAACAATGGCATCCACTCTTTGATCTGGTAAAGCTGGGCCCACTTCCAAGTCTGCAAAGTCTATATTTTCTGCCACCTCAGGTTCACCCCAGGGCTTACCCGTTTCAGGATTAATGGTGCGAGTTGGATTGTTGTATTTATCGTAAAATAGAACCACTGTACGTAAATCCTGAAACACACCGTTATGCATATAAGGCCCTGTGACCGCAACATTCCTCAAGGAAGGCACTTTAAACTTACCTGCTTGAGATGGGTCTGTAATCTCTGGATGATCCAACAACCCTTGATCAATTAAGCCATTATTATGAGCCGTTAAAGGCGCATTGGCAGGCACACCTATGTTGCGATACTCAAAGTTTGTAAAGGTTTCTTGATCATAAAATGGGGAAGGATTTAATTGATGACAAGCATTGCAATTCGTAAACTGCTGAGAGAAGAATAATGTCTTACCCAACTCTTCTTCTGGTGTGAATTTATCCTCGCCACGCAATACACGGTCGTATTTTGAATCAAAAGGCATAAATAGAGCCGTTTTTTCAAAAGTGGCAATCGCATCCGCAATGGCGACATAACCCTTCTCTGAGTCTTCTAAAATTCCGTCACCGTATAAATCATTAAACAATGACACATACCGCTGATTTTCTTTCACTCTATCAACAACTGCAGCGCCATCAGGCAACGCCATTTCCAGAGGATTCACAAACGGGCCTTGTGCTTGCTCCACTAGATCAGACGATCGGCCATCTAAAAATTGACCACCACGATATTCACCATCTTTCATACGATGAAATGGTGGGGAAAAAGCCGCATAAGCTGCCGTCGGTGTATTACGAGTCCCTACAGATTGACTATCACTACCCAATGAAACCGCACCAGAAAAAACATCGTTTCTTTTATCGACAAAGCCATTCGCAATATCGTGACAAGTCGCACAGGATTGATTCCTCTCTTTTGATAGATTTGTATCAAAGAACAATTGAGAGCCCAAAAGCGCTTTAGGGTCTGTAAGCGGAATCGGAAGTTCGTGGGTAGCTTTAGTGGCTTTAGGTTGAGGAGCAACCTGCTTAGGTTCACTGCATGCAGAAAGAAATAGAGAAACGGCAATCACACCAAGAGAAAAGCGTAGCATTGTATTTTAGCCATCAAATAAATAAGTCGTGGAATAATACACCCATGCCGAATTTGAGTAAAACGCGGACAATTATTCTCATTAACTTAGACGTAAAAAAAGCGCCCAACTAGATCCAAATCAAGAAAATAGTGAGGCGCTTTCTCAGTGCAAGACAAAAAGTTTAATTCTGATCAGGCAAGGTAACATTCAACTCTAGCACCGAGCAATCGTCAGTGTTATCAAGCTGTATTTGGACATCTTCACTGCCAATTTGCACGTACTTACGGATAACATCAATAATCTCTTGTTGCATCTGAGGTAAGTAATCAGGCTGATGTCGCTTAGTACGCTCGTGAGCCACAATAATTTGCAAACGGTCTTTTGCTACAGAAGCCGAACTA
Source organism: Marinomonas algae (assembly GCF_047525555.1). Taxonomy (NCBI): domain Bacteria; kingdom Pseudomonadati; phylum Pseudomonadota; class Gammaproteobacteria; order Oceanospirillales; family Oceanospirillaceae; genus Marinomonas; species Marinomonas algae. The sequence goes on along the minus strand of NZ_JBLIXK010000007.1, from coordinate 131,166 downwards.
GGTGAATTTTTACTTTTAAAGTAATCAAAAATGCCCACTCTAACCTCCTAACAAACGTTTTATAAAACCTTTCTTCTGAACAGTCAAAAAGCGTAAAGGACGCTCTTCACCCATCAGACGGTCTACTGCATCCATGTAGGCTTGACCCGCTTCAGATTCTGTATCCAGAATAACAGGAGCACCTTGGTTCGATGCTTTAAGCACGGCTTCCGATTCAGGAATCACACCTAACAAAGGAATCGCTAAAATGTCTTCAACATCAGAAACGCTCAACATCTCACCTAGCTCAACACGCTCAGGATGATAACGAGTCAATAATAAGAACTCTTCGATTGGATCAGCACCCTCTTCTGCTCGTTTAGACTTACTTTGCAAGATACCAAGAATACGGTCAGAGTCACGAACAGATGACACTTCAGGATTGGTCACTACGATTGCAGCATCAGCAAAATACAAGGCCATTTGAGCGCCTTTTTCGATTCCTGCTGGCGAATCACAGATGATGTAATCAAACTCTTTAGAAAGCTCTTCCAAGACTTCCTGAACACCTTCAATTGTTAAGGCATCTTTATCACGAGTCTGAGACGCTGGTAGGATATACAAATCCTTAGTGCGTTTATCCTTAATCAGGGCTTGCGTTAAAGTTGCTTCCTTATTAATGACGTTTACAAAATCATAAACAACACGGCGCTCACATCCCATGATCAAATCAAGATTTCGTAAGCCCACATCAAAATCGATAATGACGGTTTTATGCCCTTTCAACGCAATACCAGTACCAATTGCTGCACTGGATGTTGTCTTGCCGACCCCCCCTTTTCCTGAGGTGACCACTATAATTTTTGCCAATGTTATATCCCCCGATAACCCCAAACAGAGTACATCAAAATAATCTAATAAATACTAAAGCGGTGTAATTTCCAAACTATCGTCAACTAATAGCACTTGAGCGCTATCTTTCCAAACAATATCTTGCAACGCATCGCTCAACATAAAATTGCCTGCGATTGAAACCAGTTCAGCCTCCATACTCTTACAAAAAATTCGTGCTTCTATATCTCCTTTTACACCAGCCAAAGCTCGACCTCGCAATGGGCCATACACATGAATGTTGCCATCGGCCAAAACCTCTGCCCCAGCACTGACTTGAGCTAAAATAATCAAATCGCCTTCCGCGTAAACTTGTTGACCAGAGCGAATTGGCTTAGTGACAACTTTAGTTGCTTGAGGCACTAAACGCTCTTCCACAACTGTTTTTACAACGACATCTGGACTTACTTCTTCTTTTACTTCTGGCACGGTTTGTATCGCCCGCGCTTTGCTGGCAGGCAATAATGGAATGCTAACTGAGCCTTTCCACACAGGTAAATTTTCAGGATGACAACGCCAACCGATAACGCCAAGCCCAAGAGCACTCACCGAGCGAATTAAAGCTTCAAATTCATCTAGGGTAATGCCGCGCTTCATTTTTGAAATATCAATAATGATAGGCGCCTGATTAAAAAAATGTGGCACCTGTTCAATTTTTTTCTTTAGGTGAAAAGTAATGTCATCTAGCGAAAATGTCTGAACTTCTAACAATATTGTCGTAACAACGCTTCCTTTGAGTTGGAAGCCTGAGTCTGCCATGCAAACAGTCCTTTTTTTAAATTCTTTAGTACGGCTAATTCGTATAAAAGACACGAATCATCTCGATTAGCATACAGAAATCTATTCTATCAAGCTGAATGATTAAAGAAAGACACCAAAACAGAGTCTTTACACTCTCTCAAATATTGGTCTTGCTCTCTAATAGTGCCAAGAATAACGCATAATGCTCAATAATAAACGAAACTTTAACCATTTGATTTATTTAAATTTTTACAACTTACTTACATACTTGTTCCCATTAATCTGGGGAAAACTTTTGCACCATAAAAAACCGCTGTAAAAATGCCGTTTAATCCGCCGAATGTACCGCAAATTCCGGCGCTAAACGACTCACGCCTAAGCCACTTTGCTTCGTCAGCTTAATTTGCACAGGAATACGCTCTTTCAATGCACTAATATGGCTGATGATTCCAATGGTCTTCCCTGAGGAATGTAAGTTATCCAAAGCATCTAAAGCAGACTCTAATGTTTCACTATCCAAAGTGCCAAATCCTTCATCCAGAAACAAAGAGTCAATGCTGGTTTTATGGGAAACCAAATCAGAAAGTGCCAACGCTAACGCCAAGCTCACCAAGAAAGATTCTCCGCCAGACAAGGTTTTTGTGTCCCGAGATGCATTTGCTTGCCAAGTATCCACCACGGCCAATGACAAAGCCTCTTCCTGTCTTTTCAGCTGATAACGACGATGTAACACATTCAGATGCTGATTTGCCAAATACACCAAATGATCCAAAGTCAGGCTTTGCGCAAAACGTCGGAATTTCGCACCATCCGAAGAACCTATCAAATGATTTAATCGTTCAAGATGAACCACTTCTTCCCGCAAAATTCGCAATTCTTCTACAGACGCTTTTGCTTGCTCTCGACGCTGTTTTTCCTCTTCAATCTTATTCGCTACTTCCCCCCAATTTCTATTGAGCAATTGTCGTTGATTTTCTAATTGCTCAACCAGCACAGATAACTCTTCAAGAGAGTTTGTGTCTATTACATCACTTATGGGTTTGTTATTAATGTGTGACGCTAAAGAAGTTTCCGCCTGCTTTAACAATGCAGCTTGTCGCGTGTTTACATCTTTTAACTCACTATAAGTCTGCTGCAAAGCAATAAGCTCATCATGAGATAAACACGCCATTTTCCAGGATGAAACATCTTCAAAACCTTTCTCTTTAAGCACACCTTGCCAAGCAGACTCTGCAGTTTCCAATTCAGCTTTTAGAGCTTGCAAAGATTTATCAAGCGCCTTCAACGTCGCCTCTGATGCAGCCAATGTTTTCTGAATCTGTTCGTGCTCTTTTGAAATAGAATCTAATGCTGATCGGCAGGATTCTAAAGACGCTTGGGCATCAGAACGATATTGAACAAGTGTTTTTTCACCTAACTTTTCAAAAAGACTCTTATCAATCGTTGCCAGTTCATTTTTCAAATCCGTTAGTTGAACTTGTATTTGCTCTAGCTCTACAGCATTGTCACTCACACGTGATTCTAACGACGTGATTTCATAACCTAACTGGTCAACTTGCTGGCGCTGCACATCAAGGTTATTCTTGGCTGCTCTCCATGACTGCAAAGAAGTCTGTAATGCCAACAAAGAATCACTCAAAGGCGATACAAGATACTTTTCTGGAACACCTGCAGATTGAATGGAAGCAATTAAGGATTGAGTAACCCGATCTTTTTCTTGAGTGATTTTCTGCTGCTCATCCAACTTGCTATCAAAAGCCTGACGAAGCAATCGACCTTGAGATTCTTGCTGCTGAAGTTGCAATTCTATCTTCTGCAGCTCAGCCTTCACGTTATTAAACTCTTCTTCCAAAACCAATCGCTGCTGATGCTTTTCCAAAACAGCCTTGTTGGTTTCAGTCACTTGAATCCAATCTTTTTGCACGGCTTCCACTGTCGCTTTAACCGTCGTTTCCTCAAGCACTTCGACCGCATCAATTGCCAAACGATTTAATAGCGTAAACAGTGATGCTTCTAAATCCTCCAAGGCTGCTATTAAAGATTGTCTCTGCTCAAGACGCACTTCTTTTTCGCTGGCGGATACTTTCTGGTCAGACTTTAACGCCAAACCGGATTGCTTAAGCGCTTCCAATTCAGCTTGTAAAGCACCCAATCTTTGCTGATTTTCAACATTGGTTGCTTGATGCAAGGCATGACCTAAATCGTGTTCGGTAGAACCACATAAAGGACAATGATCATGCTCAGCTAAGTTCTCTCTTAGTGTATTTAGCGCGACAATATGGCGCTCTGCATCCACCAGCTTGGTAAGATCTGAACAATGATGGCTTTTCTCTTTATAGGTTTTTCGCTGTTGTGAAAGCTGCTCTTCTTGTTGAATAACTTTGTTTTCCAACGCTTGAATCGTGTCATTCAAATTACCAAGTTCAATTTGCTTCGCTTGATACAGTTGATATTGTTGAACAAGCTCTTGAGCTTTCTGCTGCCTTGAATCTAATTCACGAACATGTTCTTGCCACTCATTCAATTCACGGCCGGAGGAAAGATGTAAATAGTCTGCAAGGGTATTTTTTAGCTGTTGTTCCAAATTAGCGACAAGACTGCTTTGTTGCTCTTTTTGATCTTTACTGGCAGCAAAAGTTTTAAGTGCAGCATCTAGCGCATTTTTCGATGTGGCAATATCAGCCGCCAAATTCATTAGAACTTGATCCTGCGCCTGAATAGAGTCTTGTTGGTATTGCCAGTTTGATAACTGCGCTTCAATTTGCTCAGGTGCTTGCCATTCTGACAAGCTGGCTTCGCTCTGCTGACAGAGTAATTGACCCTGCTTGAGCTTTTCTTTTAAGGCCTCTAACTCTTTTGAACTAGATTGATACTTTTGATTCAGCTCTTCGTGGCGCTTGTTAACGCCAATTAGCTGCTCATTAATATTTTCACGGCGAGAAACCAAAGGTTGAATAACATTGGTTACTTCGTCATTCAACTTTCCCCATTGTTGAGCTTGCTCATCATACGCCAATTTAGAGGCTTTCACCTGCCCTTCAAGTACTTCGGCAGTGGAGGCTTGCTCTGTTTGTTGCTGAAGCGCTACGGCTTTTTCTTGTTCAAGCTCAGTTGCTCGCTTGACCATTTTCATCAGCTCGTCATATTGAGACTGCAGACTATTAGCCGTTTCCGCTTTATTCAATAAGACTAATTTAGGCTGAAAGTTTTCTAGCGCAGCGATTGCATCCAAACTTTGCTGTTTAGTTTGTGCCAATTGTTTCGTTAGATGAGACTCTGTTTGACGCCACTCTAAACTTTGCTGATGCTGCTTGAAACTCTGAGCAAGCGTTTTATCCTGCCCTTCATATTCCTTTTCTTTCTGAACCAAAGCATCAAGTTCATCATTGCTTAGTAATTTCCGCTGGGCATTAATGGCTTCTAATTGGGTGATTTTTACCTTTTCAGTTTTGTGCTTTTCGAAAACCCATTTAGAAACCTGCCCATAAATTTCTGTACCGGTAAGTTCTTCCAATAAGGAAGCCCTATCATTCGCTTTTGCATTAAGAAAAGCAGAAAAACCACCTTGCGCTAGCAACATAGATTTTGTAAAACGAGAGAAATCTAATCCTGTTATTTCTGCAATTTTATCGTTTTTTTCATTCACTTTATTAGTGATTATAACCCCATCAATATCACTCAACTCACAATAAATAGGTTGCAGCTTTCCTTCGCTACTGCCGTGCGCACGTCGTTGACTCCAAAATGCACGATAGCCTTTACCTTTAACTTCAAACTCTACTTCCGCAAGACAGTCTGAGGTGTATCGGGTCATCACTTCATTTTCACTTTGCGATACGGTATCTATTCTTGGCGTTCGATGATACAAAGCCAAACAAATCGCATCGAGTAAGGTAGACTTACCAGCGCCTGTTGGCCCAACAATGGCAAAAACACCAGCGTCATCAAAAGGCGCTTTAGTAAAATCAATTTCCCACTCACCTTTTAATGAATTTAGATTTTTCAGTCGAAGCTTACAAATTTTCATGCTTGCTCCTCTTCATGACTTTCACTGTCTTCTTCACTGTTCTTTTTAGCCTTTTCTGGATGAGCGTTTTCACTCGCTTCGACATCGTCAGATAACCCATTTTGAGACTCTTCCATTTCAGCAAGACAAACATGAAATAGTTTTGTCAGAGTCTTCGCTTCTTCCTGCTCAATGTCCAAATTAGCTTGCAGGCTTTTCTCAAAAACATCGCCAACCGTTAACTCAGACAAGGTTTGGCGAGATTCAAAAGCGTCAGTCTTTTTCTCCAAAGCGCTTTTTCGCATCACTCGCAGCAGCTCAATCGGTTTATCGTCGATCACTTCCATTATGCGTTTCTGCACATCGCTCAAATAATCATCCGCAATGATAGTCACCTCTAACCAAAGCATCTGACCTGACGCTAAGCCTTTTACAAGACCTTGTTCATTAAGCTGCTTTGTCACCTCTTTTAAACTTCCTTTCAGGCTCGCCATTGGCTGAAACATAGGAATATTCACTAATTGAATCGGCCCTACTTTGCTTTCTTCAGACTCACCAGCGAAAAGATCTCCCATTACAGGTTGCTCTTCCTCCTCCAGCTCTTCTACAAATAAATCCGTATCAAGAATCACAAGTGTTTTTTCTCGCCCTAATTCGTCAAAGCTCAATGGAATTGGCGAGCCGCTATAGCGAAAGCGACCATCTTTGGTAATCGCCTGCGCTCGGTGAATATGTCCAAGGGCAAGATAATCAAAGGCAGGAAATACAGACGTTGGCAAGGCTTCTAACGTTCCCACATAAAGATCACGAACCGATTCACTGACTTGGCCACCCATCGCAGTAAGATGACCCGTTCCAATAATCGGCACAGGGGTTTTCAATGTTTTATTCTTCTCACTAGCAAGCAGGTAAACTTGCTGATAAAAATCACTTATGTGTTGCAGCAACCCCACTTTCTTATCTTGCTCTGATTGACCAGACAGACTCTTCATCACATCTTTAGGGCGCAGATAAGGCACAGCACAAACCCAAGCAGCGATCTCACCTTGCTTGTTCATCAATGGGATAACATGGGATTCAATATCATCAAGGTTAGCTTGGCTGGAGACTTGGGTATCTAGATAAGAAAGGAGGCTTTTTGATTCATTGAGCATGCTCACAGAATCATGATTTCCAGCCACAATGACTAACTGACAGGCTCGTGCTTTCATGTCTAACACAAGCTGGTGATACATTTCACGGGCATAACTTGGCGGTGAGCCAGTATCAAAAATATCACCAGCCACAATCACCGCATCAATATCTTCTTTGTCCACCAGCGCCAACAACCAATCGATAAAAGCTCTATGCTCATCACGGCGGGACTTCCCCATAAAATGCTGACCAAGATGCCAATCAGAGGTGTGTAGGATTTTCATGCATCACCTATTCAGAAATAAAATATGAAAGGTAGCAATAGTAAGGAAGTGGAAGTGCGATACAAGGGATTATTAAAGTTATTCATATAGAAGAGGTATGAATAACCTTAAAGATAGAGACAAATCTAGCGATATGGTGTCAATAAAGGAAACACATTTTTATACTTACCAAACCATTTTCTAAGTCTTCTGTTCCACATTCTTTCAATTTTCTTTCTTCCAAAATAGGCAAAATGGCAAATTGGAATAAAGTCATTGTGGCCAACACCATCAATTACTTTCAAGTGAAAATCTGTTTCGCTATTTTTTTGTAACAAAATATTAGATGGGTTCAAATCTCTGTATATGATGTTTTGCTCCCATAGGTGTTGCTTCAACTCCTCTAGTGCATACGCTATATAATTATTGATTTCTGGGATATCTTGCTTCAAATAAAAATCAATCGACTTTGAAATTTTCCCATCACAATCGCGCACTAAGTTAAACACAGCACCTAAGCCAAAATTTGTTTCTTCTGTCTTAACAAAGGGAACAACATACTCCCAACTCGCGCCAACTTTCTCTAAATGTTTAAAATAACGAATTTCACGAGTTTGATTTTTCAAAGGGCTAGTCGGATGTAAAATTTTGACGCATTGGTTTTGTTTCATTGGATGTTGGTAACAACTTCTAATCACCCCTTTACCTATCAATAAGTTGTCATCAAGCTCTAACATAATAACCTCACCCAAAAACCATACATTAAATTCATATAATCTTCATTTTAAAGTAATGGTTTTGTCATGAACAGCCATAGCAGATATGTTTTTAAAGTTATAAAGCGCCGAAAAAAGCAATAATTCAGTATATTTAACAAACTACAAAAAACTAACGAACAAAATGTAATTGCGAGGTTCGGATTCTAAAAGGACGAAGCGCTTGCTCCCAATCCTTTTCAGGTAAGTTTTGACCGTGATAAATAATATGTAATGACGTGCCTGATTCAGCGACCACCTTATTTAGAAAGGTAACAAAAGCCTCATCTTCTAATGGATGGCATAGACTTCCAGCAGCAAGTTTTAAAAATGCCACTTTTTGAGTAACAATTTCTCCTAAAGCCTCACGCCAATAAGGCTCAAACACACCATTATCAGCAGAAGACACAACCAGAACAGGAAAAGCACTCAAATCCATTTCATAAAGCAGGCGCCCTTTTCTTACGCCTGATAAAGTCTGAACACCTAATGAGTCGTTAATCGCAAACGCTTTCACTTTTTGCCACTCAGTCTTAGAAAACGCACTTCTCTGTAAAATAATTTTAAGCGGCGCACCGGCTTGATTTAATGCCATGCATTCAACAAAGTGGTGTGCTTTAGATGCAGATACGAACACTCGATCGCCAAAGGAGTCATCACTTGGACCTAACAGCGTTATCTCAACGTTAGAGTCATCGAGCGAATTCAAAGCCAAAATAGAAAACTCAACAGAAGCGGCAGGCGTTTGTGTACTTAACGCCATATCAGAAGATATCGATGTTTGGCAGGATAAAAGAGATTCACAGTTATTCAGGTCATAAAGACGACATGCACCACAGGCCCCCGCTCTGCAGCCGTAACGGACATCCGCACCCTGAGCTAACAAAGACGACAACAAATTGTCTCCAGTTTCTGCAGCGAAGACATCCGCATCTAATTTCACCGTCAATTCGTGAGAGTCCATTACCTCAACCTAACCAAATTATGATCTTGATATTATGCCACACTCTGATCATCGAGCCGCTTTTAAAACTGCATTAGGATGTTTAAATTCAGGCTATAGATGATTACCATAGAGCACACTATTTCACGCACCTCTATTTAGATTCTATTCACTTTCATCAAGGATTGTACGATGTCTAGCTATAACGAATCCCAAGAAGAAATCTCTCAAGCCACTAAAGGCTATGTACTGCAACAAACCATGTTGCGCATTAAAGACCCAGCTGTGTCGTTGGAGTTTTATCAAAAAGTATTAGGCATGAAGCTATTGGGAAAATACGACTTCCCAGCAATGCAATTTACGCTTTACTTCTTAGGCTATGAAAACGAAATACCAGAAGGCGACGATAAAACCAAAACCGAATGGGTTTTCCGTCGTCCTGCCTTAATTGAACTAACTCATAACTGGGGCAGCGAGAAAGATGAAAACTTCCCAGGCTACCATAATGGCAATGAGGACCCGCGTGGCTTTGGACACATAGGCATCAGCGTACCAGACGTGTATGCGGCCAGTGAACGCTTTGCCAAATACGATGTGGAATTTGTCAAAAAACCAGACGATGGTTCAATGAAAGGGTTGGCTTTCATTAAAGACCCAGACGGTTATTGGATTGAGATTCTATCCGCAGAAGGCATTACGGATATTATTCTCTCCCAATAACAGATACTTGAGTCACAATAGAAAATATTTAAAAAAGGGAGCTGTACTATTAGCTCCCTTTTTCTTGGTTGTCGCAGGCAAACTTACGACTAATATACTCTAAGCCGCCTTTGGTGTTGACGCCAATAAGGCCACGAGCAATCGCCAGAAATCCCCTACGGAATCAATTTCCATGCGTTCCGTCGGTGAGTGAGCGCCTCGAATGTTCGGGCCAAAAGACACCATTTCCATACCAGCGTATTTTGCACCAATGATGCCGCACTCTAACCCTGCGTGAATCACTTTCACATTGGCTTCTTGTCCCATCACTTCTTTATGAACATCAAGAAAATGCTTGAGCAAGCCCGCATTTGGGTCTGGTCTCCACCCCGGATAACCATTTTCTAAATTCACATCCGCATGAATCAAAGAAAAAGCGGATTTCGCTACATGAGCAAGATGTTCAACCGCAGAATCCACCAAAGAACGTACCAGCAAACAAGCATCAAATACCTTCTCGCCGTCTTTGGAATTCTTAAGATTAATCACACCAAGGTTACAAGATGTCTCTGTCACGCCGTCCAAATCCGCACTCATTCTATGTACACCATGAGGCGCGCAATAAATAGCGTTCAACAAAGCGTCTTTAGCATCGGCTTCCAATTCAGCATCCACTTCTGAGGGAACAAGAGAAACCAGCAACTTAGGTTCGGTACTAACAAATTCAGCCTGAGTGCGTCTTTCAAATTCAGTAACAAAGGCAAATAGCTTGGCTTCGTCCGTAGACTTAACATTGATAGTCGCGCTGGCATCACGAGAAATAGCATTACGTAAAGTGCCGCCAGTAAAACCACTCAGCCCAAAATCACATTCTTCTTTAAGCAGATTCAACAAACGAATCAACAAGACATTCGCACTCGCACGACCTTTATGGATGTCTAATCCAGAATGGCCGCCACGCAAACCAGAAACAACAATCTCAAAGGCTTTTTTATCCCCCTTCACGGGCAACGCCTTGTAATGTTTTTCTATGTTGATATCAACACCACCGGCACAACCTATGTACACATCACCACGATCTTCGGAGTCTAAATTCAGTAAAATTTTGCCTTTTAAAATGCCTTTTTCTAACTGCAAAGCACCACGTAAACTGGTTTCTTCTTCTATGGTAAAAAGCGCTTCAATTGGCCCGTGAGACAAGTCCGTCGATTCCAATACCGCCATCGCCGCCGCAACACCGATACCATTGTCTGCACCCAGTGTTGTGCCTGTCGCATGAACCCAACCATCGATAACCTGAGTCACAATTGGGTCTTTGGTGAAATCATGATCCACATCGGCATTTTTCTGCGCCACCATATCCAAATGGCCTTGTAGCACAACGGTTTCCCTGTCTTCCATGCCATTCGATGCGGCTTTACGAATCAAAAGGTTTCCAGCAGGGTCAACATAGGTTTCTAACCCTAAAGACGTCGCCCATTGAATAAGATGATCTCTCAACTGTGCTTCGTAATAAGAGGGTCTTGGAGTATTACATAAGGTTTGAAAATGTCGCCAAATCGCACTGGGTTGTAAGGTATTCAATACTTGGTTCATGGAGCTCCCTTCAAATCGTTAAAACAATATGAAAACAACAGTAAAGAAGAGCAAGGATTGAGGCAATCGAAATAAAGATAGGACTGATAGAGAAAACGTATGTATGAGCTTTAAACGTAACAAGCAAAAAGCAAACATCGCAATGTTAGTATTATTGTTGAAATAAAAAAACAGCCTTATCCTAAAAAATTTAACAGGCTCTTCTTATTGAGGAGATTGGCTCTTTAGATATTCGGTTAATAACTTCCCTGCTTCTTCTATATGCTGCTGCAAAAAGATCAATGCACCCTGTTTATCATTTTGCTCTATAAGCCATAACAACTCTTCGTGCTGCTGCTCACTTTCAACTCGGTATCCTAAAGGCCCATATTGAAAACCAAGATAACGAATGACTTTCTCATTTAACCCTTCAACAACCTGATGCAACGCCACTCTGTTTGCCGCTTGATACAACACACTATGAAAATGCCAATTCATCTCACCATACTGGATAAGAGATAAACTCTCTTGATTTAGCTCCGATAAAATAAGCCTAGCCGCTTTCAATTCCGTTTCACCAATGTGGTCAAAGGCCATTTCAAACAGAAGGCACTCTAACCTTGATCTCATCAAATAAAGATCTTCCGCTTCTTCCCAACGAAATTCAGGAACCATAACACCTGCTTTTCCATGAGGTGATAACCACCCTTCTGCCTTTAACGACAAAAGCGCATCACGAATCGGAATTCGGCTCACCTTATATCGCTCGGACAACTCAACCTGACGCAGAGGAACACCTCTAGGTAATTGATTATTGAGTATGTCTCCTTTAATCGCCTCTTTAATATTCATAAGTAAACTGACTACTTGGCCTTTATGTTTGAAATCAGCAAGCAAATAACGCCAAACACAATCCCCCAAAACGCGGAAGCAATACCAAAAAATGAAACACCTGAAACTGTCACCAGAAATGTAATTAAAGCCGCCTCTCTATTCCCATCGTCCACCATTGCATTTTTCAAATTCATACCTATCGTTCCCAGTAAAGCAATACCGGCTAAAGCCGCAATCATTGCCGCTGGAAAAATAGCAAACAAAGCCACAACAGAAGAGCTGGCCAATCCTGCAACTAGATAGAAAACACCCGCTGACAACCCTGCCACATAACGGCGCTCTGGGTCTTTATGACATTCCTCACCAGAACAAATAGCCGCCGTAATGGCCGCTAAATTAAAAGCAAAACCACCCAATGGAGCTAACACAATTGACGCCACGCCAGTCCAACTGATCAAAGGCGAAACAGGTGTTTGATAACCACTACTGCGCATAACAGCAACGCCTGGAACATTTTGTGACGTCATGGTGACAATATACAAAGGCAAACCAATGCCAATTAATGCACTCACATTCCACTCAGGCCAAACCCACACTAAGGCACCCAATTCAAAAGGAATATCTGAAAAAAGACGACCATTTGATTCAGCTACGGCAAATGACACACCTGCTGCCAAAACAAATAGAACAGCATAACGAGGCATAAGTCGCTTACATACTAAGTAAGTCATCAACATGATTCCGACCAAAAATACATGACTGCCCATGGCGTCAAAAACAGATAACCCAAATTGAAACAACACCCCAGCCAACATGGCGCAAGCAATAGGAAGCGGAACTAAACGCATCATTTTGTCAAAGAAGCCAGAGATACCAGTCAATACAGTGAGAACGCCTGCAAACACAAAAACACCAATTGCTTCGGCATAACTTATAGAACCTAAGCTTGTCGCCAATAAAGCGGCCCCCGGTGTAGACCAGGCAGTAATAACAGGGGCGCGATACCACAAGGAAAGAAAGAAACAGGTGGCTCCCATACCAAAACCGAGCGCCATGATCCAAGAAACAATGACATGAGCATCTGCTCCTGCTGATTGAGCAGCCTGAAAGACAATCGCAACAGAACTCGCAAAACCAATAAGAACAGCAACAAAACCCGCGACTACCGCACTTAAACTACAATCATTAAGAATCCGTAACATGGTCACCTCTTGTTATACATGACATGAAAAGCCGCATTATATTTAGAGCATGCATTTTTGTATACATTTTTTACACTCATTGCATATTCACTATATAATTAATTGATATACATGCCAGATATTAGAAATATCTAGATTCTTAGCTAGATCTATACTTGAAGAGGCATTAAGTAAACTCTGGAAGTTACTTTTTCTTTCTAAAGTAACGAGCGTCACCTCTTAGAATCCCTAGGCTTTTATGACATAATTGAGCGATTATTTTTCAACTGTATTTTCGACCATAAAAGACCAATTTAATGACAGACGACAAAGTCATAGAAAGCAATTCAAAGCCTTTAAAATCAAGCGATTCAGTAGATAGACGCTTCTCCATTGCACCCATGATGGATTGGACGACATCCGATTACCGAGTTTTCGCGAGAACACTGACTAAGCAAACCCTACTTTATACCGAGATGGTGACATCAGGCGCCTTATTGCATGGCAATCACCCAGAACGCTTTTTACGTTACGATGATTGCGAGCATCCTATTGCTTTGCAGCTAGGCGGTTCTGACGCGAAGGATCTGGGTAAGTGTGCCAAAATGGCAGAGCAAGCAGGTTTTGACGAAGTAAACTTAAATGCAGGTTGTCCAAGCGATCGCGTACAAAACAGCTTAATTGGTGCTTGTTTGATGGCGCACCCTGAAAAAGTCAAAGATGCGATGAAAGCCATGCAAGACTCTTGCGATCTGCCTGTTACAATTAAACATCGAATTGGTTTGGATGATGAAGAATCCTATGATTTTGTCCGCGACTTTGTGGGTGAAATCGCCACAACAGGTGTGACAACTTTTATTGTTCATGCACGCAATGCCATTTTGCAAGGTTTGAGTCCGAAAGAAAATCGCGAAGTGCCACCATTGAAGTACCATTATGTACATCAGCTAAAACAAGACTTTCCAGACCTTGAAATCATTATAAATGGCGGCATAAAGACCATAGAAGAAAGCCAAGAACAATTAACCAAGGTCGACGGCGTTATGGTTGGTCGTGAGGCTTATCACAATCCTTGGCTATTAAGCCAAGTTGATGAAGCCTTATTTCATGGTCAACCTCTAGTAACAGATCGCTACCAAGCGTTAGAAGCATTCGTTCCTTATGTGGAACGTAAACTGAATGAAGGCGAACGCCTTTTGCATCTGACTCGACACATTTTAGGCATTTTTCAAGGAGAAGCTGGCGGAAAACAGTTCCGTCGATATTTGTCCGAAAAAGGTCATAAAGCGGATGCTACAATTAATGTACTATTAGAAGCCATTGATTTGGTCAAACACCATCAACACAAAGGATAAAACAATGAGTAATAAGTTATCTCAATTAAAAGAATTCACGACCATTGTGGCCGATACAGGTGATATCACAGCAATTAAAGATTTTTTACCAGAAGATGCGACAACAAACCCATCTTTGATGCTAAAAGCAGCACAAATCCCTGAATACGCTCCTTTCCTAGAGCAAGCCGTTGCTTGGGCGAAAACGCAAAGCAATGATAAAGAGCAGCAAATTCTAGACGCTGGCGATAAGCTTGCTGTTATCGTTGGTACTGAAATTCTTAAATACGTACCAGGCCGCATTTCGACAGAAGTAGATGCACGCTTGTCTTTTGACAAAGACGCTACATTAGCAAAAGCGCGTAAACTGATCGCACTTTATGAAGAAGCTGGCGTTTCTCGTGATCGTGTATTGATCAAAGCGGCTTCTACTTGGGAAGGCATCAAAGCGGCTGAAGAATTAGAAAAAGAAGGCATCAACTGTAACCTAACGCTACTGTTCTCTTTCGCTCAAGCACAAGCTTGTGCAGAAGCGGGTGTTTACCTGATCTCTCCTTTCGTAGGCCGTATTCTTGACTGGTACAAAAAATCGACTGGCGAAGACTACACAGCGAAAACGGATCCAGGTGTGGTTTCTGTGACTGAGATCTACAACTACTACAAAGAGCACGGTTACAAAACAGTTGTTATGGGCGCAAGCTTCCGTAACATTGGAGAAATTGAGCAGCTTGCCGGTTGTGATCGCCTAACGATTAGCCCTGCGCTACTAGAAGAGTTGAAGAAAGACGAAGGCAAACTAGAGCGTAAACTGGTTCCTGCAAGCGAGATCAAACCAGCACCTGCAGCAATCACAGAAGCGGCTTTCCGCTGGGCCATGAACGAAGACGCTATGGCAACTGAAAAACTGTCTGAAGGCATCCGTAACTTTGCCGTTGATCAGCGTAAGTTAGAAGTGACCTTGGCTTCTATGCTGTAAGTTTCGCTTTCATCATAAACAAGCTGTTTAGAAAACGCGGTTCACCAAACATGAACCGCGTTTTTTTATTTGAGCTTTTTATTTGAGAGTCTTATTTAAACAATAGGAACGAACATGACTGAATTTGAAAAGATGATCCGTGGTGAGTCTTTTAATGGTATCGACACAGATCTGCGCTTGCGCAGAGAAACGGCCCGCCTTGCCTGTGCCAAATTTAATGCCCATCCAAGTAAAGGCAACTTACGCCATGTTACGCGCCTCTTTGCCGAATTTGGTAGTGTAGTAATTGAACCCGGATTCCAATGCGATTACGGCTCTCAAATTCACATTGGCGACAAGGTCTACATTAATTTCCATTGTGTGTTTTTAGACAGCGCTCCCATTCATATTGGCAACAATGTGCTCATTGGACCCGGTGCACATTTTTATACTGTGGATCACCCAAGAGAAGCCGAACAACGCATTACTGGTGCCTGCTTCGCAAAACCGATTAACATTGGCAATAATGTCTGGATTGGTGGCGGTGCTAAAGTTTTGCCAGGCATCACCATACAAGATAACGCCATTATTGGTGCCAATGCCGTGGTCACACGTGACGTCAAGCAAAATGAACGCTTTGTAGGCTAAAAACAAACAGCAAATTCTTGCTTATTTAAGGCACTTCAGACCTCCATCATGAACACTTCATTCAACTAGGTAAGCAATCTGCAATTGCAGAGGAAGTCTTTCCCCACGCCCTATTTCCTATGTGTTTTTCGCTATACTAGACAAACATTCGCGGGAGAGGTCGCCATATGAAAATTTGGATACTATTTTTAGCCAGCTTCATGGTGCTAAATGCTAACGCCTCAAATGCTGTCATTGTTGACGATTCACTGAATATTAAACAAGTAACGCAATTTGATGGCACGCCATGGGGTATTGCGCTACTTAATGATCAAGAAGCTATTATCACTATACAAAAAGGTGAGGCTTATCGAGTAAATTTAAGCACAGGCAATAAACAACGTCTTACAGGCTTACCAAGTGTTGATAACAAAGGCCAAGGTGGTTTATTAGATGTGGCTATGTCGCCTGATTTTAACAATCAAGCTTGGTTGTATTTCACCTATGCTAAACCTTCTAATGAAGGCGCTCGAACAACATTAGCCAGAGCCATTTTATCGAACAATAGCTTAAGCCAATGGGAAGATTTGCTGGTAACAGAATCCGCATCACCATTTACAAGGCATTACGGCGGTCGCATTGCTTTTGATGATAAAGGCCATGTGTTTTTCTCTATCGGCGACAGAGGCGTGCGAGAAAACGCACAAGACTTAACCAATCATGCTGGCGCTATTCTTCGTTTGAACTTAAATGGACAAGTACCGGCAGACAATCCGTTTGTCTCTCATGCCAAGATCAAGAATGAGATATGGAGCTACGGCCACAGAAACCCTCAAGGTTTATTTTATGACCAAAGCACACAAACTCTTTGGTCAAACGAACATGGTCCCAAAGGCGGTGATGAAATAAACCTAATTCGTCCAGCGGCGAATTATGGTTGGCCAATTGTCTCTTATGGTAAGGAATATTCTAGCTCAGAGAGCATAGGTGAAGGTACAACGAAAGACGGCATAGACAATCCAGCTAAAGTGTTTATTCCTTCTATCGCACCAAGTAGCCTGCTTCGATACCAAGGCATGTTGTTTTCCAATTGGAATGGAGATTTTCTATCGACGGCGTTGGCATTAAGACATTTGAATAAAGTGAAAATTGCCGAAAATGGTGAAACCACAGAAACACGCTACTTAGAAAATTTAGCAGAACGCCTTCGCTCTATTGCGCAGGATTCTGAAGGTGCGCTTTATATCGGAACGGATTCTGGGAAACTCTTAAAGATCACTTTAGCGAGTCATGTGTCTTTGAAGTAGCTTTTACTTAGAAATGAGTTCAAAGCAAAAGTGCCAAAAAAGGCCTGCTTTCATTATTGAAAGCAGGCCTTTTTCACAATTAATTATACCCTTTTGAAATTAGCTTACTCAGCCCAACTTCCACCAGCGTCGTCTTCCCAAGAGTCATCGCCCCAACTGTCTTCTTCGTCGCCCCAGCTATCGTCTCCCCAACTATCATCATCAACACTTTCATCCGCTGATTGATTTTGCTTAGCTGGTACATTGCCGTCGTACACTTCAAAAGCTCGGGTCTGCAAATACACATCTCGAATAAAAGTGTATCGATCACCAAAAATTAATGACTCAGCACTTAGCAAACGTGCACGAGTTTCAATAACGTCTAACGCCAAAGTGGCAAGATATTCTTCATACGTTAAATCTAAAAACAGTTCTTCGCCGTCATCATAGGCCGTGTAATCGACTACTAGACCAGCGCCATCACGTAATGTTGAAGGGCCAAAAAATGGCAAAACTAAATAAGGTCCAGACGAAACGCCCCAGTAACCTAAAGTCTGACCAAAATCTTCATCGTATTCTTTTAAGCCAAGTTCACTGGCCACATCGAAAATGCCAAACCAACCTGCCGTGCTGTTAATCACAAAGCGCCAAGTAGAAGACGCTGTGCCGTCCCATTTACCTTGCAATAAATTATTAACGATATTGCTGATCTCTCCCAAATTCGAGAAGAAATTCGTAACGCCTTTTTGGACTGGCGTTGGCGTCACAGCCTTATAACCCTGTGCAACTGGCTTTAATATCGCACCATCAAGCGTATCGTTAAAGGTGAACATGGCACGGTTGAAACCTTCCCATGGATCTTCTTCCGTAGCAGCAAAGTTCGGCTGAGAGAAGGTCAACAAAAAACTCAAAAACACAGAACCCATTACTTTAAACATTTCACTGTCCTTAATTCATCACTTGTCACATAGCATCAGACTTGAAGCACTCAGCGCTAGACAAATCAAACTAACTTTTTCACTTCTTGCCACTGTTTAGAAAGTCGCTTATCAGAAATAGGCTCTAATGTACCAACAGATTGAGCAAACAAAGAAATACGATATTCTTCTAGCATCCAACGGTACTTCACTAACTCTGGGTCGTATAGTGTTTTCTCGTCATGGGCTTTCTTCTGTCTTGTGTAGGTTTGCCAAAGGCCTTCCAATTCAGACACATAAGCGTTCTCTTTGTTCAAATGATTTTGAAAACGCTCTAAACGCACCTCAATACCTTTGAAGTAACGGGGCAATTGCCCAAGCCAAAAGATAGGCGTATTACCGATAAAACCTGGGTAAATCAGCTCGCCGAGTTGAAGTTTGATATCGCCGTAAATTCGGGTCCAAGGCAGAGGAATACTTCCCTTCATTTTCTTCGCCACACCTTGATAAGACGACAACACACGATAAAGCTGCTCTGCCATCTCATTCGCCACGGTAATCAGATTCGATTTATGGACCAAGACACTTTGCTCAAACTCAGCTTTTGTCCTCGGTAAAGCACGTCCGTCTAAAAACACCTTGTCTAAAATGGCATTCAACAAGTCTTCTAATAAAAGCTCTTTCTTGCCGATGGGAGCAAAAATCAGCATAGACTCTTTAAGGTGTGGCAGATTCTTTTGCAGATAACGCATTTCTTTATTGAGCGTTAACTTCAATAAAGTAATCACTCCTTTTCTGTGGGTTTCGATGGCGGTATTTTTGTCATCAAACATTTTCAATGAAACCTTCTCGCCATCCGCGACTAACGCTGGAAACGCCGTCACTTTAATGCCCGCTTGTTTGATTTCTTGGCGTTCAGGGATGTCTTGATCTGGCCAAGCAGTTAAGTCTTCTTGCTCATGCTGTTTCGTACCGAACTTAGCAAAGCTCTCTTCAACCAAATCACTAAACTGATTCTGTAATTTCCCAAGATCTTTCCCTACACCAAGAATCTTCCCGCGCTCATCCACCACTTCTAAATTCAAAGTAAGATGGGAATCCAATTTCTCCGCATTCCACTCGTTCAATGGAATATCAATCAAGGTTTCACGTTTAATTTGTAAGCTGAGTTGTTCTAACAAATCCCCTTTGTCTTTGGAAAGATTCGGATAAACACGGTCAACAAACTGCGGAATCGGTACAAAACGACGACGCAAGGCTTTCGGCAAAGAGCGCAACAAGGCTTCACATCTTTCTTTAATAAAACCAGGAACCGCCCAACCTAAATCTTCCAAACTTAGCTGTCTTAACAAACCAACAGGCACTTTCAGCGTCGCACCATCGGTTGCTTTGCCAGGGTCAAATTTATAATCGATCGGCAGCGCCACACCATTCAAACCGAAGGAGTCTGGAAACGCCACGTCATCAACATTCACATCTTGGTTAATTAAATCTTCCCGCGTCATCACTAAAGCGTCAGGAGACTTTTTAACAAAATATTCTAGGCTTTTGAGATTACGAACATCCGCTGGTAAGCGTTTATCATAGAAGGCAAATACGGCTTCATCATCAACTAAAATATCTCGCGTACGCAATTTGGCTTCTTGCGTTTCCAGTGTTTCCACCAAGGCTTTATTCTTGCGATAAAAAGCCAATTTAGTCCGCAATTCACCTTCTACCAAACCAGAACGAATGAAGATTTCACGAGCTTCTTCTGGATTAACATGACCATAATCTATTCGACGTTTAGCCACTATCACCAAACCATAAAGCGACACTTGCTCACTCGCCATGATTCGACCTTGGTTACGCTCAAAGTGCGGATCAAAGTATTGACGTTTCACAAAAGGCGCCGCGTATTCTTCGATCCAAGCCGGATCAATTCTGGCTGTCACCCGCGCATACAGCTTACTGGTTTCCACCAGTTCCGCCGCCATAATCCACTGCGGCGGCTTTTTAAACAGCATAGAACCCGGAAAAATAGACAACTTGCGAGAACGACAACCTAACATTTCTTTGCTGTCTTCCATTTTGTTCGCCACTTGCGTAAACAAACCAGCTAACAAGGATCGGTGAATCGCTTCATAGTGACGCTCTTCGTGCTGTACTTCTTTAAAGCCCAGTTGTTTACAAGCAATCATGATTTGTCGATGGATGTCGCGCCATTCCCGCATTCGCATGAAATTCAAAAACTGCTTGCGGCAATATTGGCGAAGTTGATTCTGGGACAAAGCTTGACGCTGAGCCTCAAAACGCTCCCACAAATTCAAGAAAACCGCGAAATCCGAGTCTTCATCTTTGTCTACGGCATGAGCTTGGTCTGACTGGGTTTTCTTATCTTGCGGACGCTCCCTTGGATCAGGAACCGATAAAGCACTGACAATAATCGCCACTTCTTTCAAAACACTGTGTTTTTCTGCTGCGATCAAGATTCGCCCTAATTTTGGGTCAATCGGCAACTTAGCAAGCTGGCGACCAATGGGCGTTAAACGATCTTTAAATAAAGCCCCCAATTCCGTCAAAGCACGATAACCATCGTTGATCATGCGTTTTTCTGGCATTTCAACAAAAGGAAATTTCTCAACAGCACCGAGTTTCAAGTTCGCCATTTGCAGAATAACCGACGCCAAATTGGTACGGAATATTTCTGGGTCCGTAAACTCTGGGCGGCTTTCAAAATCTGCCTCATCATAAAGACGAATACAAATACCATCGGCAACACGACCACATCGCCCAGCTCTTTGGTTGGCACTGGCTTGGCTGACTTTTTCAATCGGTAATTGCTGAACCTTTGAACGCACACTGTAACGGCTGACTCGCGCCAAACCAGGGTCGATCACATAACGAATACCGGGAACTGTTAAAGAGGTTTCGGCGACGTTCGTTGATAAAACAATTCGACGACCGCCATGGGATTTAAAGATTCGCTGCTGTTCGCTGGCGCTTAATCTTGCGTACAAAGGCAGCACTTCGGTAGAACGTAATTCGGCTCGGCGTAAAATCTCTGCGGTTTCACGAATCTCTCGTTCACCGGGCAAAAACACCAAAATATCACCCGCGCCGCGATAACCAGATTGTCGCTCTTCGGCTATCAAGAGTTCAACTGCATCCAGCACCCCCTGCTCCATACTTTGATCTTCATCTAACTCTTCGGAATCAGACTTACTCAACAAAGGCTGGTAACGGATTTCAACAGGGTAAGTTCGACCAGAAACCTCAATGATTGGGGCGTTATTAAAGTGTTCTGAAAAACGCTCAACGTCGATGGTTGCAGAGGTTACAATCACCTTCAAGTCAGGGCGAGCGGCCAAAACTTGCTTCAAATATCCCAACAGAAAATCAATATTTAAACTACGCTCGTGGGCTTCATCTATGATGATGGTGTCGTATTTGTATAAAAACTTATCTTGTTGAATTTCTGCGAGAAGAATACCGTCCGTCATTAATTTGATGAGCGTTTCTTCATTGCTCTCATCATTAAAGCGCACTTGAAAACCAACTTGTTCCCCAAGCTTCACTTGCAACTCGTCACTAATGCGCTCTGCCACACTGCGTGCAGCGATTCGTCTTGGTTGAGTATGACCAATTACACCTGCAATACCGCGCCCTGCTTGCAGACACATTTTAGGTAATTGAGTGGTTTTACCAGAGCCAGTTTCACCCGCAATAATGACAACTTGGTTATCTTGAATCGCCTTGATAATTTCATCAGCACGAGCTGCAACCGGTAAGCTTTCGTCATAAGTGACTTTCGGTAAACAAGCCAATCTGGCTTGATATAAAGCATTCGACTTTTCCGTCATGGCAGACAATTCATTCGCCATACGATCACTGGGTAAACCGTCTTTTTGACGTTTCGCTAACTGGGCTTTTTTACGGACAATAAGATGACGATCACGTGTCATCACAGCATGATTTTCCATGGTATCTAAAAAGGTATCCTGTCTAATTGGGCGCTTACGTCGCTGAGCACTTTCACTTATAAGTGCTGCGTTTTATACAAACATGGCTTTAATAACTTAGCGTCGCGCGTAGCTTCTATCTATATAGTTGGAAATTCTAACATTAATCCCCATCAAGAGGTTATAGTGAAACCAATATGCTGCGACGATAGGCAGCAATCATTCAACTACCAATAAAAAAAGGAAGTGGTATGTCTAACCAAGTATTTGAAGATAACTCTCTTACCATTGGCAATACGCCTTTAGTACGTTTAAACCGCATAGGTAATGGCAACATCTGGGCGAAGCTAGAGTCGCGTAACCCAGCCTTTTCTGTGAAATGCCGTATCGGTGCAAACATGGTTTGGGACGCTGAAAAGAAAGGCATTTTGACCAAAGGCAAATCCATTGTTGAAGCATCAAGTGGTAACACAGGCATTGCCTTATGTTTCGTTGCTGCGTCTCGCGGTTACCCAATTACCATTACAATGCCATCAAGCATGAGTATTGAACGTCGCCAAGTCATGAAAGCACTTGGTGCCAATATTGTTTTAACTGAGCCAGCAAAAGGCATGAAAGGCGCCATTGCGAAAGCAGAAGAAATTGCTCAAGACGACAATTTCGTTCACCTTCAGCAGTTTGAAAACGCAGCAAACCCAGAAATTCATGAAAAAACCACTGGTCCAGAAATCTGGCAAGACACAAATGGCGAAATTGATGTGTTAGTTGCCGGTGTCGGCACTGGCGGCACAATTACTGGCGTAAGTCGTTACATTAAAAACACACAAGGCAAAGCCATCACCAGTGTTGCGGTAGAACCAACAACCTCGCCAGTTATTACACAAACAATGAGTGGAGAAGACCCAACACCAGCACCTCATAAAATCCAAGGCATCGGTGCGGGATTCATTCCTAAAAACCTAGATTTATCTATTGTTGACCGTGTTGAGCAAGTCTCTAATGAAGATGCCATTGCTATGGCAAAACGCTTGATGCGCGAAGAAGGCATTTTGTGTGGTATTTCTTGTGGTGCGGCGGTTGTCGCTGCAGAGCGTTTAAGCCAAGAAGCCGATTTTAAAGATAAAAAAATTGTCGTTGTATTACCAGATTCAGGCGAACGCTACTTGTCTACTGCCTTATTTGAAGGCGAATTTACGGACAACGAACTGGTTCAGTAAAGCTTTTTATGACATACAAAAATCCCGCTTAGGCAAAAGCTTAAGCGGGATTTTTTACTATAAGCGAAAGAGTGAGAGTCTTTTGCTTAATGGGTTTTCTTTGTACCGTAACGAACCATGTCTTTGCCGTTTTCGAATACTTCTTCTGTTACCCAACGTCCCAATACTAATTGCTGTTTATCATCTAACACGGCGACAAACGGACGACCATCACTGTTACTTCTTGCCAAGGCGACACCAGCAACGTTTTCTAGTCCCAAAGTGCCCATCTCAATGACACGCAAAAAGGCTTCAAGTTCTTCGAGTGTTAGTATCACATCGTTATCATTAATCATTCTATCTACTCTGTTACACCAATAATGGCGCTAGGATAACAGCAATCGAAGCTCGATAAAAACGAGAAAAGCAACTTAATGAACTCAAAAGCTTGAGCCTTCTTGCTTGAGAAATTCAACTTCTTCTGGTGTTGATACTCGTCCTAAAATCGCATTTCGATGAGGATAGCGACCGAACCTATCGATGATAACCTTGTGTTTATGTTCAAATTCTAAATTACTTTCATTACCTAAAGATTCAAACAGCTTCACAGCCTCAACATGAATCAGTTTTGATTCACTGTGCATAAAAGGCATGTATAAGAAGCTCCGCTCCGCTGTAGCTAATTCTGTATCAAAGCCTTTCGAAATAGCAAACTGAGCCAATGCCAAACCTAAAGTATCACAGACAAACGACTCCGGTTCATCGCGATAAATGTTTCGTGAAAATTGATCGAGAATAATGACTTCAGCAAGACTACCTAATGCTGTCTCTCGCCAACTAAACAGCTCTCCGGCTTTGGCCTGCTCATGCAGTGAACCAAACCGACGTTGGATCATGGCATCAAATGCAGTGTCTTTTTGCCACCAGTGCTTTGGCTCCAACTCAGTAAACCAGAAGTCTATGATGTCTTTGTACATTGATCTTCTCCACTTACTATTCGCTTCAGGACTTCTTCTGTATTTAATATATGAGCATACTCACCTTGTAGATTCGCAAGAGACATATTGTGAACCGTTTCCGCTGTGTGCAATTGACCTGCAAAGTCTTTCATATCAAAGGTATAAGTAGCATCAGAAACAACAAAGGTTTTATAACCCAAATTACCTGACATTCTCGCGGTCGCTTCGACAGAGTTATTTGTTATCACCCCCACAATGACGACCTCAGATATGCTTCTCTCTTGCAGATAACCATCAAGGTTTGTCCGGATAAACGCGCTGTTCGTGTCTTTTTCTATAACATCTTCAGAATCCAAAGGCATGGCAACTTGTTTAAAATCGTTCCCTACAGTGCCCGGAAAGTATTTTGATTCTGGTTCAGTCGACATGTGCTTGATGTGCAAAATCGGCAGTTTCTTGGCTCGCCAGTTTTTCAGCAAGGTTTGGATTTTATCTTCCGCTTCTGGGTTATTTCGAACACCCCAACTAGGATCGTCTATCGCATTTTGCAGATCGATAAGCATTAACATAGGATTCGTCGTATCAAAATTCATAATGAATACCTGTAGGGTTCAATTAATAAATCAGAGATTATGAGCTGGAATGATAAATAAAAGCGGGAGTGTCATTGTCTTCTGCAATGCAGAATAAAACCCTTCTTTTTATGAAGCAAAAAGAAGGGATAAAAGCAGCTAGCTAGGCGTTCTTACCACAGCACTTTTTATATTTTTTACCGTTGCCGCAAATGCAAGGGTCGTTACGACCAATTTTTGGTTGGTCACGTTTAACTGGAGCAACAGGGGCGCAGCAACTAGAGCTACTGCAGCAGCTATCTTCAACTGAGTTAGAAGCGTCTACGGATTCATGATTGCTAGTCATAATTTGAAAATACCTTAAAAAATTTAAAACAGTCTATTTCGTAATGAAGGACACAAATAAGCGGAACAATTCTCATTGATCCGATTTCGGAGAATTGTACCCTATTCTACCAATTACAACACGCAGGTGATTCTAAATAGATTCGCTCTTAATCGAAATGATCAATTCATTCATGAGCTTTGACGAATCTCATCTTCATTTAAAAGAGAAAGCGCAGCTTATTTACTCCAGTTTGCACAAAATGGCTTCTTTATTTAGTTCGAAACGATCTTGAACACTTGTTTAATATTCTTTTATTTTATATATAATTCGTGCTTAATTTTTCAACTTCCCGGAGTGCTCTAATGTCCCGAATCATAACCCTGATGACTTTGCTTTTGTGTGGCTTGAGCAACGTAGCAAACGCAGCCAAAGATAGCCTTGAAATTGGTTACATGCCGATTATCCCAATTTCTCAAGCTTTTATTGTTTTGGAAAATGACACTTTAGAAGACGCAGGTGTCAGTGACCCTGAATTGTTCCAGTTCCAAAATGGCCCAGCCATTGTTCAAGCTTTATTAGCTGGTCAGTTAGACGTTGCCTATCTTGGTATTGGGCCAGCAATGGTTGCTCGCGCGAAAGGCGCAGACATTAAAGTTGTCGCTTCAAACATCGTTGAGCAAATCAGCATGGTGGCTTTGGGTAATTTGTCTCCTTACTTTGAAAATGGCGATGCGAAAACAGCCTTTGCTCGTTTCAAAGCAGACCAAGGTCGTAAAGCGGTAATTTCTACTTTCCCAAGAGGTTCTGTGCCAGAAACCGTATTGCAGTATTGGTTACAAAAACAGCTTGGCATGAGCAGTGACGACATCACGCAAAACATCGATATCATTTACCAAGGCGCAGCTCAGGTACAACAAGCCCTAATGACAGAAGCCGTCGATGGCGCAGCGATTTTAGAGCCGGTTGTAAGCATTATTAGTGACAAAAAATCGGATGCCAAAGTAGTGGCTTCTGGTTCTGGTATGTTCCCTCATCAGCCAGGTGCGGTAATGGTTGTGCGCGAAGCATTAATCAATGAACAACCTGAACTGGTCAAAACTTTAGTAAAAGCGCACATTGCTGCTACCGCTGAGTTGCGTAACAACCCAGAAGAAGCGGTGAAGGCTGTTGGCAAATACGTTGGTGGCGGTCGCTTGCCTGCGAAGATTACGCTAACCGCTTTGAAAAACTCACACGATCAGTTTGAAGCGAACCCGAACGCCATCATCGACGGCACTCGCACCATGCATGATTTCCAAGCGAGCCAAGGTACACTTAAAGTAAGTGTCGATCTTGATGCCTTGTTTGATGTTCGTTTTTACAACGATTTAACTCAGGAGTAATCCAGTATCATGGCATTAGAATCTCACCCTTTAACACGCTCTCGATCAGGGCGTGCCTTATTGGGCGTTATTGGTGTAGCGGCATTTGTACTGCTTTGGAAATACGCTCAAGCCGCAGGCTGGGCAGCAGCCGGCACCATACCAGACCCTTTTCGATTGCCACAAGCATTGATCGATGAGTGGTCATCAGACCGTTTAGTTCCAGCCATTCTGTCCAGTTTGGTTCACTATGTTTGGGGCTTAGCAATTGGCACTTCCCTTGGCTTTTTGGTCGGTACATTAGCCGCCTCTTCTTCTTTGTTGGATGCGCTACATGCTTGGTTAGCACGAATTCTTCGCCCTATTCCACCTTTGGCTTGGGTTGTGTTTGCCATTGCTTGGTTCAAAGTCAGCCATGCAGGCGCTGCCTTCGTTATTGCCATCGGCGTGTTCTGGGTAAATTACTTTGCGACTTACTCTGCAGTACGTAATGTGGATTCCCGCTTTTATGAACTGGCTCGTGCTTTTGGTCAAAACGGACACTTGCGCCAAGCGCTTCAAGTAACCTTGCCGGGCGCCGCAACAGGGATTTTCTCTGGTATTCGAACTGGCATTGGACAAGCTTGGATGACGCTCATCGCCGCAGAGCTTCTAGGCGTTCCGGGCATGGGACAAGAAATGAATTCCGCCGCTGGTGTCGGTGCTTATGAAGTCGTTGTGGTTTACATGCTGATTATTTCTCTGGTTTACACCTTGAGCGATACCCTGTTTGGTTTTATTGAAAAGCGAGTGCTGACATGGCGTCCATCTTAAATATCGAAGACTTAAGTTATCACTATGGTAACAATCCAGATCCCGTTTTCTCTGGCTTAAACCTTCGCATGGAAGACGGCGAATTCATCGCGGTTGTCGGTGGCTCTGGTGTTGGTAAATCCACTCTATTGCGCTGTGTAGCAGGTTTGGCTACCGCCAGCCATGGCAACATTGAACTTCATGTTGAAGAAGATGACACAAGACGCTCTCGTGGAGTGGTGTTTCAAGATGGTCGCTTAATGCCTTGGCGTCGATTACGCAGCAATGTGGCTTACGGTCTAAAAGGACTTAAACTAACAGCGGAAGAAAAACGTGAACGCGTAGACGAAGTCTTAAAACTAGCACGCCTTGAAGAACTGGCTGAGCGCTGGCCTCATCAATTGTCTGGCGGGCAAGTACAACGTGGCGGCATTGCCAGAGCATTAGCGGTTAAGCCTCACTTATTATTAATGGACGAGCCTTTTAGTGCGGTAGATGCCATTACTCGCCATCACCTGCAAGATCAGCTATTAACCATTTGGGAGCAAACTCAAAAAGCCGTGATGTTTATCACTCACGATATTGAAGAAGCGGTGTATTTGGCAGACCGTGTCATTGTACTTTCTGGTTCGCCGGCGAACATAGTGTTAGATAAGCGAATTGACCTGCCTCGTCCCCGCCATCGCGGAACAGACACGTTGCAAAAATTGGCTCAAGACATCGCAAACGCACTTTAATTGAAAAAGGATATTGGTATGGCGGTTACTCAATTATTAATACACGCACCAACAGTCGATGCGCTAAAACGCGCTCAGAATAACGCTCGTAATTTACTGAAACTAGAATCCGATGCTCAAGTAGAAATCGTCGTTAATGGCCCAGCGGCAGCATTAGCCGTTACCTTAAATGACGAGGATATTTTGAGTAGATTAGTGATTTGTCGTAACAGCCTTCAAGCGCAATCCCTTTCCGCTCAGGACAACGTGAAGCAAGTCGATGCAGCGGTTCAATACATTGCTCATCAGCAAATGAAAGGCTGGCCTTACATGCGAGCGTAAGGCTTTTGGTCGGTTAATAATGATGTGAAAGGAGGGGTTTTAAGATAAGGGTGTCAAATATTGATAGTAACTCTTAACCTTCTTGTTAACATTATTGTTTAAACGCTATTTTTGAATAATTAATGGAATTTCTGTGCTTTTCTTTCAAGTGTTCGAAAACGTCAAACCACTCCAGAGATAAATCAATTCTTTTATTTTCTTGTGGGTGTACTTCACATCGATAATTATCAAAACCAGCTTCAGTAGCATAATTTTGCCACATTGACATTAGTGAAGCTCGCGCTTCACTAACAACAACCGCCGTTAATTTGCGATTTAACATATGCTTTTGAGAAATAGCGTATACAAAGCCGTCAATTATATCAGTAAGGTCAAGCTTAATATTTTTAGATAACCTTTCTTTAGGTACACCAGCCTTTACCAAATCATCGTAATAATAATAGATATTAAAATTAGCAGTCCGACTGGAAGTATCATGATCATAACCTACACCTGTAGTGAAGGTTCTAACGGGGAGTGCGCTATGCTGACTGTTAGCACGAAGCTTACAACCAACGACATAATTCAGATTTGTTTCAAAGATTCCCTCACGATGATCAATGACTTTTTGCTTTGAGCTGACCTTGCTTGTTAATTCAAAAGAAAAACAACGATTCTTTTTTTCATTGTAATGCCAGTCTAGATATAACTTACCTAAATTAAACAAATTAAAAGCTAGCCGATTCAATGAGCTGCGAATTTCATGATTAAAAATATAGTCTGCGAAAGGAGATGATACTGACCTCAAACTCCAATAGTTCACTTTGTTCTTGTAGTCCCAGTAAGCCTCAATGATTTGATCATAGATAATTTCTATATCTAGAGCTTTGACCAGAAGATTTCTAAAACCTAAAACCTTTGTAATATCAGATTTAGATACCTCAAAATCTTTATATGACATATCCTCTGTATTATATATGATTAAATTTTCCATGATCCCTCAATAATGATAACGCCCGCGTCAACGAGCAATTTTTGCGGCTAGGTTTTACATATACTTTATTGGACTAAAGGTAACAGTGGAAATTTTACCAATTCAAGCACTTACTATAGAAAGCGAACTTATGAACCAATATAAATCAGGAACACCAGCTGTAATTAGCCCTAAAACCATCACTAAAGCTATTAACAAAACTACAATTTAGAAAAACAACTTGTCGAAATAAATTTCGACCTACCAAAGTCAGATATTTTCAAAAACCTTCCCTTTGAACAATGGAGAAGGAGCAATCAAAGCTCCGCTTTAATCTGGCAGACAACTTCACCGCCGTCGAAGACGCAAAGCTCTCCTTCTTCCATTTGTTCCCACTTTTCATCTTGAGTCAGGGGTTGTGTGGCGATGACGGTGACGACGTCTTTGTCTGTGGTAACTTCTTTGAAGTCGATGATGACGTCTTCATCCGATAAGGTTGCTTTTTTAAAGGGTGCTCGGCGGGTGATCCAATGAAGTTTGGTGGTGCAGAAGCAATATAATTTGTCGCCGTCGGACAGCATCATATTGAAGACGCCACGGGCTTTTAGTTGCAACGCCAGTTCAGATAAAGCACCAGAGAGCATTTCTAGGGAAGGTTCATTTTCACCAAATCGCGATTGCAGTTGCTCTATGATCCAGCAAAAAGCTCGCTCTGAATCTGTGCTGCCAAGCGGGTGATGAGCTGAAACTGGCAATGCCATTGCGTCTTCAAGTTGTCCATTGTGAGCGTATGACCAGGTTTTTCCCCAAAGCAAACGACTAAAAGGATGCGTATTTAATAAACAAACCCCTCCAACATTGGCTTGGCGGATGTGACTGATAACAATGTCGCACTTTAATGAGGTGCTGCTGATGATTTCTGCCATGTCTGAATCAGCGCTTGGTCTTGGGTCATGAATCGACCAAACATCACCATCGCGGTACATGGCCATTCCCCAACCATCTTTATGTGGCCCTGTTCGGCCGCCACGGGCACGCAATCCTGAAAAACTAAAACATATATCCGTTGGCACATTCGCACTCATGCCTAATAACTCACACATCGTTTACATCATCGCCTTTTATTGATTTATTTTTCTTCGCTAGTCGTCGGTATAAGAAAATACCGCCACCGATAATAACTATGGCACCTAGGTTCAAGGCAACATACATCATCCACTCTGTTGTGGATAATCCACTTGCTTCTTCTGGTGTTGGCTCGTTTTCTAATTCTTCTGTTATCTCATCATTGGTATCTGGCAATGCGGGTTCTGTTTCACCTTCCACTTCATTCACAACGGTAATCGCAGGCGGAACAAGAATAGGCATAACATCTCGATTGGAGGACGGCACAGGTGTCACCAAAAGTCCTTGTGGCACTTCGTCTCCTAATTGAACTGTCGCAGCGTTTTCTCCTTCGCGGTCAAAGTGCCAATAAGGCGTCCAATAATCAAAACGCATTCCAGTCTGTGTCACGCCGATCAATCTGGCTCTGACTTTAGCGTGTTGATCTGCGGCAACTGGAACCACTTTTTCCCAATATCCTTGGCCAATCAGTGGCATCAGCTCTGTTTGTATGGCGCTACTCTCGTCAGTAAATTCGATCTGAACATTAGAGCGCATCACATTGAGCTTCAAATTCACAGGTTTTGCTGAAAAAGTCACCAAGTTACTGCCTGAATTCATACCTTCAAACTCAATTCCGGGATGAACTGCAAAGTATTGGGTCAATTGGCGAGAAAAGGTTTTTCCGTCAATTTCAGTGGTTAGTTCATAGTTTCCGGCTTCACGAATGCCTTCGATACTCTGTTTAAACTGGCTGTTTCTTTTAGGAATAGCATTAGAAAAAACGACGTCTTTGTTTTCTCCGTTTAGACGCGACAGAGTTTGCTTAACGCTTAGCAAGCTCAATATGTCTTCATCTTGAATCAAGATGTCTTCTTGAAACAATCCTACTGTGGAATAAATCGGTTCATTTTGAAAAACCACAGGAGCCACTTTGGTCACTTGTGCGCTCAAATCTGTAATAACTCGAATACTGCTTCGCTCCAAATCCACATTACTAACTTGCCATTCACCTGAATCAGGTTCAGTAATGGTGATCAAAGTATAATGATTGGATGCGGCAACTGAGGTATTACCGCCATTTACCAAAGACAAAATCTGCCCATTTGGTTTCAAGATGTGAGGCTGGATGCCATTTTCGTGGAAGACAACCAGTGTTAACTCTTCAATCGCATCGTCTACAAGGAAACGGTTACCATCAAATGGCAATTCATCAGAAGGCGCTGCTTGCGTAAAAATACGGTCGAATGTGTCTAATAAATCTTCAGGAATCGCTACTTCCGTGTGTGTTGCGTCTGTTCTAAGAGAGAGTGTTTCGAGCAGCTCTTTGTCCGTATAACCTGTCATGGAAATGGTATGAAGATGAATCCCTTGTGACTCTAGCTCACTGGTTAATTCATTTAAAATACGATTACGAGAGGCTTGGTTAATCGCATCATCAAGGCTGATATCCACCATGCCGTCTGTCACAAGAATCCAATGCTGATTAAAACCTGGCTCAAGGTCGTTGCTGCTTGGTGTTTCTAACAATACTTTGATAATGGATTCTAAATCAGTTTGAACGTCTTGCGTCACATAGCTATCAACATAGCTAGCCAGTTTCGCCTTGGTGCTTTTATTGACAACAGATTCAGGTAATAAAACACGAGGAGCTTCACCAAATAGCCAAATTCCCAGTGTGGCTTCTTCTTCGGGAGCAAGGTTGGAAATAAGGCGCAAGGCTTCTGAGGTAAGTTTGTCTGGATCGCTGATAAGCATGCTGCCAGAGGCATCAACAATGACACGGAATTGCGTATCAGCCTGACTGATGGGAGCCCAAAACAATAAGGCCGCGGAGAAAAACAACACAGTATTTACTTTCAACCACTTCACGTTTGCGAACTCCTTGAACTACTTTGCTGACATTAGCGACCACTGTTGATTTAGGTTAGATCATAAGGCTCCGGCATGCCATGAACCCATTTTATAATATAGGTGTCCCATTCCTCTTCTTCGACCGTGTTTTCATTCACCGCGTAGTGTTGAACAGTTAAACCTTGGCGAAGCATTTCTTTGCCGTTACCAACAACCAAAGGGTGCCAGTTCGGTAACTCTTTCGTTTCATGTAATACTCGGTAACTGCAGGTATCTGGCAGCCACTGAAATTCGTCAATCTTATCTGGCGTCAGTGTAATACAACCCGGCACTTTAGACTGACGAGTCTCATAAACTTTACACTGGCTCGTACCAACGTCTAACTGATGACAAGAAAGCGTGGTATAAAAAATCTCGTCTGTTTCTTCATCTTGTAGCTTTTGTAAACAACACTTCCCACAGCCATCACAAATGGATTCCCACTCATCTGGAGACATATTCTCCAGTGGTGTAGTTTTCCAAAATGGCTCAAAACGCTTTGCAATCATAATGTCTAATAACCGTCGTTTTTAGCAAGTACTGTTAGTAAACAGATTCTGTGGGTGTTTTATACAAGTCTAGCAAGTAGTCGTCTTTCGCTGGAGGCATTTGCAAATAGAAGCCTTTTTCGCGAATCGCCTCAGTGACCTTTTCCGGTGTCGTTCTTGCAAGCTTACTTTCGCTCGTCAACAACATGGTCATAGCGCTTACACCTTTACCAAAGCGCGCCATCAAGTCTTCTGGGATGTCTTTCAAGCCGACCTTTTTTTCAACGTATAGATACATTCCGTCATGCTTTGAAGAACGAAAAACTTCTACTATTAAATGCTGTTTCATAATTTACTCTAGGCGGTTTACGCCATGTTAGGGCTTTTTAAATTGTTCTAATATTGGATTGATAATTGTATCCCGTCGCCAGCCTGTCATCGCTGGATTCGTCCAATCCATTGCACTGCCATCAAATAAATGACGAACCAAAGGGTCTAGTAATTTGCGCTTTAGCATGGCTTCTGGTGCGATTTGTAATTCTGCTGCTCGCTCACGAACGAAGGCTTTAATCTTCTTGCTTAACTCACCCGTTTGAGAAGGCAAAGGCATTTCCAATGGCAATTGGTATTCGTCTTCTGACAGCTCTTTTACCAAAGCAACATTTTGCAAAATAACATCGCCGTATAAACGATGTTGTCGCCCAGTTAGCTCTTCCGCTTCCGAAATGGCTTTATGGTGAGTCGGCAAAATTTTAGATAACGACCATAATGTGCGA
The DNA here is from genome assembly GCF_047525555.1 of Marinomonas algae. Lineage (NCBI taxonomy): Bacteria > Pseudomonadati > Pseudomonadota > Gammaproteobacteria > Oceanospirillales > Oceanospirillaceae > Marinomonas > Marinomonas algae. Next base: position 97,626 of record NZ_JBLIXK010000007.1, on the reverse strand, counting down.
TCTTTCAGAATCTGTCCTTTCGGCACATCTTCTTTTCGAGCTTGCTCATCTCGCCAGATAAACAATAAACGCAACAAAGTTAGCCCTTCAGGAGACAAACGCCATGCTGTCTTCACATTCGACCAATTTTGTTCTGGATCAGAATTCATCTTGTATTGCCATTTCAACGACTCACCGTCTTCAATGGCCCACTCAAGCATATTCTTCTCTTGTAAACGGGCAATTTGCAAAGGATACACCTTGGCCAAATACACCACATCCAAAGCAGCGTAACGCTTTTGAGCATCGGTTAATGGGCGTTGAGTCCAGTCGGAGCGAGTTTCGTCTTTCGCTACTTCAATCTGTAAATATTCATGAATTAGCTTCACATAACTCAAAGACCATTGACCGCTTGCGTAAGCTTCACCAATTTGCGTATCGTAAAAAGGCATAGGTAAAACGCCTAACAAGCGGTCGAATACATCCAAGTCTTCCGAACAAGCATGGAACACTTTCATGACATCTGGGTTGACCATCAAGGCTTTCAATGGCGCCCATTCATCAATGTTTAAAGGATCAATCAGTACGGCTTTGTCGCCTTCACTGATTTGAATAAGCCCTGTAATGGGGAAATAAGTGGAACGTCGAATGAACTCAGTATCAACGGCAATAACGGGGAGTTGCGCCCAATAGTCACACCAGCTCAATAGAGATTCGTTATCCGCTACCCAAATAATATTCAGAGCATCATCTTGATCATTCATACTAAAGTGTTTTCCGTCCCTCTAGCGCTAACGCCAGAGTGTTTCCATCAACGTATTCCAACTCGCCACCCATAGGCACGCCATGAGCAATACGACTCACGTTGATGTTCAATGTTTTTAGTTTCTCAGCAATATAATGGCAAGTCGCCTCACCTTCTACCGTTGAGTTGGTGGCAATAATCACTTCTTCTACTTTGTTGTGTTGAACCAAAGCTTCCAAGCGATCCAAGCCTAATTCTTCTGGGCCAATGCCATCAATCGGAGACAAATGCCCTAGCAAAACGAAATAACGCCCTGAAAAACTACCCGCCGATTCAATCGCTATGACATCTGCAGGGGTTTCAACAATACAAAGGCGTGTCGCATCTCGTTCTGTGTCCTGACAAATCTGACATTCCGTTTCTTCTGTCAATGTGCGACAGCTTGAGCAACGCCCGACTTTATCGAGCGCTTCTCGTAATGCTTCTGCCAGTCTGTCTGCCCCTTGATGATCACGTTCCAATAAATACAGCGCCATTTTCTGAGCCGATCTAGGCCCAACACCTGGCAAACAGCGCAATGATTCAATCAGTTCTTTAATTAAGGGACTAAACAAAGCAAACTCCTAGAAAGGCATTTTGAAGCCTGGTGGCAAAGACATACCTGCTGTCGCTGCTGCCATTTTTTCTTTCTGACCAACTTCAATGTTGCGTACAGCATCGTTTACCGCAGCAGCAATTAAGTCTTCTAGCATTTCTTTATCGTCTTCAAACAAAGAATCATCGATAGAAACACGTTTTACATCATGACGACCTGTCATCACGATTTTAACAAGACCTGCACCGGCTTGGCCTTCCACTTCCATATTGGCAACTTCTTCTTGCGCCTTCTGCATGTTTTCTTGCATCTGCTGCGCTTGGCGCATCATGTTACCCATACCACCTTTAAACATAACTTTCTCTCCAATTAAGCTTTAACTTTTACAGTATCATAAACCAATTGTGCGCCCATCGTTGTCGATAAAGCCTGCACAACTGGGTGTGAATTCAAATGTTCTATTGCAACTTGTAAGGCTTCTGCCCGTTTGCTCGCTGCAAATTCTTCTGCCGTAACGCCTGTTGTATCTTCAACTGTATCGATAATCAAAGGTACGTTCATAGCGAAGAAATCGCCCAAAGCACCTTGAATTTGCTCGTAACGTGTTTGATTCAACATATGCCCATATTCCAGTGGCACTTCTAAACGAACGCCATGATCGCTTGCATCCACTAAACTGGAATTCATTAATATATTCTGTACCAATCCAGTTAAAGGTAAACGCGGCGCCACCAGCCACCAGAGTTTCATGGTTAACTCATTATAATGGTTCAATTCTGGCAGTGGCATTCCCAATGCAGGCTGAGCTATTGTATCTGGCACTTTTGACAGACGTAAGTCAGGCCCGTTGTTCTCTTGTTGGGTTTTCTCTTCAATCGTTTCAAGTGGATCAGCACTTAAAGCATCAACCAATTCCGCTGCAGGATTATAAGGGTCTACAACATCTGCAATGGCTCTTTCTTCTGCTTCTTCCTCATCTTCATCGTCAAGATCTTGAGGCTCTTCCGCAAACGCATCTTCTTTTACAACGAAAGGTTTGACCGTTTCTGGAGCCGCTTGTTCAACTAATTCAGCGGAGTTCGGCTCTTCGTTAAGTTCTTCTGTTGGCCCTAAAGATTCGCTTTGAGCATGTTCAACAGGTTGAGTTATTTCTTCTTCAGCAATTTCCTCTGAAGGCTCAACATGCACTTCTGGCGTTTCAGGCTCTACTGACACTTCTGGTTCTTCTGTGAACTCAGAGTCACTATTTACAACTTCTGATTCTTCAGGCGCCTCTTCCCAAGGCGGGCGAGCTTCTGGCGATAATTCAACAGGCTTGCTAGTTTCTACAGCGGCTTCATCTGATTCTTCTAATTGAGTAGGCGTTTCTACCTCAATTTGCGCTGTTTTTTTTTCTACTTCGCTGCTTGTTGTTTCAGGTTTTTCTGAATAAGTCGGAGCCGCTTCGTCTGCCGTAGGCGCACTAACAACAGAAACAGCCGACATATCATGGCTGACCGTCATAGGCGGTGCAGGACGAAACGCAATCAGCCTTAACATAAGCATTTCAAAACCTGCACGAACCGAATGAGCAAGATGCAAGTCACGGCGACCAATGAGCAAGCTTTGATACATAACCTGTATCTCTTCAGAACTCACATTTTGAGCTATGGCTTTGATTCGAGACAAATCCCCTAGCTGATCCAATAACGCACCTGGCACTTGCTGCTCAATCGCGACACGGTGCAAACACTCTAATAAGCTGCCACAAATCGCCGTAAAATCTGGTTGATAATCCGCCAATTGTTCGATTCGAGATAAAACATCGGCGGCATTTTTAGATGCCACACTTTCTAATAAATCCAATATTTGAGTTTGGTTCACCAAGCCAAGCATGGACGTCACGCCAGATTCAGAAATGCTGCCATTACCAAAAGCAATCGCTTGATCCGTCAAACTTAACGCATCACGCATACTGCCATTGGCAGCTTGACCAATTTGCCACAACGCGGGTTGGTCAAACGTCACTTGCTCTGTTGTCAAAACCGTTTGCAGATAATCCACTACCCGTTGCGGCGACATATTTTTCAAATTGAACTGCAAACAACGAGATAAAATAGTGACAGGAAGTTTTTGCGGATCGGTTGTCGCTAATAAGAATTTAACGTGCGCTGGTGGCTCTTCCAATGTTTTCAGCAAAGCATTGAAAGAATGCGTCGACAGCATGTGGACTTCGTCTATTAGATAAACCTTGAAGCGGCCGCGAGTCGGTGCGTATTGAACGTTTTCCAATAACTCTCGTGTGTCTTCAACCTTGGTACGAGAAGCCGCATCGACCTCAATCAAGTCAACAAATCGACCTTCGACTATTTCGCGACAACTGTCACAGGTCCCACAAGGTTCTGGAGAAATTCCATTGGTTTCACAGTTTAAGCATTTGGCAAAAATACGTGCAATAGTGGTTTTACCGACACCACGAGTTCCAGTAAACAAATACGCGTGATGCAAACGCTGTTGACGCAACGCATTCACCAACGCCTGAAGTACGTGATCTTGCCCTGCCATTTCTAGGAAGGTTTGCGGGCGCCATTTGCGTGCTAAAACTTGATAACTCATGATGGATTCTGGCTAATAAAAAGCGATTTTTTATTGTACGGTAGTCGGAGCAATTTCGAAACCACTCTTCGTATCTTGTGTGGTATGTATTCAGAGGAAATTACAAAAAAATTCACTATAAAGATCAATAGTTTGGATTTAAACCAAAATCGCCCGACAAGGTCGAGCGATTTTTTAAGGGCTAGTTTGCTTTCGCTTCACGTATCTTACGCTGGCGCTCTTTTTCTAGCGCTTTTTCTAAGCGATGCTTTTCTACCGCACTCAAAACTTCTGCTCCGATGTGCTCTTCACCGCGGGAGCGAGCCAGTTGCACTTGGCGCTCGCGTTCAACAAAACGCTGACGCTGCTCGTCGGTGAATTTATCAAAGCAATGAACGCAGCTAACACCTTGTGTGTAACGCTCGTCTTGCTTTTCTTCTTCAGTGATTGGCATACGGCAAGCGTGACATTGGTCGTATTCGCCTTTTTCTAAATCGTGGTTCACAGATACTCGGTTATCAAAAACAAAGCACTCGCCTTCCCACATGGTTTCTTCTTTTGGCACTTCTTCTAAGTATTTTAGAATACCGCCTTCAAGGTGATAAACCTCTTCAAAACCTTGTTCAAGCATATAAGCAGTGGATTTTTCACAGCGAATACCGCCAGTACAAAACATAGCCACTTTCTTTTGCTTTTTCGGGTCCATGTTTTCTTTAACGTAACCAGGGAATTCACGGAAGGTTTCAGTTTTTGGATTAACAGCGTTTTTGAATGTACCAATTTGCACTTCGTAATCGTTACGCGTATCAACCAAAACCACATCAGGATCAGAAATAAGATCGTTCCAGTCTTTCGGTTTCACATAAGTTCCAACCACGCGTTTTGGGTCAATACCTTCAACGCCCATGGTCACGATTTCTTTCTTCAATTTAACCTTTGTTCGATAGAAAGGCATGTCTTCGTCGTAAGACTCTTTCGACACAATATTGTCTAAACCAGGTTGTTTATCTAACCAAGCCAGCAAGGTATCAATACCTTCACGAGAACCCGCCACTGTTCCATTAATGCCTTCGCTCGCAAGCAACAAGGTGCCACGAATACCATTATCTTCTAATGTTTTCTGTAATGGTTCACGAATGGATTCAAAATTAGGTAGGTCAACAAATTTATAAAGGGCACAAACAACAACTTTCGACATTTTCTATCTCCTATGCGATCTGGAACGTAAAACCAGAGCAATTAAACAAGGCGCGCATTATAGAGATTTATAAGGTATTTTTCGAGGCTGTTTTGACAAAAAATGCCCTTTTCATCATAAGATCAAAAACATGACCCTACTGATCTGGATCGAGGCTTTTCCCTGTGGTGTTATTAACTCGAAACCAACCCGCAATACTGTGCCGAGTTCGATGCGCCACAACCACTTCATGATAAAAGCATTCACTTAGAAATATTGCCAAACGACCCTTTTTAGGAAAAAAACGGCCCACTTCGATGTCGGGATTATGCTCATCGTAAATCACCAATTCACCGCCGTCACCTTCTTGCCAATCTTCATTCAAATACAAAACAGTAGACAAAACTCGGTTACTTTCGCCTTTGAAAGCGTCCACGTGTTTCTCATAAAAAGCGCCTTTTTCATAACGGGCAAAATGGGCTTCATAATCAAATAAGCCAATAAAAAGGTGGCGATTTAACGCCACGCGCAAGCTTTCCATTACTTTCAAGAAGTCGGTTCTGATCGGTTTATCAGGGTCAATCCATTGAATGTAATCACGTCGAGCGTCTTGCAATATTTGGTGATCTTGCTTGCGCCCAACACCTGCCAACTGCATTTGAACATTTTCAATGTTTTCCGCCTCATCGACTAACGCCTGAGTAAAATCCGCAGAAAAGAAGTTATCCTGAATACTCCAACCTTTGGTTCTCAAATCCATTAAGAGATTTGCAAAAGGCTCTTCTCGACTAAATACCGAAATAGAGTTTTCTACATAAAGTTTTTTTACTGACCAAGTGTCGACAGGCATAGATAGATTAATCACTTCTAAAAGGGCAAAATTAACAAGACGGTTATATTACTTTAGCTCCTCATTTAACACACTAAGATTTCAACACTTATGACTCAGCCTTTTGTATTACGGGATTATCAAAGCCAAGCGGTCGAATCCTCTCTTGCTCATTTTCGTAATACAGACGACCCAGCCGTCATTGTTTTGCCTACCGGCGCGGGTAAGAGCTTAGTAATTGCTGAGTTGAGTCGATTAGCCAAAGGCCGTGTTCTTTGTCTTGCCCATGTCAAAGAGCTAGTAGAACAAAATCACGCCAAATTTTTAGCAACAGGGTTTTCTGCGGGAATTTTCTCTGCCGGCTTGAACCAGAAAAGCAGTACAGAAAAAACCACCTTCGCCAGCATTCAATCTATCGCCGCAAATCTAGAGAACTTCCAAGAAGCCATGAGCTTAATCATTATTGATGAGTGCCATCGAGTTGGTATGGAAGAAAGCGGCCAATACAACAAAACACTGGCGCATTTTCGGGCTCTCAACCCCAATGTGAAAATTCTAGGGCTGACTGCAACACCTTATCGCTTAGGCTCTGGTTGGATCTATAAAAATCATTATCATGGCTATACTCGTCAATGCTCTAACAGTATTTTCAAAAAATGTATTTTTGAATTACCGCTCCAGCACATGGTGAAAAATGGCTATTTAACGCCACCGATTCATTATGATGCTGCCGTTGCTCATTATGACTTTAGCCTTTTAACCGAAAGCCTAGATGGCGAACAAAACACAGATGACATTGCGCTCAATGAACTAATCCACAAACACCCCAGAGTCACGCAAGCAGTAACAGAGCAAATCATTCAACTTAGTCAAAACAGGCAAGGTGTGATGATTTTTGCCGCCACTATCGACCACGCGAAAGAAATCGTCGGTTACTTGCCAGCAGATGAAACCGCTTTAATCACAGGCAAAACGAAACTCAAAGAAAGAGATGCTTTAATTGAGGCGTTTAAAGCAAAGAAGATCAAATATCTTGTTAACGTTTCTGTTCTGACCACTGGGTTTGATGCACCTCATGTGGATGTCATCGCCATTCTACGACCAACACAATCCATTAGCTTATTTCAGCAGATTGTCGGTCGAGGGTTAAGGTTGAGCCCTGGAAAAAAAGACTGCTTGGTATTGGATTACACCAACAATGGCTACAACATATTTCAACCTGAAATTGGCGAGAAGAAACCAACACAAGACTCTGTCGCTGTGCAGATTCATTGCCCTGCGTGTGATTTCGCAAATACATTTTGGGGAAGAAAGGACGCAGAAGGAAACATCCTTGAACATTTCGGTCGCCGTTGCCACGGATTAATTGATTTGCCGGATGGCGAAGAACAATGCACATATCGCTTTCGCTTTAAACGCTGCCCGCACTGCAATGAAGAAAATGACATTGCCGCTCGACAGTGCCAACATTGCGCAGAAAAACTCATTGATCCAGATGATCTATTAAGAAGCGCGTTAAACTTAAAAAACAATAAAGTATTACGCTGCGCAGACATTACGCCAGAAATAATATGGAAGGAAAAAAGCCTTAAAATAACCTATCACGACGAAGATGGGCTGACACTTTCCGAAACCTTTCGTTTCAACTATAAAAAAGCGCGCCAGTCGTTCAATGATCTGTTCAGTAGAAGAATCGCCAATGGCAGCCAATCTATTCAATTCGATACATTAGAAGAAGTAGAAAGATTTTTACCCTACCTGCCCGCTCCAGACTTCGTTATCGCCAAAAAGCAAAAGCAGTATTGGCAAGTAACAGAACGCTTATTTGATTATCAAGGCCCCTATCGAAAAGCCAATGAGCTTAATTAGCAGATGATTTTCGACTTTTAAGGGCATTTCGATAAGACATTTCAAAGGGCAAATTTAGGCGTTTTAGTTGATCGATAGCATGCTTCCCTAACTCCCCTTTTGGCACGCCGTTTAATAAAATATGCCAGTAGTTCGCAATCATATTGTCACTAAAAATAGCGGCCGTTTGCTCATCTACGCCAACTTGCTTAAAGCGTTTACTGATGCCTTCTGAAATCACCATCATTTGGCTCGTATGAAAACCGCCTTTCGCCAAGCTATCCAATAGAACTAGCCTTGTAAACTCAGCGTATTCATCATAAAACTCAAATAACATTTGGGCCGTTTGAAGCAAATAATCAATCGGTGAAGCGCAAGCTTTTTGCGCCACTACAGCTTCTCGCAAAGCCGCATCCATTTCATCGAAGAAAATATCTTTTACTAGGGAGAGTTTATCTGGAAAGTGAACAAACAAAGTGCCGACCGCAATACCGGCTTGAGTACTTAAATAGCGTGTACTCGTAGCTTCTATACCTTGTTTTAAGAAAGCATCTTTAGCAACCGCTTTGATTTTAGATCGTGTATTGGCTTTTTGCTGTTGACGAAGACTCACCTATCTCTCTCCCTTATACTGAATACTTAGAGAGTCTAGCTTGTCTTATTTTTAATGACGAGAGTTTTCAATAATCCTAGATAAATTATCGAACAGAACTCATTTTGGGCATGAAGGATTTGTTAAGGGATTCAGATAAGTCTTTCATAAAGTCGCGAATTCGTTCTGCATTTACGCCAAAATCACCGCCACCTGTTCTGGAACTGGAACGCATGTCCACACGAACTTGATCATCTTCGACCTGCATAACTCGAATAACAACATCATCACGGAAGCCAAAGACAGGCGTTCGAGCAGTCGCTTCAATAACACCGACTTGAGAATAGTTAGCCACGACTTCCCAATCTCTTTTTTCCACAAGCTCAGAAATGGCTAAGTAAACATTTGCTTTATCGAGGTGCGTAAATAAAGGCTGTATTTCGGGATAATATTTGTGCTGAATAGAGGCAAAACCTTCATTGTAGCTAACATCATTTTCTTTCGTCTTACGAATAAAACTGACATTCATGTACGAAGGCGGCGTATCTATGTCTGTCGTAATATCATTAATCTTTGGCAACCCTGACTTCTGTACGTAAAACACAATCCACATTGAGCTATAAACAAGTGAAACTGTCAGTACCAAAATGAAAAAACGCTGACCCGCAATATTATTTTCTTTCCGGCACACCCCTAATGAACCAATTGCTAAAACAGACAAAATCAAAGAGGCAAAAACACTTTCCCTTAACATGGTGAAGCCAGTCGAAGGCTCAAAAAGCCCAACTCGCACACCTGCAATGGAAATAAATGCCATACATCCTACAAGCATTAGAAGGATATACAGCACCGGAGAGATATAACGACTCATAAATAACTCATAGTGCAAAAATAATATTGAACACAATATCGCGTGTTGCAGCCAACGAACAGGAGTAAAGGGGAGGTTTCTACTCATTCCTTTGTATTTGCATATTTTTGGTCAAGATTACGTTAAACACCTAATACTTAAACGTAATTTTTCAAAATTCGGCTACCCAATATGTTTTAATAAGAGTAACCGAGTTTTGTAGAGGTTTAAGAGATAATCCCAATAATATCGACCGTCAACTTACACTCTACTTCTTCAACTATTAGACCTATTAAGCAAGCATCAAATTCATGGTATCCAACCTTAAACCACATTGTGTCGACATTCTTCGCGAGCGATGCAAACAAGAATCCATGAGACCTTTCCAAGCAAGAGGATCAAATCTTGTTCGGTGTCCACATTGCTTGATGTCTGAAGATGCATGCTTTTGCCATTTAAGAAATACTGGCTCTTCACCTGTCGAATTTATCTTACTGTTTCACCGAGATGAGATTCACAAACCCACCAATAGCGGGCGACTGATCGCAGATTTATTCCCAGATGATACAAAAGCCTATATCTGGAGTCGTACGGAGCCATCGGAGTCTTTGCTTGAACACCTCAATAAAGTACAAGGAAGCTGCACCATTCTTTTTCCAAATACTGATACAGCGAAAGCTCAAGAAAGAGAACTCAGAACCGTTGCGCCTTTAAGCAACGCAACACAAAAGCACACTTTTATCATTCTGGATGGTACATGGAAGCAGGCCAGCAAAATGTTTCACCAGAGTGAATGGCTAAAGCATATTCCACACTTTGAAGTGAGCAGTGAGGCAAAACGCTCTTTTCTTGTGAGACATTCTAGCCACAAAATGCAATTTGCAACGGCTGAAGTCACCGCAATGCTCTTAGACACACTCGGCCACTTAGAACAAAGCCAAAAGCTGCTTCACTACTACCAAGCTTTTAATAAACGGTGTCTTAATAGCCGCAGACGATACGAAGCGCCATAAAACAGCACTCAAAAATGAAAGAAAATTACAGAATAGAAAAACACGAGTTAAGACGTTCTCAATAACAAATTCACCCATCCATTAGAGTGAAACTGTGCTGCCTGTTTCTTCTTTTTTCCAACCAAAACAGGACCATTATCAAGAAACAAGAATGCCTTCCATGTTCGTTTAAAAACGCTCCATGAAAGCTCAAATACTAATTCATTGTGGCAGCAAAAAAAGACGGTTGTATCCTCTCCCCAATTCGCAAAATGCGTCAGTAATTCCTCTGGTAATTCCACTTGCTCACTGTCCCACGACTTTTCCCATTGAGCCTTTATTAACGAAGCTTTGGAGGACTCTGACGCCAACCAATCTTGGTCTGTAAAATGATCTGGATGAAGTTGATCAGAGCTAATGTAATCCCGCCAAATTTGACCCGCTCTCTGCTCACTTAATAGATGAATTTTATCCAAATCGTCTTTTTCAACTTTTGGATCATTGCGTTTAAAAATCCAACTTTTTGAAAAGCTTTCTAATGGTTGATACAAGCTGATTTCCTTAACAAATTCTAATGATGAAAAAAACTAACCTTAAGCGTGAAAAAGGATCGTTTGCCGAATATCACGAGTCTATTTAATATTGAAAACGTTGTAATAAAACAACATTTTAATAAACCAAACAGGAGAATATCATGGACTCTCAAGAACAATATGAAGCACTTTTAGCAAAATGGGGCTTTGAAGACACTGGTGCTGCTGACTATGCTCGCCGTCAAAAGCGTGCTCGCCAAGTAAAAGCGGTTGTTGCTTTCTTTAAAACAACAGTAAGCGCTATTAAAAAGACCAGCGATCGCCCACAACACCTAAGCCAAGCAAACCTGTAATTCCATAGATACAGTCTATAATTATATCGTAAATCACGACTTTAAAGGGGAGAAAAATAATAAAACTCCCTCCCTTTCCTTTCTTAAACATCTTCAAATTCGTTATGATCTGAATTCACTCACAACGAAGTTTATTTTATGCCTCATTCCTATAAAGCAATCATTTTTGACTGCGACGGCGTCATTGTTGACACAGAAACCATGTCTAACAATATTTACACCTCAATGCTGCGCGAACAAGGTTTGGATATAGACAAAAAGACACTTCTCGAGCAATTTACAGGCTTTACAAACCAAGAAACCATGCGTAACGCAGAAAGACTACTCGGCCGTGCTTTACCTGAAAACTTTGATCAAGAATATCGTGAACAATTCCACCAAATGATCATGACTCAACTTGAGCCCATTTCAGGAGTCAGAGAACTACTTCAGAAAATACCCACTCCAATTGCGATGGCAACCAATGCTCGACGCCTTGAAATGGATTTAAAGCTAAACAAAATACAACTAACTGACACCTTCTCCGTTCGATTTTGTGTAGAAGACGTTAAGCACGGAAAGCCTGCGCCAGATTTATATTTAAAAGCAGCACAAGCACTAAATGTCGCTCCTGAAGATTGCATCGTTATTGAAGACTCTGTAACTGGCATCAAAGCAGGATGCGCAGCTGGTATGAAGGTTTTCGCTTATAGTGCGGAAATGGATCAAGCAACTCAGACGGCTGCGGGTGCAACCGCCTGTTTTGATTCTATGAGTGATTTGGAAATATTGCTCGGTCTTAGTTAGAAACAGACTGCAGTTGTTTAAGCAGACTCTTAGGTAGATCCTTGATAACCAAGGTTCCTGAGTCTGCATCAAACACAACAGACTCTCCCAATAATTCACTGTCAAAACTTAAAGTCAAAGCACGAGAACTGCCCGATAAGCGAGTCAGCTTTTTTAGAGCCGCTTTCTCAACAAAAATCTCTTTCTCCATTTTAAAGCTATCTGAATCTGCAATTTCTAAAAACTTATTTGCTTGCTCGATAGAAAAACGAGACTCAACTTCAGAAGCAATCGATTTAATCTCAAGAGGCTCGCGATCTTCCGCTCTCGCCTGACAATGCTCGGAAACCACTTTTTTAAAGTCATTTGCCTGTTTAGACGGCAAGCCTTCCGATTGGCAAAACGCTGATGTTAGGTCCACTAATTTACGTGTCTCTTTTGCCGCAACTTTAGGCTCATCACAACCAATGAACTGAGTAAAATACTCACTTTCAAATTTAGGTGCACGACCAAATCGAAAAGCAATATATCGCCCCTCATCTCCCCCTTGCCAAGCGGTCAAATTGATACGCAATGCCATATGCAATTTTTCCATTTCAATTTGCTCAACTTGAGACAAGCTAAGGTCAGCACCTAGACCGATCCCCTGCTTACGCTTCAACATAACAATGTATAAAAAGTGGGTATCATGTAGCTCGTAATGGTTAAACCACAACAAACCACCACCCGCTTCTTCTACTGGCTCAAGATGCTTCAAATATTCCGCCGCACATTCTTTTGTAAACGCAGAAAAATCCAAAAATGCATTATCTTTAAAATACTTAGTAAGCAAGGCTGGAAGCTGTGCTCCTTCTTCACTCCCTTGAGGGTTGGCAAATCGCCCTGTGTTCATTCCAGAGCGATTAAATAGATTCGTCACCTGAGCAGAAAGCGCTTCAGCTTGTCCATCAACAGGGTTCTCATTAGGACGTGCAATTAATATTGCCTTACGTTCGCCTTCATGTTTTTGAATCTCATGCACAATTAAGTTGCTAATAGACACCAGCTACCTCTTACGTTTAATATGAATAATTAATGGTCAACTCTAAAACCACATCGTTTTAAAACAGGATTCACCTCAACCAAACACTATGATAAAACCTAAGACAACGAAAAAAGACACACGGAAAGAGCTTGAGTCTTTAGTAGATCAATTTATCAAAGCAAAGGGAGAGATCCAGCAAATCGACATGGGTGAGTCTGGCCTAGTTGATGGAAAGTATAACACGAGCCATATGGGCTTTAGCGAGCCAAAAAAAGAGCGCACGCCATTAAACCATGTTGTTGCCGCTTTACAGCAAAAAAAGAAACCATCCCCTCCTACGCCCTTACCCAAGAAAAAGCCGAAAAAGAAAATCATCTATGACGACTTCGGCGACCCAATCAGATGGGTTTGGGAAAAATAAGAATAAATTATTGATATTCCATAATACCTTTTTGTTGCATTCTGTAGGCTGATTAAATAGGTACACAGTTTAAGCAGATAGGAATTTATTATGTCCATAAAATACTTGCACGCTATGATCAGGACAAATAAACCAGAAGAAAGTCATACCTTTTACACCAAAGGATTAGGTTTAATAGAAACCAAACGAAAAGATAATGAAAAAGGCCAGTTCACTCTTATTTATTACGCTACAGAGCATGGCGCACCAGAGGTAGAGCTTACTCATAACTGGGGTGAACAAAGCTACTCAAATGGCGATCAATTCGGTCATTTAGCTTTCGAAGTGGATAATATTTATCAAACATGCGACCATCTTCAGTCTATGGATGTTATAATATTACGTCCACCAAGAGATGGACGCATGGCCTTTGTTAAAGATCCAAACAACATTTCCATTGAGCTACTTCAAAAAGGAGAGCCTCTTGAAATAGCTGAGCCTTGGGCTTCTATGGAGAATATTGGCAGCTGGTAGTTACATTTCATTACAATTTAGCTTTCTATACCGAACAAAGCTACAAAAAGGGGCTAGCTAGCTTGTCGGGCTTTCATTAACCTTTAATCATCAGGTTTATTTATAAAGAGTGGTAATCGATCATGAGCACTATTACAAAAGTTATTAGCTTTGGAATATTGTTTGCGTTTAGTCATTTAGCTTCAGCTGAAAGCTTGTACGCATCAAAAGTACAGCCTCGTCTTTCAGATGAAGACAGAGATGGCGTTATTGCTGCTAGGGATCTATGCCCAGATACGCCTATTGGTTCGGCGGTAGACAATAATGGTTGCCCAAGTCAAACAACTAAATTACTTTCAGTAGAATTAAATGTTTTATTTGACACTGGAAAAGCAGACATTCACCCTCGTTTTTATCCAGAATTAAAGAAGCTGGCTTCCTTCTTAAAAAGCCACCCAACAAGCACAGTTATTATTGAAGGCCATACTGACGATAGAGGCTCTGAAGAGTTAAACAAAACACTATCCCAAAAACGAGCAACAGCGATCGCAGACGTTTTAGTAGATAGCTTTAGAATTAAGCAAGAAAGAGTAAAAGGTATCGGGTATGGCGAAAGCCGACCAATCAGCGATAATGATACAGAAGCAGGTCGTGAGAAAAACCGTCGAGTTGTAGCTGAAGTGATTGCAGAACAACAATTCGCAAATAAGCGCTGGACTATTTATAGTGTCGATACTAGTGCGAATACAGCTTTAAATAATAGATAAAAAAGAAAAGAGGTACTTCCCCCTCTTTTCTACTTTATTCTTCAACCTATTCTTAAATCATGGGCACATCTGCCCACCATTAACATCAAGTATTTGCCCTGTAATGTAACCACTACAATTGTGCGAAGCAAAAAACGCAAACGATGGGGCGAGCTCTTCTGATTCAGCGAAACGCCCAAAAGCGATACTTCCAGCAATTTTATCTTTTAACTCATCACTTTTATCGGCATGAAATAGCGTATCAACTGTACCTGGCGATACAATATTGAATCGGATGCCATCTTTTGTATATTCCTTAACCCAGTTTCGATGAATATTATGCAACCATGCTTTTGAGGCTGCATAAACTCCAGCTCCTAAGCCGCCACCTTCTCGCCCCGCAATGGACCCGGTACTAATTACACATGCCGTCTTACCGGATTCTGCAGCTGAAGCCCGCAAATATGGAATGGAATATTTTGTTGTCATCAATACAGAGCGGGCATTTAAGTCCATTACATGATCGTAAAAGTCATCATCCATCAACTCCAGACTCGAACGACCACCTAAGCCACCAGCATTATTAATCAGCACATCCATTCCACCAAACTTACCAATAAACGATTCGACCATTTTTTTACATTCAGTACTTTTGGTTAAATCTGCAGGGATGAAAAAAACACTATCAGCCTTACCTAATGCCATTAGCTCATTTATCGCTTTATCTGCAGCAGCATTTTGAGAGCGACTATTAATAGCAACCTTCGCTCCAGACTGTACAAACAATTTAGCCACAGCCAAACCAATACCGGCCGTTGAACCCGTTACCAACACTCTTTTTCCAGCTAAGTCACTAAACATCACCTTCTCCTTTTTCCAACAATAGTATGAATATAAAATGTACAGCGCACCTTTTACAAGCAGCCTTCCCAGAGAAGACCCAACAAGATAAAGAAAAAAAATTACAGTTAACAAGTCGAAAATATAGGAAATAAGCCAATTTTCAGTTCAACTTTCTTTAAATTCATAAAAAAAAACACATAAATGTGTTAAAATTACTGAATAGACATTAAAACTTGAGCCAAAAGCCATTTAAACAATCGCCTCCAATGCTGGAAATGAAGGACACCATGACTAATAATAATAATTTTTCAAGCATCTCTACATCATCAAGAAGCTTACATGTACAGGTTGCTCGTAGTATTGCACGCCGAATTTTATCTGGAGAATTAGCCCAGGGTTCTATCGTTCCAAATGAAATGACCCTCTGCTCCCAATTTGGCGTTAGTCGAACAGCTTTAAGAGAAGCCATCAAACTTCTCACCTCAAAAGGATTACTAGAGTCACGCCCAAAGATTGGAACAAAAGTTGTAAATAGAGCTTATTGGAACTTTCTAGATCCACAAATGATTGAGTGGATGGATGGCCTTAGCGACTCAAAAGTATTCTGTAGTCAGTTTTTAGGACTTAGAAGAGCTGTTGAGCCTGAAGCATGTGCATTAGCTGCGGTGAATGCAACACCAGAGCAAAGGGATGAGCTTTCTAAAACCTTTGAGCAAATGGTGAAAATTACGAAAAACTTTAACCAAGAAGCATGGACTGAAGTAGACCTAAACTTTCATCGGTTAATTTTTAACTCTACGAACAATGATTTTTACCTTCCGTTCGGAAACATTCTGACTACTATGTTTAAAACCTTCATCATCCACTCTTCAAAAGATGGTGATGTCTGTTTAAATGAACATCGTTTGATATACGAAGCGATTATGGCAGGAAACAGCAAAGAAGCTCGAGAAGCGTCACAAGATCACCTTCAATCAGGTAAACACCGACTACCTGATGAACCTCTGACTGTTCCAGTGACTGCAGCTGTAAACTAATAAGCAAACAACTTCCTCAGAGCTGATTCTTAATTCGCAGCTCTACCAATAACTCAAATATAAAGAACAACATCGTCAGACATTCTCCTGACGATGCAAAAAAAACAATCCTTTCCTGAAAACCACCAAACTTATTCCCTTTCATAATACCTCTTTCTGCTTTCTTCATCTCTAAAGCCATTCTCTATCAAAGCGCGTAAAGAATCGAAAGCAAAAAAAGAGGTATAACAATTTAATTGTTATACCTCTTGGAAAACTAATATTTTAGTTTAACTGGTGTTATTAAGTCTGCTTAAGCTTCCGCTTCTACAGAGTCATCAACGGCCTTAACTAACAACAAGCCAACTGCTAATACGATCACACCACATAGCAGGAACACAGCGCGCCCCCATAGCGGGTTAGGAATAATACACATCCCCATTACACCAACACCAGCGATGGCAATTAATGTACCAAGCATCTTACGTTGCTTGTTATCCAATGCTTTTTGTTCACTACCTTCAGAAACCAAAGGAGTCGCCAAATTATTGAAGAATAAATCAACATCACGTTGACGCTCTTCACTAAGAGGCTTGTAGAACAAGACAGACAATACAAAGAATCCGCCAGTGAAAACAATGTGAGCCAATAGACCAATGGCAACTTTAGAGTCAGACCATTCACGCTTAGTTAACTCTTCAAGCCCAAATACGTTCTGCACAAGTTCTGGAGTGATAACAAAGCCGACGTAGTAAGACACCAAGCCACCTACAACCAATGTACCCCAACCAGCCCAATCAGGTGTTTTCTTAATAAAGAAACCTAAGAAAGCAGGAATTGTCATAGGGAAACCAATCAACGCACCTACGTACATCATGGTGTCGAACAAGCTCAACCCTTTCAAAGAGTTAATGAACAAGGCGATCAAGATAATAGCGATACCGAAGAAAGTAGATGTTAGCTTTGATACAAACACCAACTCTGTTTCAGCTGCTTTTGGACGTAAAATTGTTTGATAGAAGTTCTTTACAAAAATACCTGAGTTACGGTTAAGACCAGAGTCCATAGAGGACATAGTTGCAGCAAACATCGCAGCAATCAGTAGTCCAACCATACCTACTGGCATGTATTCTTGAACAAAGTACAAGTATGAGAAGTCTGCTGCTTTACTACCTTGCTCAGGATAGATAGCGGCTAAATCAACACCCTGACCCGCTAAGAACCAACTAGGCATAAACCAAATTAGAGGACCCATTGTCATAAGTACACAAGCTAACAGCGCTGCTTTTCTAGCATTGTTAGAGTCTTTTGCTGCCAAATAGCGATAAGCATTCAACATGTTGTTTGTGATACTGAACTGCTTGAAGAAAATGAATATAGCCCAGATACCGAAGATGCTTAAGTAATTTAAGTTATTACCCGTTAGGAATGATCCACCTTCATCTGTAGGGAAGTTAGCAATGATCTCACTAACACCACCGCCTTGAACAATAGCTACAACAGCACATGTTACGGTTACCGCCATGATAATGACCATTTGCATGAAGTCAGAGGCAATAACGGCCCAAGAGCCACCTGTTACAGACATCACCAAGACTACAAGACCTGTAACCCAGATGGTTGTAACCATATCAAAGCCGAAGATACTAGAAGCAATGATAGCCAATGCATTCAACCAAACACCAGCCGATACAACACTATTTGGCATACTAGACCAAGTAAAAACTTGCTCATTTTTCGCACCAAATCGCATACGAATGGCTTCAATAACGGTAATTACACGAAGCTGTCTAAATTTAGGAGCAAAATACAAGTAGTTCATCAGGTAACCAAATGCATTCGCAACAAAGATAACAGCGACCGCAAAACCATCGTTATATGCTTTACCGGCTGCCCCTGTAAATGTCCAAGCACTAAACTGTGTCATAAACGCAGTTGCACCAACCATCCACCACAACATATTACCGCCACCACGGAAATAATCACTTGTTGTACTGGTGAAAGTTCTAAACATCCAACCAATGGCAATTAAGAATAAAAAATATATTCCGACGATAAGAATATCCACATCACTATCCTTTTATTTTTGTAATATTGCTAGCTATCACATGATTTAAAAAACCCCACAATACAAGTCGTAAAGCGGGAACAACCAATTCAACCAGACACTTCAAATCAACTTACCAACACCAAATCGAGCAGTGAATTACAGCAAGATGACCCTGGATCAAAATTGAAAATCTTTAAAATCTTTTCTACTTCAAGGCCAAGGCGACCGAAAGTCGTGAACTTGTACTTTTATAATAAAATAGTACAAATAAAAAACACTCGAGAGCAAGACATTTTTCCCTGAATACCGAGCCTTTTTGATACAAATCAGCTCAATAATCTCAGGCTTTTACACAATGATACAAAACACAAATATTAGAGTAAGTTTTCGCTCATTGTTCTAGATAAAAACCAACTTATCTTATGATAAGTTGGTTTACCCTAATCACTCTATTTAAGAGTTAAATCCATTATTAATTAGAGTGCTGAAAAAGCACCTTTCCAACTAAACACACCATGACTCGTTGAAATCGTGTGCTCATTGCTTTGCTCACCAGCACTTCTATTTGAAACCCCGAAACGATATACAGAGCCAGTAACAGTTTTGATTTCAATCACTGTACCGTCTGCATTCTCAGCTAGAACTTCAATTTCAGACACCAGACCTCGAGCCCCATCTGAAGCCTCTATCGACTCATTAAAATAGCCATGAGTTTCTAATACAGAAGCAAAAACATGATTACTACCAGACTGTCTTAAGATAAAAGCAGGCTCCGCACGCAAGTTGAAATCGGGATCATTCGCACCGATACGAGTAAAGATAACTTCACCACCTTTTGGCGCAGTCGAAACAAGGCTGTAATAGCTGCTGTCATGCAACCAGCTGACCAAAGCACTGCCCTCAACCTTTCCTTCTCCCGTCTTCCATAAATGCTGGTAGCCATTATCCGCACCTAAAGGAGAAAGCTTAGTTGGGATACTGTAGTCAAAATCTGTACGAATGATTTGCCCTTTGAAATGGAACGGCAAGTCATACTCATGCTCTTCGTCAGATAAAATTCGATAGACATCAATAACCAATGGCTTCTCGAACTCTTCAATGTCCGCAACTAAAACACTTCGCTGCATTGTGACGCCATCATAATAATCTTCAATTATGGCGCTGGCACCTTGCAACTTAGTGTCTTCCACTTCAAAGAAATGCTTTTGACCAAACTTAGTTTCCGCCAATGCAGTATTGAATTTATTCTGAGTTTTTTGATCAACAACCACCGTATTATGCGCTACAGTCTGCTTACAGTAGGTTTTATTCTCTGGAATATAACGACCACCAAATTTAGGTTCAACATTCACCCAACGACCAAAGCCATAATCCTGCAAAACCTCATGCCCACGGTTAAACACACTCATGTGTAAACCATCATAATGCCCATGATCTAATGCAGAGTGATATTGATGATCTGAGCCATGCTGACCAAACCATAACAACACCATGGTGTCGTCTTCTTCAGAGTCACGATGACGAAGAATACTTACACCACCTTTTTCACCTTTTGGCCCATCACTCAAGAAAATACTGCCCCAAGAGAAAGGTTTAATTTCTTTGGCAGTTGAGACTGCGGTAGATAATGCCGCACCAGAAGTATGAATCCATACATCTTGCTGATGGTTCGCCATACTGATAAGCGTGTCATTTTGCTCATAGCGCTGAAAGCAAACACTTGTAGCAATAATTACACCTTCATCATTAATACTGATTGTCTTAGAGGAATCATTAAGCGCTGGCAAACTACCGTCAGGGAAAGCTGTCGCCATCACAGCATAAGAAGTCGTTTTGATAACCGAGTTGTTATATTCGTAAATCTTCAACTCAGGCTGACGACGCTCAATCGTTTCTGCGAATAAAAAGATGGGGCGCAAGGAAAAGCGATGATAATAAGGCCCTTCCATATAATAACCGTCAGGAGAGAACAAATTATCCAATTGAGCTAAAAAGCCACCACTCGTACGATCTAACTTCAAACCGTAAAGCGCTTTATCAACAGACTCTTGATCCCCAATGGCATAACCACAAATACCAACAGCAGCCACAGCCCATAAGCCATGATTGTGAACAATGTCGAAGTCTTTACCGTAAGTGACAACGAACATGTGAATCATTGGTTTAAACAAGTTCTCAGTAATCAGCGTTCGCTCATCATCCGTTAACGTGTGGTAAACACAGCTGTATGCGCAAGAGGCATAAAGCATCCACATATTTTCATTCAATGTTTGATGGAAAAGCTTGCCCGGAGGATTTGAGTCACGACTTGTATTGTCTTCTAATTCTGGATAAACATGCGCGTATTTCGTCAATATGGTCACAATGTAGTCACGATACACATCGCTCTTTGTGATCAAAAATAAGCGTGCAGCAATGTCCATAATAATATAGTTCTGCTTATGACGATTATGCTCGTAACCGCCCGCTTCGCCTTGTTTAGTCGGCACTTCAACACCAACACTGTCCATGTAAGCTTTTACTTTCGCCATATCGCGGCGTAAACCTCGACCCAGCAAAGAATCTTTTTCTAGTTCTTCTGCCAATACCGCCGCTTCATCAAAGCTTAGTAATAATGGTTGGTAACTCATATTCTTATTCTCCTTCAGCTGGACAGATGTTTAATGAATAGAAGCCTGTCCAACGATATTCAACGCCACCAAATTCAAGCTGGTGCTCAGTACTTTCTTGGCAATCTAGTTGGTTGCTCACCATCAAGATAAAGATTGCATCATTGGATGTAATCTCAACAACAGAGCCCAAGTCGTTATGGCCAATCACTTTAATGTTTGAAACCTTGCCGCGGGCATTTGTTGATTGTTCAAACTCTTCATTAAAGTAACCGTGAGTTTCCAGAACAGACGCAAATAAAGTGGTGCTGCCTTGGCTACGTAATGTAAAGCCAGAATCGTTTCGTAAATTGAAGCTAGGATCCGCAGCGCCTACAGTCGTGAAAATCACTTCGTTGGATTCATTTGAGCTTGTACCCAACCAAGAGTAATACGCATTACCTTGCAACCAACTCACTAGAGCACTTTCTGGCGCACTACCAGAAGCTAGCTTCCATAAATGCTGGTAACCATTGTCTGCGCCTAATGGCTCTAATTCAGCGCATGATGTGTAAGTGAAGTTCGTTCTGACAATTTGACCTGCATATTGATGGGAATAATCGTAACTATGCTCTGTGTCCGTTTTTAAACGGAACAAATCAATCAACAATGGCGCTTCAAAGTGTTCATTATTCAACAAAAACGCGCTTCGTTGCATTTTCACATCATCGTAATGATCGTTCGCAAAAGCACTTACGCCTAAACAAGTTTCATCGTCACCAACAAAAAAGTGCGGGATCCCGTGAACACTGTCTGCTTTATCTACATCAAAATTGTTTTGAGTTTTCTGATCGACCGTAACGATATTGTGTGCAATCGTTTGACGAGCGTAGGATTTATTCTCATCCAAATAGCGGCCACCAAATTTAGGCTCAACATTCACCCAACGAGCAAAGCCGTATTCTTTCAATACCTCTTGGCCACGGTTAAAAAATGTGATGCCAAGCGTATCAAAGTGACCATGTCCCATACCGTGTTGGCCATAGTTCATGTTCAATTGCGCGATATCGTTATTTGCTCCTTGAAGACGCAAGAACCCTTGAGCCCCCTTATCACCTTCTGCACCTTCATTTAATTCGATACTAGGCCAATAAGGAACGACAATATCACCAGACTTTTCTGCTTTTTCATGTTCATTCGATAGAGACAAACCACACGCATGCAACCACACTTCGCCTTGAAGTTCAGCCATACCAACAATATTTTCGTCGCAACCATAATGCTCAGCCAATACGCTAACAGCCACTTGTACGCCAGCGTCTGTAATTCCCATACTACGAGAAGCGTCATTTAGTGCTGGAAACTTGCCGTTTGGATAAGCTGTAGCAAGCAAAGCTTTCACCGTTCGACCGATAACGCCATCTTTGTAAGCGTAAATATCCACTTCAGGCATATGACGATGCAGTATTTCAGCAAAAACACAAGTTGGGTAAATGGCATAACGATGGTAATAAGGGCCTTCAATGTAATAGCCAGCCGGAGAGAAAAGCTGCGAGATTTGAGCAAGGAAACCACCTGTTTCATTATTTGCCATGCCATAAACCGCTTTATCTAGGTATTCGCGCTTACCGATCACCAAACCACAAATACCCACTGCCGCGACAGCCCAAATACCGTGATTATGAATACGGTCAAAGTCATGACCGTATTTAACAGTAAACATGTCCAACATAGGGTCAAACAACTTATCAACAATATGATTTCGCTGTTCTTCTGTCATTTCATGGGATACGCAGGAATATGCCAAGCTACTAAACATCAACCAGCAATGTTCATTGAGTATTTGGTGAAATAATCGACCGGTAGGATTGGTGTTTTTTTGAACATGAAAGCCGAAAGTAAGGTATTTATCGGCATAGAGAGAAAGTAATTCGATGACGAAGTCAGCATACTTTTTTTCTTTTGTTACAAGAAATAGGTTACCCGCCAAATGCATGTACTTGTAGTTTTGCTTATGGCGATTATGCTCGTAGCCACCAGCTTCACCATGACCAGGCACTTCTAATGGCAAACGCATAAATGCATCAACTTGTTCTTGATTGCCGGCGATGGTTTTCCCCATCAAACTGGAATGTCCGACCTGAGCCTGCAATAAATTAAGCTCATCACACGTAAATAATACTGATTGCATGTACATCGTCTCCATCACTAAATTCGTATTTATTTTAATTTGCGCATAATAAAAGCATACCGCGACTCGCCCTAACCATTGGCAAGCCCCGGTATGCTTTTATTAACTTAGTGCTTATTAATGCTATTATAATACAAAAAAAATCAATCCAACAGCAAATACAAGATAGCAAACAACTGCTATAGATCTATGAAAACCGCAATTTAGTAATAGAAGAAAATTCTGTGATGCAAAGAAGCTTTGATAAAAAGCAGCCTAATCATTGCCGCATTCATAACTCGAAAAAGCCAGCACAGCCTTAGCGGACTCTTAACTCACTACAAAAATCACTCTCAACAGTCACCGGAGCTACTTTTCGGAATACATTTCCTTATCTGCAAGATGAATCAACTCATCGAGATTATGGCCGTCGTTAGGGTAACAAGCATGGCCAATTGAAGCAGAAACGGAGATAACATCTGAATCACATAGAAAAGGAGACGATATTTTAGACTTCAGTGTTTCAATATAATCATCAGGAGTCGCTTCTTTACGAATAACCAGAAACTCATCTCCACCAATCCTGAAAGCCGAGTCATCTTCTGATAAACAACTTTTTATGCGTTGAGAAATCTTGATCAGTACTTTATCGCCAAACTGATGCCCGAATTGATCGTTAATTTCTTTAAATTTATTTAAATCAACGAAAAACAAAGAAAGCCCCACACTATTAGAGTTCAAGCCTTCAGCATCCATCTTACGCTTATAGTCATCAAACCTCTTCATTAAAAAAGAGCGACTAAACAGCCCAGTAAGCTCATCATGGCTCGCCATATAGCTTAACTTTTCAAAGCTCATTTTCCACTCAATCAAGCTTGAAATAAGATCCCTGATTTTAGTGACTGTTTTTCCAAAGCTTACATCAAGGATGTGCTCTGAGTTCTTCACAAACTCAACAACGCCCTTTATATCCTTATCTGAAAAGTCCACCAAAAAGAGATTCGTTTTATATTCATTCCCTAGACTCTCCACCATTTCGGAAAGACTGTCCCCTTCAAACTCTTTATGCTGTATGAGCTTTTCACAACGCTTAAGCACCGCACTATTATTATCTTTAGGGTAGCGGAACCCTTCCCCTTCTTTTAAGAAGGAGAACTTAATAGATATAGAACTCACATTCCAAGAGACATCATCGATCAAGCTTGCGATAAAGCCTTCCAGACTGACACTCAAATCCGAGGCTTTTTTGAAATAATTACGCTCAATAGTTAATAAAGACTCGTTCACACGAATCTGCTTTTCTCTTTTAACTAGCGACGTGTAATCAACAATACGGATAAGAATGCCGACCTTATCTTTCAACGGAGAAATCAGCGTAGAGATATGAAGAGGCAACCGAACAGAAGCCTCCTTATTTCGATACAAAGGCAAGATGTTCTTATGAATTTTATGAGAAAGAATGCGACTTAATGATGAGCTCATCGCATTATCAATAGAATCTAGAAGCTGCTCCGAGATATCCCCCAAAAAAACAGCGTCCAGTGTTTTATTCAAATAATCTTCTGTTTGCATCACACCATGATCTAAAACCCAGTCATTAAGGTATACAATTTTACCTTCTGGGCTAAGAATAATAATGCCGCCTTCTATACTTCCAAATGATGAAAGCAAAACATCAATCGGTATCAGGTCTTTCATCATTACGCTTCTTCCAAACCTTTAAGGTAGTCTTGTAACGTGCTTTTGAAAGTACCATTTTCTGTTAAGTCGATGACAAACACCAAATGCCCAGACAAGTCACGGCTCTTCAAACTAAAGTCAATTTTCAAAAGCATAACAACTACTTCCAAATCACTTTTGGAAATAAGCTGCTCCATCAACAATTTGGGGCGCGTGTTAAATGTATCAGGAAGCATAGTACTTAATGGCTTATTAAGAATATTAGAGATAGTCGATAAGCAATTATTTAAAAGAATATTTCCCAACTCAGACAAAGCTTCTTCTTCCAGCTCAGCATCAACCTCTACATCTAGCTCATCGCCTTCTCCTAGCATGACATTTACAAGATCAAGGCTGCGAGATTCAGGAAAAAGCAACGCCGCTTTACCAGCGAAGAAGCCAGAAAAAGACTGACTGACACCTGTCAACGAATTAGGCAGTCTTTCTTCGAAAGCATTCGTCGCTTCTTCTAACGACAAAAACTCTAGCATCGGGACTTTTAACACGACTTCTTCATTGGCTATCTGAGATAAGGACGCTGCAGACTTACCGACACCAATATTGACAAGCTCTACGACAAGGTCAAACTCATCTTCAGATAAAAAATCACTCATTTACACACCTACAACTTTAGCAAGTTCTTCTGGCTTAGCTGGCTTTGCTATGAAATCGATTCCCATTGAGATAGCCCTATCTTTGATAGCGTCCTGAATGTTTGCTGTAACAAGCGTCTGCTTTATTTTTGGGTAATCCTTCAACAAAACTTCGGCCAATTCGAGACCATTTCTATCCGGCATATTGTAATCGATCAGTGCAAGATCAATGCTCTTTTCCTGTAAAAGTAACTCGGCTGCATCTGCGCTTGCCGCTTCACTAATTTCAAGGGAGTCATCCAGTCGCTTTAAGCTTTTAGATAAAGCAAGGCGACTCACCTTACTGTCATCAACTAATAAAATCTTTAATGGCATAACAACTCCTCAATAAAATGCCTAACATTAGGTTATGGAGCCATAATACGGAATTCACCCAAGATTAAGTCAGGTATTGATAGGGAGTTTTGTTACTGTTTGTCGTGGATTGTATCTTTCGTTACAAAGCAAGAAGCGTTAAAGAACTACCATATTTGAAGCCATTCAAGCTCCCAGCCCAGATCAAACATACTGACCTGCACAATAGCCACTCGCCCACGCCCATTGAAAGTTATAGCCACCGAGCCAGCCTGTCACATCAAGCACTTCCCCAATAAAATAAAGTCCTTTTTGCTTCTGAGACTCAAAAGTCTTTGAAGACACTTCACTGGTATTCACACCACCAAGAGTCACTTCTGCAGTTCGATAACCCTCAGTACCGTTTGGCGCAATATCAAAGTCTGTCAAATAGTGATGTAAGGATTCAATTTGTTGATTCGATGTTTGTGCTGAGCGCTCGTTTAACCATGTAAACTCCTTTTTAACCAGCTCAACCAAGCGCTTTGGGAGCGTATTAGACAGCACACTTTCAAAACTTTTCTTAGGCGTATTCTGTCGAACAGCCAGTAAATCATCTAGCGACATATTAGGAGCAATATTAATTGAAAGTTCTTCTCCAGGCTGCCAGAAATTCGTAATCTGAAGTATTGATGGGCCACTCACCCCACGATGAGTAAACAGCATCGGCTCTTGAAAAGTCGTTCCGCCAGCAGAAGCGGCAATATCACAAGCAATACCTGATAGTTCAGAAAATTGCGCCTTTCTGTCCGGCTGCACTGTAATCGGTACCAAACTTGCCCGAGTGGGTAAAATTTCGTGCCCCACTTGCTTAGCGATATCATAACCAAAGCCAGTCGCACCCTTTGTAGGAATCGATAAACCACCTGTTGCAACAACTAATGAACGACAAACAAAAGTCCCTTGAGACGTACTCACAAGAATGTCATCAGTTCGATAATCTATTGAGTGAATCTTAGTATTTAGCTTTATTTCAGCACCAGACCATTCCAACTCAGTCATCAAAATACTCAGTAAATCTTTTGCAGAATGTTGGCAGAATAATTGGCCAGGCGTTTTTTCAACATACTCAAGTCCATGACGATCGACCAAATCAACAAAGTCTTGTGATGAAAAGCGGCGAAGTGCAGAAATACAAAAATGAGGGTTATCAGATAAGAAATGTTTTGGCGCAGCATCCATATTAGTAAAGTTGCAACGCCCTCCGCCGGACATCAAAATTTTCTTTCCAGCCTTATTTGAATGATCCAAGACCAGTACTTTTTTACCACGATAGCCTGCGGTCGCGGCACACATTAAACCCGAAGCACCAGCACCAATAACCACAACATCAACTTTATCCACAACTTACCTCATCACTTAAATGTGGCTGCATTATAGAGCCTCAGTTTAACTTTTACACTGGATTGCGACGCTTTTCTCTAAACAGCATAGAGCAACTCGAAAAACAAAATATTGTCCACAAAATCCGTTAAGAAGGCTGTGGGAATCACAAAATACTCCTTTTAATTCAACAAGATAAATAAAATCAAACATTTATTAAAAAATATTTACAGAAAACAAAAAGTAAATAGAAGCAAGAGCCAACGCAAAAAAAACAGCAAATATTTCAAAAAAGATCTATACAAAAAAACTGTATAATTATACAGTACTGTATAAACAAACAGTAAATATTGGTTTTTAAAGGATATGATTATGATCACTATCAAAGCCCCTATTCGCAGAACTCACAAAGTGACACTCGTCGCAATTATAACGCTTGCTTTGTATGCGCCAGCAAAAGACGTCATTGATATCATAAGCAAGCATTTTTCTAAGCAAACCATTCAAATAGTTGATGCTTCTTTTGGAACCAACATGCCATGGCAAGAAGAAAGCGCCTCTTTTCTAAAAGTAAGCAACAATGCTCAATCAACACTATCTAGATCACAAGTCATCTACACGAAATTACGTCTAAGCAACCCAACAGCAGAAGTAAAAACATATCGTAAAATTTGGCTAAACTTCACCCACGAAAATGGTGATCAGGAATACACAACTGATTACACGCTATACAACACAGAAACACGCCAACGCTTAATAGGTCAGTCAATTGAGCTTGGACCAAACAGCTCCATAGATGTTATTGCTGCCTACCGATTCATTCCAAGCTATAAAAATAAGTCTCCGGTTACAATGAGCATTTCTTGGGAAGGGCAAAGTCTGCTGAGAGACAAAGCATGTGAATACAACCTTTATAACGTATCGAACACTCGATTTCATTACCAATGCGACTAAATTCATTCGCTCGATATGAAAAGAAAAAATGAAATAAAAAAGATAAGAATGTAAGCAATGCTTCGTTGATAATCGTTTTCATTTCTAATATGATGATTTCACAAACTAATATTGGAGCTCGAAACATGAAACGATTGTTAACCCCTATCGCAATCTGCGTTGCCGGTGCAATGCTTACAGCGTGTGGCCCAGCGGCAGTAAAAAATGAATCTAGCAAAGTAACAGCGGACGCTGTTGTTGTTCATTATGCTGATATTGCTGAAGCGATTTACAGTGACTCTTTGTCTACAGCAAAAACTTTACGTTCAACAATCGATACATTCCTAGACAAGCCTACAGAAGCCAACTTGCAAGCTGCTCGTACTGCTTGGATTGCAGCTCGCGCACCTTACCAGCAAAGTGAAGTTTACCGCTTTGGTAATGCCATCGTTGATGACTGGGAAGGTAAAGTAAACGCTTGGCCACTAGATGAAGGTCTTATCGATTACGTTGCTCAAGACAGCTATGGCTCTGAGTCTGATTTGAATCCTCTATATTCAGCAAATGTTATTGCGTCTACTAGCCTAACAATTGGCGGCCAAACAGTAGATACAACAAACATCACTCCAGACTTGATTGCTAATACTTTACAAGAAGCAGATGGTGTTGAAGCGAACGTTGCAAGCGGTTACCACGCAATTGAGTTTTTACTTTGGGGCCAAGATCTACATGGTACTAATCCTGGTGCCGGTGAACGCCCAGCCACAGATTTCGACCTAGAAAACTGCACAAACGGAAACTGTGACCGTCGTCGTGATTACCTAATGGCAGCTACTGATTTGCTTATCTCTGATTTAGAAGAAATGGCAAACAACTGGAAAGAAGGCGGCGCAGCTCGTGTTGCTCTACTAGAGCAATCTACTGATGAAGGTCTTGCAACAATACTAACAGGTATGGGTAGCTTGGCTTACGGCGAGCTTGGTGGCGAAAGAACCAAACTTGGTTTGATGCTACATGATCCAGAAGAAGAACATGATTGCTTCTCTGATAATACTCATTGGTCTCACTACCATGATGCGCAAGGCATTAAAAATGTTTACTTAGGTGAATACAAGCGTGTAGACGGCAGCTGGGTTAAAGGCCCATCTCTATCTAAGCTGATTGCTCAAGAAGACATTGCACTAGACCTTGAGATGAAAGCTAAGTTGGAAACAACAGAAGCTGCAGCACAAGCTATGGTTGAAGCCGCTGAACATGGCCAGACATTCGATGTGTTGATTGCAATGAACAACACAGCAGGCAACCAATTGGTTCAAACATTTGTTGATTCATTAGTTGATGAAACTCGTGTAACTGAAGAGATCATCCACCACTTAGACCTTCAAGGTATCGCTTTAGAAGGTTCTGATAGTTTGGATAACCCAAGCGCGGTATTTGAATAATACCGCAACCCCTACATAATAATTAAATGGGGTGCATGGAAGGATCTGTCATTTAGTCAGTTAATGGTATTTGTCTATTTATGACACACAAGTTAAAAGCAATAAACTTTAGTATAGCTGGCATCATTGCCAGCTTTTTTTATTTCCAGAACGACGCTTTTGCCAACACCTATTCAAATCCCATTTCAGGCATAAAACTGGAAGATAAACTCGACTTCAAAATCGGAGAATCTGTCTTTCAAAAATTTTGGGTCCCTTCACCTTCTTCAACCACAGCAAGCGATGGTTTAGGCCCTCTATATAACACTCGATCTTGCAACAATTGCCACATTAATAACGGGCGAGGCCACGCCCCTTCAGCAGGAATAAGTGGAGCTTCAGTACCTTCCTTTTTAATTCGTTTCGGAAGAGCTTACGAAGAACTCTCACCGGTAGCCGATTTTATTTATCCAAAGATTGGAGACCGCCATTATGGCAGTCAGTTTCAAGGCCATAGCGTTCAAGGAATTCAACCTGAAGGCGACTATTACCTCTCATATGACCTTCGCATAGAAACACTAACAGACGGCACAGAAGTAGAGTTAAGAAAGCCCAAGCTTCATTGGACAGCTCTCAATTATGGAAACTTAGAGGATAGTACCGGAATTAGCCTTTTGGTTGCCCCAGCACTGGTTGGAATGGGTTTATTGGATAATATTCCGGGTGCTACAATTGCAGCCAATGCTGACCCTGATGACAAAAATAAAGACGGCATTAGCGGTCGTATCAATTGGATTCCTGACGGAAATAATGGGAAAACAATTGGACGTTTTGGCTACAAAGCTTCTACCTCAAGTGTTAGCTTTCAAAACCAACAAGCATTTAATATTGATTTGGGATTATCCACTCCAATTCATCCTGCTCCATCCGGCGATTGCACCACACTTCAAGAAGAGTGTATGGCAAGCCCAAATGGCAACAGTGAACATTTGGGTAACCTAGAGGTTGATAAGCAGCAATCAGATTTAGTTGATCTTTTTGTTTCTTTATCCTCACCGCCCGCCATGCGTAATCTTGGCGACTCCACTTTCAGAGAAGGAAAAACAATCTTTGATAATGGAGGTTGTGCAAGTTGCCATATTCCCAAAATGGAAACTGGTGAACATGCAACGTTTGAAGCACTTGAAAACCGAACATTCTACCCTTTCACGGACATGCTACTGCACGATATGGGACCAGAATTAGCAAGCGGTTTTCCAAGTTTCTCCGCAACACCAAGCGAATGGCGTACAGCGCCGTTATGGGGAATTGGTTTATCTCATAAAGTCTCAGGAAGACAAGGTTTCCTTCACGACGGACGAGCAAGGACAATAGAAGAAGCCATTCTATGGCATGGCGGAGAAGCAAAACAGAGTCAACAGTTTTACAAACAATTAACTAAAGAACACCGACAAAAACTTATTTACTTTTTGGAGTCGCTTTAATGAAATATTTCCCGAAGTTTGTTGCTTTAGCCGTTAGCGTAACCTTTCCCTTAATCGCATCGGCAGGCCAATGGGAAGGCCCTCTTAATGGCATAGTCGATAAAGTGGTCAAACAAGGCTATGAATCTTACTCTATCTCTGCCGAAGCCCTACAAAAGTCCAGCCATGAATTTTGCGCCTCCCCTTCAGAAACAAACCTCAACTTGGCCCAACAAGCCTTTAAAGAAAACGCCTTAGATTGGCAACAAGTTCAATGGCTTAACTTTGGCCCTGTAACCTACTTCATGCGCTATTACGCTTTTGAGTATTGGCCAGATAAAAAAGGCGTCACTCAACGTCAATTAAGAGCATTAAGCCAAGGCGACCCATCCATCATGGACGCACCTAAGTTTTGGACTTCTGCTAGTATCGCTGTACGTGGTTTAACCGCTATTGAAAGTCTTCTTTATCACCCAGATTTTGACCCAATGAATTCAACCAGTCATTGTAGCTTGTTAGAGCGCGTTGCAGATCACCATCTAGAAAGCGCAAAAGCAGTCGCACAGCAATGGCAAGAAAGCAAAGCGCAAGATTGGGTATTTGATGAAGAAGGCATGGGATTTGATCCAGAAGAAGTTGCACTAGAGCAATTTCTTCAGCAATGGATTGAGCATATGTCTGCGGTCAAAGACTCCAAACTAGAAACTCCAATTGGTTACAATGGCCGCGAGAACTTAAAGTTAGCTGAGTTCTACCGCAGCGATTTGTCGCTACATACAATGCAAAAGAATTTGAAATCATACCGTGAAATTTATCACTCAGGTTCACCTTCTTTATTTGACATAGCCAAACAACGTAATCCGGTCGTGGCAGATCAACTAGAGCAGCAGCTAATTGAAAACGTTAAATTATCTTTGCAACTGCCAAGCAATTTCTTTAAATCAGATATGCCACAAGAAGAGAAAGTTGCGCTTGCGAAACCTTTAGTGAAATCCATTTCTAGTAGCCAATCTTACTTGTCTAGCTTAGTCACCTCTCTAGGCTTTCAAATTGGCTTCAATAGCCGAGACGGAGACTAATCATGCTATCCAGAAGAGCATTTTTAGCATTAAGCAGCGCAATAGCTACAACGCCTGCTTGGGCAAGCTTGCTACCAGCGGGTAACCATGGCGCTGTTTATGCTTCAGCTTATTCTCTAAATGATAAAGAACACTTTTTTGGTTTGTTCAATACTCAAGGCGCTTTACTCTGGAAAGCACAATTGCCAGAGCGAGCCCACGCTCCTGTGGTTCACCCAAGCAATGCCATTGTTGGCATTGTGGCTCGTCGCCCTGGTTTTTACATTGATTTCTTTGACATGACTTCTCAGCAAAAAATCACTCGTTTAGAACCAACGAAAGACCATCATTTTTATGGCCATGCGCTTTTCACTTCAGATGGAAAGAAGCTTATAACTCAAGAAAACCATTACCCTTCAGGCCAAGGAAAAACCTTCATTCGTGAATGGCCTTCTTTAAAAGTTTTAGAAAGCTATAACAGCAATGGTATTGGTCCTCACGAAGCTGTGTTCTTTAACGATGAAGTACTTGTAATTGCTAATGGCGGCCAAAGAACACACCCTGACAATGACCGTATCGTAATGAACTTGGAGACAATGCAACCAAACGTTACTTATATGTCATTAAAAGACGGAAGTGTCATCAACTCATTTACCCATGATGATCCCAACCATCATCAACTGAGCATTCGACATCTAGATGTTAACCCTGATGGCTTAGTCGCACTTGCCTTCCAATATCAGGGGGAAATTTGGGAACCCGTTCCACTTGTTGCTTTGTCTCATATCAACAGCAATAAGATGGAATATTTAACCATTCCAGAACCTGTTCGAATCCGCTTTAAACAGTACTGTGGCAGCGCATGTTTTGACTCAAGCGGTAAAGTTCTGGCAATCAGTACACCTCGTGGAGGTTTAGTGGCTTATTGGGAAGTAGAAAGCAAAACATTCTTAGGCATCAAAAATTGTCGCGATGTTTGTGGTTTAGCACCATCTGGTAAAGCCCATGAATTCATTTTAACCAGTGGTACTGGCCATATTATTCGCCACAACCCTGTTAATGATGACGCTGCTTTACTGGAAAAACACGAAGAAAAACACTGGGATAACCACTTAGCTCAAATCATTACCTAGTTTTGCAGACAAACCACAAAACTAGCGTAGTCAAGCGTACTCTTTTTAGGTAATGTCTATAGGAAGCTGCAAATACCTGCAGTTTCCTATTTAGCATTATGAAGTTGGATAATGTTTATTACATTCCTTAAGAATTATTTTTTAGTTGATTCCAATCAACCCTTTGGCAAAAACCATAAGCCCTTTCAGCAAAGTGCGCTTAGAATTTTGCTCGCCCTTACCACTATCATTTTTGCTATTTCTGAGCTTCACTCTGTTTTCTCTTCGGAGGGAGGAATCATGCTCGGAACCAATAGCATTTATCTTGTGATACTTATTGGCCTTATTGGTTTAAGTACCAAACACACTCAAGTCACGGCTGTACTCTTTACTTTAACACTCATTACAAGCAGCTTTTTATTACTTACTCTTAGCGATGAAATTGACGCGAAAAAATACGCCATTATCTCATTATACTCTCTACCTTTAATCACTCGATTGCTCTTTAGCTTTAGGGCTTCTCTTGTGGCTATGGCGATTAATATTTTTCCGTTTTATCTGATAGTTAGCGAGTATTTAGCTCAAACCAACATTAGTTCGACACCATCATTTTATTTCCAGCTACTGACCTTTTTCACACTTAATTTAGGCCTACCTCTCGCTGTTTCAAGGATCATTTACACCCTAGAGAACAACGCCAAACAGATGCAATCTCTTTATCAAAAGCTGAATGACAACTACGCTTTATATGAAGAGTTTTTTGAAAACACAGGCACCCCAACATTGCTTTGCGATCAGTATGGAAAGCTTTTAAAAGCAAACCAATTGTCTCGTGAGCTACTCACAGACAATCAAATATCCAACTTTTCAGATTCAAAAATATCAGATTGGCTGTCCCCTGTTGCCAACAATGGAAAGTTTTTCTGGCAGTCGAATGTTGCCCAATGCACTCTCAAGCACAATCCAGAAACTCACATTGAAGTACGAAGAGCAACGCTAGACAGACACGGCCACTATGTTTTACATCTACAAAACACAACTGAGTTAAGAGCGATACAACAAGAATTAGAGTATACGCAGCAGACAAACAGTCGATTAACGCATTTTGATTTACTGACTCGACTTCCGAATCATAGAAACTTTTGCCGTCAGGTAAATGAACGAATTAGTGCAAAAGACACTCACCTTACAGGTGCAATGTTTATTATACGTATTTGCCAATTTAAACTGTTAAACAAGCAATATGGCAAAGACAATGCCAACAGAGTCATTTTGAATTTTGCAAAGGCTCTACAAGGAAACCTATCAGAACAAGCTATCATCAGCCGACTACGCGGGGTTAAATTCGCTTGTTTTATTCCATTAAATCAAACTCACTTAATACAAAAAAACCTTACCACTTTAATCCGCTCTGTACTGCCTAAGCAGCTATCCATTGATGGCAACCGTCTAAATATGGACTATCAGGTAGGCATCGCTTATTACCAAACAGATGGAAAAACGGCAGAAATACTACTAGAGCATTGCGAAATGGCTCTTGAGTATTCAAGCAGTACAGATCGCTTTTCTTATTACAATTACGATCTAGAAAACAAACTTATTGGGGAGCACAAGCTTAGCTTAAAGCTCAGCTCTGCAATTAAAAACAAAGAAATCAAAATATGGCTACAACCACAAGTCACTCAAAATGGTCAAATTTGCTCATTTGAGGCTTTAGCACGATGGAAAAACGGCAACCAATTCGTTTCTCCTGTTGTATTCATTAGCATTGCAGAAAAGTTAGGGCTGCTCCCTCTTCTTGCTGAGAACCTAGTAACAGAGTTAGTTAGCACTTTAAGTGAATGGCATAAGGAACACATTTATACGCCAATTGCCTTCAATTTAGCAGGACAAGAGCTAATGAATGATAGCTTCTTTGCCTTATTAATGAGCTTAATTTCAGACAAACCTTGGCTTAGTGAATTGCTGGAATTAGAAATCACTGAAACCAGCTATGTTATGACCAATCCACTCATCCATAAGCGCTTACGAAGCCTATCTCAGTTCGGGTTCTCGATTGCTATTGATGACTTTGGTACAGGCCAAGCATCACTCGGACAGCTTGTTGATATTCCAGCAAACATACTCAAAATAGACCGACGTTTCATTGCACCATTGCCAAATGATCAACGTCATCTTGATATTGTGAAGTCGACTATACAACTGGCAGAATCATTAGATATGAAAGTCATTGCAGAAGGAATTGAAACCAAAGAACAAGCCAATCTGCTTATCGCTCTCGGTTGTCATACTTTGCAGGGGTATTACTTTGGTAAGCCATCTCCCTTGTCAGACTGGACGAATAAAAACCACGAAAAGGCCAAAGAGCTTCGAATGGTTTATTAAGTTCGTATAATCGACTCCCAAACTTAATTTGAACATAAAAAAACCAGAACTTAAGAAGCTCTGGTTTTTTTATGAATGCAGTGTTTTATGAAACTAGAACGACATGTTCATTGCTAAAGAGAAGACATTAGCTGAAGACTCATAATCAGCCTCTAAAGTTCCGCGAGCCGAATCTTCACCTGTACCATCTCGGCTAACCGATACATCATCAATCATCACATGAGTATAAGCGAATGTTAGAGATGTCATATCGTTAACGTTATACGTCCCACCAAATGACAACCAAGTACGATCACCATCTGGCGTACGGGCTGAGCGATACTCATCCGTCACAGGTGAATAATCAATAGCAACACCGGTGCGTAATATCAACTTATCTGAATAGTCATAAGTCAATCCCGCTGAGTAAAACCACTGATCTTCAAAGTCAAAGGTTAAGACTGAGTCTGATTGAGTAGTTGCATCATCATCAAAATCAATTCTCAACTCATCCATAGAGCCCCAACCTGTTCGCATTGCAGTCAGCCCTAAGGTCAGCTTTTCCGTTAGCTCTTGATCCAAGCTCATAGTAAAAACAGAGGGAAAAATTAAAGAATCTGACACAGCAACATCTAATAAACTCTGCCCAAATGAATTCAAAGTATCTACATTTGTATAAGTGACATCCCCTTCAAAATCGAAATTCACTTCACTGCGATACCCAACACCAATTCGTGTCCCTTTTACGGGCTCAAGCAAAGCACCTAAACTAAAACCATAGCCAGTTGCATCTGCTTCAATTCTGCCATCACCTTCACTAAGAGCTGCATTACCAACGGCTGACGCCAATACCACATCAGCTTGATGTAGCTGCACACTTGCACCAAGAGAAAACTTTTCATTTAATCGATGCGCTAAGGAAAAGCTCAACGCAATATCTTGAATACTGGTTTCTGTAGCATGAAAACGACCAGCCCATTCGTCACCATAATCCCCTGAAAGACCATAAGGCACATTCAAAGAAATACCGGCCACAGTACTATCCGATAAAGGCTTAGCGAAATAAATTGAAGGGACAAGCGTATCGTTAACAGAATCTGTAGACGAAGTCGCTGAAGTTGCCGTTAAATCCGTGCCATTTGTCGCTTCTGTTACTGTCGCTTCCATACTCGGCATAACATACGCACCGGAGACATAGACAGTTGTTTCGGTAGCATTTAGAAATAAGGCAGGGTTCCAATAGCTAAAGGATATATCTGCACCGGAAGCCGCCGCTCCAGCAAGAGCAGTACCAGATGCAGTAGCACTATGGTCATTAAGAGCGAAGCCTGCCGAATAGGCTGAAGACGCCACAGCCACAGAGGCTGCCACGAGACTCGCTTTAAAGAAAACTTTTGAGGTGGTCATAATAAGCTCCATTGTTATTTTTATTAGGAAAATTATTTTTTAATCATCAAACCAGTTATACGCTTCCATTATAGAAGCCTACAGAATGATATTACCAGTAAGTATGACTAAAGGAATACAATATTTAACAAATATTACTCCACAAAAGAACAGAATGTGGAGAAAACAGAGAAAATAAAAACAAAATTATGACAAGATGGGGAAATATAAGAATATAGATAAACTGACTTTACCTGTGACTAACTTAGGTAAAGAAAATGGCGGAATGGACGGGACTCGAACCCGCGACCCCCTGCGTGACAGGCAGGTATTCTAACCAACTGAACTACCACTCCAACACATTTAAGCTCTTTGCTTATTTACATAAGCACTACTGCTTTTAAGTAGTGAGTTTTTCAAGATTGCCTCTCAAAACTTGGAGCGCATTATATACGAACTTCCTTTTAGATCAACTATTTATTTAAAATAAATAATTGGGCGATACACTCGGTCAGCTGTGACCGTCCAACAATCACACATTCCTTCAAAGTCACTTCCTGTAGCTTTAAACGAAAAAGGAAGAGCGCATTAGCACCTCTTCCTTTTAAGAGCAGGATTCTACGTTATTTGAAAACGACTGTTTTATTGCCGTACATAAACACTCGGTGTTCAAGGTGTAAACGCACAGCCGTTGCCAATGCCACGGTTTCCGTGTCTCGCCCAACCGCAACCAAACGCTCTGGAGAGAAGCTATGATCTACAGGCTGTACTGATTGCTCAATAATCGGCCCTTCATCCAAATCAGAGGTAACATAATGAGCAGTTGCACCAATCAACTTAACACCTCGAACATGGGCTTGATGATAAGGTTTTGCACCTTTAAATCCTGGCAAGAAAGAGTGATGTATATTGATCGCTCGGCCATGAAGTTGCTTACACAAACCATCAGACAAGATCTGCATATAACGCGCAAGGACGATTAAATCTGTCTTCGTTTCCTCAACAATCGCCATTAACGCCGCTTCTTGCTCAAGTTTGTTTTCTTTATTCACTGGCAAATGAACAAAGCGAATACCTTCTCGTTCTGCCATAGGACGAAGGTCTTTATGATTCGACACAATGGCAGTAATCTCCATTGGCAATTCACCTTTACGGTGTCGATATAGCAAATCATCTAAACAGTGATCAAATTTACTAACCATCAACAACACACGCATTGGTGTAGCGGCATCGGACAGCTCCCATTCCATGTTAAAAGGCTGCACTTTGGCATCAAACCCTTCGCGAACTTTATCGAGCGTTGTCTCGGCAGATTCAATACGGCACACAGCACGCATGAAGAAACGCTTATTTTCTTCATCATCGTATTGATGCATCTCCGATATATAGCAACCAAGATCCGCCAAATAAGATGAAACCGATGCAACAATTCCGCTCGTTGCATCACAAGTGGCTTTTAACACAAACTCTTTTGATTCAGACATAAACAATACTTCTCAGACATTTCAAATAATAAGTAAGAACGCAAAAATAGAAGCAGCTCTACATATGCGTGGTAAATGAGTTGAGTAAACGCTAGTTCACGCTTAACTTCGAACTCTTGTTCTCTCAGGATCATAAAATGGCAAAGTCGTTACCTCTGCTTTAATACGCTTTTTATGTCCATCCAATTGACCTATCTCGACTTCCGTTCCCGGTTCAACAAAGCCGGGCGCCATACGACACATAGCAATTTGCTTTTTCAGCAATGGCGAGTAAATCGAACTTGTCACGACACCCACTGGGAATCGTCCATTAAATACTTGATCCCCATGACTCACTAAATCGTTATCATGGATAAAAAGGCCGACCAATCGGTGACGACTTGCTGGTGTTTGTAATTCAATGGCTTTGCGACCGACAAAGTCCTCCTCTTGTGTTTTCAATGGTGTAGTAAAGCCGATACCCGCTTCGAATGGGTTCGTCTCAGCATTAAATTCGTGTTCCGCAAAAATCAGCCCTGCTTCAACACGCAACATATCCAGCGCGTCGAATCCCATAGGTGCAATGCCGAATTCCTGACCCGCTTGCCAAATCGCATCCCACACAGCTGGAGCATCATTTGGGTGACACCAAACTTCAAAGCCCAATTCCCCTGTGTAACCTGTTCGAGAAACCATTAACGGAATACCGTCTTCAGCGCCCAATCTACCAACTAAAAAGTGGAACCATTTAAGCTCTGTCAATTCGGTTTGATGCTCTGGTGTCCAGATCAACGACGCCAACAAGGCTCGACTGTTCGGCCCTTGCACCGCCACATTGTGTATTTGGTCTGTAGACTCACGAATTGTCACTCGATGCCCTGTTTTCTGCGCAAGCTCTCGCAACCAAACTAAGCTATAAGCATCACCGCATATCCAACGAAACGCTTGCTCTCCTAATCGGAACAAGGTGCCATCATCTATCATGCCGCCCGTTTCATGACACATTGCTGAATACACAACTTCGTTGACCGACATACGTCGTACATTTCGAGTTAAGGCAAGCTGCAAAAAAGCTTCTGCGTCTGGCCCTAAAACCTCCATCTTGCGCAAAGGAGAAAGGTCGATCATGGCGACTTTTTCTCGGCAAGCAAGGTACTCTGTTTTTGCTCCCCAGTTATCATAATGAGAGGCTACCCAGTAACCTTTGTATTCTGTGAACTGTTTCGTTAATGCGGCAATGCGAGGATGAAAGCCTGTTTGCTTAGTCATGCGTGTCAATTCCTGTGGCGTAAGTCGATGCCCAATAGAGCGTGGAAATTCAGAATCTGCGTCGTAGACGCGAACATGTATATCCGTTGGATTCCAACCGTTAGCTGGGTCCATATCATCAGGACAAGCGGTTGATACACACAAAAGATCACGAGCCGCTCGCAGTAGAATATAATCTCCTGCAGAGGAAAATGGCTCTTGTGAGGTAATCAAGCCACAGCTGCTCGCTTGTGTATTAAAAAAGAAATTAATGGCTGGCCAGCCAAAACGAGGTGCCACACCATATTCAGATACAGCATTGTTAATGTTGTCTGTGCAATTAACATGACCGAAAACACCATGATCTTCATAGAATTTCGAGTTACAGGCATACAAAAAACTGTCATGTCGGCCGACCGTATCTTGCACCAGTTCCAACATAGTCTTCTGATAAGCATCTTGAAACTTAGAATGCAGCCCTGGTGTTGGGGTCGTGCGACCATCAGTTGTTCGGGTGCCAGCAGCATCAATGATCACTTCTCGCCCCTGTTGCAGAGCATCATAATCAAAAGCAACAAAGTCCGAACACTGCTTCCCTTCTACATCGATGATTTGTATCCACTCACCTTTTTTCACAAGGTAGCTTCGCGCCGAACATCGAGGCACTCTGATGTCCTGAACTGGTTCAGCAAGGGGCGCAGGCAAATCATAGTAATCCGATTGACTCACCAAGTGATGAGCCACTAACAGCTCAGTGATGGGGTTCTGTTCATCAACCAGCATGTCTTCACCACAGCACAAGACGACAACAGTGGCGTCCTCATCAAAGTATAAAGTCGGCAACTCGCTACTAGAGAAAGCATAGGCTTGCTGAAGTAAATCTGAGGGGATATTCCAGCTGTCCAACTGCGTGATTAATCGTTCAGATGAAGCATTACTCTGTTCCATTTGAGCAAGAGCCTGCTTTGCTGGAACTCTATCGTAAGGCATTTTTTTAGGCTGACCATCCTGAGCTAAAACCAATAACTCACAACTTTGCAGCCCATCAAATGAGCTTATATCAAGTGATTCTCCTGCTTTAACATGCAACCTTAATGCGCTTTGCCCAATCACTCTGTGCTCTCTGATTAGGCCCGCTTCATGTGTATCTTGATGACATTGCTGCAAATTCATCTTTTATTTCCTACCAACAATAGTATGTTCATCAGCTCTCGAATCGACCTGAAATGATGCTTAAAAAAGATGTAAGAATCATCTTGGTGCGCTTTGCAATACACTGAAACGCGCGCTTAAATTATTCTCAACAGTTAAAAATATTTACCTATAGTGCTTTGCCACACAATGCTCAGGAAGGAGTAAGACCAATGGAGTAAGCTTCAATACCCACAATAAAAAGCAACCACTTGGCACACTAACTGCTTGGTCAAAGATCAGTTCACATTGGAAACGGTTGAGTACTCAATGCCTAATTCACTCTCTTTGCTACTGCATAATAGCTTCTCTGCTTTTTTCCCTAAAAAGGTAAAAGTAGAGAAAAAAGAAGCAATGGAAAGCTTTGACCACCTAATATTGGATCTTGCTTTAAGTGATGACATAGACCACACCTTGCGCACAGCACTCAAAGACATCCAAAGCTACATTCGAGAAAAACTGGATGCTGATGTTTTTGTTCTAAGCCCTAAAACTCAGAACAACCAATGGCTATTTGCCAAAAGTGTGGCTTCTGTACCAAGTATTCTAAGTAAAATTAATAAGCAACATCCCAAAGTAATATTTCAACATAGACTAGCCTCACCAAAAGACACATCAACATTGTCTAGTCACGTTAGTGTTATTCAATATGGAAAAAATCCCCCTTCAACCAAGGAAAGCACTTTACTCACTTTGGTCTTTGCCAGTCAGAAACCATCTGATGAAAAGATTCAGTTTTATTTAGAAAAAGTCATTTATACCCTAGAAAAGGGATTAAGCGCTTGGCATAAACAACAAACCAAAATGCAAAGTGTTGTTGATGAGATTAATGCCAATTATGCAGCTGAATTACACGACACACTTGCTCAAACATTAGGATACCTAAGAATCAAAACCTGCGGTTTGGCAAAGGAATGTCAGAACTTTGAAGGTTCGTCCGTTAGTGACACCAGTGCAGAAATCGCCTCTCAAGTGAAATTGGCTTACCGTCAGGCACGAGACATTATTACCACATCACGCACTAAGCTTGAGTCGGAAAACCTCATCAAGCTAATCAGTAACGCCATTGAAGATTTTGAATTACGTTCCAGCATCGTTTTCGAGTTCGATAATCGCCTAAAAGGTGATCTGCACACGCCAGATGATGGACAAGTGCTTTACATTGTCCGTGAAGCACTTAGTAATACCATACGCCACGCTCAAGCCAGCCACGCAAGGGTTCTGATCCAACATCAGGACAATGGCCGCATATTGATCCGCGTAGAAGACAATGGAAAAGGTATACAAGAAAATGGAAAGCGTCATGACAGCTTCGGACTCAGAATCATGCACGAACGGGCTGAAAAAATATCAGCCTCTCTTACCATTAATAAACGACAAGGCGGAGGCACTCGAATTGATCTGAGTCTTCCGGAGGTAAACGAATGATAGGACATGAAACAACAAAAGTTGTTGTATTAGATGACCATCCACTTTTTCGACGCGGTCTTGTAGAACTATTAAATAGCCATCCAGATTTTCACGTGATGGCAGATTATGATGATGGTTTTGAGTTTTTAAAATCGCCCTACCCAACTCAAATCGACTTATTGCTCCTCGATTTACACATGCCAAAAATTTCAGGCATCGACACCTTAAAAAAAGTTCGAGCACTGCAAAATCAACTCAAAGTTGTCATTATTACCGCTTCTGAAGACAGCTCCGAATTATTTGAAGCCATCACTCTTGGGGCAAATGGTTATTTGCTAAAAGACTCCAGTCCAGACGCCATCCTCAGTCAATTAGGAACTGTACTGCAAGGTGACATTGCGATTGATGCAACAGGCGTCACCATGCTGGCGAAACACATCAGCGAAGGGAACAATACCGCCTCACCAGTAAGCCATGAAGATGATGCCTTTGAACTGACAGAGCGCGAAAAACAAACCCTACAGTTAATTACCCAAGGCATGAGTAATAAGCTCATCGCCCGTGAATTAGGCATCAGTGACGGAACAGTGAAAGTCTACGTAAAAAACCTATTAAGGAAGCTTAATTTAGGGTCAAGACTTGAACTGGCTGCATGGGCTCACGCCAGCCATAATTTCCAGTCGGAGTGACCCTATGATCGGATTGGATTTCTTATTTCCTCAGAGAAAAAAAGCAAAAGCATCACGCTACCAAGAACCTGATGTG
This sequence comes from Marinomonas algae, assembly GCF_047525555.1. Classification (NCBI taxonomy): domain Bacteria; kingdom Pseudomonadati; phylum Pseudomonadota; class Gammaproteobacteria; order Oceanospirillales; family Oceanospirillaceae; genus Marinomonas; species Marinomonas algae. Next base: position 54,602 of record NZ_JBLIXK010000007.1, on the reverse strand, counting down.
GTTTTAAACAGCTTAAACGATGCTATTTTAGTGTTGGATCATCACTACAGCATTCAGCACTTTAATACCTGCTGGTCAAATATGATCAAACGCAGCACCAAGCACATTATCGATTCGCTATTCATCGATTACATACATCCTGAAGATCAAGCTAAATGGCGAGATGCGATTCAATCTATCCCGAAAAAGCTCACTCCGACCCAACTCACGCTACGGATTCTCACGCCAGATCAAGAAATAAAATGGTTTGAAGCACAACTACAGCAGCTCAATCCACAACAAATATTTCCTATCACAATGACATTGAGTGATGTCACAAGGAAAACGCAACAACATGAAATACGTAAGGCAGGCCATCGAAATCTGGCAGGCTTAGTGAGCCGCATGCCGGCTATTTTGTATCGTGGTCTGAATAACACCAAATGGACAATGGAATACATCAGCGATGGTTGCTTTGAACTCACGGGATACCATCCAGAGCAGTTGATCAACCAGACGCAGTTTTCATTCGGCGACCTAATTCACCCAGAAGATGCACAAAGCGTCTGGGAAGAAGTGCAAATCGCCATACAAGAACAACGCTACTTTGATTTGTCTTATCGCTTGCGTCACGTTGATGGCCATTACAATCGAGTCACTGAAAAAGGCCAAGGAATTTATTCTCAAAGCGGAGATGTACTGAGTATCGAAGGCATTATTTTACAAGTGTCATGAACATAGAAAACACAGATCAAGCAAGAAATAGCGCACAAAGAAGCATCACGCTCGCTATTCGTGCATTAAATTAGGGTCATTAGAGTTTATTAAAAGCGTTTTATTTGAGGAAAGGTCAGTACAGAGTCAGTTAGGTGCGAGAAACTACTCACATCTACCTACTTTTACTTATCCTTTATGAGGAATTTCAGCATTACGAAATAATTCTTACTCTGTTGGTATATCCATTTTTCATACAACACAGTTTACAGAAATCAGGAGAATTAGATGTCAAAACGTATTGCTATTATCGGTGCCGGTCCAAGTGGTTTAGCACAACTACGCGCATTTCAATCTGCTCAGGCAAAAGGTGCCAACATCCCTGATATGGTCTGCTTTGAAAAACAACAAGATTGGGGCGGGCAATGGAATTACACATGGCGAACAGGTCTTGATGAAAACGGTGAACCTGTTCATAGCAGTATGTATCGCTACCTATGGTCTAACGGCCCAAAAGAATGTCTTGAATTTGCTGACTACAGTTTTGAAGAGCACTTCGGCAAAGCCATTGCGTCTTATCCTCCTCGTGAAGTTTTATGGGATTACATTAAAGGACGTGTTGAAAAAGCCGATGTTCGAAAATACATTCGCTTTAATACCGCGGTTCGTAGTGTCACTTTTGATGAAGCAACAGAACTGTTCACTGTTACTGTACACGATCACACAAAAGACAGCATTTACTCTGAAATTTTTGACCACGTAGTGGTTGCATCTGGCCACTTTTCTACACCAAAAACACCTTATTTCCCTGGTTTCGAAAGTTTTGGCGGTCGAATTCTTCATGCCCATGATTTCCGTGATGCACTTGAATTCAAAGGCAAAGACATCCTGATTGTCGGCAGCAGCTATTCAGCAGAAGATGTCGGTTCTCAATGTTACAAGTATGGCGCAAAAAGCATCACCTCTTGTTACCGTACTGCGCCAATGGGCTTCAAATGGCCTGACAACTGGGAAGAAAAACCTCTACTGGAAAAAGTAGATGGCGACATGGCCTTTTTCGCAGACGGTACTTCCAAACACATTGACGCCATCATCTTATGTACCGGTTATCTTCATCACTTCCCATTCTTACCAGAATCACTATGCCTAAAAACAGACAACCGCTTATGGCCGCTTGACCTTTATAAAGGCGTCGCATGGGAAAGCAATCCAAAACTTTTCTACCTAGGCATGCAAGACCAGTGGTACACATTCAACATGTTTGATGCCCAAGCTTGGTACGTTCGCGACCTCATTATGGGCCGCATTGAGATGCCAGAAACCAAAGAAGAAATGCAGAAACATAGCCAAATGTGGCGTGAACGTGAACTGACATTAGAAACAGCTGAAGAAATGTTCACCTTCCAAGGTGACTATATTTTAGAGCTCATCGAAGCGACGGATTACCCGACTTTTGATATTGAAGGTGTGCGCCAAACATTCCTTGAATGGAAGCACCATAAAAAAGACGACATTATGGGATTCCGTAACCACGCGTACCGCTCTTTGATGACAGGCACTATGTCACCGGTACACCACACACCATGGATTGATGCTTTAGATGATTCGCTCGAGGCGTACCTGAATGAGAAATAGATTAACAAACTAACCCGCGTTAAAAACCGATTAAATCTTTAATCGGTTTTTGCGTTTCTAGCACTTGATGATTATGGGGCTGAATTCAGCGATTTTTATTCACTAACAAAGGACTTTCATATGCCATTTTTTAAAAGTTCAACACCGGACCTGACAAATATAGAAAAAGCATTCGATGCCATAGTCAGCAACCAGTCGATTGACTCTGAACTTCACGCCGGCCAGAAGACCGATTTGTATAAATCGATCGTTAACAAAATGCAGGCGCTATGGAATAACAAAAAAGCGGAAGAACAAGGTTACCAGAAAAAAATCGCTTCTTTAGAAGCCGAGCTAGCGCAAACTCAGATTGAATTATCGAATTCAAAATCTGAGCTCGCTGAGGCCAATCAACATATCGAAACATTGAATCAAAGTTTAGTCGAGCACTCAGAAATAAAAGAAGCACACCAGCTGCTCATACAGAATCAAAGTGCGTGGGAACTTGCTCAAAAAGTCATTTCTGAGGGCTATTGGGATCTAAAGGTGATCGACGGCGACCCAGACAACGAAGCCAACTTAATCACTTGGTCGAGCAAATTCAGAGAGCTAATTGGTTACTCGAAAGAAGAATTTCCAGACGGATGGGATAGCTTTTTTGCCGTCGCCCACCCAGATGACCTAAAAGGCACAATGGATGCTTTTGGTGAACTAATGGAAAGCACAGATCCAGATTATCAGTACGTGACTGAATACCGAATGAAACACAAAAATGGCGAGTACATTTGGTTTCGTGAGCGTGGAGCCTGCTTAAGAGACGAGAATGGCACTTTGCTCAGAGTAGTTGGAGGGGCAAGTGACATCTCGGTTGAGAAAGAAACAGAGCGTGCTCAAACGAAAGAGTACGAACAAATGAAATCCAATTACGAACAAATATCCCATATCGTAGGTGTCATCACGAACATTTCCAGCGGCACTAATTTACTGGCGTTGAATGCGGCTATTGAAGCAGCTCGCGCAGGCGATGCTGGCCGAGGTTTTGCTGTGGTTGCCAATGAAGTAAAACAGCTTGCCACACAAACTCAAGATGCCACCCAGCAAATCCAAGCCATGTTAGATTCCAGCCAACAATCAATGAGTGCACGCAGCCACAACCAAGACAATTAACTTTCCAAGGCGGTTAATTCGTTAAAGCCATTAATCTGCATAAAATTACGCCGCATTTAATGCGGCGCAGTTTACCCTTTAGCATTACCAAAAAATCTTATTGATCAAACTGTGACAACCAATCTACCAACATACCGTGATAGCGAGTCAGACCTTTGTAATCAATGATTTCAGGTGGTAATGAACGCATCGTACGGTGAATTCTCTTCGCCCACTGAGGGTTAGTCACCAGATCTTCCATACTGATCAAGTAGGTTCGAATATTCATCATTAAAGCGTTGCTTCGTGGCATACGATCAAACACTTGCAGCTCGACTCTGAGATACACTTTTTCACCAATATTGTCCGGTGTCACCGTGGTTCTATCCGCTCCCCAACTAGGATATGTCTCTGGAGAAGTGTCCATTCTTGGATTAATTGTAAGCGTCCAATTCAAACGGCGCGTTGGTTGCTTTTGAGGAATCGACATCAAGAATTTTAAAGCTCGATCGATAATTCCCTCACTGTGAACAAATGGCACAGGACCATGCCATTGGGCAAAGCTCATACCAACATCAAACGCCAAAGACCAATCCGCTGGGCAAGTTATTAAACCAGCATCCATGAAAAGGTTATTTTCACGCTGATCCATTAACGCCAAATCCCCTTGCACCTGTTTACCAATGTAAGCAAGCGGTGGTTCAGGCAAGGTGCTGGAATCACCAAAGGTAAAATGATCTTTTCGATTCAATAGGCGGTTATGCCAAAACCACTGATCACCTTGTTTTTCAAGACTGAAATAATCAGGGTAGTCTTTGGACAAAGAATGCATGGTGACATCAATTAAATCCCAGCAAGCAAGATCCATATGAGGCAACATCAAGCAACTTGCAGGTCGCTCTTTCATTACCATTTCACGCTCTGCCATTTCTGAAAGATAGTGCTCATCTATGTCATAAAAGTACTCGAACACAGAACCTGGGCCGTCTTTTGGCTGATGCGGTTCAATGTTGACTGAATATCGGTATTCATCTTCTGGAAACGGGAAAGGAAAACGTGCAATGGCTTCCTTGGAGTTACAATAGGTAAAATCATCCCGAAAAGTCTGAACGGGTTTTGGTGCTAATCGCATTTCAACTCTCCTACAAATCTAAAACTAATGATGGGCCAGTTGCTCGCGAGACACAGGGCATAATACACTTCTTACTCGCTTTCTCGTCAGCGCTCAAAAATTCGTCTCTGTGTTCAATATCGCCATCCAATACGGAAACAAAACAGCGACCACAAACACCACCTCGACAAGAGCTTTCAATAGGGACTTCCGCAGCTTCCAATGTTTCTAAAATGCTGCTATCGGCTTTAACGTGCAGTTTCACGCCCGACTTGCTCAATTCAATATCAAATGGCTTACCAGGTTCTGGTGCTTTAAAGGCTTCGAAATGAATCGCTTCTCTTGGCCAACCTAACGCTTCGGCTGTTTCTAACACACCATCAATCAAGCTTTGTGGCCCACAAATATAAACATGTGTGCCAACAGGCTGATCAGACAAAATGTCGGTCAAATTACCACGTACGCCTTGGTCAGAGTCATAACAAAACAAGCGGTTTCCTAGCTGACTTTCAAGCTCATCTCGATAAGCGCCAGTCTTACTGCTATGAAACATATAATGCATTTCAACGGTTTCTTCAGACTGCAAAAGCTGAGGAATATAAGACATGAATGGCGTCACTCCGACACCACCGGCAATCAGAATGTGTTTTTTTGCTCCCCAATAAGGCGCAAACAAATTGCTTGGTGGCGTGATAGATAAAATGTCACCTTCTTTCACAACACTGTGCATAAAGACAGAACCGCCACGGGATTCTTCTTGTAGGCGAACTGAAATCTTATAGCATGAAGCATCGTTCGGGTTGCTGACGAGAGAATAAGCGTTGCGCATTACTGCCTCTTCACTTTTCATCGTCACAACCACATGGGAGCCAGCTGAAAAGGCGAGCAAATCGTCATCCTTTTCAGCGACTAAGGTAAATTCTCGAATGGCAGGCGCTACTTCTTTAATCGCACTCACCTTGACAGGAATGGTGTAGTTACTCATTACAGCGCCTCCTTCTCAGGAATTTCAGTAGGGTCTTCAGCGTTAATGTTTAAACCAACATAAGCACCATGAGCGCGGGAGAAATGATCGCGAACTAACAATAGCAAGCCACAACCCTGACAATGGATTGGTGTCTCAACAATGTCTTCCATAACGGTGTAACAATGGGTACAAAACACCCTTCTTGCAGAGGAAGCAGGTTCATTCAACTTCACCTGTTCAGACATAAACCCAGCACCCAGTGCAAACTGATGTATGTCCCACAAAAAAGCCTCTGAACCAAAGACATAGATTTTGGACGACATTGGCAGGCTCGCCATTGCGTTAAGCAAAGCTTGAGGAGGAAGCTTCCCACTTCCTTCTGTCGCCCAATCACTCAAACTAAAATGCAGCACTGTTTTTTTGTCTGCCTCCAACTTCTCGGATACCTCTGTCATGGCATCAGATCGACCCTCTTCCCCTACAAACAGACTCATGCTCGCAGTAAGATCAATCTCCACGGGTTGATAGCTAGGCTTACTTTTCACCTCGGACCCCCATTATCTTCTCCCACTTAATCCAAGACTCATTGTTAAAAATGAATCAATTAATCTTTCACAGTACGTTTTTTCTTCTCTGGATCGTCAAACGGTAACGAATGAGCAATAGCAGAAGTACTGAGGCTGCCTTTCACTTCTAAAGGAGCGCCCTGCTCAGCATAAGCAACATCAAAACGAGCAATGGCCATGGATTTTTTCGTCAAAGGCGAGTACATAGCACAGGTAATAACACCCACTTCTTTGCCATCTGCCCAAAGGGTATCGCCAGCCGCTGCAGCACTGTCTCCTTCCAGTAAAACGCCAAAGATCTTAAAGCGCTCTTTACCTTGCAGACGGAAGTGCTCAGCCGCACCGCGGAATTCTGTTTTGTCTTTGGAGACAGTGAAGTCCAATCCCAACTCCCACAAAGTATCCCCTGCAGGCTCATTTTCAAATGGGTAAACTTCAGAGTTATCATCTGGGAAAAACAACAAGCTACTTTCGACTCGAAGCATATCCAAGGCTAGGAAGCAGCAAGGTTTGATTCCCATTGGTGCGCCGTCTTCTAAAATCTTGTCCCAAATCGCCGTCACATCTGCAGCTTTACAGAAAATTTCGTAACCACGTTCACCTGTATAACCCGTGCGAGAGATCATCACTGGGTAGCCAAATAAGCGAGTTTGCATGTGGTGGAAATAAGGCAATGTACGAACTTCTGGAATGTATTTTTCTAAGAAATCAACCGCCAATGGGCCTTGTAGGGAAATATCATGCAGATCATCATCAAATAAGATCGCCACTTGTAGACCTTGAGCCGCACAAGTCAGCATTTCATAACCACGGCCAGCGCCATGCACCACCATAAAAGCATTTGGGCCAGTACGATAAATAATGCAATCGTCAACAAACTTACCCTGATCATCCAGCATAGAAGCGTAAACAGATTTGCCAGGATACAATTTGGACACATCACGAGTCGTCGCATAATCAATCAGCTTTTCAGCGTGCGGCCCTACGTAATGTACTTTTTTAAGACCAGAAACATCCATTAAGCCAGCTTTTGTGCGTATGGTTTCGTAGGAGCTTTCTACGCTAGCTTCATAAGTCCACGCGGTTTCCATGCCATTCCAATCTTCTAAGGTTGAACCCAATGCAACGTGTCGTGATGCTAGGGCTGTTCGACGCCATGAATTTGCCATAGTGTAGGTTTCCTTTTTATTGAGTTTCAGTAAGTATATCCTTCACTTTACAGAGCCAGTTCGAGATTAGAAATACCTCCTTAGCACTACTCCTAAAGGGTAATGATAAAATATATTTATCAATTAAAATCAATAAGTTATAGATATTAAGAGTATTATTTGAAGGGGTAATCAAATAAGGATTTACCGCATTTAAAACAGCATTTTTTAGATGACAGAAAAAGAGCAAAACAACTTAAAAGATTACACTCAAAATAGAGTGTTTATCTGGGAATACAGGAAAGAAAAGAAGGGAAAATAAAGCCGCTTTTACAAAGTAAAAGCGGCTAGTAGAAAGGATTAAAATTCTTGCGCGGAGTCTATCAAAGCATCCCAAAGATGCTGAGAACTAGACACATCGCTGCACAGTAAATAACGATCCGAAACGCTATCAGAAGCCGAAACATTCACAATAATGCCATTCACTCGTGCAATAGAGGTTTGCGCTATGCAGCCTGCAGCGAACTTATCATGAGACAAATCAACGCCACATACTTTTGCAAACATTTGCGAGCCAAGTGTTCCTGATATTTCAAACATCCCATGACTGTGCTGACAATAAAGTCGATAAACGTCTGCTAAGCCTTGAGAGAGCTGCTCAAGAAGAAAAATACTGTTTGATAGCTCTCCCGTTAAATCCACCAGCCAAAACTCTGTTTTACTCAAGCGTAAAACCCAAAGCCCTGCTTCCGAAAGAAGCGCTTGGTTAGGCGCACTAGGAAAGTTAACGCCTTGACTGGTCAGAAACGCTTCCACACCCACACCACGAAAGCCAACTCGGCTTTTTGTGGTGCTGTCTTTCAACTGAATAGAGCTTTGGTAGCCCGAAGGCAAAAGAGAAAATATCTGGCTCTGACGAGACTCCGCACTTTCACTTACAATAAATTCAGCCATCTTACGCTACCTCCTGACGAGCACCTGTTGGGTCATAGAAAGGCAAAGCAACAACCGTTGCCCACACTTCCTGACCATTAATGCGAATAGGGAAATTCTTGCCTTCATCTTGTTGTTCAATGCCAACAAATGCCAAACCGATATAAGTATCCAGTGTTGGAGAATACTCACATGAAGTCACATTCCCTGTAATATTTGCATCACTTCCTGCGGCATCTAAAACAATGTGGCCTTCTTCTGGTTTTGGAGAAAGTTTATCCAATGTAAAACCAACCAATTTACGCGTCTGCTGACGAGCCATCACAATGTCTACTGAGCGGCTGCCAACATAAAATGGTTTCTTACGGGCAATCGCCCAATCCAATGATAATTCACCCGGATGAGACATACCGTCCGTATCTTGGCTGACAATGATATGTCCCTTTTCAAGACGCAATAAACGCTGTGTTTCCACACCAAATGGTCGTATATCAAAGGCTTTACCAGCCGCCATTAACTCATCCCAGATTTTCAGAGCAAACAAGGTTGGCATGTGAACTTCATAACCTAACTCACCGACAAAACCGACTCGCATTAATCGCACTGGCATGCCATCAATGCTGCCTTCTCGGTAACCTAAGTAAGGGAAAGCTTCATTTGATAAATCCACATCCGTACAGACTTTTTCCAGCACTTTACGAGCCAAAGGCCCAGCGATATTGACCGCTGAAAAAGCAGATGTCACATTGGCAATGTCCACTTTTAAACGCCATTGAGCATTCCACTTTGTCATCTCACGATAAACAGCGTCGACACCACCTGTTGTCGCAGTGACATAAAAATGATCTTCAGCAATACGACACGCCACACCATCATCAACAACAACGCCTTGCTCATTGGTCAAAACCGCGTAACGGGTTTTACCAACTGGCTGCTTAAGGAAAGCGAAAGTGTACATGCGGTTCATAAATTCTGCGGCATCTGGGCCACGCAATTCAATGCCACCTAACGTACTCACATCGATAATGCCAACCGCATTACGAACGGCCATGGCTTCTTGTTTGATCCACTCGCTTCGCTTGTCTTTAGAGCCATAAAAAGCGGGACGACGCCATGCACCGGCAGGAATCATGTGCGCTCCCAACTCAAGGTGTCTCTTATGCATTGGCGTGTAACGATGAGGGTTAAAAATACGACCTGCAATGTTCGCTAATTTCTCAGGAACAAAAGGTGGACGAGCCGTCGTCACGCCAGTTTCGCTAACAGTACGCTCTGTTGCCTTCGCCACCAAACGCGCCGTCGGCAAAGCTGAGTGACGACCTTGAGAAGGCCCCATTCCAACCGTAGAAAAACGCTTCACCAACTGAATATCGCGATAACCTAAACGGGTCGCATTAATAATGTCTTTGGCTTGTAAGTCTTCATCCAAATCAACAAATTCTTTGCCTTTTGGATGTTTAAAAATAGGCCAATCAAAGTTGGTATTTTTAGTACAAGTCACCGCTTCAAAGGGCTTATCTGCCAAACCTAATGCAACCAGCATTTCTTGCGCTGCTCTTTGGCCATCTTTCATCACAGCGTCTAAATCGTGAACACCGTTCACAGAGCCCGCGATAGCAACGCCTTTCGGCAAACCTGTTAACGTGAAACGAGCGCTGGCATCGTCATATTGAAGCTTTGCGCCCCCCTGACACAAAAGCTGATAAGTTGGCATATAACCAGCCGACATGCAGAGTAAGTCACATGGAATTGTGACGCCATTGCGAGCGACCTTGCCTTGCTCAGCAATAGAATGGACTCGAACCGCCGCCAAATGCTTTTTGTCATGACTTGAAACCGCTTCAAACACGGTCGAGTTGGTTTTAATCGCGATGCCTAATGACTTCGCCATGTCGGATAATTCCGATGACGCGCCTTCTTTACGCATATCAACAATCAAAGACACCGTAACACCTTGTTGCGCCATTTCAATCGCAGCCAAGTAACCGTCATCGTTTCCTGTTAACACAACCGCTCGGTCACCCGGTTTGATCGCATAATGCTTCATCAGACGCATCGCTGCGCTGGACATCACCACGCCAGGAAGGTCGTTATTGCGGAAAACAACATGCTGCTCAAAGGCACCAGAAGCCACAATACATTGCTTCGCTCGGATTTTATGCATTCGCTTGCCTTGAATAACAGGCAAATAATTGTCTGCGAACCAAGCATTACAAACCGCTTCTGTCATTACTTGAATGTTTGGATGTTGATCAACCTTGGCAACCAAAGACTGTAACGTGCTTTCTGCCAAGCCGCCTTCAGCATCAAATCTGTGGTAAGTAAGCGCACCGCCAAGCTGCTTATTTTCATCAATCAAGATGACTTTAGCTCCCGCTTCTGCCGCTTGAATGGCTGCCGCTAAACCGGCAGGGCCAGCACCAACCACCGCAAGATCACAAAAACCATAAGCTTTATCGTAATAGCTAGGTCGGAAAGTTAGATCGGCAAAGCCTAATCCTGCTTTTTTACGGATGAAGGGTTCCCACTTATCCCAAATCCCTTTTGGCTTATAAAACGCACGGTAATAAAAGCCTACTGGCATAAAACGCCCTGCGTAACCTAACTTATCATCAGCATCGTCTTCTAACGTGCCGGAATAGTTTTGGCCAAACACGCACATGCCTTTCTTGATGTCTGTTCTATCTGCCAAGACATTCGGTTCTTCAGGCAACTGAACAAGCGTATTTGCATCTTGTCCCGCCATGGTTAATGGCGCTCGTGGTCGATGGTATTTAAAGGAACGGGACATAAGCCATTGATCATTCGCGATCAAAGCGCTGGCAATGGTGTCACCTTCAAAGCCCATATAACGATAGTCTTCAAATTCGAAATTGATCTTTTTATTACGATTAATTAACGACCCCATTGGGGCAGGCAAACGGTCTAAAGCACTCATGCTCTTCCCTCCTGAAGATTTTCACCCTGTTCAAAATCGACTCTGTCTTGATACAACTCAGATGGATCATAGGTTCGTAAAATTTCATCGCTCGCGGTGTGACGCTCAGCAATAAACCAGTAGCCAGAAGGTGAATGAAACCACCATTCTTGAATCACTTTCACTGTGTTATCAGAGTAAAAAACGTAATCGGCCCACTCTTTGTCACTGCAGGTTTTATGGTTAGGCATTTCTTTCACTTCACCGCCGTAGACAAATTCGGTGATGTTTCTAGGGCCATTTAATGGACAAGTCATTAATTTCATTTCGATCCTCCTAGTGACTAGCGGCCGTCGCGCCCATTTCATTGACTTGGCGGAAAACATCAAAGCGATCCATAGCAAAAGGCGCAATCAAATCTGGCACCTTACCGCCATTTGCAACCAATTCAGCCATAGTTTTCCCGCAGATTGGTGTCGCCTTAAATCCCCACGTTCCCCAGCCAGCATCAAGGTAATAATTCTCTACTGGGCTTAACCCCATTATTGGGCTGTAATCTGATGTCATATCTGTAATACCAGCCCATTGACGCATTAGCTTAAGGTTCGCCATGAAAGGAAACATTTCTACCGCACTGGCTAATAGACTTTCTTTTAAATCCAAAGTGGAACGGGTGTTGTACAAAGGATAAGGATCCGATCCGCCACCGAAGACGATTTCTCCACGGCCAGTTTGCTGCACATAGCAATGCAAAGCAGAAGAGCTGACTAATGGATCTAAGAATGGTTTTACAGGTTGAGTAACCATGGCTTGCAACGGATACGTCGTAATTGGCATCTTAATGCCCGCCATCGCCGCCACAATGGAACTGTGACCAGCAACCGCTTGAACCACACAACCACAACTCACCTTGCCGCGATTAGTCTCTACGCCAACGACTTTCCCATGATCAACCGTAACGCCTGTCACTTCGGTTAATTGGTGCAATTCAACGCCACGTTGAGTCGCGCCTTTTGCGTAACCCCAAGCAACCGCATCGTGTCGAGCGGTTGCCCCATCAATGTGCCAAAGACCCGCTAAAATAGGCATATCAGCTGGGTTCATGTTCAAGGTAGGTACCAACTCTTTGATTTGCTTCGGATCGATCAATTCAGTACGACCACCAAAGTGCTTATTCACTTCCGTACGCTGACGAAATGAGCGCACTGTGGCATCTGTGTGAGCAAGAGTCAGTTGGCCACGAGACGAATACATAATGTTGAAGTCAAACTCGTTAGATAGCCCCTGAAAGAGGTCAACCGATTGCTTGTAGAATTTCACCCCTTCAGATGTCAAATAGTTAGATCGAATCACCGCCGTATTACGAGCCGTGTTTCCTCCACCTAAGTAGCCTTTTTCCAAAATAGCGACATTAGTAATACCGTGATATTTCGCTAGATAATAAGCAGTTGCCACGCCATGACCACCGCCGCCAATGATGACCACATCATAATGGCGTTTTAGCTCGGTCGGTGTTGGCAAGTCCGCATCTTTCTCAAATGGATAATCATTGGAAAGACCATATTTCAACAGAGAAAATGGCATAGCAGAGATCCTCTTTTAAATCGTGTATAACCGGCTTAATGCGAAATGTTCATTAATCGTTTCGCAGCCACTAGAGTATTTTTCATCAAACAAGCGATGGTCATTGGTCCTACACCACCAGGAACCGGTGTAATCGCCTGACACATGGGTGCGACTTTGTCGTAGTCCACATCGCCGACTAATTTACGCTTACCATCAAGTTCAATCGCATTGATACCAACATCAATCACAACCGCACCGGGTTTAATCCAAGCATCGTCCACCAGCTTAGGCACACCAACAGCGGCTACTACAATATCCGCCATGCGGCTAATTTCGCTCGCGTTTGGCGTTCGAGAATGCACAACCGTGATGGTGCAGTTTGCCTGCAATAAAAGGTTCGCCATTGGTTTACCAACGATATTTGATCGACCCACAATCACCGCATGCTTACCAGACAAATCACCTAATTCTCGCTGCAGCATTTCCAGACAACCTAGCGGAGTACAAGGAATCAAATCCGCTTGCCCTGTGCCTAACAAACCGACATTCACTGGATGAAATCCATCCACGTCTTTTTGCGGTGAAATCAAACGGATAATACGTTCTTCTGATAAATGCTTAGGAAGAGGTAACTGAACTAAAATGCCATGTACTTCATCGTCTTGGTTCAACGCTTCGACCACTGCGTCTAATTCTTCTTGGCTACAATCTGCCGACATACGCTTTTCAATAGAACGAATGCCTGCTTGCTCAGCTCGTCGAATCTTGTTGCGCACATAAACGCCACTGGCAGGGTCGTCTCCCACTAGCACAACAGCCAAACCTGGCGCTGCATGTCCGGCTTCACACATTTGCTGCACTTCTAAACGAACTTCTTCAACCAGATCGTCTGCCACACTTTTACCGTCAATGACCTTGAACGTCATGTTTGCTCTCCTCAATTATTTAAAAACAACGGTTTTGTTACCGTACATAAACACCCGATTTTCTAGGTGCAGACGCACTGCGGTAGCAAGAGCAACGGTTTCTGTATCACGACCCACTGCCACCAAACGATCTGGCGAGAACGTATGATCAACAGGCTGAACCGATTGAGAAATGATTGGCCCTTCATCTAAGTCAGACGTCACATAATGGGCCGTAGCGCCAATTAACTTCACACCTCGTTCATGGGCTTGGTGATAAGGCTTGGCACCTTTAAATCCAGGTAGGAAAGAATGGTGAATATTAATCGCGCGGCCGTTGAGTTCTTTACATAGACCATCTGAAAGAATTTGCATGTAACGAGCCAATACAATCAAATCCGTTTTGGTTTCTTTCACTATGTCCAACAAAGCCGCCTCTTGTTCTAGCTTGTTTTCTTTATTGACAGGCAAATGTACAAAGCGGATACCTTCACGTTCAGCCATTGGGCGCAAATCTTTATGGTTAGACACAATGGCGGTAATTTCCATTGGCAACTCGCCTTTACGATGGCGGTACAATAAGTCGTCCAAACAATGATCAAATTTACTGACCATCAATAAAACACGCATAGGGGATGCTGTATCCGTCATATCCCACTCCATATTGAATGGAGCCACTTGTGCGTCAAAACCTGCTCGAACTGTATCTAAGCTCGTTTCTGCAGATTCGATGCGACACACTGCACGCATAAAAAAGCGTTTATTTTCTTCATCATCATATTGATGCATTTCTGCGATATAACAGCCTAAGTCTGCTAGGTAAGACGTCACGGAAGCCACAATTCCACTCGTTGCATCACAAGCCGCTTTAAGAACAAACTCTTTTGATTCAGACATTTTTTCTCCTAGAGCACTTTATTAATGAATAAAAGTCATAAATTGATTTGTTTATTTACAGTAAATTAAATATATTCTTAAGAAATAGTTATGACAATAACTTAACCAAATAAAAGCTCATATCTCACAAATTAATTCATATAGTAAAAATACATTTGTATTTGGATAAAAAGATGACGAAGACAACAGAGTATCAAGTACCCGCTTTAGTAAGAGGCCTGCACATTATCGAACTATTCGATGCCAACCATCGTGTATTAAGCACTCAAGACTTCGCAGATCAGCTTGGCGTGAGTGCTTCATCGACTTACCGAATCGTACAAACCTTGCTAGATAGAGGGTATTTAAAAAAAGTCGCACGCAACGCTTATGAACTAGGCCCACAGATAGTGTCCCGTGGTTTTGCTTACTTGGCAGGGAAAGATTTAATCGACGTGGCTGCACCACATTTGAATCAGCTCAGAGATGAGACTTCTATTTCTTGTCATTTGGCGATACGCGATGGACTGGATACGCTCTATATCTATCGAGCACAAGCCTCACAACGACTGTCCGTCAATATCCCGCTAGGAACTCGGCTACCCTGTCACACTAGCGCCATGGGACGAGTTTTATTGCAGCAACTGAGTGATATCGAGTTCAGTGCTATTTATCAGACCCAGCAGCTAGACATGCACCCTCATCCGCATCCGCAAACCATCGCAGAATTAAAGCGTTTGTTAAAAGATGAATGGCAGCAAGGTTACTCTAGTAATCGCTCGGACAACGCCACCGCCATCGCCGCACCAATCCATAATTACATGGGAAAAGTAGTCGCCGCGATCAATATTTCCGGCGCCGACCAAGTGATGAATGATCCAGAGAAGTTTGAAGAGACAAAAAACCAACTATTGAAAACGGCAAAAGCCATCTCACAAGTAGTTCCCATTTAAGGGAACTACTTCATAGGCATCTGTTTTTATTGACTAAAACGATTAAATATCCCCTAAACAAACATATTTCATTTCTAGATAATCCTCTAAGCCATACTTAGAGCCTTCTCGTCCTTGGCCTGACTCTTTGACACCACCAAAAGGAATCACTTCAGAGCTGATGGCCGTCTCGTTTACGCCAACCATGCCGTAATCTAAACGCTCACTGATTCGCCATGAACGAGATTGATCTTTCGTAAACAAATACGCAGCCAAACCAAACTCCGTATCATTGGCCATGGCGACGGCCTCTTCTTCTGTATCAAACCGAAAAATAGGAGCAACAGGCCCAAAAACTTCTTCCTTGGCGATACGCATACTTTGATCTGCATCTCGAATCACGGTTGGTTGGAAAAAATAGCCCCCTTCTGCTCCGCTATTATCACCACCAGCCGTTAACTTAGCCCCTTTGCTCAGGGCGTCTTCTACTAGTGAAGAAACATTTTCAACAGCAATTCGAGTTATAAGCGGCCCCATAGTACTTTTTTCAGCAAGGCCATTTCCGACAACGAAAGCCTGCACTTTTTCCGTATATTTGCTGACAAACTCTTCATAAACACCACTTTGAACAAGAATACGGTTAGCACAAATACAGGTTTGACCCGCATTACGAAATTTAGCGGCTAAGGCACCTTCAACGGCTTTATCCATATCAGCATCGTCAAACACCAATACTGGCGCATTCCCTCCTAATTCCATTGATGTACGTTTGACTGTTTGAGCGGCCTGAGCCATTAGAATTTTTCCAACTCGAGTAGAACCAGTAAAAGTGACTTTTTTAACTAATGAGTGCCCTGTTAATTGCTCTCCTATCTCTGCTGCTGCAACGCCTGGAACCACATTAAACATGCCACTTGGAATACCTGCGCGCTGAGCCAACTCGGCCAAAGCAAGAGCGGACAATGGTGTTTCCGCGGCTGGCTTTAAGACAATAGAACAGCCAGCCGCTAAAGCAGGAGCCACCTTTCGAGTAATCATAGCCACAGGGAAATTCCATGGTGTAATGGCACCCACAACCCCAATAGGTTGCTTAATAACAAGTGAACGACGATCTGTACTTGTACTAGGTAAAACATCCCCATATATGCGCTTCGCTTCTTCAGCAAACCATTCTATATACGACGCTCCATAGATTACTTCTCCTCGAGCTTCGGCAAATATTTTGCCTTGTTCAAGCGTCATAATTTTGGCCAAATCATCTTTATTTTCCATGACCAAATCGAACCACTTCCGCAACACTGCCGACTTTTCTTTTGGTGTCTTTTTAGACCAAACCGCCATGGCATCATGCGCAAGCTCAATTGCTTGTTTGGTTTCTTTACCGCCCAAATCAGCCACTCGAGCAATGACTTCATTAGAGGCAGGATTAACCACATCAAACTCAGCACCATTCTCAGCGGAAACCCACTGACCATTAATAAAACCCTGTGTTTTTAAAAGGCTAGTATCACTTAACATCTGTTCGATCATCATATTCTCCTAGGCGAAATGCCAAGCCTCAGAAATACATGAGCTTATTGGCACGGACTCGCAGACTGAGCCGCCTTACATTTATTTTGGGGATTTTTAAGGTCTCTTATCTCGCTACTGCAACCCTTAACGAGATCAACTTGTACTTTGAGCCAAATGCTTTATTGAAATAACAACAATGCACTCTAGGTGATGCGTACATCACCTAGACAACATTGAAAACGATTAATGAAGCTGAGTTTGGAGTTATCTAACGCATAACAAATGGGTTAGACATAGGTTCACTTGACGTACTAATCCAGGTGGTTCGTACTCGTATATAGTCTTGAATCGCTTGAATACCAGCCTCACGACCATAACCAGATTGGTTTACACCGCCAAAAGGTGCCATGTAAGACACAGCTCGATAAGTATTCACCCAACAAATACCAGACTGAATTTTTTGCGACACGCGTAAAGCTTTAGAAAGGTTCTCGGTAAATAATCCAGACCCTAGACCAAATTCAGAATCATTGGCTAAGGCAATGGCTTCTTCCTCTGTATCAAAGCAGGCAATCGATAAAACAGGACCAAACATCTCAACATGCAAGGTTTCAACGTCATGGTTAGGACATTCCACAATCGTCGGAGCAAAATAGTAATCTGAACCCAAATCAGGTAAACGAGTTCCGCCCATTAAAATTTTGCCTCCTTGCTCAACCGCTTTAGCCAGCGCGTCTTCTATGGTCTCTACCTGAGCCAATGTACATAACGGCCCAATGTGAGAAGTGGAGTCAAGAGGGTCACCAACACAGATCTGAGCGGTTCGCTCTAACAGTTTGTCACGCAAGATAGGGTAAAAATCACGCTGAACATAAACTCGAGAACCAGCGACACAAGATTGCCCAGACGCCCCAAAATTACCGGCAATAATACCGTTAACCGCACTTTCTAAATTGGCATCATTAAAAACAATAATGGGCGATTTTCCTCCCAATTCGAGAGAAGTGATCGCAAAATTATTCGCTGTGTTACGAACAACATGCTTCGCCGTTTCAGGGCCCCCCGTAAATGCAAGCCTGTCTATATCTGGATGAGATGTTAGAGGTATCGCACAGCCTTTAGCGTCACCTGTAATTACTGAAACCACACCTTTAGGAAAGCCAGCCGCTTGTATCAACTTAGCAAATTCCAAAATAGCGGCAGGGGCAATTTCAGATGCTTTAATAATTACACTGCAACCTGCCGCTAATGCTGGAGCAAGTTTTGTCGCTGTCAGAAACATTTGAGCGTTCCACGGCACAACCGCAGCAACGACCCCGATAGGTTCAGGCTTAGTAAAGACATGCATATCAGGCTTATCAATAGGAAACGTATGCCCTTCTATCTTATCGGCTAAACCAGCGTAATAACGGTAGTAATTCGCAACATATTTAGCTTGAGATTGCGTTTCTGCTGCTAACTTCCCGCTGTCCGTTGTTTCGACTGCACCCAATGCTTGAGAGTTAAGCTCCAATTGATCTGCCAACTTACACATTAATTGGCCACGGGCGGTTGCACTCAACCCTGCCCATTCAGGATCTGATAACGCACGACGAGCGGCTTTCACAGCTCGATCCACATCTTCTGGCTCAGCGCAGGCAAACGTCGCCCACTTTTCACCTGTGGCTGGATTTATTGTTGGCATTACATTGCCTGCAGCGCCTTCAACCCACTCATTATCAATAAAAAGGGAGTAGTGAGGTAATGTTAGTTTTGACATACGACTGACTTCTCTAAATTTTTAGTTAAATGCAGGCATCACTTCGTCAATGAATCGGCGCAGTGAAGCTTCTTTTTCAACTCGGCTCATACTTGAATCACTCCAATAAGAAAATTCGTCATAGCCTAGGTCTTCATAATATTTCAGACGTTCGATGATTTGTTTCGACGTGCCTATCATCAAATCCTTACGAATAGCATCACGCTTATAAAATGGGTGATTGTCTATTTCTTCTTGGCTCAACGCTTCAATTAAACCTTGATTAATCGGACGTTCATTTTTGAACCAAGCACCAAAGTAGCAGTAGAACTCATGCAGTTTACGAGCCGCTTGTGCCAACTCTGCTTCATCATTTGAAACATAAGCATGCTGTAGAATCATGATCTTGGTACGCTTATCGTACTTGGTACAAGCTTCTTTGTATTTTTCAATAAGCGACTCTACTTCTTCGATGCCTTGCCACAATGGGGTAACTTGCACATTACAATCCTGACTCACGGCAAACTCATGACTATTAATGTCTCGAGCTGCAACCCAAATTGGAGGGCCATCTTCAGTCAAAGGTTTTGGAGATGATGTGGTTTTAGGGAAGCTATAATGCTTACTATCTTGAGCATAATCCCCTTTCCACAAACCTTTAATCGCAGGAACCATTTCTCTTAAACATTCACCCGCTTGCCATGCGTCAATGCCACCAGGCACCATACGTTCGTACTCAAAACTATAAGCACCGCGAGCAATGCCTAATTCCAAACGGCCACCAGTGACAAGATCTGTCATTGCGGCTTCACCAGCGAGCTTTATCGGGTGCCAAAATGGTGCGACTACCGTACCTGTCCCCAGTCGAACATTTTTAGTTTGGTGCGCTATATCAATCAAATTTAAAAATGGGTTAGGCGCAATGGTAAAATCCATACCATGATGTTCACCTGTCCATATCGTCGTCATACCACCTTCGTCCGCCATTTTACAAAGAGATAAAAACTCCTCATAAAGCTCGGCTTGACGTTGCTGTTCGTTAACGCGCTCCATATGAGCGAACAATGAAAACTTCATCGAACATCTCCTTCTACTTCATTGCCAAAATACAAACGAAATACACCATTTTTCTTCTCGCTAACAAAACGACTGACCATGGACGTCAGGTCTGCAGAAGCAAATGACAACTTCGGCAAGTCACCTAAAGGAACATACTCATATCCTTCTGGTGCTGTTTGTTCAGCATGTTCTACGCGATAAAAAGCAACAAAGTTGCCAGTTTGAGCTTTTTCATACACTGAAAATGCCTGACCAATCTCATAGCCTCCGCCTAAATTAAGCATAAATTGCTCCAAAGACGCCCGAGACCCTTTATCCGCCAAAACATCAACGGTCGGCAACTGATACCCTGCTGCTGATTTTTGCACTAACAACTTATCTGAAGATTCAATGAGCCCACCAACACGAGCACATTTACCATGAGCCATTTCTTCTGCTTTATGCTCCATTCCTAAGCTAAAGTAACCGCCTTTGGCATAACCCAAACCGAACTTTTCAGTTGTATTAAATGACTCTACTTTGCCAACCAGCATAAGATGATCACCGGCTGATATTTTCTCAAATGCAGAACATGAAAAGTGTGTCACGGCATCACGAATCAGTGGCGTTCCAAACTCATCTTCAAACCAATCAACTTGTGCAAATCTATCCTCTTTCGAGCCAGCAAAAGTATTGGAAACATCCTGTTGGTCTTCTGCAAGAATGCTCACAGCAAAGTGTTCACACTGCTCAAATACGTCAAAACTAGACAGCTTATTCGCAGGGCAAACCAGCAAAAGCGGAGGATCCATGGATACTGATGTAAAAGAATTGGCTGTAAACCCTACTTTTTCTCCAGTTTTACTCACCGCAGTAACGACCGTAATGCCGGTCATAAAAGAACCAAATGCATTACGTAAGGCTCGGGGATCATTCGTACTCATGGGAAACTTCCTCTATAGAGTTAATACTCTGTTGAAAAAACTTAACAATTGCTGAATTGATTTCTTGATAATGAGTCATAGGAGCCATATGCCGAGCCCCTTCAACAAGGTAGCATTCGCCTTCTGGACAAAGCTTTGCCATTGCTTCAGACATTTCTGCTGTCGAGTTTGGATCACCTCGGCCAGTTAAAAACAAAGCAGGAACATTAAGTGCTCGAAGCTCTGAATCTTCAGGTCCGTCGTTCAAGCAAAACACTTCATAAGCCTGTCGATAACCGTCTAGCGAAGCTTGCTCCAACCACTCACGACAAAATTGAGCGTTTTGGACATCGTCACCTTTTAATGGAAAATCAAACCAACGCTTTATCGGTGCAGTGATGTTTTCACTCGTAATGTTTTCTTTTATCTGCATCACTCGGTGCTGGACAGCTTCTTTTGCCTTTTCTGACCGACGAAAAACAGAGTTCATCGCAATGACACCAGAACATTTTGATGGGTAACGAATGGCAAAATTAAGCGCGATCATAGACCCCATAGAATGCCCTGCAATCACCACAGGAAACACGACATCACTCTCAATCCAACGAGCCAACACATCAGTGTAATCACTTATATTCCGGCACTCTGGAAAAAGATCACTTTCGCCATGACCAGGCATATCTACTGCATAAACAGTAAAATACTCAGCCAACGCACTCATTTGGTTTAACCATGCTTCCAGCCTTAATCCAACACCATGAATAAGAACCAGAGATGGGCCACTCCCCATCTTCACATAAGATAAACCTTGCGATGATTTAAACCGCTGCGGGATTGTCGATATCATGCCCTAACTCCTTAAGCTCTTGATATCTATCACCAATTCGGTGATGAGGTCGCCCACCTGTTGCACCACCCAACACCACAACAATTTCGTCATCTCTTGGAGCATCACAAATATTAAATTGCAGCGTTAAATAATGAGATCGACGGCCACCATCATTTTTATCCATCATAGGAACGGCGATAGCAGCATTTGCAGGGCCACGAGTATTAGAGAAAGATAAGAAAGATTTTGCTTCGACAGCTTCACGGTAGAAATTGCCAAAATGTAATGTATGAATAAGAGCAGAGGCGTGCTCAATCTCACCATCCAAACCAACTACAGCTGCTTTACCAAATGCTTCAATGTTTTCTGCACCACCAGCTATTTCACAAATACGATCCGTCAGCAACTTGCCTAACTGAGGGCCATACTCCAGCACTAAAGGTCTTAAGTCTTCAACATAACGACCAGCCCACGGGTTTTTGACCACAGCCGCAGCAGCAAACATGCGCAAAGGTTTGTCAGCTTCTTTGAATCCTTCAATTAAGGTTTCTTCTTCAAAACAGACTATTTTTCGAATCTCTAAACTCATAACGATTTCCTAAAGCTCAACAATGATGAATAAATTAACTTTGTAGTATGGTATACCATATGATATAAACATAAACATACTATCTTTTATAGTTCAACCAATATTGTGCTAATATGTGAAAAAATATTTTTTTAGAAAAAGGACAAATAATCTAATGCAAAAGGTTGAACGCCCAAAAACCCTCAAGGAAACCGCACTAACAACATTACGAGATGCCATTACAAGTAACTCATTAAAACCAGGCACGCGCTTGGTTGAACGAAACTTATGCGAAACCATGGGAGTAAGCCGAACGGTTGTACGGGAATGCATTCGACATTTGGAAAGTGAGAGATTGGTAAAAGGTATTCCTAATTCAGGATTTGTTGTCGCCTCTATCAGCGACTCAGAAGCTCGTGAAATATATGAAATTCGTGCTTTATTAGAAAGCACCGCTGTTAAAGCCTGTAGCGAAGTCATTACCCCTGAAATCATTACTGAGCTTTATAGATTGCATGATGAAATTGCACTGCACCTTCAAAAAGATGACATTAAAAATGCTTTAAAACTCACAACAAGTTTCTACGAACTCATCTTCAAAACCGCCGAAAAGCATGTTGCGTGGGTATTGGTTGAACAGTTGAACTCCAGAATATCTCGTTTAAGAGCATTCACTCTAAGTGCTCGAGGCCGAAAAACAGCAGGCCCAAAAGATCTATACGACATGGTTAAGGCTCTTGAGGAACACAACCCCGAAGCCGCTGTAGAAATATGCGAGCGCCATTTACGCGAAGCCTATGAAATAGCGACACACATAGATAAAGGAAACGATGTATGAACAAAGAACGATTTGAATTAGGCCTTTCAAAGCGCAAAGCAACCCTTGGTAATGAGTATGTTGAGCGCAACCTAAAAAAAGCAGACGCGTTTAACCTTCCCTTTCAAGAAGCAATGACAGAATGGTGTTGGGGATTCGGATGGGGTGATGAAACTATCGATGCCAAAACTCGCTCTATGATGAACTTAACCATGATTGCAGCATTAGGCAAAATGGAAGAATGGGAGCTTCACTTAAATGGCGCCATCAATAATGGCGTAAGCGTTGAAGAAATACGCGCTATTCTGCATACCATTGCAATCTATTGTGGTGTTCCACAGGGCGTTGAATGCTTCCGTATAGCACGAGCATTATTAACGGAAAAAGGTTTATTAGAACCGAATGAATAATATTTAGGAGGTAAAGATGAAAGGTTATTGGATCGCACATGTCCAAGTTGAAAATATCGACCAATACGAGGCGTACCTTGCTGAAGCTCCTTCTGCCTTAAGTGCATTTGGCGCTCGCATGCTTTCCCGCGGAGAGGACTTTACTGTGTTAGAGGGAGCAAACCCTACGCCTACTCGTGCCGTTGTATTTGAATTTGACAGTTATGAGACGGCTTTGGCTTGCTATCACTCTGACGCCTACCAACATGCCCGACAGCATCGCCTTTCTTGCAGTAATGCCACCGTACTTATTCTAAAAGGCCTTCCTCAAATTTAATTTTTTTATAACGGCTTGCCTCTGTGCAGTCGTTATATTACCGCTTTACCTACCTGCTTCTTTTTTTCCTTTACCCTCTCGCTACCAGCCTTCTTTTGCTTGGTTTTTTGCCAAATGCCGCTTGTTGCTCATCAATCGCAACATCAACTTTTTACTTGTGAATAAATCCGCACGATATGAAAAAAGTGTAAAAGCAGCTTGACCATATTATGGAATACCATAATATGGTAGATCTCTAGTGTGTTTTTTAACCAATAAAAATCACTGATAGAAAGAGACTAAAAAGACGAAAAGCTATCCATAATTAAAAAGTAAAAGGAACATAAAAATGAACAAACGATTTAAAAGTGGCATTCTAGCGTTCGCTATTAGCATTACGGCAACAGCAATTCATGCAAACGAGTCAATGAACTTTGTAAGTTGGGGCGGCTCCACTCAAGAAGCGCAACAACAAGCATGGGCGATGCCTTTTACAGCTAGTACAGACATAAAAGTAATACAAGATGGTCCAACAGATTACGGCAAGCTAAAAGCCATGGTCGAGAGCGGTAACGTTCAATGGGATCTTGTAGATGTTGAAGCTGATTTTGCTTATCGTGCTGCAAGTGAAGGGCTACTTGAACCATTAGACTTCTCCATCATTGACACTACCCATATCGATCCTAGATTCGTATCTGATTATGGTATCGGCTCTTTCTATTTCTCTTTCATTCTCGCCTACAACAAAAGTCAAATATCTGGTGAACCTACTTCTTGGGAGCAATTATTTGATTTAGAAAACTACCCTGGAAAACGTGCTCTGTATAAATGGCCAAGCCCTGGTGTTCTTGAAATGGCACTTATTGCTGACGGAGTAAAAGCCGACGAACTCTACCCTCTTGATCTAGATCGAGCTTTCACAAAGCTAGATTCAATTAAAGATAAAATCATTTGGTGGGGTGGTGGTGCTCAATCACAACAATTACTGGCTTCTGGTGAAGCATCAATGGGTATGTTTTGGAACGGTCGTGTTTTCTCATTACAAGAAGATGGTCTTCCTATTGGCGTAAGCTGGGAAAACAATCTCGTCATGTCCGATTTCTTAGTCATTCCTAAAGGCGCAAAAAATAAAGATGCTGCGATGAAGTTCTTAGCTTACTCAACAAGCGCACAAGGACAAGCTGACTTTGCAACCATGACGGCTTACTCCCCTATTAACACTCAAAGTAGCGAGCTCATCGATAAAGGTATCAATGCTTACCTTCCTACAAGCTACTCAGAAGACCAAGTGTCCTTAGACTACAAATATTGGGCAGAACATGGCCAAGAGATCAGTACTCGCTGGAACAACTGGTTACTGAAATAACACAGTGATTTACCCCTTTCCATTTTAATTAAACACTGAGCAAGCGATTGCTCAGTGTCTTTAAAGGTAAAAACTATGTTTTTAAGTACTTCTCATCGTAAGCCAAAAGGTATTTTGCTTCTCTTACCTATTTTGCTTTTTTTAGGGATTTTTTTTCTCATCCCCTTAATTGGGTTACTCATTAAAAGTGTGACTGAACCCACGTTAGGATTAGGCAACTTTTCAGAACTCCTCGCGACATCAACCTACATACAGGTCCTTGGGAATACATTCTTAGTGGCCACTCTAGTGACACTGTTTGCCATTTTATTAGGTTTCCCTCTTGCATGGTGCATAACCCTTTTTCCAAAAGGATGGGGAAGATTGCTCCTGAATATTGTTCTGCTTTCAATGTGGACTAGCTTATTAGCTCGTACCTACTCATGGTTAGTATTGCTGCAGTCTTCAGGCGTACTGAATAAAGTACTTATGGGAATAGGCATCATAGACCAGCCTCTTGAACTAGTGCATAACCTAGCCGGCGTCATTATCGGCATGACTTATATAATGATTCCGTTTGTCGTCTTACCACTACAAGCTTCTATGAGCACTATTGACCCAATGATTTTGCAAGCCGCATCCGTTTGTGGCGCACCTGCTAGAACAGTCTTTTTCCGTGTTTTCATCCCTTTATGCAAACCAGGAATTTTCTCTGGAGCGTTAATGGTTTTCGTGATGTCCCTCGGTTATTACGTGACACCAGCATTGCTAGGGGGAGTTAGCAACATGATGCTTCCTGAGTTCATTGTTCAGCAAATTCAAAACTTTTTAAATTGGGGAATTGCAAGCGCCTCAGCTTCTATTCTTATTTTGGTGACCTTAGTGATGTTCTATATCTATCTAAAAATCCAAACAGATTCTCCAACTTCATCTAACACAGGAGACTAGTATGTTATTAACTCAACAGTCGATGGGTTGGAAACTTAAGTCCACTCTTTACTTCATCACAGGGGCTATTGCGTCATTTTTAGCATTACCTATATTTTTTATCGTTGCACTTTCGTTCGGTTCTTCTCAATGGTTGGTATTCCCTCCGCCACATTGGACGACAAAATGGTATGAACGCTTTTTTGAAAACCCTCAATGGATTGAATCCGCTCTCACTAGCTTACAAGTCGCTCTTATTACTTCTATTTTAGCGACATTGATTGCATTACCTGCATCGTTTGCCTTAGTAAGAGGGAAATTTGCCGGACGTGATTACCTATACAGTTTGTTCACTCTGCCTATGATAGTCCCAGTGGTGATCATTGCTGTTGCCACCTACAGCATGTTTCTCAGTTTAGGGCTAACTGGCACCTTGGTCGCCTTTATCATTAGTCATGTCATTGTAGCTTTACCTTTCGCAATCATCTCTATCATTAACTCATTAAAGTTATTTGATAAATCCATTGAAGACGCAGCCGTAATTTGCGGTGCAAACCGACTGTACGCCATTTTTAAGGTTACTTTTCCTGCCATCAAACCAGGCATTTTTTCAGGTGCTTTATTTGCGTTTCTAGTGTCTTGGGACGAAGTCGTCATCAGCGTCATGATGGCCAGCCCAGAATTGCAAACTCTCCCTGTGAAAATGTGGTCTACCTTACGTCAGGACCTGACTCCTGTCATCGCAGTGGCTTCTACCCTACTTATTCTTCTTTCTATATTGATCATGCTTGTCTCAAATACTTTACAGAAGCGTAGCCAACAGGCCTAACGCTTAGGAGCTTTTTATCTATGTTAACTCAGCAAAATTCATCCTCATTGGTTACGCTAAAACAACTTAACAAAGAGTACGGAGAGTTCACTGCCGTCAACCACATCAACCTTGATATAGAAAAAGGAGAGTTTCTCACCTTCTTAGGGTCCAGCGGTTCAGGGAAAAGTACGACACTTTCTATGATTGCAGGATTTGAAACACCCACATCGGGAGAAATACGTCTTAACGATAAATCATTAATCGAGGTGCCATCCCACAAACGTGGCATTGGTATGGTTTTCCAGCATTACTCTTTATTTCCACATATGAATGTTCGGGACAACATTGGCTTTCCTTTGGATATTCGTAAGGTTCCAAAACAAGAACGAGACAAAAAAGTAGACGACATCTTAAAACTGGTACAGCTAACCGACTTTGCTGATCGCCGACCTAGCATGCTTTCAGGCGGTCAAAAGCAACGTGTCGCTATTGCTCGCGCACTTGTTTATGAGCCTGAAATTCTACTGATGGATGAACCATTAGGCGCTTTAGACAAAAAGCTTCGAGAAGACCTACAAGATGAGTTGCGTCAAATTCATAAACGACTTGGCATTACAATCATTTATGTCACCCATGATCAAGATGAAGCCATGCGATTATCTGAGCGAATTGCTATCTTCAAGGAAGGCGAAATTATTGGATTAGGCTCAGGAAAAGACTTGTACAACACTCCTCCTAACGCTTTTGTGGCGTCATTTTTAGGAAACTCCAACTTCTTAAAAGTTAAAATAGTTTCAGAGACCGAAGCGCAATTCGAACAACAAACATTAAAACTTAAAAAACCAGCCACACCGATTCCAGATCAAGCTGATGCGTTAGTCATGATTCGCCCAGAAAACATCTATGTGTTATCGAAAGAGCAAGCAGAACAAGAGCCATTAGCAAGTGATATTAATCAGATTAGCGCAACGGTTGAAGAAACAGTCTTCCTTGGAGAAAGCTACACCTGTTCACTTATCACTTCATCTGGACAACGTATTATGGGGAAAATAGTAGCCAGAGAACATTCCGAGATTGCGCCTGGCAGTGAAGTATATGTTCGTTGGTCAACTCAGCATTGCTGCGTTTATGACAACTGGAATGAGCAAGACATAACAAAAGCCAGCTAAACAAAATGTTCGCCTCTGGGAGCTTCGGCTCCCTTTTTTTACCTATCTTACAGAGGCATGAGACTTTTTGAGTAAGCGATACCCGCCATGCTACAGCCACAAAAAAGCCCCTAAACGGGGCTTTCATTGTTTGTTGCACTTAGGGGGGCGCAACATAATAGTAGTCTTTATATAAACACTACTATTTGGTCTCTTGACCAAACTCTGGGTAAGCGTGCATACCACATTCGTGCATATCCATGCCTTCAAGCTCTTCTTCTTCGCTGACTCGAAGTCCCATCACTTTCTTAATAACCCACAAAGAAACCAAAGTAGCGCTGAACATCCAAACAAATGTACAAACAGTACCAATCAGTTGTCCCATGAAAGTGGCATCATCATTGGAAATCAACACAGCAAAAATCCCCCAGATGCCAGCAGCACCATGAACTGAAATCGCGCCTACAGGATCATCTAGTTTCAGCTTATCCAACAACAAGACAGAGAAAACAACCACAACACCACCAATTGCACCAACTAAAGAAGCAACAGTTGCTGAAGGTGCTAATGGCTCTGCGGTAATTGCAACAAGACCTGCTAATGCACCGTTAATTGTCATTGTTAAGTCTGTTTTGCCAAACAATGCTCGAGCCAATAATGCAGCAACGATCATACCCGCCGCGGCAGCCGCATTGGTATTAACGAAGATCTTTGCAACAGCATTCGCTTCTTCCACATTAGAGATTTTTAACTCAGAACCACCATTAAAACCGAACCACCCCATCCAAAGAATAAACATACCAAGAGTTGCTAAAGGTAAGTTTGCTCCTGGAATAGCGCGTACTTCGCCATTTTTTCCGTAACGCCCTTTACGTGGCCCAACCATAAGCACTGCTGCTAATGCGGCTGCAGCACCGGCCATATGAACCACCACAGAACCTGCGAAATCTTGGAAACCCAATTGATCTAAGAATCCACCGCCCCACTTCCAGTAACCTTCTACCGGATAAATAACAGCAACCATGACTACGGCAAACACAAGGAATGGCCATAAGCGCATACGTTCAGCAACGGCACCAGAAACAATCGACATAGTGGCTGCAGCAAACACGGCTTGGAAAATAAAGTCAGCCATTGTTGAGTAATATGGCGCACCTTCTCCAGAAGTCACATCCGCTACGCTATTGTCTCCACCTAAGAAGAAATCTAGACCTGGAATGTAAGCACTAACTGGATTAGCTGGGTACATGACGTTGTAACCCACTACCAAGTAAACAAAACACGCAACACCATATAAAAGAGCATTTTTGTTCAAAATCTCAACGGTATTTTTACCCCTAACCAGACCTGCTTCCAACATGGCAAAGCCTGCTGCCATCCACATAACCAAAGCAGTACACATTAAGAAATAAAACGTGTCTAAGGCGTAACTCACCTCAATGACCATATCTCCCATAAAACACCTCTACTAAAAAATTAAATGCGCGATATAGACGCTCTACAATTAAAAAAGCCACACATTAAGCATGGCTAAATAACACTTTATTGACCGAACTTAGTACTGTTGACCAGGAATCCAAGTCGTACCCGCTAATGGCACACGAGCCATGGCTGCGGCTTCCACATTAAGCGCAACAAGATCTTCTGGCTCCAAATTGCGTAAGTCGTTTTTGCCACATGCGCGAGCCAAAGTTTGCGCTTCTAGAGTCAAAACTCGTAAGTAGTTCGCTAAGCGATTACCCGCTGCAACAGGATCAAGACGCTTCATCAGTTCAGGGTCTTGAGTCGAAATACCAGCAGGGTCTTTGCCTTCTTGGTAATCGTCGTAGAAGCCAGCCGCAGAGCCAATTTTCTGGTAGTCTTCTTCCCATCTTGGATCATTACAACCAAGCGCAACCAAAGCCGCTGTACCAATTGCAACCGCATCAGCGCCCAACGCCATACATTTCGCTACGTCTGCACCGTTACGGATACCACCCGATACAATCAACTGAACTTTACGATGCATGCCCATTTCTTGTAAGGCTTGAACCGCTTGAGGAATCGCTGCCATAGTTGGAATGCCAACGTGTTCGATAAACACATCTTGAGTAGCCGCTGTACCGCCTTGCATACCGTCAACAACAATGACATCGGCTCCGGCTTTTACCGCCAATTTCACATCGTAATAAGTACGAGTTGCACCTACTTTGATGTAAATCGGCACCTGCCAATCTGTAATCTCACGCAGCTCTTGAATCTTGATCGCCAAGTCATCTGGACCTGTCCAATCTGGGTGACGACAAGCAGAACGCTGGTCAATACCTTTTGGTAGGTTACGCATTTGCGCAACACGATCGGTGATTTTTTGACCAAGCAACATACCGCCGCCACCTGGTTTTGCGCCTTGTCCTAATACCACTTCAATGGCATCGGCTTTGCGCAAATCGTCTGGGTTCATGCCATAACGAGAAGGCAAGTATTGATAAACAAGGTGTTTCGACTGACCGCGCTCTTCTGGCGTCATGCCGCCGTCACCAGTCGTTGTGGATGTTCCTGCAATAGAAGCACCTCGACCCAAAGCTTCTTTTGCATTGGCAGATAAGGCACCAAAACTCATGCCTGCAATGGTTACAGGAATGTCTAATTTAATTGGTTTTTTCGCGAAGCGATCACCTAGTACCACAGAGGTATTACAGGTTTCTCGATAACCTTCTAATGGATAACGAGACATACTGGCACCCAAAAACAATAAGTCATCAAAATGAGGGACTTTGCGTTTTGCACCAAAACCACGGATATCATAAATGCCGGTATCTGCTGCTCTGCGGATTTCTGCCATAGTGGCACGGTCGAAAGTAGCGGACTCTTTTAGGCTGTCATTTCTTTTGCTGTCATTACTCATGATTCTAACCTCGTAAACTTAGTATGCTGATGCGTTATCCACTTTAAATGTGTAAAGCTGACGCGCTGATCCATAGCGTTTGAAAGAAGCAACGTTTTCTTCCACACCGGCTTTAGCAAGCAATCCGCTTAACTCTTCAACGTGCTCTGGGCGCATTTCTTTTTCAATACAATCAGCGCCTAGAGATTTCACCGTACCTTTCAC
The DNA here is from genome assembly GCF_047525555.1 of Marinomonas algae. NCBI lineage: Bacteria > Pseudomonadati > Pseudomonadota > Gammaproteobacteria > Oceanospirillales > Oceanospirillaceae > Marinomonas > Marinomonas algae. The sequence goes on along the minus strand of NZ_JBLIXK010000007.1, from coordinate 23,779 downwards.
ATAAATATGCACTTCATACAATGAGTCACCTAACGCTTCACCCGCGTCACCGCACACAACTAAAGAGCCTGACTGTCCCATGAAACAGCTCATGTGACCGACACTTCCTTTTACAACAATGTCCACGCCTTTCATTGAAATACCACAGCGTGCACCAGCATTACCTTCAATCACTAACAAACCGCCTTGAGCAGTAGCGCCCGCCGCTTGCGACGCATCGCCTTTCACTCGAACCACGCCAGACATCATGTTTTCTGCAACGCCTTGACCTGCGTTACCATGCACCGTGACATTGGCTGACTTGTTCATACCAGCACAAAAATAACCAGCATGACCTTGAATCGCCACATTCACCGGTGCATCCAAACCCACCGCAAGGTTGTGACTGCCCTTTGGGTTAGTCACCGTCCAATCCTTTTCTGTCAATGTTGACGCTTGCTCATGGAGAGCTTGGTTAAGTTCACGAACCGAGGTTGTAGCCAAATCAAATTCTTTCATTCTTTGCTCTCCTATTACTTGCGTTCCCAGATGTAAAATGTCGCTGGCTCTGGTTCCCAGACAGTCGCGTTCTCAATACCAGGTAAAGAGGCTAAAGCTTGATACTCTGATGCCATGGCAACATAGTCTTCCGTTTCAGCCAAAACCGCTGGTTTACAGGCAATAGGATCGCGCATTACGGCAAAGCCGTCTTTTGTACCAATGGTGAAAGTGAAGAAGCCATCTAGGTCTTTTAACGCATTTTCCAAAGCTGTCTGCAAAGAGTCGCCATTGTTCAAACGCCACGTTAAATAGCCCGCTGCCACTTCAGAATCGTTCTCTGTTTCAAAGGTAATGCCTTCACGCTTTAGGCGATCACGCAAACGGTTGTGGTTCGATAGCGAACCGTTGTGAACAAGGCAAAGATCAGAACCAGTTGAGAACGGGTGACTGCCTTCCATCGTTACAGCGGATTCAGTCGCCATACGAGTGTGACCAATAATGTGGCTTCCTTTCATACGACTTAAGCTGAACTTAGAAGTAATGTTTTCTGGCAAACCTACTTCTTTTAAGATCTCAATGGATTGACCCGCACTTAAAATCAACACGTCTGATGCATTGGCGCCTAGCCACTCTCTTACGCTCGCTTCGCTTGCTTCCAGTTTAAGCACAGCAACATTGGCGTTTTGCATCCATTCAATAGCGCAACCTAAAGCGCCAGTTAAGGACTCAGTTAGACCTGCCCAATCGTAATCTTCCTTTGGGTGTCTTAACGTAAACTTCACCCAATCACCGGTAACATCATCACCGTAAATAGCAAAGCCAGCACTGTCTGGGCCACGATCCGTCATGGCAATCAGCATAGGCTCAAACAGCTCACCTAATTTGTTCTCATATTTATCATTTTTAAGATAAAGACCTACTATTCCACACATGGGCGAAACCTCTATTCAATTTAATTGCTGTAAAAAGATGATGATTAGAAAAACTCTGCGTATTTCGCCACTTCCCAATCAGAAACATGGCGCTGGTATTCACCCCACTCTGCACGCTTCACATTTAAGAACTCGGCAACAATGTCGCTGCCCATTGCTTCAACAAACACTGTGTCTTTTTCTAGCTCATCCAAGGCATCGCCCAAGTTCTGAGGCAGAATAGAAATGTTTTTCGCAATGATTTCTTCTAGGGAAAGGTCGTATAAGTTGATGTTCATTGGCTCGCCTGGATCCAGTTCACGCTCAATGCCATCCATACCAGCGGCAATAAGAGCTGCGTGTACTAAATATGGGTTACAACCAGAATCAGGGAGGCGGAACTCCAAACGACCATAAGGAACACGAACCAAAGCAGAACGGTTGTTATCGCCGTAACATTCGTAAGCAGGCGCCCATGTTGCACCAGAGCTGTTGCCGCCTACGACAAGACGCTTGTAAGAGTTAACGGTTGGAGCGGCAAACGCACAAATCGCCTTAGCGTGTGCCAGAATACCAGCGGTAAAGTGATAAGCCATTTTCGACAAGCCCATTCCATGCTTATCGCTGTCATCGTTGAATAAATTCTTACCAGATTCATCGGTGATGGATAAATGGAAGTGCATACCATTACCTGTTTTATCTGCAGCAGGTTTTGGCATGAAGGAACAAATCATTCCCATGTCGTTCGCAATTTCACCAGCGGCCATACGTACAAAAGTAAAGCGGTCAGCTGATTCCAATGCATCGCCGTAGGTGTAATTGATTTCAAATTGGCCGTTAGCATCTTCGTGGTCAATTTGGTAAACATCAAAATCAACCGCTTGAAGCGATTCCACAAGGCGCTCAAGGAAAGTACGAGAGCGAGACAAGCCTTTATAGTCATAACATGGCTTCGCCAAGGTATCCGAGCTGTCTACTGGCAATAATTCACCACGCTCACCTTTTTTAAACAGATAGAACTCAGGCTCTAAGCCTGTGTTCAGCGTCCAACCTTTTTCGTCTAAACGCTTCAGTTGTTTTTTCAATACAACACGAGAGCAATATGGATGTTGCTCACCGTTTACGTAGCCGTCACACGCCATACGAGCGTAACCTGGCTGCCAAGGAACAATGCTTAAAGTAGAAAGGTCGCCTCGTGCTAAAAAGTCTGGGCCATGTGGCTCCATAGCAAGGCCCGATACAGCGAAACCAGCGAAACCAGCACCTGTATTCACCACATCAAAAATATTTTTTGCCGGAACAGATTTCGTCTTCGCAACACCGTGGATGTCCACAAACTGGGCTAAAACGTATTTAATCTGATTGTCTTTCAAAAAGTTTTCTACTTCATTGGCTTGCATTGCATGTCTCCTAAGTAAGTTCCACAACCTATAAGAATTACGAAAGTTAAGTAATTTCTACTTACCTAATGTATTTCTCGTAGGGAAAGTATTATTCTCTTAAAGAAAGCAAAACGCTTGCCAATAAATTAACTGAAAGGAATTTATTTTTCCTGATAGGAATTAAGTCACTAAATTCAAGGGATTCGGAAAAAGTAAATCTGCTATAATTAGACAAAGGAAATGATAAGGCCCCTTCAAATGAAAAAAGATGCACCATCTAGGCACATACAAGCCCTCAAAAAGGGCGAAATAAGTCATGAGCGTACTGGGTCACCGCGCTTACGACTGGAAGATTACATTGCGATGCAGGTAAAGCGTAAACGCATGGCACAAGATTTAAAGATTGCAGACGTCGCAAGAATTGCGAAGTTGAGCCAAGGAATGGTGAGTAAAATAGAAAATGCGCAAGTGTCCACCAGCTTAGACACGTTAGGTCGACTCTGTGATGCGATCGGTCTGTCTATTTCACAGCTCTTTGCAGACTATGACCGCCCTGAAGGCGATGCACAGCACACAAAGTCTGGTCAAGGAATGGAGGTGGTTCGAAGAGGAACAGAAAAAGGCCATACATATCACTTGCTGAATTACACAAGAGGCGAAACTCAACTGGTCGAACCTTTTTTAATCACAATGGATGATGCCAGTGAAATCTTCCCGACCTTTTCACACCCTGGTCAGGAATTTATCTACATATTAGAAGGTGAAATTATGTACCGTCACGGTAATAAACTTTATCACCTGGAACAGGGCGACTCTTTATCATTCGACTCAGGCATCCCTCACGGACCTGAAGTACTTTTAAAGGTGCCAATCAAGCTTTTGTCTTTTATCACTCACAGTGGTCAGGACAATTAATCATTAAAAGGGCTTTATCTCATTCAATAAAGCCCTTTTTTTATTAGCACAAGTTAGCCACTTCTTAGACGTATTTTTCCCCACCAATACATCGCGACCCCCAGCAAACTCGCCCTCCTCTCCCTCATACGTTCATTAACAATAACAGCAGCCGATTTAGTCCAGATATTCATCCGACACAGAAATTCCAACATTAATTAGAAATGCAACGAAACTGTAAACAAACCTTCATACGAAACCAATACTATTTCGAACAACAAGATTTAGCGCACTTTAAGGTTTCGTATGATAGAAGAAATATCAGAAAGACAAGAAGAGATTCTTAGTTTACTTAAACGTCATGGTGGAAAAATTTCCAGTGCAGAGCTCACTGAACACTTTGACGTGTCTGTTCAAACGATCCGTAAAGACCTGCATATACTTAGTGAGCTGGCTTTAGTAAAACGGATCCACGGCGGCATTTGCTTACCTGTACAAAGCAATAATTTGTCTTTTTCTAATCGACAAATTATTCACTTGGAAGAAAAGAAAGAGATCGCCAGAAAGCTGGTTGAATATCTGCCGGAAGGTTGCAGCATATTTTTGGGCATAGGCACCACGCCAGAACAAATTGCTCGCCATCTTATCCATCATCCTGGACTCACGGTGATTACCAATAATCTAAATGCGGCCATTGCCTTATGTGAGAACCCCAACATCGAAACACACATGGTTGGTGGCCGCATTCGTGCCACGGATCAGGACGTGGTAGGAGAAGATGCCACACATTACTTTCGGAAGTTTCAGGTCAATTTTGGTATTTGTGGCGTGGGCGGTATTTCCAACTCTGGCGATTTACTCGACTTCTCTCCAGAAGAATCCCACCTGTCCCAAGCCATTTTAGAAAATTGTGAACAACGATTGTTAGTGGCAGACCATCATAAATTCGAGCGCAGCGCGCCGGTAAAAAGCAGTCATTTGAAATGCATCGACATCTTCTTCACCGATCAAATATCCAATGAATTAAATCAACTTTGCCAACAATTAGGTGTGAAAGTTGAGTTATCAAACGATGAACCTCTGAGGGCATTATGAGTTTTTTAAGTATCACTAGTTTAAGCAAGGAATATGCTCATCACTGTGTCGTGGACGATATCAATTTCACCATAGAGCAAGGCGAATTTCTGTCTTTGCTTGGCCCAAGCGGTTGTGGAAAGTCAACTACCTTGAACATGATTGCGGGTCTTGAATCGCCCACAATGGGTCAAATTCACCTTGGGAATAAAGACATCACTCACCTTCCACCAGGAAAGCGTGAGTTGTCTATGGTGTTTCAGTCGTACGCGCTTTTTCCACACCTCTCCGTTAAGGAAAACATCTTATTTGGCTTGAAAGCACGCCGTGTGGACAAGCAAGAACAAATTAAGCGACTAAAACACGCCATTGAATTAGTGAGCTTAGAAGAACACCTTAACAAAAAACCTAGCCAGCTCTCTGGTGGGCAATGCCAACGGGTGGCGCTGGCAAGAAGTATTGCTTCTCAAGCCCCTCTTTGTCTGATGGATGAACCCCTTTCAAACCTAGACACAAAGCTGCGCAATGAAATGCGTAACGAATTACGTCACCTGCAAAAGTCGTTAGGTTTGACTGTGGTGTACGTCACCCATGACCAGATTGAAGCTATGAGTATGGCAGACAAAATCATCTTACTTAACCAAGGCAAAGTAGAGCAACAGGGCTCTCCAGAAAGCTTTTATCAAGCACCTGAATCTACCTTTGTTGCCAGTTTTATTGGTCATCCACCAATGAACCTGATGACAGGTCATGAACATATCATCGGCGTCAGACCTGAGCACATAGAAGTTCAAGAAGTTGGTCACAAGGCAAAGATCAACAGCTGCGATTACCAAGGTGCGGCCACCATTATCAATGTCGACGTGATAGAGGGGCCATTTAAAGGCTCAAAAGATATTCAACTGTCCCTAATGGGTAAACACCAACTAACAGAAGGAAGCCACTTAAACATTAATTGGTCCGAGCAAGAGCAACATCTGTTTTCCAAATCCACTGGCAAGCGTATTGCCAGTCTATAACATCGTTAAAATCAACCTGAAAGGAGCTACTGCAATGCGTTCAAACATTAAAAAACTTCTTACTTTAGGAGCGATAGGGCTGAGTTTTTCGGCTCTTGTACAAGCTAAAACAGAATTAACCATGTATTACCCAGTGTCTGTTGGTGGCGCTTTAACCAAAGTCGTTGACTCTATTGTTGACGATTTTGAACACCAAAACCCAGATATTGATGTAAAAGCCATTTATGCGGGCAACTACAACGATGCACGAGTAAAAGCTTTAGCGGCACTAAACAGCGGAAAGCCTGCGCAATTATCCGTGATGTTCTCCATTGATGTGCATGAGCTAATGGGGCTAGACGCCATTGTGCCTTTTGATGACGTCATTTCCACGGCTGATGAACGTAAGTGGCTAAAGAGTTTTCACCCAGCATTGATGGAAAATGGCATTGTTGATGGTAAAACCTACGGTATTCCTTTCCAGCGCTCTACCATTGTCATGTACTACAACAAAGACATGTTCCGTGCTGCTGGCCTTGATCCAAACAAAGCCCCTAGTAGCTGGGAAGAGCTGGTTGAAATGGGTAAGAAGCTTACCAAGAAAGACAGCAATGGAAATGTCACACAATGGGGTGCAATGATCCCATCTACAGGTTATCCATATTGGATGTTTGGCGCACTGGCAAAAGAAAAAGGTCATAAGCTCATGAACCAAGCGGGTAACAAAACCTACTTCAATGACCCTAAAGCCATTGCCGCATTAGAGTTCTGGAAAGACCTAGGCAACAAGCACCAAATCATGCCAAAAGGGATGATTGAATGGGGTACGCTGCGCCAGAACTTCCTAGAAGAAAAAACCGCCATCATGTGGCACTCAACAGGTAACTTAACTGCTGTGAAAAACGCCGCTAAATTTGACTTCGGTGTGGCAATGCTACCAGCCGATGAAGAGCGCGGTTCACCAACAGGTGGCGGTAACTTCTACCTGTTTAAAAATGCTTCTGCAGAAGAAAAGCAAGCGGCTCTTAAACTCGTTAAATTTATGACATCACCACAGCAAGCGGCTAAGTGGAGCATAGAAACGGGCTATATGGGCATCAGCCCTGCGGCTTACCAAACGAAAGAGTTGACTAACTATGTGGCGTCTTTCCCACCAGCGGCGGTTGCTCGTGACCAACTAAAATACGCAACAGCGGAGCTATCAACACACCAATCAGGTCGTGTCAGAAAGCTATTAGATGATGCGATTCAATCCGTACTAAATGGCCAGCAAGATGCCGAAGAAGCATTAACAGCGGCGCAAAAACAAGCGGATCGAATCCTATCTCGTTACCGTTAACTCTCGTTACTATGAAGTCTTGCTAACGTTAAACCTTACTAGCGTTGCATGACATTCTGAACACAACGGGGCTAGCACTAGCCCCGTATTGGAATGACTTATGTTTAAAACCTATAAAGCTCAAGCTTGGTTACTTTTAGCACCAGCGCTCATTCTTTTAGTTGCCTTCACTTATCTGCCTATAGGCAATACCCTTTGGCGCAGTGTATTTGGCTTTGGCGTGCAAATGGGAGACCTAGCTAGCAGCGAGAACTATGCACGTTTACTTGATGATCCCGTTTTCTGGGAAGTCTTAAAGAACAGTGCTCTGTATGCTGTGATCACAGTGCCTGCTTCTATATTTTTTGCTCTCATCATGGCACTTTGGGTGAATGGAAAAATCGCTGGCACAGGCTTTATGCGACTTTCCTTCTTTACCCCAACCATGTTGCCGATGATCTCTGTCGCTAACATTTGGTTGCTCTTTTATAGTTCTGAAATTGGTCTATTTAATGCCATCTTGGGCTGGTTTGGTTGGTCTGGTGTGAATTGGTTAGGCAATCCAGATACCGCCCTTTACAGCCTAATGACCATGACCATCTGGAAAGAAGCAGGATTCTTTATGATCTTTTATCTTGCTGCGCTACAAACCATCTCGCCAGATTTATATAAGGCCGCGAAAACCGAGAATGCTTCAAGCTTATACATCTTCCGACGCATTACTTTTCCTTTGCTTATGCCAACAACGCTGTTTGTCTTTGTGAACGCGCTATTAAACTCGTTCAAGCTGATTGACCACCTGTTCATCCTCACTAAAGGTGGGCCGAACAATGCCACCAATCTCCTGCTTTATTACATCTATGAGAACTCTTTCGCCTTTTTCGATACGGCTTACGCATCCGCACTGACAGTCGTGCTGCTGCTGATATTGATTGTGATGGCACTCATACAATTCGGTGTGATTGAACGTCGCATCCACTATTAACCACCAAACAACCGAGATTGATAATGAATAAAACACTGACTCTTTTATCTTCTAGTATTGCTTTGGTATTAGCATTTCTGTGGATATTCCCTTTGCTGTACGCCTTTTGGGCGGCTTTTCATAGCTCCGAATACACAACGAGTTTTTCTTTGTTTGCCCCATTGGAACTAGGGAACTTTAAAAAGGCTTGGTCTCAAGCGCCTTTTGTCAGCTACATGTTCAATACTTTTGCCATCAGCCTTTTAACACTGGCGGGGCAACTCATTGTCTGTACTTTGGCCGCTTACGCATTAGCTCGCATTCAATTCAACGGACGAGCACTGGTCTTTAGCCTGATCATTATGCAATTGATGGTGACACCTGAAATACTCATTGTGGAGAACTATCAAACCTTGGCTCAACTTCATGCCATTGATACCTATTTTGCGGTCGCGATTCCTTACGTTGCCAGTGCCTTTGGTATTTTCTTATTGCGTCAAAGCTTTAAGACCATTCCTATCGACCTAGAAAATGCGGCAAAACTGGAAGGATGTAATCTTTTACAAATCATTTGGAAAGTCTATGTGCCTCTCGCCAAGCCGACTTATGTGGCTTATGCCTTAGTGTCCATTAGCACACATTGGAATAATTTCTTATGGCCTTTAATCGCCACAAACACAGAAAATAGCCGCCCACTCACCGTTGGTTTGTCTATTTTTGGTGCGCCAGAATCTGGTGTAGATTGGGCCATCATTTGTGCTGGAACCCTCATATCCATTGGGCCGCTTCTGCTCATGTTTATCGTCTTTCAGCGTCAATTCATTCAGTCATTTATGCATGCAGGGATAAAGTAATGCGCTTACTCAGTTGGAACATTCAATCCACAAAAGGATGCGATGGTGTATTCAATATACATCGAATTATCGATGTCATTAAGGCGTTTGGAGAGCTCGATGTGATCTGCTTGCAGGAAGTCTCTAGAAACATACAAGCCTACAATGACGACGACCAAAAACAGCTTTTCGAAGACGCTTTTGAAGGCTACCACAGTGTTTGGGCAACCGGTTTTAGTCGCCCTTTAGCCAATGGCAAGTGCCAAGAATTCGGCAATCTAACGCTCGTAAAGCAAGGTAAACTTTTAGATCAGCGTATCCATCAGTTGCCAGCTCCTTATGTGTCTCCCGCGATACAAATTCCGAGAACCATTGCTGAAGCCGTCATTTCCTATAAAGGCAACAGCATCACCCTATTAAACACGCACCTTGCTTATCACTCAGAGTTCGAGTCGGCACAGCAAATTGAGCACCTCACTAAGCTTCGAGATCAGATTCTCTCTCACCAAAAGCCACCAGCCTCTCAACCCAATGATGCTTATCACCTCGCCCAAAGAGGCCAGCACGTCTTATTATGTGGCGACCTTAATGTTGACTTGAACAGCGCCAAATACACAAGAATGACCAGTGAAATGGCATGGTTGGATGCAGCAGAAATCCCATTAGAAAATAACGATTCTGCACAACGCCAGCCGACTTGCGGTGTCTTTGATACCAACCTCTGGCCAGAAGGCGCTCATGTACGAGACTACTTTCTTTGCTCCTCACTGCTCCACAATCAGATATCCAGCGTTGACGTAAACACCTTAACCATGGCGTCCGATCATCAACCTATTTGCTTAACTTTAAAAGATTAAAACCATGACACAAAATCCAAAAAGCTTACCGAAAACCCTCGCTAACCCAATCAAAGTCCTATTCACAGATGTGGACGATACCTTGACCCTTAATGGAGAAATCCCGCTTCAAACCATCCAGTCATTACACACGCTAAGACAGAACAATATTCTTGTTATTCCGGTTACTGGAGCCAGCGCAGGATGGTGTGACTGCCTACTCAAGACGCTTCCGATAAAATACATTATTGGTGAAAATGGGGCTTTTTTTATGACACAGGAAGAGCGCGGTCATACTCGATTAACCCATTTAAAAGACCCAAAAGAAGTAGAAAGTGATTTAGAAAAACTCAAATCATTGGCCAATCAGCTGAACAGCAATTTCCCAGACATTAGCTTTACACAGGATCAAGACTTCCGAATCACCGATGTTGCATTAGACATAGGGCAAGCGGTTCAAGTGGATTTTTCCGATGCAAAACGAGCCACCCAATGGTTAAAAGAAAAAGGCGTGAATGCGAAACTCAGCTCCATTCATATCAATACTTGGATTGGCGACTACAACAAAGCCACAGGGGCTTTAGCTTGGCTGAAAGCACATGATATTTCTCTTGAGGAAACGGCGTTTATAGGCGACTCCAGCAACGATGAAGCCATGTTCCAAGCCATTCCTCTCTCCATTGGTGTTGCTAATGTTGAAAGGTTTCTCCCAACACTGACCCATAAACCCAATTACATCACACAAGAAAAAGGGGGATTAGGTTTCGTTGAACTCGCTAACTCGCTGGTTTCTTAACATTAGCAAGACACTGACAAATGAGTAACAGCTTTCATTAAGTACAATTAGGCTGTTACTCGTTGGAGGGTTACTGACTTAAACGCAAGATCAAAATGCCCGCAAGTGCCGCAAGCAGCCCCAAGATTTCTTGACGGCTAAACACTTCTTTTAGAAACACTCGCGAATACAACAAAATAATCAAAATATTCATTGCAGCAATTGCTGACACCAAGCCTGTCGTTCCGATAGCAAAAGCGGACAATATCGCCATCATTCCCGCCACATTGGTTAATCCGATCAGCATTCCACATCCGAACGTTTTTGCACCAGACCAATGTGGTGCAACATCATTTCCATTACGATCGGTAATACGACGGTTCTTCAACCAGCCAACCGCAAACAGAAAACTGCCAAAGCCAAACATCAGTGTCAGTGTCGCAAACATATCCGAATCTAAACGGGTAGATTGCTTCCCAAACACATCGTTCAAAGCAAAACATAAGGCGGCAAGTAAGCCCCATTGCGCCCCTTGTAAATTACGGAAGGAAATATCGTTTGAATAACGTATGGTATAAAGCCCAATAAAAATAACGATAAAACCGATAAACTGTTGCGTGGTGAGTGTTTCGTTCCAGAACAAAAAAGCCATCAAAACGACAAACAAAGGCGGCAAGCCTGACAGCACACTAATAAGAGACGCCTTCCCGACTGAAAAGCCTTTATGCAAAGCTGCATTTGCAGCAAAAGAACCAAAGCCCATCGCCAAACCCACAGCAACATGAGCCCATGTATACCACTGCTGATCCAACAGCCACATCGCAATAGAACTAATAACAAAGCCGACAAAAAACACACCACATAACATTAAATTCCGGTTAATGTTTTTTTGCGATGTCCATTGATACATCACTCCTCTCATGCCAAAAAATAGAGCGGCTAACAGCGCATAAACAATCCACATAATTTACTCCTTAAATTACTCTAAAAGGCACAAGAAGGTTCACCAACAAGGGAAGTGGGTTAACCGACTTTAAACGAGGAACCATTGTACAGAGTTATTTACAAAATGCTGCCTGTTCAGCGCCTCTTATAAACAGCCGAAATCATGAGAGACATTACTCATGAATGGGACACTTGGACTTAAAAAGCGCTTGATGTGAAAATGTAGCAAGCTAAGCTAGCCGAAATCCTCCCTTTTCTTCCCATAAATTGGAAGAACTACTGCTCGCTATTTGATACGCCCAATCTGAAACTGCAAGAGATTTTTCAGGATTACACTCAACATAAGCTGACAATTCCGCATTAAGAGTATTACCAGCAAAGTCCTTCGCAAACTTTTCATAATAATGAGCGGTGCTATTTTTCAAGTCCATTTAATTACGTCCATTAAATTTCATGATGTAGTACAGATATTATCAGGAATAAGATCTGAAGCACTAACTTGGGGAAGATGTTACTTTGATAAAACACTAAGCTTTCAATAGCAATACTTCTGCTCTTTATTATCAATATACTGCAGTAGGAAAACTTTTTAGCTTTTATTCAAATTAGGCTTGAAGCGATATTGAATAGGTAGGATTAAAACTGGAGGTTAATCGGAAATGGTGGGTGTGGAGAGGTTCGAACTCCCGACATTCGCCTTGTAAGGGCGACGCTCTCCCAACTGAGCTACACACCCATATAGTTTTACATCTTTAGGTAGATGTGGAGCTCTTAACTCCAAATATCGATGTAACTTGTAGGAAAGAATTCCAACTTAGCTGCACACCCATTCTAAGCTGTCTTACTACCATTTACTTAAAGCTTAATAAGTAATGGCGGAATGGACGGGACTCGAACCCGCGACCCCCTGCGTGACAGGCAGGTATTCTAACCAACTGAACTACCACTCCAACACAATCTAAATCTTTTACTTATCTTTCAATAAGTCCACTGTTTAGCAAGTGGTGGGTGTGGAGAGGTTCGAACTCCCGACATTCGCCTTGTAAGGACTAAAAATCAAAAGAACTTTAACTTACCTCAACCAACATTGTGGAACATTCTAACCCAATTTCAATATAAATCAATAACTTATAAAATAATTTATTGGTTTATTTTGGTTAAGTTGCATATAAGCAATAAGTCTAACAACCAATTTTTTAAAAAAACATGGTCACATTTCTATTTGCTTGCCCAATTAATGCTAACACTAACTTTTTGGGCTTCGCTCTACAACGGGCGCAGATATTACCTTATTTATTTTATATGTCTAGTGCTGAATAAGCTTTTTTTTAAAAACTCATCTCTTTAAATAACTCCTACCTGACAGTTTATTGCAAAATTGAGTTAGGATTATGGTTACCTCTGTTCGCTACTACCGTCTTGGGCTGCTTCCTTATCAAAAGACAAGTTATTGTCTGCATCGAATGCAGTATCTAGGGAGCGTGCGATTAAGTCAGCTAATTAGTACGAACTCACTACTGACTCGATTTACTTTTCAATTTGCTTAATGCCTCAGTTTTTAGTGTGTTTTGTTCTCTACTTGGAGTATTGAAAGCTCCAACTATCGTCATCAAGACGGATTAACTCCATGCAGACAATATCATCTGATCCACTCGCAGTATGTTTCCCAATGCAAACAATGATAATTAGAGTCAGATTGTCTTAGCGATAATGTTAGGGAAGGTGCGAATAAGTCCTTTTGATGCGACAATCTGATTTTCATACTTAGAGCCTCAACCATGTCACATCAACTCACTTTTGCCGACAGCGAGTTCAACAACAAATGCCGTAAAACACGTAAGGAAATTTTCCTTTCTCGCATGAATGATTTGATGCCTTGGGATCAACTAGAAGCGGTTATTGAGCCGTTTTATCCTAAACCAGGCAATGGCAGAAGACCTTATCCACTATCAACAATGTTCCGCATTCATTGCATGCAACATTGGTATAACATGAGTGATCCAGCGATGGAGGATGCCTTGTATGAGATCACCTCCATACGCTTATTTGCAGGCTTATCGTTAGATACTCCAATTCCTGATCACACCACCATCATGAATTTTAGACACTTATTAGAGAAGCATAAACTCTCGCGCCAGCTTTTTAAAGAAGTGAACAGATGGCTGTCCGATGCAGGCATTTACCTCAAAGAAGGCACCATTGTGGACGCGACTATTATTGAAGCGGCCAGCTCAACGAAAAATAAGGCCAAAGAAAGAGACCCTGAAATGCACCAAACCCAAAAAGGTAAACAGTGGTTCTTTGGCTTAAAACCCCATATTGGTGTTGACGCTAGAACAGGGTTAACTCACAGCGTGAGTACAACGGTGGCCAACGTTCATGACATCACGGAAACAGCGAACCTTCTTCATGGCGAAGAGTATTTTATCTCGGCGGATTCTGGCTATCGTGGTGCTCAAAAGAGAGAAGAGTTAAAAGGCGTCAAAGCAGACTGGTTGATTGCGGAGATTCCAAGCAAAATAAGAACCTTAAAAAAACACCCTAGAAAGAATAAACAGCCCATCCGAACGGAATATGTCAAAGCCAGTATTCGAGCAAAAGTCGAACATCCCTTTAGAATCATCAAATGTCAGTTTGGTTTTAGAAAAGCGATTTATCGTGGATTGGCTAAAAATGACAGTAAGCTCACCATGCTGTTTGCTCTTGCCAATGTGTTTCGAGTTGATCAGATGGTCCGAGCCGCAAGGGGGTAATCCGTTTAAAAACCACTAAACAAGGTGTAATTATCTTGTTTAGTGGTAGAAAAGTGATAAATCAGCCACATTACTGACTGATATTGGGCTTTTCAGAATATTAAGGCGTGTAGCTCGACTTGATCGCATGTTCCCTAGGAAAGGGATTTAATTTTACTCTGCCCTCATTTATGTGACCCCATTTATCAGGCACTCCTAGTTAATTTCTTCTTTTTTGATCTTCACCAATATTTTTTCAGCATTGTCACGTGAAAATTTCTCTAGAGAGTTTACTCTATTAATATTATAAGGAAATTTATCTATCAGATGCGGAGCTACTCTTTCAAGGTTAAACTCCATCACAGAAAACGGGTAACCGTAATAGTTAAGGTTTGAAACAATCATTGATGAATAATTAATAATGTACTTTTTTTCATCTATATTTAAACGGCTTTTATTACTAAAAGCGTAAAAAATTGCTTGTTCAAAACTTTCTATTGAACTATCTCGGCTACCTAAAGTTCCAAATAAAAAACCTTTTAGTAGAAAAAAACACTCATCTTTTACATATCTAAATTTTTCAGACCTCTCCAGTAAAATAAGAGACTTCTTATAATCTCCTGAGGCGGCTTTAGATACTGACTTTGACCAATAGAAGGCTGCAACACAAGCCCTTGGTAGCCTTATTAATACTCTTAATAATTTTTTCATTTAGTTATATCAACATCGTCAGTTATATTGCTCATTACATCGCGAATAAGTTCTGTAATAGCTCCCTTTCTGCCTTTATTTTCTGGCTTCGAAATATCAATATTTTCAGATTGAAGAAGTCTATTATAAAACTCCTGATCCGAAAGACTATTATCTAACGTAAATTCTCCCGAAATATCCTCTGTTTCAGGTAACTGAGAAACTAAAACATCAAGTTTTGCCTGCCCACTAGCCTCTTCATATATAGAGTCAGAAGGATTGTTACCATCAAAATCTCCTTCAGCCTCATAAGATCCATTATTCCCTGTACTATTCGATGTCGTAGTGTTATCTACTTCTCCAACTTTAACAACACTGGTTGCTACTTTACTCACGCCTGTTAACGCTGTGGCTGTCTCAGCTGCGACTAAACTCCCTGTAACAATCGCTTGTCCTTGATTTACGCCCGCTTCATAAAAATCCCCTGCTCGCGCATCAAGGTTTGCTTCAATTAAATTATCTGTAGTCGGTGACACCTTGTCCGCAACATATTGAGCAGGATCGCTAAGAAGATCGTACGCCTCTTGTTGTATACCTTCTGATATTGCCGCGCCCGTTTCTAAAGGGTTCGTTGTAGCTAATGTGACCACAGCGTCTTTCACATTTTCTGCTGTCTGCTTGACCTCTTGTAAAATGCCCGCTTCTCGACCCAATGCCTGAAGCGCTTCATCCTCTGCACTGGCATTAATAGGGTAGGTTTGGTCATAAAACTCTCTAACGACAGCCTCGTTTTCAGTCAATAAATCAATCGGCGTAATTAAAGCCTCTCCGCCAATCGTTCTATCTTCAAAAGCAATACTGTGAGTCTCACCATAATTTTTTAGCGCCTCAACAATCTCCTCTTGGCTGTAACTTGGGTCGATGGCGGGAATATCATTAGCTATGTAATCTTCACCCTCTAAGGAATCCGCCAGATACGCTAAAGCACTGTCATCTGGAACAAAACCAGCGGCTTTGGCTTTACTCTGAAAATCCGCATCAATGTAATAACGTAAGGTATCACCTAATTCTTTTTCCGCACTGTTTTGAGTAATGCCTCGCTCTTCTGCGTATTGTTGGCTGACAGATTTAATGGCTTCGACTTCACTGGCGTATATTTGCCTATGATCTACTTCAGCATTACCTACTTTATTCGCTTCTTGCGTTCCCTCATAAACCGCATACGTGTTGGCAAAATCATTACTCGTACTGCTTAAACCGCCACCTACTGCTTGGTTAACTCGATCCGCAAATTGCGCTCCAAACGCATCTCCTAATGCTTCTTGTGTGTCCTCAGAGTTTGCTATCAAACCAAGACCACTGCTTTGTCCTTGTAGGTCTTGTGTTTCTAGTACTTCATGGCCTAATGTATCAATAATGCCTATTTCACTTTCACCGGCGACATCCAGCTTAATAGTACCGTATTCTTCATTATTACTATCAACAACCACGCCACCTTTAACATCAACAACATCTGTATTAGCTAAAGAAGCACTGGTTGTTTCGTCGCCATTGTATAAATCAATATCAGAGAGTTCTAAGCCAAATTTGTCTTGAGCTAAACGACCTAAATCTTTGTACGCTTGTGCCTTAACTTCTGGGTCTTCGCTAGTTAATCCTGCTAAGAGCTCTGCATTTTCAGGGTTGCGTATCAGATAATTTTTAAGCTGCGTTCCCATTGCATTGTTATGCAAGGTTTCACCAAGGTTAAGAATGTTCAGATCGTCACTTTCCGCCAGTGTCGCTACCGTACGACCAATATCTTCACCGTGCTCATAGGTATCTACAAAGTCATTCGCTATATCCTGACGCCCTTCTTCCGTCAGTACTCTATGATCCACGGTCACACTGGCATCCAGTCCGCCGCGTTCCATGTCTTTGGTGATTTCTTGGCTGGTCGCCACATCACGGTTAAGGTCGGCAAATTCGGCTTGATCTTCTATTGATTCTCCGCCGACGGTGACATCGCCTAAGCCGATTGTGGCATAGGTGGTTTGTTCTGTTTCATGGCCTGAGAAGTTACCACCGATTGTGGTAGAACCACTCCCTGTAGACAGGTCGATGCCCATTTGTTTGCTGGTGTCGCTGTCTTCTAGGTTAGCAACGGTTAGGGTATCTGTGATTAAGGTCAGGTTGTCGGTGGTGTTGCCGTTTTCATCCACGGCCGCAATGGTAGCACCTGTGATGCTGGTGTCTTTGGCGGTGATGTTCACCGTACCGTCTGTGATACCGCTTTGTTGGCTGACCCAAGCACTGCTGGATTCGCCTTGGCTGGCATTGATACCAACACTGCTGACGCTACCGTCACCAAAACCAACATTACCGCCTTGGCTTTCATTGCTGCTGTTTGATGTGTCTTGTAAGCTAGTCACCGCAAGGGTGTCAGTAGTGATGTCAATCTCACCACCATTTAGATTACCGCCTGCTATGGTGAGGCTGTCACTGTTGCTGACAATACTACCGCCACTCAAGCTGCTATTGACGTGTTGTGTACTTTGGCTTTCACTGGCGTTCACACTGCCACCGAAGTTGCCGCCAGTGCTCACAGTAGCACTGGCGCCTGCACTGCTGCTTTCAGTATTTTCTGTGTAAGTGTTGGTGCCAGCAATAACGCTGATGTTTTGTGCATCAAGGTTAAGCTCTCCTCCCGTATCAACACTAGAACCTTCCACTGTGAGGTTATTCTCACTGGTTAAGTTGGTGTTACCGCCCACGCTAATACTGGAACCATTCCAAGTCCCTTGGGAGATGGTTGTGCTGGTTTTATCTGTTTGAGTACTTGCTCCTGCTGTGGCCGTAAAGCCGTAGGTCGCAGTGCTGGCAGCAGCAGTTGCTCCTGCGCTTGCAACCGCAAGTGAGGCATTGGCGACATTTGCTTGAGCCGCCGCAATGTTGATTTCATAAAACTCAAGGTCACTTTTTGGTAATGTCCCTGCAGCAACTTTGGCTTTTGCTTCGTCATACGCGTCTTCTGCGTCACTAACGGCGTCTTTGGCTTCATCCAAGGCTTTGACGGCATAAGCCACATCCACATAGGCGTTTTTAACTCCAACGGTATAAGTTTCCGTTTTCGTGGTGCTGTCGTAGGTCGTGTCGTAGGTGTCTTCTCGCCCACCGACTAGGATGTTTTCCCCTTCGATACTGGCGTTGTTTTCTACCGTAATATCACTGGCGATGATGGCAACGTTTTCTTCTGCGTTAATGGTTAGGTTACCCGCGTCGAGGTTGCTGCCTTTCCATGTGGTGGCTGTGGTGGTTTGTTCTGTTTGATCGGTTTCCGTTAAGCTCAATAACGTCAACTCACCCGTGTCTTCAGAGAAAGACGCCCCTGCGGACGAAATAGTGACGTCTGTATGAGATTCACTGACGGCGATTTTTTCCTGTGCCGCATCAACGGTCACGTTGTTGGCATTAATAGTGGCATTGTTTGCCACATAAACATCCGTACCGATCAAGGTGACGTCGTTTTGGGCATCGATGTCTAGGTTGTTTGCTTGAACAGTAGTCACTTCATGGGGAATGGTGTCACGTCGCACAGCATCGGATTCACCTACCTTGATTTCACCTTCGACTCCGACACTTGCAGCAACAATCGCAAAGCTTTTAACGACGTCTTTTAAGACACCGCGGAAGCCTGAAGACGATTCGCTCCATTCGCTGTTGTGCAATTCTTGTGTCCCTAAGGTGATGTTGCCTACCACCTCACCATCAGCATTCACATAATTGCCCTGTGCATTTTGGGTCACGGCCACAGCGTCGTTACCGCCAGCGGCCAGCGCTAAGGTATCCCCCGCGCTTAACTCCGCGTCTTCAAGGGTGATGTTTTCACCGCTTTGTATGCTGATGTCGCCATTGGCCACAAAGCCACTGCCTACCGCCGTTTGTGTCACGGAACCTGACGCTTTGGCTTTTACTTTGAAGGTGCCTTTTGTCTGCGATTGGTAACTTTCAGGGGGTTAAGGATGGTTGGCACTGTTAATATCATGCACCGAAAATCAGATAACCTTAATCTAGAGTATTGAATAATATAAAACTCAAAGGATGAGAAGAGCGTATGTGGACATGGATGAAAACAACGGTATTTTTTCGATGGTTAATGCGTTAGTGTAACCTATTTTGTGTGATTTTTAAGGCTAAAAAGCAACGCAGGTTTTATATTGTACCTCGTAAACAATCTACCGTTGAAGAGTCTTCTCATTCTTTTGCTAACAGAACAAAACCACGTTGGGTGTTAAAAGAACTACTCTATTTAAAAGCGATGAATCCAAGTATGGGATGTCGTCATATTGCCCATTTATTTAATCGTCGCTTTGCCGTTAGTAAGCGTATGACAGTGAGTAAATCCTATGTGTATGAAAAGCTAAAACAGCACAAATACGAGATACAAATTCTAAGGCGGAAAATAAAACACAGACGCCCTAAAGCGGTGAAGATAAACCATTGCTGGGGTGTGGATTTGGCCACGGTAACCGATCAATCAGGCATACAGAATACCGTATTAGCCATGGTAGATTACGGCAGCCGATCTTGTGTGTGTTTGCAACACCTCAACAGCAAACACTCGATAAAATTGTTACTCGTTTTATTTAATACTATGAAACGTTACGGCAAGCCCCGTTCCATCAAAACAGATAATGAAGCGTGTTTTACGTCAATCACATTTCGACTGGGGCTTAACTTACTCGGTATAAAACACCAACGTAGTGACGTAGCCTGCCCGTGGCAAAACGGTCGAGTGGAACGTTTTATCGGCACCTTTAAAAGCAAAATACGCCAAGTCATCATCAAAAATACACACCAACTACAATGCGAATTACGAGAGTTTGTTTTTTACTACAATGTGGTGCGACCGCATGACTATCTGGATGGTCGAACCCCATACGAAGTCTGGCACCAAATCGACGTGTTCAAACGCGCCCCCAAACGTATCGAACCTTACCACGCGTGGGATGGCGTATTAACAGGTGAACAACTTTTGTATTGAAAGTACAGACAGACAAAAAAACAGATGAGATAAAACAAGGCGAAAACATCACCGTCCACAGATAATGCCGTTTGGATAAAATAAATTGATCAAAAAAACACACAAAGCAACAGAAATTAATAAATAGAAATCGTATAGAACCCTAAAAAAGCGTATAAAAAAGCCAGTTTACAAAACAAACTGACTTAAAAATGGTGATGTTATAAACAAGAAACGTCTAATGGACGTCTGGACGGGACAAAAACAAACTGACTTAAAAATGGTGATGTTATAAACAAGAAACGTCTAATGGACGTCTGGACGGGACACCTTAATTGATTAAGATCAACTTAACAAAACCATAAACACATAAAATTCCAGAGATTATATAAAATAAATAAAAGGTAACTGGATTTCGTTTCCGAATCAGTTTTAATGGTTTAAGCAAACCAACTACCATTATTTTTTCTCTATCAGTAACTATATATTTTTTGGTTGTCTCATCTATATCATCAAAAATCTCTAATCCATATTTATCAGATAAAAGATAAACTCTAATCCCTAATGGTATACCAAATAGAAATAGCAAAATTTTTAAAAAAAATTCAACGTTATCCATAATATATGCCTGAATTCAAGTTCGAAGTGCGACACTTTTCATTTCAAGCAGCCAAACACATCTGTTTAAAGATAACGGCTGGCTGCTTGAACCCTAAACACTTCCTTGGACGATTGTTTATTCGCCTCATCGCGAAGTGTATTCTCTCTTCTGTAACACGTCTTAAATCAGTACCTTTGGGCACATACTGCCTTAGAAGACCGTTACTATTTTCATTGGCTCCACGCTCCCAAGAGCTATATGGGTGAGCAAAATATACTTTCGAATCTAATGCTTCAGCTATTTCAGTGTGATAGGCAAACTCTCTACCATTATCTGCTGTGATTGTGTACACATGATCTTTGAAAGGCATCAATAACTCTATGGTCGCTTGAGCTACATCTTTGGCTGACTTTGAGTTCACTTTCTTTATTAGATAAAAACGCGTCTTTCTTTCCAATAAAGTCACGATAGAACCCGTTCCATGTCTGCCTAAAACAGTGTCTATTTCCCAGTCACCAAAACGCTTTTTTGTCCCTACAATGGCTGGGCGTTCATCAATAGAAACCTTGTTTTTAATCACTTCTGCTTTCGTTCGTTGGCCTTTCCGGTAGCGCTTTTTTCCTTGTCTCAAATGACGATAAAGTGTTCCTTTGTTTCTTTTGTCATTATGGATATATTGATAAATCCATTCATGACTAACAGGAATACCGCAGTTTTTGAGTACGTTAGAGACTTGCTCAGGACTCCAATCGATTTCAATTAAAATACGAATAAAATCAATCATTTTTGATGATATGCGATATTTGGCGGCTGTCTTTCGCCTTATCAAACAAGCCCTTTGAGCTTTGTCAGGGCAATATTCTGTTACTTTTTTATTCCGCTTTAACTCACGATAAATCGTCGCTCTATGACAATTCAGTGTTCGTGCAATATTTGCCACTGATATTTCTTGCCCTAAAAGAGCGGAAATCTGGTATCTTTTGCCTTCGGTCAACTGCTGATAATTCATGTTGGTACTGCTTAGTTTTGTGGTGAAAAGAAGTGTACCAACTTCAGCAGTTGGCTTCTTCTACACCTGATTAGCAGTGTCGCACTTATTATCTGAATTTAGGAGTGTAAAGTTTACTGGGCTCATGCTTTGTCCTCTTTCATATCAATTTAAGACATCGTACAAAATAAATGAGGCAGAACTCTACATGAGACAAAATTATTTGAATATCATTTTATTTAACTCTTAGTAAACTTAGGTACAGCATCAATCAATTCCTGCTGATGTGGTTGTAAATCTTGCTGCCCCCATAAAGAAATTTCCTCATTGAGTGGATCAATAACAGAACTAGAAAGCCGACTCAGTTCTTCAATTACAGCCAACCCACAAAAAGGAACATAACTTTCAGAGTAACCGCCCTCATGAACAAAAACGAGGCGCCCCTGACATTCAGAATCAGCAACTTGCATAAGTTTTTTTGTCATCTGCCTATAGCAGTCACTATTGATAATCATTGGCCCTAATGGATCTAATGCTGCAGCATCAAATCCACATGCCACTATTATTAAATCAGGTTTAAATTCTTCTATAGAAGGTACTACTATTTGATCTATAACTGCCAAATAAGCACCAATACCACTTCCTGCAGGTAAAGGAACGTTAATATTATATCCCTTTCCTTTCCCCTCTCCGACCTCATCAATGGCACCAGAATCTATTGGAAAGTTATTATCGTGATGAATGGAGATTGTCAGCACATCATCACGATAATAAAACGCCTCCTGCGTTCCATTACCATGGTGTACATCCCAATCAACAACTACGACTTTCATCTTTGGTCTTTCGGATTGTGCGGCCATAATGGCAATAGGAATATTTCCCAAAAGACAAAAACCATTCCCTTGATGAGATTGGGCATGATGGCCTGGTGGGCGACATAACGAATATGCATTTTGAACTTGGCCTGTCATAACACTTTCAACGGCTGCTATAGCCATGCCAGCAGACTGAAGCGCTATTTCAAATGCTCCTTTTGAAAAAGGTGCTCTTTCTCCTGCATCTCCCGAACCTAAACTGCTTTCTAGTTCTAGTTTTTCAATATATTCATCACTGTGAAATCGCAATATTTCTGTGCGTGTCGCAGGTAAAGCTGAAATTCTATAAAGCCCATCTAAAATCCCGCTGACTTCAATTAGGTTTTTAAGCCTTCGTTTTGACTCTGGATTTTCAAATGGTATTTTGGGTTGGTAGTAAAGGCCTGCACCATCAAATAAACACCGATTTCCAGCATCATGCCACATACATATTTCTTGATATAAAAAACCAGTCTTAACTTTCATTACTGCATACCTAAATATTCAAATTATAAATTAGGCTAATCTAAATAATATAATCAGGAAATAATATTTATCTTATCTTATGAATAGATAAATATTATGCTTATTAGTAGCTAAACAACTGATTTTTTAGTCTGAAAATAAGCATATTTAATACTATGAAATATGCAGCAAAGCTCTAATGAGTATCGCGCTATGGACTTCCCAGAGTTTGCTAGATACCTATCAAGGTTAAAATTAAGTAGCTCTCGTTCATATAAGCCCACATGTTTTGAACACCCCTGCATATAGCCCGTTCTCTGCACCGCTACAAGACTCAAACAACAAAAACCTAGTCACACTTGCTTCAAATACAAATCAGCTCAGACTAAAGCTAGCGACGATACAAAACAGCATACATGACAAATTAGCAGAGAAATTTTAAGAGCTTATAAGATGAAATAAGGTACTAGAAATAGCGAAACTAGAAGACTTGTGACTAATTAGTACGAATCTCAAAAATACCAAAAAAAGGCTTTTGAAATGTGGAAATAAAAAATAGGAATTGTCATTTATGGCACAGATTGGTCACACTGGGGTCACACAACATTTTCGAAAAAATATGGTCACAGACTAGTCACAAAAACCATGAGATATGGATACAAGAAAAAGGATTATAAATCAAACAGTTAAAATAGATTTACTGAGGATAAAAAGATGGTGGGTGTGGAGAGGTTCGAACTCCCGACATTCGCCTTGTAAGGGCGACGCTCTCCCAACTGAGCTACACACCCATATAGTTTTACATCTTTAGGTAGATGTGGAGCTCTTAACTCCAAATATCGATGTAACTTGTAGGAAAGAATTCCAACTTAGCTGCACACCCATTCTAAGCTGTCTTACTACCATTTACTTAAAGCTTAATAAGTAATGGCGGAATGGACGGGACTCGAACCCGCGACCCCCTGCGTGACAGGCAGGTATTCTAACCAACTGAACTACCACTCCAACACAATCTAAATCTTTTACTTATCTTTCAA
>NZ_JBLIXK010000006.1:0-191063 GCF_047525555.1 Marinomonas algae | reverse complement strand
TTGATCAACAACTGCCAATTTAAAGGCGAAGGAATAGTCTCTCTGTGTACGCTTAGGTGTTGTAGTCATTGCACTCTCCAATTGAAGTATTGAAAAGTGACAACCTTATTTAGGACGGGTCATAGAAACAAAAAAGGCCACGATTAAAGTGGCCTTTTTTTGTATTGCTAGGTAACGTTAACCCTTTAGCATTTTCGCTAGAATCGGGTTAACAATACCAGGATTGGCTTTTCCTTGAGAAGCTTTCATTACTTGCCCAACAAAGAATCCAATCATTTTTTTCTGTTTATCGGGCTCTGCTGCTCGATATTGTTCTACTTGTGCGGTGTTGGCATCCAAAATTGCTTGGATCATACTTTCTATTGCCGCTGTATCGGTTACCTGTTTTAGGCCTTTTGCTTCGATGATTTCATCGGCTGAGCCTTCACCTTGCCACATGGCTTGGAATACATCTTTCGCTGTTTTGCCGTTGATTGTATTGTCTTTGATGCGAACTAAAAGCTCACCAAAATGTTCGGCACTGACTGGGGCTTGATTGATCTCAAGCTGTTCCTGATTTAGCTGCTTACTTAGTTCACCCATTACCCAGTTCGCTGTTAACTTAGCGTCTTTGGCGATTTTGTTGGCATTTTCAAAGTAATCTGCCATGGCGCGTGATGAAGAAAGAACGCTTGCGTCATATTCGCTGAGTTTGTGTTCTTCTTCGAATCGCTTAGCTTTTTGGCTTGGTAACTCAGGTAGCGTTGATTTGATTTCATCAACATAATCCTGAGTTAAAACGACAGGTAATAGATCTGGACAAGGGAAGTAACGGTAGTCGTTAGCATCTTCTTTTGAGCGCATGCTACGAGTTTCGTTTTTCTCTGGATCATAAAGACGTGTTTCTTGGACAATACGACCGCCATCTTCAAGGATGTCCATTTGTCGTTCGATTTCTGTATAGATGGCTTTTTCAATAAAACGGAATGAGTTTACGTTCTTAATTTCTGTGCGAGTGCCGTATTCTTCCTGACCTTTCGGGCGCAGTGATAAGTTAATGTCACAGCGCATTGAGCCTTCTGCCATGTTGCCATCACAAATGCCTAAGTAAGTCACAATTGAATGAATCATTTTTACATAGGCGACTGCTTCTTTTGCTGAGCGGATATCGGGTTCAGAAACGATTTCCAATAGCGGAGTGCTGGAACGGTTAAGGTCAATTCCTGTCATGCCTTGGAAGTCTTCATGCAAAGACTTACCAGCATCTTCTTCTAAGTGTGCTCTGGTGATGCCAACACGAGAGGTGGTGCCATCATCAAGCGTCACATCTAAATAACCTTTACCTACAATTGGGTGATCCATTTGGCTGGTTTGGTAGCCTTTTGGAAGGTCTGGGTAAAAGTAGTTTTTACGAGCAAATACAGAGGTCATGCCAATTTCTGCGTTTACTGCATGGCCAAACATGACCGCCATTCGTAATGCTTCTTTGTTAAAAACAGGCAGTGCGCCAGGCATTCCAAGATCAACTAGCGTTGTTTGGGTGTTTGCTTCAGCACCAAAGCCTACAGCAGCGCCGGAGAATAATTTTGATTTTGTGGTTAATTGAGTGTGTATCTCAAGACCAATGACAACTTCCCAATTCATTTTTATGCTCCTTTTGCCATTTCTGGTGTTTGTAAGTGCCAATCAGTGTGCTGCTGATATTGGTGAGCAACATTGAGTAGTTTGGCTTCGGCAAAGTAGTTCCCCATGATTTGCAGGCCAACAGGCATGTTGTTTACAAAGCCTGCTGGAACAGACATGGCTGGGATACCGGCAAGGTTGACCGATAGGGTGTAAATATCTTCTAAATACATGGCAACTGGGTCGCTTGTTTTGCTGCCCAGTTCAAATGCTGTGGTTGGTGCTACAGGTCCCATGATCACATCAACTTCATTTAACGCGTTAACAAAGTCTTCTTTTATTAAACGGCGAATTTTTTGTGCTTTTAAATAGTAGGCATCGTAATAGCCTTCTGATAAAGCGTAAGTGCCGACCATAATGCGTTTTTGTACTTCTTGGCCGAATCCTTCTGCGCGAGTACGCATGTACATGTCGAGCAAATCTTTTGGGTCATCACAACGATGTCCGAAACGAACGCCATCAAAGCGAGATAGGTTAGAGGACGCTTCTGATGGTGCGATAACATAGTAAGAAGGAATGCTGAGTTGTAAGTTCGGCAAAGAAATTTCTTTTACAGTCGCGCCTAGCTTCTCGAACTCTTTTACTGCGTTCATGATGGTTTCTGCCACTTTCGTGTCTAAGCCGTCACCGAAGTACTCTTTAGGTAAGCCAATTTTTAGACCTGTTAGTGGGGTGTTTATATTGGCTAGATAATCTTCCGATGGTGTCTCAGAAGAGGTGGAGTCTTTTTCATCGAAACCAGCCATGGCTTGCATTAGGTGGGCGCAATCTTCTGCACTTTTCGCCATTGGGCCGCCTTGGTCAAGGCTGGATGCGTAGGCGATCATACCGAAACGAGATACGCGGCCATACGTTGGTTTGAGCCCTGTGATACCACAGAAAGAGGCTGGTTGACGAATCGATCCGCCAGTGTCTGTGCCTGTTGCTGCCACAGCAAGTCCAGCAGCTATTGCGGCGGCCGAGCCGCCAGAAGAACCGCCTGGAACTGTATTTAGATTCCAAGGGTTTTTGACTGCACCATAGAAACTATTTTCGTTTGATGAGCCCATTGCGAATTCGTCCATGTTGGTTTTACCAAGCATGACGGCACCGGCTTGCTGAATTCGGCTGGTTACTGTGGATTCGTAAGGCGGGATGAAGTTGTTTAGCATTTTTGAGCCACAAGTGGTTAATGTGCCTTGTGTACAAAATAGGTCTTTATGGGCAACTGGGATCCCTGTTAGTGGTGTGCCTTGTCCATTTTGCAGTAGGGCGTCAGCCGCTTTCGCTTGCTGCAGTGCCAATTCATCACTTACGGTGATGTAGCTGTTAAGTTGTGAGTCCAGTGTTGAGATGCGCTTTAGGAAGGCTTGTGTTAGCTCTACGCTGGAAATATCTTTGTTTCTAAGTTGTTTTGCTAAGGTCGAGATGCTTTGTTCGAACATGGTTTGCTCTCTTAATCGATCACTTTCGGTACAAGGAAAAGGCCAGCTTCAGATTGAGGAGCGTTGGCAAGGAAAGCGTCACGTTGATTGTCTTCTGTGACGACGTCGTCTCTTAATCTTTGTGTCATTTCAAGAGGGTTTGAAAGAGGTTCAACACCATCGGTGTCTACTGACTGCATTTGTTCAACCAGTGATAGCACGCTAGATAGAGAGTTTTGATATTGATCGGCATCTTCCTCGGTTAGAGCGAGGCGCGCCAAGTGTGCAATTTTTTGCACGTCTTGTTTGTTTATAGACATGTTTCACCTGATTTTGGGTTGTCGAAAATGCTTCATATTGTATCTCTTAGTTGAAATGCTATAAAGCTAACTACGTGGAAAATCTAGGTTATTTATATTTTTTTTATGAAAACTCACAAACATTGGATTTCGTGGGAACTTTTTTGAGATTTACGTTGAATCCGCTTGCCCATTGGCCTAGCGATTGTTACATTTTGACACTATTCGTATCGTATTTATCAGGATGTAAGAATTCATGTTTAAAAAAATCAGGGGAATGTTTTCAAGCGATTTGTCTATTGACTTAGGAACGGCAAATACCCTTATTTATGTTCGTGATCGCGGAATTGTGCTTGATGAGCCTTCTGTTGTTGCTATTCGACATAACGGCAACCAAAAAACAGTAGCGGCAGTGGGTGTTGAGGCGAAACGCATGTTGGGCCGTACACCAGGTAATATTACCGCTATTCGCCCGATGAAAGACGGTGTTATCGCTGACTTTCATGTAACTGAAAAAATGCTTCAGTACTTTATTTCACAAGTTCATGAAAACAGTTTTCTAAAGCCTAGCCCTAGAGTTCTAGTTTGTGTGCCTTGTAAATCAACTCAAGTTGAACGTCGAGCGATTAAAGAGTCTGCATTAGGTGCGGGCGCGCGCGAAGTTTATATCATTGAAGAGCCTATGGCTGCTGCGATTGGTGCTGGTTTACCTGTAGCCGAAGCGTCAGGT
This sequence comes from Marinomonas algae, assembly GCF_047525555.1. Classification (NCBI taxonomy): domain Bacteria; kingdom Pseudomonadati; phylum Pseudomonadota; class Gammaproteobacteria; order Oceanospirillales; family Oceanospirillaceae; genus Marinomonas; species Marinomonas algae. The sequence continues at coordinate 186,969 of NZ_JBLIXK010000006.1, read as the reverse complement.
TCTATGGTTATTGATATTGGTGGTGGTACAACAGAAATCGCTATCATTTCTTTAAATGGTATTGTGACATCTGAATCTATTCGTGTTGGTGGTGACCGTTTCGATGAAGCGATTACAACTTATGTACGTCGTCAGTATGGTAGTCTTATTGGTGATGCTACGGCCGAACGAATCAAAACTGAAATCGGTATGGCTTACCACACAGGTGAAGAGTTAACGATTGACGTTCGTGGTCGTAACTTAGCTGAAGGTATTCCTCGTTCATTCTCTCTAACAAGCACTGAAATTCTTGATGCACTGCAAGAGCCACTTGCTCAAATTGTTCAGGCGATTAAAGGTGTTCTTGAACAATCTCCACCTGAATTGGCCGCTGATATTGGTGAAACAGGTTTGGTTCTAACCGGTGGTGGCGCTTTGTTGCGTGAATTGGATCGTTTGATCAGTGAAGAAACCGGTTTGCCTGTTATTATTGCGGACGATCCTTTGACTTGTGTGGCTCGTGGTGGCGGTATGGCACTAGAGTTAATGGATAAGCACGCAGCAGAATTATTTACAGCTGATAACGAGTAATAGTTAGGGGCTTCTCATTAATAATTCGCTTCACTTTAGTGGTCGAATCTCTAGCACTCGTTTTGTAGTGCTAGTAATTCTCTCACTTGCCATGATTATTGCGGATATACGCTTTTCTGCCTTCTCTCATGTTAGACCTTATCTGACCTTACTCGTGACCCCAATTCAAATGGTGGTTAATACACCTAAACAAGCATTTATTTGGGCTGGTGAGCATCTTGAAAGTCGAGAAAGCTTGGTTCGAGAAAATCAGTCTTTGCAATCCGAAATTCTTATTTTGCGCAGCCGTCAGCAAAAGCTTGACTCTTTGCAGGCGGAAAATACTCGTCTGCGAGAGCTTTTAGATGCTTCTCAACGAGTAGAAGAAAAGATTGTGATGGCTGAGGTTATTGGCTTTGATCAAAATGCTTATAGTCATAAGCTAATGATTGATAAAGGCTTCTCATCAGGTGCGTATGTTGGTCAACCTGTTCTGGATGCGACTGGTGTTTTAGGGCAAGTGGTGGAAACGGCAGCTTATAGTAGCCGAGTACTATTGATTGCGGACGCTAGTCACTTTGTTCCTGTTCAATTGTCTCGCACAGGTTTTAGAGGGATTCTTCGAGGAACGGGAAGCTTAACTCAAATGGAATTGATGAGTGTTCCTCGGTCTGTTGATATTAAAAAAGGCGATGTATTAACAACATCTGGCCTCGATAATCGATTCCCAAGTGGCTACCCTGTTGGTGTCGTAAAAAGTGTTAAGTACACTCAAGGCGATGCTTATGCGGATGTGGATGTCGTTCCTCTCGCTCAATTGGGAAGAAGCCGTCATATTATGTTAATAGATAAACCAGAAGCAGAGCGCGAATGAAGCCGATTTTAGTTTTTAGTGTCACTCTTTTAACGGCTCTGATGTTGGAGGCAATTCCTTTTCCAGAAGAGCTTGTTTGGTTTCGACCAGAATGGGCCTTGTTGGTTATCTTGTATTGGGTAATCGCTTTGCCATTTAGAGTGGGAGTTGGCTTTGCTTGGTTTTTAGGTCTGATGATAGATTTGCTACAAGGCAGCATCATTGGTCAGCATTCTCTAACATATGTCATCATCGCTTATACTTGCGCTGTCTTTTATAAGCGCTTGAGAATGTATCACCCTTGGCAGCAGGGCTTTTTTGTTTGCATTCTGGTGAGTGTGAATCAACTGGTAGATTTTTGGGTGGATCATTATGTGGGATATGCGGAACCTACTTTAATGATATTTATGCCCGCCGTTATGACTGGTCTACTGTGGCCTTGGTCTTTTGTTATTTTACGCAGTGTGAGGCGTATGTACGCTATTCGCTAAGCTGCTTTTTAGGAAAAATTTATGCTTGTTTTGGCTTCTGCTTCACCTAGAAGAAAAGAGCTACTGAGTCTTTTAGTTAAATCATTCGAGGTTTTGCCTGCCGATATTGATGAAACACCAAAGTGTCATGAGCAGGCAGAAGATTATGTTCTACGGATGGCCGTAGAAAAAGCAAAAGCAGCGGCATTAAAATATCAATCTTTGCCCACTTTTGATGAAAGCGCGATGTTTATTGCCTCCGACACCAGTGTTGTTGTGGATGGTGTGATTCTTGGTAAGCCGCTTAATCTAGACGATTCAAATCGAATGTTGCGACTTTTATCAGGTCGATCTCATCAAGTCTTAACTTCTCTCTGTGTTTATCATTCAAAACATCAACATTTTTTAACTAAGTGCGTTGCAACGGATGTGACTTTTCGTTCTATTTCTGATGTGGAAATAGAGCAATATTGGAAGTCTGGCGAACCTCAAGATAAAGCGGGTTCATATGCTGTTCAAGGTTTAGGCTCCGTATTTGTTGCTTCCCTTTCTGGTTCTTATTCTGCTGTTGTCGGTTTGCCTTTATTTGAAACTGCACAACTCCTTAATCAATTTGGAATTCATTCGTTAGAGGAGATGTCTCATGAGTGAAGATGTACTCATTAATGTCACTCCAATGGAAGTGCGTGTTGCGCTTGTTGAGAATGGTGTTTTACAAGAAGTTTATATTGAGCGTTCTAGTCGTAAAGGCATTGTTGGCAATATTTACCAAGGCAAGGTGGTACGTGTCCTTCCTGGTATGCAAGCGGCCTTTGTTGATATTGGGCTAGAAAGAGCTGCTTTTATTCATGTGTCTGAAGTGGCTGATCGCGATGCGGTTAATCCAAGTGATCAAATAGGAGATTATTTACGCGAAGGCCAGTCTCTTGTTGTTCAGGTGACGAAAGATCCTATCAGTACAAAAGGGGCGCGTTTAACAACGCACCTTTCCATTCCTTCTCGTTATCTTGTCTATATGCCAGATCAAACCCATGTGGGAGTAAGTCAGAGAATAGAAGATGAAGCTGAACGTGAAAGGCTGAAAACATTGGTATCAGAAGCCTTAACAGATGCAGATGAAAACAGCGGCTATATTTTAAGAACGGCAGCAGAGAAGGTCGGAGAAGATGAAATTCTGGCTGATATAAAGTTCTTAACGCGATTGTGGCAATCGGTAAAACGTCGTATGCAAAATGCCAAAGCGCCTTCTATTATTTATGATGACTTACCTTTGCATCTTCGAACCATGCGAGATTTGGTTGGTTTAACCACAGAAAAAATTCGTATTGATTCGAAAGAGAATTATGCGAAATTACGATCTTTTGCAGATGACTTTATTCCAGAGTTGAAAGATAGAATTGAATATTATCCGGGTGAGCGTCCAATATTCGATCTTTATAGTGTTGAAGATGAAATACAAAAAGCATTAGACAGAAAGGTTCAGCTTAAATCTGGTGGTTATCTGCTGGTTGAGCAAACGGAATCCATGACAACCATTGATGTGAATACAGGTGCTTTTGTTGGTAGTCGTAATCTAGAAGAAACGATTTATAAGACAAACCTTGAGGCAGCAACGTCAATTGGTCGGCAGTTGAGGTTACGAAATCTCGGTGGCATTATCATCATTGACTTTATTGACATGGAAGATGAAGAGCATAAGCGTCAAGTTCTGCGAATGCTTGAAAAAGTATTAGAGTTAGATCACGCGAAAACAAAGATAACAGGAGTGTCTGAGCTTGGCTTAGTCGAGATGACACGTAAAAGAACTCGAGAAAGTTTAGGCCAGACTTTATGCGAACCATGTCGCTCTTGCCGTGGTAGTGGTTTGGTAAAAACGCCTGAAACGGTATGTTATGAAGTGTTTCGGGAGATTTTGAGAGCAGATCGTGCTTATAACTCGCAAACTTACACTGTGTTAGCTGCTAGTTCGGTTGTTGAGCGCTTTTTAGATGAAGAAAGTGCCAGTGTTGCAGAATTGGAAGCCTTTATTGGAAAAACCATTCGTTTTCAGGTGGACTCAGTGTACACACAAGATCAATATGATGTTGTGCTCCGTTAGAACCTTATAGGCCCAATAATGAGTTGGCTATTGCGTAAAACGATTGTGATTGCTTTTTGGGTGCTTGTTACCTTCACGGCATTGCTCGCCATTTTTTCTTTGAGTGTTGCAAATTTACTGCCTTATTTAGATCACTATCGCCCGCAAATAGAAAATAACTTGGAGCAAATAACAGGTTATCCTATTAGTTTAGGCAGTATCGATGGACGTCTAGAGGGAATTGATCCGACTATTTCTGTTGGCGATTTTCAGTTGTCGGTTAATAGTAAGCCTTCGATTCTTGTTAATGAGATGCGTGTTCGACTGGATACGGTTAAATCTCTGTTAAGCTTAAGTCCACAGTTCACCTATATCAGGTTTGTGGAGCCCGTTGTTTCTTTGCAGGAAAGCGAAGGGCAATGGCGTCTTAATGGTGCTAAACCTTCTCGTACAGTGCGTAATGATGTTGGTATTGAGCGGGCTTTAGACTACCTCTCTGAGCAGCGGAATTTCTCCATAATAGACGCTAGTGTAGAAATACACAGCGACCAATTTGGCGAGCACATTCTTGGTATTCCTCACTTATACATATTCCAAAAGTCATTTGGCTCTTTATTAACTTCTACGTTTTATTTAGATGGTAATGAGGCTCCCTTCCAAATAGATGCTCGCTTGGCTGGTTACAGTGGTTTGCTTGGCAATTATCGAATAAAAGCATCTCTTGACGCACCTTTATTCTCATTGCCAATTAAGGAGGCATTCCAGCTTGCTGATTATTCAGTAGAAGAAATCGAGACTGGAGGCAAACTTTGGTTCGATGTTACCGTAGGGAAAGAGGTTGAGCTTCGTTCTCAAGGCGCACAATTCAATATATCTTTTGCCGATGGCAGAGCTTATCAAACAACTTCCTCTCTTCGTCTACGTTACGCTCAAACCTCACCAAGTTTGCATGTAGATCTCTATGATTTAGAGGTAAATAACGAATTAAAAGAACCTTATCCGACAACGAACCTTTCATTTGATTGGTCCTCGCTTTCTAAGCGCTCCAATATCCGGTTTGATCAGATAGATTTAGGTATGGCTAATCAGGTAGCGTCTTACTTTTTGCCTGAAGAATCGGATGCTCAATCTATATTGAGTGGATTGAATCCGACTGGGGTAGCCACAAATGGTGCGCTTCAGATTTGGCAAGAAAATGATCAGCCATCATTTCAGTTCTTGAGTAATTTTCAGTCTGCTTCAGTTGATGCTTACAATGGTATTCCAAAAGCCACAGGTGTGAATGCAGTCTTTAGTTTATCGAATGATAGTGGCTATATCGACTTTAAAGGGCAAATGAGTCAGCTGCATTTTGATACGGTTTATGACAGCCCTTGGTTTGTGGATGCTTTGTCTGGGTATGTTAGTTGGCAAAAACAGCAGGATACTTTTTTAATTGTAGGGAAAGGCCTTAATGTAGAGCGTAATGCTGCTCATATCCAAGGTGGGTTTCGTTTAGAGATTAGAAAAGATGAGCCGGACTGGATTTCGTTAGACTTGCATGGTGACAATATTCCGACCTCTGATCGGCTATCGTATATCCCGCCAAAAGCGCTCAACGAAGACCTTAGACAATGGATAGATTCCTCTTTTGCTGATGCAGGTATGGTGAGTAGTGCAGATGTTCTTTTACATTCTGAGCTTTCAGATGGTGCTGATCCACATGTGAGAGTACAGCTTGCTGCTCGTGATCTTTCAATACAATTTGATGAAAACTGGCCTGTGGCAGAACAGGTTAGTGGTGCCTTTGAATTCGATAACAAAGGCATTTCTGTCAATGTTGACTCAGCTGTTTTGTCAGGGCTTAGCGCTTCAGACATAAAGCTAAGCGTGCCTATTGTAGATAATGCTGCAGATTGGCTGAATATCAAAGCTCGGGTCAAAGATGACTCCGCTACCATTATTTCCATGTTAAAAGAAACGCCCCTAAACGAAACAATAGTTAAGCCTTTTGAGAATTGGGATGTTACTGGAGAGGTAAGTGGTAGTTTTGATGTGAGCGTGCCTTTCTCACATGGCCAAGATCCAAAGGTTCAGGTAAGTCTGAATTTTGAGAATAACCCTGTAACATTGAAAGACTTAAATCTTCCTACGGTTATTAAAAAGGGGCAGTTAAATTATACCTCTGCAGAAGGTATTCAAAATTCAGAGTTCCAAATTCAAGGTTTGGGAGGAGAATCACGTCTTAGCCTGACCTCTAACAACACATTTGAAGGTGAATTGGCTATCTCTGGAGATTTGTCGGGAGTAGCTAATTTGCGAAATGTACTTGAGTGGCGTGAGCTCCCAGACGCTTTAACAAATGCAGTGTCGGGAAATGCGTCTTACAACGGCACTTTATCCATTAATCAGTCACAAAGTGGGCAGCTTGATTTAGTCATAAACAGTGATTTGCTTGGAGTGAATGTTGCTCTTCCCAAGCCAGTCGGCAAGAAAAATGAAGAAGCTAAACCTCTTAACATAAAACTTAGGCAACATGAAGACGACTTGGTTGTTGACCTAAATTACAGTGCTTTGTCCAACTCACGTTTCCTCATGAATGAAGGAGAGTTTGTGGGCGGAGAGGTCATTATGAATGGCGAAGAAGGGCAGTCTTTAAGTGACACAATTCCTAAAGGGTTGGTGTTGAATGGCAACTTTGACTACTTTGATGTTCAGGAGTGGTTCTCAGTCTTCAATAAACTCTCATCGGATAGCGTGAAACAAACAGAAGTTGAAGTTCCTCAACTGCCAACATGGATTAATAAAGTAAATCTTATCATTGATGATGTTGAGGTGAATCCGTATAACACTTTGCGTAACTTTAAAGTGTCTTATGATGCTTCAAAGAGCGGTGCTTTATTGGTGAGTTCTGATGAACTGAACTTCTCGTATACAAATGAAAGCCAAACGCCAAATTTACATTTTGGCTTTTTAAGCTGGAATACTGCCCCTTCAAATGATGATGTAGCCCCGCATGAAAGTGAAAATGTAGAGGCACCAATTTCTGCATATCAGGTGCCAAACATAAATTTATCGGTGGATGAGCTGTATTTAAACGAAAAGCCATACGGTGATTGGCAGCTGGCAGTCAAAAGAAATGCGAATAAAGTGAGTGTTGAGCCTATAGCGACCAAATTAAAAAGCGGTACTTTTTCTGGGCGTTTCGTTTGGGTTGATGCTGGAGAAGATTCTACTGTTGAGTTGTCGATAGGAGCAAAGGGTAAGGATATTGGCGAATTAGCTGGGAAGTTTTCTAATGAGAGTTATCTCTCATCCAAGGCTTACCAGCTTGATGTTGACCTCAATTGGAAAGGGCATCCGTTTTACTTTGACCGGAGTTCTGTGTCGGGCGGTATTAGTTTTTCTGCCGACGACGGCAACTTTCACAAGGTTGATGAGTTACCCTCCTTTTTAAAGGCGCTTGGTATTTTCAATATTGGTGCTTTGAGCCGAAGGTTAGTGTTGGACTTCTCTGATATTTACGAACCTGGGTTAACCTATGATGATTTCAATGGAGTGTTGTCTTTAAATAAAGGGATTTTGACGACAACGAAGCCAATCAAGATTGTCGCACCTTCTGCAGAGTTGGTTGTAGAAGGGAAGGCGGACATTGTAAATGAAACATTAGATGAGAAATTGACGGCAACTTTTCCGTTAACAGGCACTTTACCTCTCGCTGGCTTATTGCTTTCCACGCCTCAAATTGCCGGTTTGCTCTTTATTACGGATAAATTGATTGGTGATCAATTGTCTAAGGTGACCAGTGTTCAATACAAAGTAGAAGGTTCGTTTAATGATCCGGTTATTACGCCCATTAAGTATCGACCTTTGGAGAAAAAGTAACTAAGTTTTACTTTTGGAGGCTCTTTGTCTCACATAAAAAAAGCTCTAGCTATTTGCATAGTTAGAGCTTTTTTTATGACTTATTTTTTTAGGTGTTACTTAAGGCCTAAGCGTTTTTCTTCTGCTTCACGTAAAAAACGAAACAGCTTTTTACGGTTGGTTGTGTTGCTTCCTTGTGACACTTCTTTCTGAGATAGGCGAATAAGCTGTCTAAGTAGTTGTATGTCTTCCATGTTTGGATTTTCGTCTAGATATTGAGACAGAACCTCTTTACTGTTTTCACCGACTAAAGCGTCTCTTTTGGCTTCTAATTGATGAAAAAGCTTATTGTATGCGGCTGAGGTGGAGTCAAATAAAGCCACTCGTTGAGCAATCGCTTCATGATCTTCCGTACGCATGATTTTGCCTATGTACTGTAAATGTCTTCGTGATGCTTCGTGGTGTTTGATTCTTTCTGCTTCTGCAATGGCATCGCGTAATGTGTCAGACATTTCAACTTTCTTAAGTTGGTTTTTGCTTAACTTAAGTAGCTTTTTACCAAGATCTTGCAAAGCTTCCATTTCTCGCTTGATCTGGGTTTTGCTTTTAGGAATGTCGTCTTCATTTTCAAATTGATCAAAGTCTGTCATGGGAACCTATATTAAAAAGATGGTAGCAAGGCCAAGGAAGGAAAGAAATCCAACAACATCGGTTACTGTTGTAAGGATTACGCTTCCGGCAAGAGCTGGGTCTATACCGACTTTCTTCAATAAAATCGGTAAAAGTGTGCCTGTCGTTGCGGCAAATAAAAGATTAATGATGATCGCGCCCGCAATGATATAGGCAATCTTCATATTGTCAAACCAAAGTGCGGTGAGAGCGGCAATAATTGTTGCCCATAAAAGCCCATTAATAAGGCCAACAATGAGCTCTCTGTTTAACAACCAGCGAGTGTTGGTGGTGCCTATTTGGTCGAGCGCGATGCCGCGTATTACCAATGTGAGAACTTGAGAGCCTGCGATACCGCCCATACTGGCGACGATAGGCATGAGAATGGCGAGAGCAACAACTTGGTCTAGTGTATCCTGAAATAACCCAATGACATAAGAGGCAATAAACGCCGTCACCAAATTGACTCCTAGCCATACAGCGCGGCGCCTTGTTGTTTTCATAATAGGGGCGAATGTATCTTCGTCGTCATCAAGACCAGCCATGCTTAGCATTGAGTGTTCTGCTTCGTCTCGAATGACATCAACCACGTCATCGATCGTGATTCGCCCTAGAAGCTTTTTGCTTTTTCCATCAATAACAGGGGCAGAAACAAGGTCCATTTTTTCAAATAATTGCGCTACTTCGCTGGCAGGTGTTTCAGCTTCAATGACGGTGTATTCTGTTTCCATGATATCCCGAACGATATCGCTGGTGTCTGACACTAATAATTTTGTGAGAGGAAGTGTGCCTAATAAGCGGTCAGATCGGCTAACAACCAGCAGGTTGTCTGTCATATCAGGGAGAATGTCGTGTCTTCTTAGGTAGCGAAATACAATATCAATCGTTATGTTTGGACGTATTGTTATTGTGTCTGTATTCATTAAGCCACCGGCAGAATCTTCCGAGTAGCTTAAGAGAGCTTCAACACGCATTCTGTCTTGCGTTGTCATGGACGCAAGAACTTCTTTTACAACGGTTTCAGGTAGGTGTTGTAATAAATCGGCTAAGTCATCGCTTTCGAAATTTTCCGAGAGCTCTATCAGTCGCTCGGTATCCATGTTTTTCATGAATTGAGCGCCGATATCTTCACTTAGGTATTGTAGTACTTCGCCTTGGTTTTCTGAGTTAATTAGCTCCCATAAAAGCTTTCGCTCTTTAGGCGGGGAGGATTCGAGTAATCGAGCAACGTCCTGCGCAGGTAGCGCACCGTTAAGTAAATAACGGATTTGCATGGTGGCACCGGATTCAAGAGATTCGGTGACTGTCTGCAGATGATTAGTTAGAGTTGCTTTCTCTGACATATAAAGTGTTACTCATCTTCACCAAAACGATTATTGATCAGTTCTATTATGGCTTTTAGAGCGTCTTCTTCGTCATCTCCATTGGTTTTAATATGAATTTCGGTGCCTTTTCCTGCAGCGAGCATCATCATTGCCATAATGCTTTTTCCGTCGACGTTACGACCTTCTTTTTCGATGGTAATATCACAGGAGAAGCGAGAAGTTGTTTCAACAAGCTTTCCTGCTGCTCTAGCATGCAAGCCAAGTTTGTTGATGATAGTAATAGACTCTTCTTGCATGCATGTTTCCTATATTAACGAATCAAATATATTGAATAGCTCTTCGTTTGTTTGAGCGGTTCTTAGTTTATCTAAAGATTGTGGCGATTGTGCTAATTCTGCAATTTGCGCCAATGTCGACAAATGAGAGTCGCACTCGTGAGGTGGAACGATGAGGGCGAAGATCAAATCTACTGCTCTTTTGTCAATAGCATCAAAGTCAATCGGATTTTGTAATGACATTACAACGATTGCCGTATGATTAGCAGACTCCAAACGGCAATGAGGAATGGCTATACCATTTCCTATACCAGTACTACCAAGTTTTTCTCGGCCTAATAAAGCGTCATAAACCGCTTCGTTATCGCAATGCAGTTTGTTAGATGCGACTTCCGCTAAGTTCTCAAGAACGCGTTTTTTGCTGACAATCTCTTGTTTTGCAAAGACAAGTTCTGCTTTCAATAATGATTTTAATGGCATGGTAAAATAGTGTCCGTTTAGATCAATCGCTTGCGTTCATTGGATGGCGGTATGTTCATCGCCTCGCGGTATTTTGCGACAGTACGACGGGCAACTTGTATGCCTTGGTCTGCCAAAATAGTCGCTAGTTTATTATCGCTTAAAGGTTTTTTCGCTGGCTCATCTGTTACTAGCTTTTTAATCATGGCTCGTATCGCTGTAGAAGAGCATTCTCCGCCAGATGCTGTATTGACATGGCTAGAGAAGAAATATTTAAGTTCAAAAATACCTTTTGGTGTGTGTATGTATTTTTGAGTTGTCACCCTAGATATTGTTGATTCGTGCATGCCGACTTCTTCTGCTACATCGTGAAGTACCATGGGTTTCATGGCTTCTTCACCTAATTCAAAAAAGTCAATTTGACGGCTTACAATACAGCTGGCAACTTTCAGAAGGGTTTCATTTCGGCTTTGTAGACTTTTCATGAACCACTTGGCTTCTTGTAATGATGTCTTAATATAGCTCGCGTCCTCGGGTGTTGAGGCGGTGCTAGCCATAGCAGAATAAGTTTCGTTTATTTTGACTGGCGGCAAAGCGTCGTTGTTTAGCTCTACTTGCCAACTGCCATTGCGCTTTTTGACAGAAACATCTGGAATGACATAGTCCGTATCGTCTGCATCAATAACAGAGCCTGGACGAGGATTAAGTTGCTGTATTAGGCTAACAACTTCTTTGAGAGCTTCGTCTTTGAGCTTTGTTTTTCTGCTTAATTGCGCAAAGTCACGACTACCGAGAAGTGGCAAATAATTGTCAATCAAGTTGTGCGTGCTTTTGTATAAAGGATGGTTTTGAAACGCTTCTAACTGAACTAAGAGGCAGTCTCGTAGATCGGTAGAGCAAACACCAATAGGATCAAAACGCTGCAGTCTATGTTGGACGGCCATGACCTCTTCTATATCAAGCTCTTCTAGTTCGATAGAAAGAGACTCGCAGATATCGTCTGGTGTAATACTTAGGTAACCATCTGGCTGTACGCATTCAATGATTGCGTATGCAATCTCAATGTCTCTATCAGACATGTGAGTTAAATTTAATTGCCAGATTAAGTGGTCTTGTATGCTTTCTGCTGGCGCATTACGGCTTTCGAAGTCGCCGTCACCTTCATAGCTATTGTTGTCGCTGATCGCGGCAGAGCTTTGATAGGTGTCATCCCAGTTGCTGTCTATTGAGAGCTCTTCAGGAATGCTTTCTGTCCATTCTGATTCAACACGAGCTTCTTCACTTGTATTGACATCAGGTGTTTCTGGTGTGCTTTTGGATTCGATGCTGGCTGGTGCTTCTACTTGCCCTTGTTCGTCATCGTCAAGTTCAAGAAGAGGGTTTGACTCAAGAAATTCATGAATTTCTTGTTTAAGATCCAGCGTAGAAAGCTGCAACAAACGTATCGCTTGCTGTAGCTGAGGTGTCATGGTCAGCTGTTGACCGAGTTTTAACTGTAAAGACTGCTTCATGGAGCAACTCTTTTTATTTGAGTGAATTGGAACGAGTTATGCATACTACTCCCTTTCTGCAGTAATGATAAGGGGTTACAGGCGGAAGTCGTCACCTAAATAGACTTTTTTTACCTGTTCATTGTTAATAACTGTACTGGCATCACCAGAAGCAATGATATATCCGTTACCCACAATATAAGCTTTATCGCAGATGTCTAAGGTTTCTCTGACATTGTGATCTGTGATTAGAACGCCAATGCCGCTTTCTTGTAAGTGTTTAATAATAAGTTTGATATCGCCAACAGAAATAGGGTCAACACCAGCGAAGGGTTCGTCTAAGAGAACGAACTTTGGATTCATTGCTAGTGCTCGTGCAATTTCTACACGGCGTCTCTCGCCACCAGATAAGGCCATGCCTAAGTTCTTTCTGATATGGGTAATATGAAATTCTTCTAATAAATCTTCAAGCCTGGATTTTTTCTGGGCTTTTGTGAGTTCTTTGCGTGTTTCTAAAATCGCTAAAATATTGTCTTCAACAGACATTTTTCTAAAAATGGAGGCTTCTTGTGGTAAGTAGCCGATACCTTTTTGTGCTCTAGTGTGCATGGCGTTACTGGTGATGTCTTTACCATCGATAAATATGCCGCCTGCATCATTGGCAACCATTCCAACTATCATATAAAAGCATGTGGTTTTGCCTGCGCCGTTAGGGCCAAGCAAACCAACGGCTTGCCCTGACTCAACTGAGATGGAAACATCTTTTACTACTTGTCGTTTTTTGTAGCTCTTTGCTAGGTTTTTAGCTTCTAGAAGGGCCATTTAATTTGTTTCCTCAACTAATGGAGGTTGAAACGTCATTGATACTCTGCCTGTGCCTTTTTTTTCTGCACTAAAGGCTCCATCACTAATAGTGTAAAGGATGTAGTCGGCGGATATAAAGTTGTTTAGCTTGCTTAACTGTCCATTGCCTATAATTTCTAGTTTGGATTCAGTGATAGAGTAATGGATTTTATTGCCTTTGCTGGTAACAGTGTTGCCAGTTGAATCGATTTGTTGGCTAAATTTTGCGGGTTGCCCCAAGGCTTCTAAGCGACTGAATTTTTTTGTCTCTATATCAGTTACAACTTTTAAATATTGTGCCTGTATTTCAATAGAGCCTTGCTTAATGAAGACATTGCCTTTGTAAATGGCTTCTCCAGTATTTTGGTTAAAAGAGGCTTCATCAGCTTGAACTTCTATGGATTTATTTATGTCGTCTGGTAAGGCATAAGTGTATTGACTTAATAAAGTTGAAATTAGCAAAGCGCTAATATTAATCAAGTGTTTCATATGTTCCTCTTACAGATCCTGTCATGATGACTTCTTCTGAATTGATATAGGTCGTAATTTTGTCAGCGGAAGCTTCTCCTTGTGTGGAGACTAGCATCGGACTTCCTTGGCTTGTTAGTGATTGATCTTTATCTAAATAATGTATGCTGTCTGCGCTCAATTTTATGTCTTCAGATTGAAGGTATGTCTTAACGGCTTCAGCTTTGTCTGTGAGTAGAATATCATTACTTCCATCATGAATGATGCCTTTATTTGCTTTTGCGCTCCAAGTGCCTGACTCAGATTTTCGTGCAACGCTTGGAGAATCAAGGAGTGTTTTAGAGTCATCAATATAATGCAGCGTTTGCTTCGCATTGAGGGTTTCGATTAATTCTCCATTTTGATTGAACTCTTTGATGGTTACCTGAGTAATGAAGTAGTCCGGAGAGCTGCTTAAAGAATCTGTTGGTATTAGACTTCTTTGAGGAGAAGCTTCATGCCATAGAAAAGCAGCTACACCAGCAATCAATAAGATAGCGAATAATAATATTTTAGGCGTAGCTGTGCTTTCAAATTTAAACATTAGATCGAACTGCCTGAGCTAATTATAAATAGATAGACACAATAAGATCCAAGAAGCGGTAATCCAATCCAGCGTGGAATGCTGCCGGTTTTAGATTTTTTGAAAACATAAATAGCGAACGCAAGGGCGATTGTTAAAGCCAATACCCAAGGGTAATCTCGATTAGTTACGTTGGCATCAATAATGCCTGGCGCAATTAACGCAGGTAAAGGCAGTACCGTTGCCAAATTGAAAATATTGGAACCTAAGATATTACCGATGGCGATGTCATGGTGACCTTTTCTTACACTGCTCACTGAGGCGGCTAACTCTGGCAAGCTGGTGCCAATAGCGACGATAGATAGTCCAATGATGAGCTCACTGACGCCAAGTGCCGTTGCTATGTTAATTGCTCCCCACACCAAGAGTTTAGAACTGCCAATTAAAACAGCTAAACCAATTAAGGCAATGATTAGGGATTTAACGACTGGTGAGCCGTCGTCTTCTGGGAGTTCGTCTTTTAATTCGCTTTCAAGATCTTTGCTGCCCTTTAATAAGATACTCAAAATTATGATGAAGGCTAAGATCAGAAGGATGCCGTCTAATACGCTCAAAGCTTGATCGTAAAGTAAGTAACCAGCAAGGAAGGTGATGGCCAGAACGAGGGGTACTTCTTTCGTTGTTAAACCCTTTGCGATAGGAACAGATGAAAAGAGTAAAGTGATTCCGAAAACCAGAGCGATATTGGCGATGTTAGAGCCAATTACATTTCCAACTGCAATTTCTGGGGCTTGATCAAATGCTGCAATTGCAGAAACAACCATCTCAGGCGCGGAAGTACCAAGAGCAACCAACGTGATACCTATTACCATTGGGCTTACGTTAAGTTTTTCGGCGACTAACGCTGAGTGCTCGATGAATTTATCGGAGCTCATGACTAAAAGAATTAAACCTGCGATAAGCGCAATGGAAGATAGCAACATGATGTGGAAAGTACTCATAAATTCAGGGAGTACCATTTAATGAGGTTTGTGATTGAAATTCAAGACTTGACCTGACAAACAAATTGAATTTGCTTTGCTTTGATTTTATTTATAGAAGGGCGGTGGTAGTATCTGGGGATATTTTGTAGGGATAAAAAATGTATGTCAGCGCTTGATGCTTATATAGATGTTAAAAATCTCAGCTTCTTCCGAGGCGGTCGTGTTATTTATGAAGATATTTCACTTACCATCCCGAAAGGGAAAATTACAGCGGTAATGGGGCCGAGCGGAACAGGCAAAACAACCTTGCTGCGCTTGATTGCAGCGCAACTGGAGCCGGATAGTGGCTCTATTTTGATCAATGGCGAAAATGTCCACTCTTTATCTAGAACGGACCTTTATAAGGTTCGTAAAAAGATGGGCATGCTTTTTCAAAGTGGTGCACTCTTTAGCGATATGTCAGTAGCAGAGAATGTCGCTTTTCCTATGGAAGAGCATACCAAGCTTTCAGTGTCAGAAATTCAACGTATTGTGGCTGATAAGTTGCACAGTGTTGGCCTTAGAGGGGCGGCTGGCTTAATGCCATCTGAATTGTCTGGCGGTATGGCTAGACGCGTTGCTTTAGCGCGCGCCATTGCGTTAGATCCTGAGTTAGTCATGTATGATGAGCCTTTTACAGGGCAAGATCCGATATCAAAAGGTGTTCTGGTGAAGCTCATACGCCAACTTAACGATACCGCCAATATTACTTCTGTTCTTGTTTCTCATGATGTCGAAGAGTCGCTTTCTATTGCTGACCATGTGTGTATTTTGGCGGGAGGACGAGTCATTGCTGAAGGCTCGGCTGAAGAAATACGAGCTTCTGACGATCCAGAGGTTAAACAGTTTTTGAATGGTGAGCCAGACGGACCTGTGCCTTTCCATTATCCTGAAGATGCGCTAGCTAATGAGGTTGCATTATGAAAACAGTGGCTTCTTTAGGAGCGTGGTTTCTTAGTTGGCTCGAAGCGGTTGGAAGAGCGGGTATTTTCTTGGCTCAAAGTGTTTTTAGGTTGCCTGTGCGTTTCAATGAGTCAGTTAATCTCTTAATAAAACAGTTATATTCTGTTGGGGTTTTGTCTCTTGTTATTGTTGTTGTGTCTGGTGCTTTTATCGGTATGGTGTTGGCACTTCAAGGTTACAGTATTTTAGCAAAGTTTGGCTCTGAAGAGGCAGTTGGTCAGTTATTAGCATTGGCTTTATTGCGAGAGTTGGCACCTGTTGTGACGGCTTTGCTGTTCGCTGGGAGGGCTGGTTCTTCGTTAACGGCCGAAATCGGGTTGATGAAAGCAACCGAACAGCTTTCCAGCTTTGAGATGATGGGGGTTGACCCGCTACGAAGGGTAATTGCTCCAAGATTTATTGCTGGTGTGATTTGTTTGCCTTTATTGAGTTTAATTTTTTCTGCAACGGGTATCATTGGTGGTTTGGTTGTTTCTGTTGGTTGGCTAGGTGTTCATGATGGCGCTTTTTGGTCACTGATGCAGCAATCTGTTTATTTTGATACAGATATCATAAATGGTTTTGTTAAGGCCTTGTGTTTCTCGGTCGCTGTGACTTGGATTGCGGTGTATCAAGGTTACGAGTGTGTACCCACATCAGAAGGGATTGGTAAGGCAACCACTCGAACGGTTGTGTTAGGTTCATTGGCTATTTTGGCGCTGGACTTTGTGTTAACGGCTGCCATGTTTGGAGATTTTTAGGATGAGAAGTAAGCGCACTGAATTGTTTGTTGGTTGTTTTATTGTTTTGGGTATTTTGGCCTTTGTGTATTTGGCTGTACAAGTGAGTGGTCTTGCTTTTTCAGGTAAAAAAGACACTTATCAAGTGGTGGCTAGATTTGATGATATTGGCGGTTTGACGAGCCGAGCAAAAGTCACCATTGCTGGAGTGGAAGTAGGGAGTGTTGAGTCCATAGCTTTTGATAAAGAGCTATATATGGGGTTGGTAACAATGAATATTGATTCAAATGTAGCCAATATTCCAGAAGACAGCTCTATTGCAATTTTAACGAGCGGGCTTCTTGGGGAAAAATATTTAGGTATTACTATCGGCGCAGAGGATGAGAACTTAGTTGATGGTAGTGAAATATACGATACGCAGTCTGCGCTTGTGTTAGAAACTTTGATTAGTCAGTTTTTGTTTAAATCTGACGATTCTGAGGATTAATAAATGAATAAAATATTGTCGAGTGTTGTGTTGTTCGTAACCATGTTTACTTCTAGTTTGTCTTGGTCTAACGAGGCAGCAAGAGAAGCGGTGGTTGGAATTGTTGAGTCTTTTCGTACCGATATAGTGGCTGACAAAGATATCTTGTCTAAAGATCCTGTTTTATTGGAAAGTCGAGTTGATAATATTCTCAACAAAATTGTAGATTTTGATGACTTCTCAAAAAAAATTATGGGTAAGTATTACCGTAGGGCAACACCAGAGCAGCGAACACGTTTTGTTACGGTAACGAAAGACACATTGCTAAAAACCTATGGTTCTTCCTTGTTAGAGCTTGATCCTGACAATATTAAAGTTTTGCCTCTTGGGCCTCAGGGGAAAGGTAAGGAAACAAGGGTAGATGTTGATTTCCAAATGGAAGCTGGTGGCTTGTTGAATATCACTTTTTATATGGAGCAATCTGAAGAAGGGGCTTGGATGTTAAGTAATATCATCATTAATAACATCAATTTTGGCCTTACCTTCCGTAAGCAATTTTCAGTCATGATGCAGCAAAACAAAAACGACATAGAGTTAGCGATAACAGCTTGGCAGAAGTCTTTAGCTAGAGCGTCTTAAGCTACTTGTCGTACATTTTTGCTCTCCTTTGAAATCCGAATCTAATGAATAGGTTTGGATTTTTTGCTTTTTATACGGTTGTTTTGTCAGTCTTGAATAAAATATTGGAAAACATAGGTTTTTTCTTCAGAGTTGCTCGCAGAGGTGTTAAGTAGTTGGCATTACTAGGGTAGAATATAGGTAATTATAAATATTTTATTTTTATTGGAGCTGCTGTGAACGCAAATGAAGTGAAAATGCTTTTGGAGTCTTCTATCTCTAACTGTGAAGTTGTCGCTGAAGGCGAAGGTTGTAACTTTCAAGTAGAGGTAGTAACAAGTGAGTTTGAAGGTTTGTCTACAGTTAAGAGACAACAGCTTGTTTATTCACATCTTCAAGATGCCATTTCAAGTGGTGCAATTCATGCTGTGACCATGAAAACCTACACTCCAGAACAAAAAGAATCGCTGTAATAGCGTAGATAAGAGATTAAAAATATATGGATAAGCTTCTAATTACTGGTGGTGCTCAACTTAATGGTGTTGTTCGTGCTTCCGGCGCTAAAAACGCAGCATTGCCTATATTGGCTGCCACATTACTGACAAAAGATTTAATCACAATAAAAAATCTTCCTCATCTACATGACATTACTACCATGCTTGAACTCCTGGGCTCTATGGGGTGTGGCGTGGTTGTAGATGAGAAAATGAGCGTGCAGCTAGATGTTTCGACGTTGAACAACTGCGAAGCGCCCTATGAGCTTGTTAAAACTATGCGAGCTTCTATTTTGGTGTTGGGGCCTTTGGTTAGTCACTTTGGTCGAGCGGTTGTTTCTCTTCCTGGTGGTTGTGCTATTGGTAGTCGACCAGTTGATTTGCACTTACGCGGATTAGAGGCGATGGGGGCCAAGATTAATGTCGACAACGGCGATATCGTTGCCACTGTAGATGGCCGTTTAAAAGGTGCTCGTATCTTTTTTGATAAAGTCACTGTAACGGGCACTGAAAACCTATTGATGGCTGCAACCTTGGCTGATGGTCAAACCATTCTAGAAAACGCTGCGCGTGAGCCAGAAGTGGTAGATTTGGCTGAGTGTTTGATCTCCATGGGTGCAAAAATCACAGGCCATGGAACAGATACTATTGTAATTGATGGTGTTGATGCTTTGCATGGGACAAATTACCCAGTTATGCCTGATCGTATAGAGACTGGTACATTCTTGGTTGCGGCAGCGATTACAGGTGGCAAGGTTAAGGTTATCGATACTGATGTTAAGTCACTTGAAGCTGTGCTAGCAAAATTAGAAGAAGCTGGTGCGAAAGTGACCTGTGGTGAAGACTGGATTGAAGTCGATATGGATGGCCGTCGCCCAACTGCTGTCAATATTAGTACTGCACCATATCCTGCATTTCCGACAGACATGCAGGCGCAATTCGTCGCATTAAATTCTGTTGCGACAGGTGTCGGTCGAGTTATTGAAAATATTTTTGAAAATCGATTTATGCATGTTGATGAAATGCTTCGTATGGGAGCAGACATAGAAGTTACGGGTAATACCGCCATTATTCGTGGGCGTGAATCTTTGAAAGGTGCGCCTGTTATGGCGACAGACCTCAGAGCATCAGCAAGCTTAGTATTATCTGCCTTGGTTGCTGAGGGCGATACAAAAATCGACCGTATTTATCATATAGATCGTGGCTATGAATGTATTGAAGAAAAATTTGGTTCATTAGGTGCGAAAATTTCACGGGTTTTAAATTAAGATGAATAAAACATTAACGATTGCGCTATCAAAAGGCCGCATTCTTGGTGAGACTCTACCGCTATTAGAAAAAGCGAATATAGTGCCAGCCGAAGATATTAGTAAAAGTCGTAAACTTATTTTCGATACCAACCATGACCACATCAAGCTCGTTGTATTGCGAGCGACAGATGTTCCAACCTACGTAGAGCATGGTGTTGCGGACTTTGGTGTAGCAGGTAAAGATGTTTTGATGGAAGCATCAACTAAGAACTTATACGAAGTACTGGATTTGAAAATATCCAAATGTCGGTTGATGACGGCCGGTGTTGTAGGGCAGGCATTGCCAAACAGACGCTTAAAAGTCGCTTCTAAGTTTTCAAAAACAGCCAAAGCTTATTTTGCTGAGCAAGGTGTTCAAGCCGATGTTATAAAGCTTTATGGTGCAATGGAATTGGCTCCTATTATGGGATTGGCTGATCTGATTGTAGACATAGTGGATACGGGCAACACTTTAAAGGCGAACGGTCTTGAGGCTCGAGAATTAATTGCTCCTATTAGTACTCGTTTGGTTGTTAATAAAGCAGCTTACAAAACGAAATACTCTGAGATCGAGCCAATTTTAGAAATGATACGATCCGCCGTAGAAAATAATGAGGGTAAATAATTGAATCTAAATATTCGAGAATTTTCATCTAGCACTGATGGTTTTCGTAAAGAATTGGATGCTTTACTTGCTTGGGATTCGGTTTCGGATGACGCCGTACAAAGTTCTGTTGCTAACATTGTTGAGCAAGTGCGAAAAAGAGGCGATGAGGCGGTCATTGAATTCACAAACCGCTTTGACCGTAGAAATGTGGCGGCAGCATCAGATCTAGAAATTTCAAGAGATGAGATGGCGCAGGCGAAGAATCGTGTTAGTAAAGAAATGGTGGAAAGCTTGGAAGCGGCTGCCAAGCGAGTTTTTGATTATCACGAGCGTCAGAAGCAGCCATCTTGGCAATATCAGGAAGATAACGGCACGGTATTAGGCCAAAAAGTGACCCCTCTTGATCGAGTTGGTGTTTACGTGCCAGGCGGAAAGGCAGCATACCCGTCATCTGTGTTAATGAATGTTATGCCAGCAAAAGTGGCTGGCGTAAGTGAAATCATCATGGTGGTTCCTACTCCAGATGGTTTTGTTAATGATATTGTTTTAGCTGCGGCTTATATCGCCGGTGCGGATCGAGTGTTCACTATTGGTGGTGCTCAAGCGGTTGCGGCATTAGCTTATGGAACGGAAAGTATTCCTAAAGTTGATAAGATTGTAGGCCCTGGCAATATCTTTGTGGCCACTGCTAAGAAGATGGTTTTTGGTGTGGTCGGAATTGATATGATTGCTGGCCCTTCTGAAATTTTGGTGGTTTGTGATGGGAAAACCGATCCTGATTGGATCGCTATGGATTTATTCTCACAAGCTGAGCACGATGAAGATGCTCAATCTATTTTGATTTCTCCTGATGCTGACTTTATTCAGGCTGTGAAATCTTCTATGGAGCGTTTGATAGAAACTCAAAGCCGTAAAGATATTATTAAGATTTCGTTAGAAGGGCGCGGTGCTTTGATTCATGTTCGTGACATGGATGAAGCGATGGAAATTGCGAACGTTGTGGCGGCAGAGCACTTAGAATTGTCTGTGGATGAGCCAGAAAAGTGGGCTGAGAAAATTCGTCATGCTGGTGCTATTTTCATGGGTAGACATACGCCGGAAGCATTAGGAGACTATTGTGCAGGCCCTAATCACGTTCTTCCAACTTCTGGTACAGCAAGGTTTTCTTCACCATTAGGTGTGTATGATTTCCAAAAGCGCAGCTCTCTCATTAATTGTTCGCCTTTAGGTGCAAGCGAGTTGGCAAAAATTGCTTCTCCTTTGGCTCGCGGTGAGTCTTTAGAGGCGCATGCTATGTCCGCTGAGTATCGAATTATAAAGGGTGACTGATTTTGGGATCTAATTCTCATCCTGCCGCGCTTTATCAATTGAGAATAGTGACGCGTATTTTAGCACTGGTTATTCTTCTGTTGGTTTTAGTGGGTTTTTTATTGCCAACTGAGTATCGGGTCGAGAGGAGTATTTCTATTAATGCTCCTCTTGAAATCGTCAGTGATAATGTGCTTTCCGGGCAGAAGCTGAGTCAGTGGATGCATGTTCAAGATGGTCGAGTTGAGCTGTTTGACGGTGTTCTCCAAGATGGGGATACGGTCCGTTTATTCTATGATGAGTCAGATGAAATCGGCGAGCTAACTTTGCTGGAGCATACTGGTAGTATCATTCGTTTTGATGTGCGTCCTAAATTATCAACTGGACTTGTGCATAATAGAATAACGCTGGAAAATCATGCTTTGGTTACTGAGGTTAAATGGATCATTGAAGGAAATTTGAGTGTAGGTTTGTTGAGTCCTTACCTTGCCTTTTTTGCAAATGATATCGCTGGTCAGAATTTTGAAGTGAGTTTGCTTAATCTGAAGCAGCAAATTGAATCTCGAAATTAATGGTTAACTCGCTGCATAGTGGGTTGTTTTTCTAGTAAAATTTTTGCTTGATAAGATTGCTGGCCACGAATTCCTAAAACAGAAATATGAGTGCCTGGCTTTAATGAAGTGATAAGTCGCTTTATTTGAAATGGGTCTTCACTTGGGGTGTTGTTGATACTTAAAATGATATCCCCAACTTCTATTCCAGCTTTATCTGCAGGGCTTTTCTTTGTTATGTCGCTGACCAGTAATCCACTGTCTGATGCTAATGAGAGATTGTTTGCCAGCAGAGGTGTGATTTTTTCAGCCTCCATTCCTAAATAACCACGAACCACTTCGCCGTATTTGATGATGTCTGCCATGACGGTAATGGCGTCGTTGACAGGTGTTGCAAAGCCGATACCTTGTGATCCCCCCGTACTTGAATAGATGGCAGAGCTAATGCCAATAAGTTCGCCATTGAGATTAACTAATGCGCCGCCTGAGTTTCCAGGGTTAATGGCCGCATCGGTTTGTAAAAAATTCTCGTAAGTGTTCAGGCCTATGCTATTTCTGCCTTTAGCGCTGATAATTCCAGATGTTACGGTTTGTCCGATGCCAAACGGGTTGCCTATCGCTAGAATTCTATCTCCAACGGAGACTTTATCGCTGTTGCCCATTTTAATGTTTGGAAGATTAGGTAAATCAATTTTTAATATGGCTAGATCGGTTGATGGATCAGATCCAATTAGAGTGGCTTCGCTACGTCTGCCATCATTTAGAGCGATAACAATACTATCGGCATTTTGAATGACATGGTGGTTTGTCAATATGAAGCCGCTTTTGGTAGCCAAAACGCCAGAGCCTAAATTAATGCTGTGTTGTGAAGTGCTGTTGAGATTGTTTTGTTGTATCTGGGAGTAAATGTTGACTACCGAAGGTGTCGCTTTTTGTACAGAAGAGGCGTAGCTAAATTGAGTGTTTTTCTGTTTCTCTTGGATTAGGAGTGTTGCTAGGCCTATACAAGCACCTGCAAGTATAGAGATAATGATGGGTGTCCAATAATTTTTTTGAAGCATAAAATTTAAGAGGTTGTTTTGCTGCGCAGTGAATTTGAATTAATACTTAACCAGGCATTGAGCCCAGATCGCTTTAAAGATTATGCGCCCAATGGTTTGCAGGTGGAAGGAAAAAAAGAAATAAAGCGTGTTGTGACTGGTGTTACTGCAAGTCAGGCACTGATAGATGCTGCTGTAAAATATGGTGCAGATGCTATTTTTGTGCATCACGGTTATTTCTGGAAAGGCGAGTCGCCATTGATTGTTGGTATGAAATACAAGCGCATTTCTACCTTGATCAAGAATGATATTAATTTATATGGTTATCATTTGCCGCTTGATGCGCATCCAACGCTTGGGAATAATGCTGGTTTGGCTGATGCCATAGGACTTTCTAACCGTGTAGGTCTACAGTCTGGAGTTTCAATTGAAGAAGCAATTGGAGTAGTAGGAGAGTTGAGTGGGCCGATGATGGTTGATTCATTTCAGCAATTAATAGAATCGGTTGTGAATAGAAAAGTTCTCTTTGAAAATGTGGGTGATCGAAAAATTCAGCGTGTGGCGCTTTGTACTGGAGGGGCTCAGGGGTATATCGAACAGGCGGTTTTGGCCAATGCAGACGTTTTTATCACTGGGGAGGTTTCAGAACAGACGATTCATGTGGCGAGAGAAATGGGGATTCATTTTATTGCTGCTGGGCATCATGCGACAGAGCGTTTCGGTGCTCAATCTATCGCTAAATTTTTATCAGAAAAACATGATTTAGATGCTGTGTTCATTGATATCGACAGCCCAGCTTGATTTTAGTTTGTTTGAAAAAAACGGACGCCTAATTAAATAAGCGTCCGTTTTTTAATGGATTGGTCTAATGCAGGTTATATAGCGCGTTTAGGCTCGTAATCAGTGTCTTTATCATTTAAGCCAAACTCTTCGCTTAACATACCAAGCTCTTTATCTTTTTTGAGTGCGTAATCTCTAGGTGGTGCAACGGCATCTGTGGCTTCTGGTGACATTGCTTCGTTACTTTCAATGCTGCTTTTAGAGTCTATTGCTACGCTACTAATTTGTTTCGCGTTTTCAGCGAGAGTACTTCGTAAGCCTGTCATGTGCTTTTCAATAAAGTTTAGTTTTTCGTTGCTGTCCATAAAGAAGTTATCAATGATGACTTGTTTACTTTCAAGTTCTTGTTGTAGAGACCGAATCGTCACAAGGTCTGAGCTTGATGCTTTCTTGGTGTTTTTTGCGGTAAAGTTTTTAATTGCGAAAGTAATGACGCTGCCAAGGATGATGCCAGTAATAAATATGATGATGTTGAATTCTTCTAAGTTCATGTTTTTCTCCAAAAAAGCATTTGTATCATTATATCTGAAATCGTACCTACGATAACAGTATGATAGGTGTTGTTTAAGTGACAATTTGTTAGAATAACCATAATTATTTTATCTTTACGAAAGAGTGACAATGACTCCAATTACACGTTATAAGCAAGATCTAACACGGGAAGATTTTAATTACGATCCAGCTCAAGAGGAGGCGGTGGAAGCGCTTCAAGATCTGTTTGATCGTTTAGTGGCTAATCAGTCAAATCAAACCTCAGGCGGCTTTCTTAGTAAATTTCGTAAAAAGAAAGCGCCATCGGTTGAGCAAGGCTTGTATTTTTGGGGTGGTGTTGGTCGAGGAAAGACTTATCTTATGGATACTTTCTTTGATTGTTTGCCAACAGAGAAAAAAATGCGCCTTCATTTTCACCGCTTTATGCAGATGGTTCATCAAGAGTTGCGTAAGTTAAACGATGTGAAAAATCCGCTTGAAATCGTTGGTAAGGAGATTTCATCTAAGGCTCAAGTTTTGTGTTTTGACGAGTTTTTTGTCACTGATATTACTGATGCCATGATTTTGGCGGGTTTATTGGAAGTTTTGTTTGAGAATGGAACGACTCTTGTTGCTACTTCTAATATAGAGCCGGATGGGTTGTATAAAAACGGCTTACAACGAGCTCGCTTCCTACCTGCAATTGATCTAGTTAATAAATACACTAAAGTCATGAATGTGGATGGTGGCGTTGATTACAGGCTTAGAACATTGAAGCAAGCTAAGCTGTATCATTTTCCTCTTAATAAGGAAGCAGATGAAGCGTTGAATGAACGCTTTATGAGTCTCATTTCTGATGCTTCTCATATTGTAGAAGGTGGCGCTGCTGAAATAGAAGGGCGCGAAATACCTCTTATCCGAAGCTGTGAAGGTCTTGCTTGGTTTGATATTAAAGCTTTGTGTGATGGCCCAAGAAGTCAGGTTGATTACATTGAAATTGCTCGACTTTATTCGACGGTTATCATTTCCAACTTGCCGCAAATGGATGCGCCTCGTGATGATTTGGCGAGACGGTTTATTAACCTGGTTGATGAGTTTTATGATCGACATGTTAAGGTGATTTTTTCTGCTGAAGTGGCTATACCAGACATTTACATAGGCACTCGATTGGCATTTGAATATGATCGTACTGTTAGTCGACTGTTGGAGATGCAATCTGAAGAATACTTATCATTAGAGCACCGCCCCTAAATAGATTTTGGACTTTATCTTTCTTGTAATTTGCAGTATAATTCGCTCGCCTTTTTGAAGGTAAGTGTACGTTTATCGAATTTATTTTTGATAAACCAATAATAATAGGTATAGCGTGTCATTGAGCACGCGTATTGATAGGGTTTTTTGATGAAAACTTTTACAGCTAAACCTGCTGAAGTTCGCCGCGACTGGTTCGTGGTTGATGCTGAAGGCAAAACTCTAGGTCGCTTGGCTACTGAAATTGCTCGCCGTTTACGTGGTAAGCATAAAGCGGAATATACTCCTCACGTTGATACAGGCGATTACATCGTTGTTGTTAATGCTGAGAAAATTCACGTTTCTGGTAACAAAGCAGCTGCGAAACAATACTACCGCCACACTGGTTATCCAGGCGGCTTACGTTCTATGAATTTCGAGAAGTTGATTGATCATGCTCCTGAGCGTGTTCTTGAAATCGCCGTTAAAGGTATGTTGCCAAAAGGTCCTTTGGGCCGTGCAATGCACAAGAAAATGAAAGTGTACGCTGGTACTGAGCATCCACATGCTGCTCAACAGCCTCAAGAACTTAACATTTAATACGGAAGATCATTATGTCAGCTACTCAATACTACGGTACAGGTCGTCGTAAAACGTCTACCGCTCGTGTTTTCCTTAAAGCCGGTTCTGGTAACCTAGTTATCAATAACCGTACTCTTTCTCAGTACTTCGGTCGTAAAACAGCTCAAATGGTTGTTCGTCAGCCACTTGAATTAGTTGATGCTACTGAAAAATTTGACGTTTACATCACTGTTAAAGGTGGTGGTATCTCTGGTCAAGCTGGTGCGATCCGTCACGGTATCACACGTGCATTGATGCAGTATGATGAGACTCTACGTCGTACTCTACGTTCTGCAGGCTTCGTTACACGAGATTCTCGTGAAGTTGAACGTAAGAAAGTTGGTCTACGCAAAGCACGTCGTCGTCCTCAGTTCTCTAAGCGTTAATATTTGCTTTAGAACAAACCTTAAAACGCTTGGTGTATTCACCAAGCGTTTTTTTTGGTTGAAACAAAAAACGAATTTCTATTTGTTTCAGCAAGGTATTTTCTAAGAAAAAATATCTCAAAGGTGTTAGAATATCTGCTCTTAGAATTCATGGTGCTCTAAGAGGATTTTGTTACTATTACATTTTGCCATGAAAGGTTTAATCACGTGATGAGATTTTGAATTGTCGTTGTCTTGTCATATTATCGTTTGTCCTCTAATTAGAGGATGTGGAAGTTTTCAAAATAGGGGTTAGACATGGGTGTTATTGCAAAGCGCTCCTCAATGACGTTCTTTTCTGATGGAGAAGATCATTACAGCCATAGAGTTCGAATTGTATTGGCTGAAAAAGCCGTCACAGTGGACATCATAGATGTAGACCCGTTCAACAAGCCTGACGAATTGGCTGATGTTAATCCATACAATGAATTGCCTGCATTGGTTGATCGTGATTTAGTTCTTTATGAACCGAACGTCATGATGGAATACTTGGATGAACGTTTTCCTCATCCACCATTATTGCCTGTGTATCCTGTTGCTCGTGCTGAAAGCCGTTTGTTTATGTACCGCATTCAGAGAGATTGGGCGAGACTAGCAGATCTGATTCTTTCCAGTAAAGACAAAGAAGTCGTTGCTCAAGCACAAAAAGAACTGCGTGAAGGTCTAATTAGTGTTTCTCCTATTTTTGAAGAGAAGCCTTATTTTATGAGCGATGAATTTACTATCGTTGACTGCTGTTTAGCGCCAGTATTATGGCGTCTACCTGTGTTGGGTGTTGAAATCCCACAAGAGCAGGCAAAAGCTTTACATAAATATATGGACCTTGTTTTCTCTCGTGAGTCTTTCCAAGAAAGTCTTTCTGAAGCCGAGCAAGAAATGCGTTTAGACTAGTTTTAAGTCAAGTTGGCTTTTAAATAGTGATAAAAAAGGAGCTTTATGCTCCTTTTTTTACAAATATTGAATCGGAGTGAATATGTTACCTAAACGATCTTATTTACTAAATGCTGCTTATGAGTGGGTGGCTGATAATGATATGACGCCTTATCTTTTAGTGGATGCTGAGCAAGCTGGGGTTGTTATTCCAACTGAGTTTGTCAAAGACGGAAGAATTGTTCTAAATATCAGTATGTCTGCGGTACGCCATTTAATTATGGATAAAGAGGCTGTATCTTTTGAAGCCCGCTTTAGTGGTAAGCCAATGCAAGTTTATGTGCCAATTCAAGCTGCATTAGCATTGTACTCAAAAGAGAATGGTGATGGTTTTGTCTTTCCTGATGAAGAGTTTTTAGATGATCCGACCCCGACACCTCCTGAGCCGAAAAAGGGCTTTCAATTAAAAGTTGTTAAATAAATTTCATAAAAAAGCCACTTTGGAAAGTGGCTTTTTTATTTCAAATAACGACTAATCTGTTTAGTTATTTTATTCTTCGTAGCCGAATAATTGGCGTTCAAGCAGGTCGACTAAGGTATGGATAACAGTTAACTGGCATTCATGTACTCTTGCTGTGCCAAGTAGGTTTATTTTTATCTCTGTATCGTCTTGAGATGTAAGAGAGGAAACGTTTTTCGCCTCAGGGCTTGTTAGGGCGACAATATTCATTTTTCGCTCATGGCCAGCTTGAATAGCTTGAATAATCGGGGACGTGTTTCCTCGATTGGCAATGACGAATAATATATCTCCTGGATTACCAATAGCGGTGATTTGTTTGGAGAAAACGTCGTGATAGCTATCATTGTGCGTTACTGATAATAAAGCTGCGCCATCACCACTTAAATTGAAAGCCGGTAAACCAGGGCGCTCTCTGTCCATTCTATCAAGCAATAAAGTACTGAAATATTGAGCTAAATGTGAGCCGGTGCTGTTGCCGATACAAACAACTTTTCCGCCAGAAGCGATACTGGCAAACATAACTTTTGCAGCGTGCTCAATGTAAGGTGGTAAGCTTTCTAGGGCTTGCTGTTGAGCCTCGAAGCTCTGGGCAAATTGGGTATAAATTGCTTCTTGAAAATCCATATAATTAAAATACTGCTTTAAGCCAGGTTAAATGGGAGTTATCTATCTTTTCATCAAACAGTACCGCATCGAATCGGCTTGGATGATGTTGTTTATTGTTCTTTTGTAGCCATAAGGAGGCGCTATTACGAACTTTAGTTAGTTTGGAATTGCTTAAGCTTTCTGCTGCGCTGCCATATGTTGAGTTGGCTCTGAAGCGTACTTCAATAAAAACATAAGTATCGTTATCTAAAAAAATAAGGTCTATTTCCCCAATACGACAAAAGAAGTTCCGTTCTACAAAATGAAGCCCCTGAGAGCGTAAAAAAGCTTCTGCTTCTTGCTCTGCTTTTTCGCCGTTATTCTTGGGTAGCTTCTTCCTGTTTAAAAAACTGCGCACTGTTCGCATATACCAAATTTCCTTTTCGGTAAGTCATTATTTCTGGACGTTTATGGAAAATACCATCTTTGTCGATTGTTATGATGCCTGTGTTTGCAGCAATTTTCGTGCTAGGTAGTAATGTAAATAATTGATATTTATTCGCTAGCAGGTAGGAGTCAGCTCCAAGTGCTTGTAAGCGACGTAGAATATTTGAGCCTTGACTTTGGAATAGTCCACTAAGAGCTTTGTTGTTTGGTGTTAGCGCTGGAAGCTCTGTAAATAAAATTCGTTCTATGTCGTTTGGGTTGGTGGACTTTTCGGGAGCGCTATCGTTTAGCGTACTGGTCGCTAGCATTGGGATTCCGTCTGCGAAGTGGAAGTCCAGCAGAGGACGTATTTGTTTAGCGTCCGTTAATTTGCCTGCATAATATATGTAATCAAGATCTTCACGAGATCTTGCTATACTTTCGACCTGAACGCCTGACCATTGTTCGATCAGCCTTTTTCGTGCATAGCTTTCATTCACAAGAAGCAATTTTTGTATCGCATCTTGTCTACCTCGTGGGGTGTTTGCGTAAGTTTGGTTTGATGTGATGTTAACATTCTCTTTTGTAGCTGCTTCTCGGAATTCATCGCTTTGTTTTTGTGCCCAAGTATCTTGGGTACTTAAAATCGCTGCATTCTGGGCACCTTCTTGTTTTGCAAAGGCAATAAGTTCATGTATCTCATCTTCTGGATTTAATGAGAAGTGGTATAGGTTTTTCGCATGTAAATTCAGATCAAGCTGGTTTAATGCGATCACAGGTGTGCTGAGTTCTAGCCGACTAATTTGAGCCACATTATTTTTTTGTAAAGGCCCTATAATAATATCTGGGAGTTTCTCATTTGCTGCCGCTAAAGCATCTTTGATGTTTTCATAATTATTCACATCAATAATAAATACTTGTGGCCTTGATTCCTTTTGGTTGTAGAAAGAAGAAAAGAAGCCATCAAGTATCGCCTGTGATGCTCGTTCTAAGTTGCCACTCATTGGCAGCATAATAGCGATTTTTTTCGGAGCCATGTCGCCTAAGGATGACATGATTTGAAAGTCTTTAGGAGGCAATATAGCAGCGGGATGATCTGAATTATCATTTTGCCATTGGCTGAATGTATTGAGTTGTTGCTCAATGGATAAGGTTTGATCTCTTAATATCCCACTAATAGTGAGCCAGCCATGTAATGTTGGGTCTTTTTCTTGATAAAGCTCATCTATTTCATTCTGTGTTAGGTTCTGGATTGCCAGCCAGAGTTGCTCTTGGTTTCTCTCGCCTTCATTTAGAGGTAAGTTGTAAGTCAGCGCCATGCGAGTTTTTACAACGGCTAACCAATCGCCAAAGTGCTCTAGAATGGTGGCTTTGCTTTCTTGCAATTTGTTTTGATTATCAGGATGACGCGCAGAAGAAAGCAACTCGGCTTCTTTCCAATAATCAAAAGACTTTGTCATGTCATCTAATTTCGCTGCGGCCAAGGCGGCTAAAAGATAGCCATCTAATTGAAGTGTAGAGTTTGTACCAAGGACGTTAAGTTCTAATCTATCAATAACTTGTTGGTAATCACCTTGCTCATAAAGTTTCTGAGCTAAGTTATAGCCTTCCAGAACCTCTTCTTTAACCTTAGAAGTAGAGAAAGGGTGATAGATGCTTGGTGGTGTTGTGTTTTCTTGCGAGCTGTCGCTCGTAGTGTTACTTGTGTTCTGAACCGTATTTTGAGGCTGTTCCACATTTAAACTCATGGAATTACAAGCACTCAGCAGAAAAGTGCAAAGAGTTAATGATATGATGCGGTAATTAAGTAGGCTCATAAGATTATAAATGGCAGATAGAAGAGGCAATATGGTACCACATAGTTCTGATGATGCGAGAGGGTCGCTGTACATAGTTGCGACGCCGATAGGCAATCTAGATGATTTTAGTAAAAGAGCAGAACAAACTTTACGGGAAGTTGATTATATTGCCGCAGAAGATACTCGACACAGTCGCCGATTGTTGAACCACTTTGGGATCGAAGCAAAGCTTTTTTCAATTCATGACCATAATGAAAAAGACAAAGCGGATTATGTTGCTAGTTTATTAGATGAAGGCAAAAGTGTGGCTTTGGTGTCTGATGCAGGAACGCCTCTGATTTCGGACCCTGGTTACCATGTGGTTCATGCATTGCGCTCACAAGGTCATAAGGTAGTTCCAATTCCGGGTGCTTGTGCATTGGTAGCGGCTTTGTGTGCTTCTGGTTTGCCGACAGATCAATTCTTTTTTGCAGGTTTTGTTCCTGCTAAGTCAAAAGCTCGTTGTGACTTATTTGAATCATGGAAGCAGCAAGCTGGGACTGTGGTTTTTTATGAATCGACTCACCGTGTTTATGATTCGATTGTTGATGTGCAAAAGGTTTATGGAGAAGACGCTCAATTAGTATTGGCTCGTGAAGTGACAAAAACATTTGAGACATTTTTATCGGGTACAGCTGAAGAAGTGTTAGCTATGTTTGATGCGGATGCGAATCAATTGCGTGGTGAGTTTGTTGTTATGTTGAGTTTCACTCAAGAAAGTGGCAATGAAGCTGAATTGGAAGCAAAACGTATACTTTCAATTCTCCTAGAAGATTTACCTGTTAAACAGGCTGCGGCAATGGCAGCAAAACTGACAGGAGAAAAGAAAAATTACTTGTATAAAATGGCGCTTGAAATGCAAGAGTAACTGATTTCTTGGCATGCTTCTATAAGAGCTCAAATGAGTTTGTAGAGAGGTGTGTCAATTTAGGCTTTTCTTGATTGCTTCATTTGGTACATACGCTGATCGGCTAAAGAGATCCAATCAAAGTCTGTTTTGACTTCCTCTCGTGTCGCAATACCGTAGCTGGCGTCTGCTTCGGTAAAGCCATCTTTTTGTAATTGCAAGATGGCGCAGGTTATACAATCTTCTACTTTTCTCACTGAAAAAGGTGCTTCTATCAGTATGGCAAACTCATCTCCCCCGATCCTAAATAGCCGAGCACCTTCCGGCTCTAGGAAGCTAGAGACGTGAGTTGCATAGCTTTGAATCAACTGATCGCCTTTTTGGTGTCCATATAAATCGTTGTAGTATTTTAGCCTATCAATATCTGTGACGATGAGTAGGTGAGAAGGCGATGTGTTTAGGGCTTGTAGGAAAGCGTGGCGATTGCCTAGCCCTGTCAATTGATCATGCTTCGCCATATAGTGTAATTCATGGCTTTTTTTTCGCAGTTGTATCAGCATGATTAAAATAACCGTCATAATCAAAACCAATATTGCTGCAGCCCACATCCAAACACGGCTTTTAAATTGAGCGCGTTTATTGTTTGCTTCTGCTGGTGCTAATTTTGTTGAGGAAACAATCGTCTCTTGTTCTAGCTTGAGGTTTTTTTGCTGTTGCTCGAGATTTGCAATGGCTGCTCTATCGATACGATCCCGCTCTTTCACATAGGTTGCATGAAACAACTTATGGTATTCCAGAGCGATTGGGTATCTGTTTAGCTTTTCTAGTATCTCGACGTATTCTAAATAAACTTCTGGTGAGGTGTCGTTGAGCTTGTTTGTTGCAGAGTAGATTGCTTCAGATAGTAGTTTTTCCGCTTCCACCATATTGCCAAAGTAGCTTTCTAGAAATCCAAGATGGCGCTTTGCTTCTTTCAGGTAGCTTTTGTTGTTCACTTCTTGGGCGAGAGAATGGGTTTCTCTTGCCAGTATTAGGGCCGCTTTAAATTCTTTTAAGTCTCTTAAAACCTCTATATGTACAAGTGAAAAGTATAAAAAATAATCTTTTCTGGGGTCTACAGGGTTTCTTAGGTATTGGTGAATAATATTCAGAGCATCTTGCGGGCGAGCTTGTTGCCTAACTGCTGAGGCGAGGATGCCATATAGATAACTGATGGCGTCCACTCGACCTTCGGGGATAATGTTAAGAGCTTGTTTGGTGTATTGTTCCGCTTTTATATAGTCTTTCGCGTTTAAAAAGGCCTCACCTAGAATGATGTTAATGGTGAAAATGGAAGGGTGATCTGGTTGTATATTCTTAAACCACTCTTCAGCTTGATAAAAATAGGGGAGAGCTTCAGCTACACGCTTTTGTTTCACTAATAGCTGCCCATAAATATGGTAGAGATTAGCTTGAGTGTTAAGAGCGCTTTTAGAAGAAGGTTCCCACTTTTTAATCGACAGAAGTGACTTTTCAATCATGTTACTTGCAGAAGAAAGCTGACTGAAAAACATTAGGTCGTAGCTTGTGATCATCATCCAGCGATAGCGGACAGCAGCGTTTAACTCATTGGCATCTTCGTTAGACAGCCATTGAGCAAGATATATGCTGGCGTCTACCTCATTGGCTTCTCTTAAAAATGCGCTGATTTCCGTACTGGATGATGTGTACTCTTCTTCTGATAGCTCGTTGGTTTTTAAAATGTATTTCGACAGAGATTTTTGAAGGGCTATTGTGTCTTTGGAATGTAACGCTACCTGAATATCTTGAAAAAAAGCATCTGTATCTTTCGCGTTTGTTGAAGGTGCTATGAGCAAAGTTACGAGTAAAAAAATACCTAAGATTACAGAGGTCTGTTTTATGTTTATCGTAAATGGCATTTAGTCACCTGATAACTGCTTATATTTACTCTTGCTGTATAAAAAGGTTTTTGCAGTCCAGAGTGTGAGTTTGCATATTCTTTACTTAAAGTTGAGATCATCCTATGTAAATTTCAATAGAAATACAATCAGATGATGTCTATTGCTTAAAGGAATAAGGAATATCTGTATGCACTTATCTTATATAATAGTACACGGCGAGTTTTTGATGCTCTGTCTTTTTAAATTAGCGTATTTCAGCTGATTGCCACGATGTGAAAGTTTGGCACAAAGTGAGCTGTCAGTTGAAAAGGGAGAAATATGTCTTCACTAAAATTTAATGATGATGAAAAACGAAAAATGGTAGAAAAGCTTAAGGACTATTTAGATCAAGAGCTGGATACATCAATAGGCTCTTTTGAAGCTGAATTCTTTTTAGATTTTATTGCGAAAAACTTCGCAGCGACTTTTTACAATAAGGGTTTAGCGGATGCTCAAGAAGCTATGATGGGGCGAATTGAAACCATTAATGATGCTATTTATGAATTGGAATTGCCAGATGCGTAAGTACTTACAGTTTATTGTATTTTCGCTTTTGCTATCACCCTTTCAATTGTTATTGGCTGAGCAGGGCTTTTCCGAAATCTATTCTCAAGCAATGCTTTCTAATGATGCGTATTTGTCATTAGATGAATTGGAATTGGCGTTAAGTGAGCAACATCAAGTTTTGCTCCATAAGGCAACCATCCAATCAAGCCAAGTGAATTATTTCATCAGCGAAGCAGCAGGTGTACAGACGATTGGTGTTCGCGGAACGGCCAATTTAGAAAATGTAATGCTGGATTTATCTGTCTCTTTGCAATCTGACTCTTTGCTGAATATTAAGCTGCATCAAGGTTTTTCAGGTGGAGCAAAGGCGGTTTATGATGATATCAAACCTTATTTGTCCATAGATAAACCGATCCATTTAACTGGGCATAGTTTGGGTGGCGCGATCGCTGTGGTTCTGGGTATGTATTTAACTCAGGAAGGGTATCAAGTTGAACAGGTTATTACCTTTGGACAACCAAAAGTGACTAATGTGACAGGTGCCGAACAATTTAAGACTTTGCCGCTGATTCGAGTGGTTACGCCTCATGATATTGTCCCCTTGGTTCCACCATTGAGCCCTTTGCAAATTAAAGAGTTGGATATTTATTGGCACATGGGGGCTGAAGTGATTCTTATGGAAGGTGGGAAATACTCAGAAACGAGCGGTATAAAAAGTGCGATGCGAGCAACAAAATTCACCTCATCTATTCCGAGTGAAAAGAATTTAGTCGCTCATAAAATGACGACCTACTTGATGCTAATTGATACGTTGAGAGAATCATCAGAAGAAGTGCCTTATAAAACAGAAATCAGTTTATTTGGCTTTTCATTAGACTAAAAAAATAGGGCGTTACATCATAACGCCCTAAGTTTCTTGTTACTAACAACCTCTTTTTTCAGAGGCTAGCTTGCTACTTTATTGAACAGCTCAAAGTAGGTTGGGAAGGTTTTAGATGTACAACCTGGATCATTAATCGTAACGGGAGTATTTGAGAAAGCGACTAAAGAGAAACACATGGCGATACGGTGATCGTTGTAGGTATCAATAGCCGCATGCTTGAGTTCTTTAACTGGCGTCACAGTAATGAAGTCTTCGCCTTCAATTACCTCGGCTCCAAGTTTTTTCAACTCTGTTGCCATCGCATATAAACGGTCGGTTTCTTTTACGCGCCAGTTGTAGATATTACGAATACTTGTCGTACCTTCAGCAAATAAAGCGGTTGTGGCAATTGTCATTGCGGCATCTGGAATGTGGTTCATGTCCAAATCCACGCCTTTTAATTCGTTATGCTCTGCTTCTATCCAAGTGGGTCCATAAGTGATTTTAGCGCCCATTTTGGCTAATACATCCGCGAACTTCACGTCACCTTGCACACTGTCTGTTCCTACCCCATGAACTTTGATTTTTCCGCCAGCGATGGCGGCGGCGGCAAGAAAATAAGATGCGGAAGAAGCATCGCCTTCCACCATGATCTCACCAGGGCTTTGGTAGGTTTGTTGACCTTTTACAATAAAGGATTGGTAGTTCTGGTTCTCAACTTCAACACCAAACTGTTTCATGGCGTGTAATGTGATGTCTATGTATGGTTTAGAGACTAATTCGCCATCTACTTTGATGGTTAAGTCTTCTTTAGCCAATGGCGCACTCATGAGGATTGCGGTTAAAAATTGGCTAGAGATATTGCCTTTTATAGAAACTTCACCACCAGATAAGCCATTTGCTTTAATTCGTAGTGGCGGGTAGTTCGTTTCTCCTTGGTATTCGATGTCGACACCTAGGTTTTTTAATGCATCGACAAGATCGCCAATGGGTCTTTCATGCATTCTAGGTTCGCCATGAAGTAAAAACTCCCCTTGGCCAAGACATAATGCCGCGGTAAGAGGTCGCATGGCTGTTCCTGCGTTACCTAAAAATAGGTCGCCGAAGTCTGCTTTTATTGGGCCGCCAAGTCCTTCTAAAATACAGGTAGTTCCTTGGTCTTGGAGTGTATAAGCAACGCCAAGTTTTTTGAGGCTTTCTAGCATGTAACGAATGTCGTCACTGTCTAGAAGGTTGGTAATCTTGGTGGTTCCTTTCGCAAGTGTGGCTAAAAGTAGAATGCGATTAGAAAGGCTTTTAGAGCCAGGGATTTGGATTTCTCCATCGGCTTTAGAAAGAGGGCCAAGAGTGATTGAGTTCATAGTTTTTTCCGTCACAGTATTTTATGTTTGTTGTTGAGGCGCTGCGTCAAGAGGCCAAAAGAATAGGTTATGTGTTGTTTAAAATATTCCGTAATAGTAGGTGGACGCGTCACTCTGTGAAAGAGGTCAGTCTTGAATAGCAAGCATTATACCTTTGATGGCGTGGTATGTCAGTTACCGATAGAGAGTTGCTTGATAAACGCTCATTTTTTTGTATCTAACCTTCCGGTCTTTGTTGTGCTTGGTGTAATAAGCGTAGTGTTTCGTAAAGTAGAGCTTTAATTCTGCCAGTTTTACCTATAATGCAATTCGATTTCAAAATGTAGTTAAGGTGTGATTTATGAAGCAGTTATTACGCGGTGTTGGCATTGTTTTGGGGTTGTGTTTTGTTTCTGCTGTGCAGGCATTACCGACTCCAACAGGAAAGGTCATTTTGACCGTGACGGGTAATATTTTAAATATAAACACTGCAGAAGGAACCGCTGAGTTTGACCGTAAAATGTTGGTAGATTTGGGGATGGTTGATCGCCAAACAAAGACGCCTTGGAGTGAAGGATCTAATCTCTATCAAGGGCCATATTTAAGATCGTTAATGGAAGCGGTTGGTTCTCAATCTGAGACCCTGTCGGTAAAAGCGTTAAATGACTACAGTGCTTTGGTGCCAGTTCAGGACGGTTATGAGCATGATGTTATTTTAGCTATGGATATGAACGGTAAAGCTATGAGAGTGAGGGACAAAGGGCCTCTTTTTATTCTTTATCCGTTTGATCAAGATGCGAGTTTAAATAACGAAGTTATTTACAATCGTTCCGTTTGGCAAATCAAATCCATCAATGTTGAGTAACATTTGATGCGAAACTCTTTTCTGAATATTTTCAGAGTACTCGCCAGCAAAAAAGTACAACCTTTGTTCTGGTTGGCGAGTGTTGCGCTTGTCTTCATGGTTTTTTCTATTCTGGTTTTCTCGGAACTCTACAAACATCAAAAAAAGATCATGTCGGCCGCGGAAGAGGATGCTTTGTGGGCTTCTTATCAGCTTGATAAGGAGCTGATGAACTTTAAAGAGTCTCTTCGTGTATTAGAGGAAGATTATTCGAATGAGAATTTAGAAGAAACTCAGTTGAGCTTCGAGATTTTGTACAGCCGAATTAATATTTTAAGAAATGGGAAGCTAAAGGCTCTGTTTAACCGTTCGCCTAATGCTGTGGGGATTTTAGAGGTAATTCGGGATAAGTTAGATGAAATGGATGTGGTTGTTTTTTCTGACGATGCACGAATAGATGTTACCTACTTGCTTAATGAAAACGATTTGCTGATTGATAAAACGGAAGCTTTTATCTTGGAGACATTGGGTTTCAGATCTAAGGAAAAAGAAAAAAATAGAGAAAACTCGATCAACCTTCTTTTATATCTTGGTAGTTTGATTGGCCTTCTTACTGTCTCGGTAATGTTTATCATCTACTTACTTTTTAAACAGTTGAGCTTGGTAAGGCGCTCTTATCAAAAATCCCAGAAACTGACTGTTGAACTAAAAGAGGCTGTTGAATCTACCAAGAAAGCATTGATGGCTAAGAGTGAATTTTTGGCGACGATGAGTCATGAGATAAGAACACCGATGAACTCGATTATTGGCTTTAGTCATTTGTTATTGAGCGGTGATATTGATGATAAGAATAG
Source organism: Marinomonas algae (assembly GCF_047525555.1). NCBI lineage: Bacteria > Pseudomonadati > Pseudomonadota > Gammaproteobacteria > Oceanospirillales > Oceanospirillaceae > Marinomonas > Marinomonas algae. The sequence continues at coordinate 148,989 of NZ_JBLIXK010000006.1, read as the reverse complement.
AGAAAAGGTCAATAAGATCCAAAAGTCGGCAAACAGTTTACTTTCTATTATTAATGAAATTTTAGATTTTTCAAAAGTAGACTCAGGTCTGATGAGTTTAGAGAAAGCACCTTATCATATTGATGATGTGCTAGAGCATGTTTATCAAATTCACTTTCATTCAGCTAGAAAGAAAGGGCTTAGATTTAGTATAAGTCGAGACTTTTCTATTTATGAGGTTTTAATTGGAGATAAAACACGATTAGAGCAAATACTAATTAATATTATTGGTAATGCGATTAAGTTCACTGAGTCAGGTTTTGTGGATGTTAGACTTGCTTTAAAAGAAAACCAGAATCTTATTATCACCGTAAAAGATACAGGTATAGGTATTAGCGAGGGTGTTAATGTGTTTGATGTTTTTCAACAAGCAGATAGCAGCACGACTCGTTTGTATGGCGGAACTGGCTTGGGTCTTAGTATCACGAAAAAACTACTTGATCTTCTTGGGGGTAGTATAAGTTATGAAACCTCAAGCGTTTCAGGCACTGTGTTTACGGTATCTATTCCATATCATCCAGACATTACTCATTCTCCAGTTTCATGTGAAATATCGGTTATTCAAGAAGATGTGAGAACAATTGAAACGGTTAATGCCACTTGCTCTGATAATGTTTTTATTTACGGCTCTAGTGAAGCTTGCTTTTCAAAATCTCCTGTTTTGGTTGATTTCCAATGGTTGCAAGAAACGGCAGGTTTGCCTAAAGACGCTGAGACTTTTCTAAAAAGTAATGGGGTCTTTTTTAATCTTGATGGTGACCAGAAAAAAGATATTTTGAGCACAGATCTAGTTACGCCTAAAAATATATGTGCGGAGTTTAATAAAAAAGAAACGCTTACGGCTTGTCATAAAGAAAGTAAAAAGAAAGAAGATGAAGACAAAACGCTTCAAGGTAAGCGAATCCTTTTAGCGGAAGATAATAAAACAAATGCGAGCATAGTTACTGCAATTTTAGAAAAGAAAGGTGGGTTAATTGACTGGGTTGATAATGGAAAAAAAGCTTATGAAAAAGTGATTTCCGCTGATTACGACCTGATCATTATGGATATTAGAATGCCTGTTATGGATGGTTATGAGTCGAGTAAGAAAATCCATGAAAAACTGTTAAATGAAAGGCCTCCAATTCTCGTATTGACCGCAGACGTTATTAAAGTCAATGAAAGTGGTGTTGATTTTTATTTTGATGATGTTTTGTTTAAACCATTAAATCCGAATGTTTTGATGGAGAGAATGAAATCTCTTTTACTGCCTTATGATAAAGAAGAGAAAATGGATTTAGGGTTAATTGAGAAAGACTTAACTTCTCTGGAAGGGATGCTCCAAGAAGGAAGGTCTGAGTCTGAAGAGTTGATAAAGAAAATAATAGAAATGAATGCGGAGTGTGATCATATTAATCTTCTTGAAGAGGCGGTGAGAGACATCTGTAGTTATGATTATTATGACGCTTTATCTAAGATTGAAAAATACAAACAACTTGTTTTTAAAGCAAGTTAAAAGGAAATTACTTTGAACCGTTTGATTGAAAGCATAAAAAAGGATTCGCCTTTAAAGCGAGTTTTGATTGTTGATGATGTGCCTGAAAATATTGATGTCTTGAAAGATATTTTATCGGATAACTATCATGTGCAGATAGCGAAAAGTGGCAAGATTGCTTTGGATATCGTCAATCGATCTTTGCCTGATATTATTCTATTAGACATTATGATGCCTGAAATGAATGGCTTTGAAGTGTGTGAAAGATTAAAAGCATCACCTAAAACACAGGATATCCCTGTTATTTTCTTAACGGCTGTAACCGATGCCCAACATGAGCAAAAAGGTTTTAGTGTAGGGTGTGTAGATTTCATCACTAAACCCATCACTCCTTTAACAACCTTGTCACGTGTAGCTGCTCATCTCAAGCTTGCTGAAATACATTTACGCAATAAAGAGCTGATAAAGCGTAGAACGAAAGAGTTGGATGATGCTCTGCGCTCTGCTGTTGGTATGATTGCAGAAGTAGGGCAGTTGAACGACACAGATACTGGAATACATATGTGGCGTATGGCAGATTACAGCGCAGCGCTTGCTAAAAAATTGGGTTGGAGTTCGAGAGACGTTGAGTTACTCAAATTAGCTGCGCCCATGCATGATACGGGAAAAGTTGGAATCCCAGATTCGATTTTAAAATCTCCTAATAAATTGACGGAGGGGGAGTGGGATGTCATGCGTCAGCATACAACTATCGGTCATCAGATTTTAGAAAAAAGCGAAGCGCCTTTATTTAAGTTGGCAGCCGAAGTTGCGCTTAATCATCATGAAAAGTGGGATGGCTCTGGTTATCCGTCTGGACTTGCTGGCGATGAAATTCCATTGGCGGCTCGTATTGTTGCGATTGCTGATGTGTTCGATGCTTTAACAATGGAACGATCTTACAAGCGGAGCTGGTCTATTGAAGAAGCTTTTGCGCACATAAAACAAGATGCAAATAAACATTTCGATCCGCATCTCGTTGAATGTTTCTTATCCATAGAAGAAGAGTTACGTGATATTAAAGAAAAATGGAGTGCAGTAGCTCATTGATTTAGTGATTTACTGCGCAGCACTTTTTGTATTTTTTTCCTGAGCCGCATAAACATGGATCGTTGCGGCCAATGTTCATTTCGGCTGAGTTAACAAGAGGTGTATTTTTTTGAACCTCATGCTCACCTGTAATGTAAAACCACTGACCTTTTACCTTTTTGAAAATCGAGCGCTCGCTCAGGCGGCCAATGTGTTTACCCTCTTTAAAGTGTGCTGAAAAAGCAACAACGCCTGTTTTGTCTTTTTCTAGGCCGTCTTCCGTGCTGTTAATTTCCAGTTTGATCCATTGTGTGTGGTCATTGCTGTCTTCAATGTCGGCCGCTGTTTGATCTGGTGCTTCTTTCAGTTTTTGCGTTGCCGCAATGTATTCGAAATTGCGAATGGCGAAAGCAGTATAACGAGAACGCATAAGTGTTTCTGCTGTTGGTGCAGTGCCTGGATTATTGTGGTACATACCACAACACATTTCATAAGGCCTGCTTGTACCACACGGACAATTTACCGGGATTGGCATAGATAAACTCCTCTCATCGCCAAATACGCTTTAACAAATAAACTTTAAGGTGCGTATAATACCTTTTTATTTAATGGCTAACAGGAATTATTTGTGACCTCATCGGGCCCTACTTCATTTTTTTGGTTTGATTTTGAAACAACCGGAACGGACCCTGCGAAAGATCGCCCAATGCAATTTGCTGGGATTCGAACAGATCTTGATTTTAACCCCATCGGCGAACCTATTATGTTTTACTGCCGATTGGCGGAGGATGTTCTTCCTCAGCCAGAAGCCTGTTTGTTAACTGGGATTAGCCCGCAAGACGCGAACCGAGAAGGTTTGTGTGAAGCTGAGTTTATGCAAGCAGTAGAAGCCGAATTGTCCTTGCCTGGCACTTGTGCGCTTGGCTACAACACAATTCGTTTTGATGACGAAGTGGTTCGTTACGGCTTTTATCGTAACTTCATTGACCCCTATGCAAGAGAGTGGCAAAACAACTGTTCCCGTTGGGATGTGATTGATTTGGTTCGTATGACCTATGCAATGCGTCCAGAGGGAATTGTTTGGCCAAAAGATGAAAACGGTCAGGTTTCTATGAAGCTTGAAGCTCTGACTAAGGCGAACGATATTGCCCATGAGCAAGCCCATGATGCGCTTTCTGATGTCTATGGCACGATTGAAATAGCTAAATTAATTCGAGAAAAACATCCTAAGTTATTCAATTATTACTTCAAAATGCGCCAAAAGCATGAATTACAACAATTTATTGATGTTGCGCGTTTAAAACCTTTTTTACATATCTCTGGCATGTTCGGACAGGCAAAGCATTACTCTGCTTTTGTGGTGCCGATTGCACCTCATCCAACGAATAAAAACGGCGTGATTGTTTATGATTTGATGGCCGACGCTCAACCTTTAATTGATTTGAGTGTGGATGAAATTCGTCATCGAGTGTTTACCCGTCAAGAAGAGTTGGGTGATCTCGAAAGGTTGCCCTTGAAGGTGATTCACTATAATCGCTCGCCCGCGGTTGCTCCGGCAACTTTTCTGAAAGACGAAGCGGTAGTGAAACGACTTGGATTAGATGGCGCTGTGTGTCGTCATAATCTTGCCATGATTAAAGGGCACACTGAGCTTGCAGCAAAACTCAGCTCTGTATTCATGCAAGAAGAACGTCCGATCTTAAAAGATCCTGATGTAATGTTGTATTCGGGTGGTTTCTTTTCTCGTGAAGATAAAGCGCGTATGGAGACGATTCGTTCAACCCCACCGCACGCTTTATCTGAATTGGCTATGTCGTTTGATGATCGTCGTTTGCCGGAAATGTTGATGCGCTATATTGGGCGTAATTACCCAGAACAGCTCAGCGAGCAACAAAGAATGGAATGGGAAGAGTATCGACAAATTCGTCTGCTTGAAAAAGACGGTGGCGGCTCTATTACAATGGACCAGTATTTCGATCGACTTAATCATATTGCTCAAACACCTGATTTGCCGGCAATGAAGCAAATCATGCTGCAAGATTTGGCAGATTACGCTCAGAGTATTTACCCAATAGCTTTGTAAGGAATTGGTATGAACGAACAACATAATAAAGGGCTTTATTGGCTGGTTGGCTTGGCTGCCTTTGTTATCATTATCGCAGCATTAAAAGAAGCTTCTCAAATAGTTGTTCCTTTTATGTTGTCTGTTTTTATCGCTATTATTTGCGCCCCCGCTATGTCTAGCTTACGCCGCCGGAATGTCCCAACTTGGCTTTCTATTCTGTTGGTTGTGATGCTCATATTGTTTGGCATTAGTTCTGTTGCTGTTTTGGTTGGGGCGTCTTTGGATAATTTCTCCAGTCAGCTTCCTAATTACAAAAACCGTTTCGCAGAAGAAATGTCTAACTTGATTCAGGTGGTTAATGGTTTCGGGCTGCAGATTTCCTATGACCAAGTTAAAGGTTATGTTGACCCTTCTTCTTTAATGCAGATGGTTGCAAATGCGTTAAGAGGATTGGGTGGCGTGCTAACTAACCTTGTGTTGGTGGTGATGATCGTGATTTTTATTTTATTTGAAGCGGTTGAGTTACCTAAAAAGCTTTCATTGGCTTTTAACGATAATCCTAAGTCGATGGATAATTTAGAGTCCTTTGTCAAATCAGTAAATCGTTACCTAGTCATTAAAACTTTACTCAGTATTCTAACGGGCGTGCTGATTACCTTTTGTATGTGGGTTTTAGGTGTGGACTTCCCAATATTGTGGGGCGTGTGTGCTTTCCTTTTAAACTTTGTTCCTAATATAGGTTCTATTATTGCAGCAGTGCCAGCCATCTTGTTGGCTTTTGTTCAGTTGGGCAGTTTATCAGCTGGGTTGGTTGCGGGTGCGTTTGTACTGGTTAACTTGATTGTCGGTAATGTAATCGAGCCACGCTACATGGGACGTGGTTTAGGCTTATCTACTTTGGTGGTGTTTCTATCTTTGCTGCTTTGGGGATGGGTATTCGGCCCTGTTGGTATGCTGCTTTCAATTCCATTGACCATCATTATGAAACTGGCATTTGAAGCCAATCCTAAAATGCATTGGTTAGCTGTATTGCTTGATTCTAAAGTCGAGGATGAGAAAAGTTAGTTGTCAGGTTTATGTTGTCAATGAGTCTATCTTATTTCTAATACTTCCTAGCTTATTTCAGTTTTATTGTATATACTTCGCAATCGGTTTTCCTCCGAGAATTTCTAGAGAATTTTATTAAGGCATGTAAATGATTACAGGCCTTATCCTCACCAAAAAAAGGTACTAATTTACATGTCTGATGCTGATACTCAGCCTACATTTGATTCGTTGGGTTTAATCGCCCCTGTTCTTAAAGCGGTTGCTGACTTAGGTTACGAGCAACCATCTGCTATCCAAGCGCAAAGTATTCCATATCTATTAGAAGGTCGAGACCTTTTGGGGCAAGCGCAGACGGGTACTGGTAAGACAGCAGCGTTCGCGCTACCGCTGTTGTCTCGCATTGATGTTACAGATAAAACGACCCAATTACTTGTCTTGGCTCCAACCCGTGAACTTGCTATTCAGGTTTCTGAAGCATTTCAAAGTTACGCACGTAACCTTCCAGATTTTCATGTTCTGCCTATTTACGGCGGCATGTCTTACGACACTCAACTTCGCCAACTAAGACGTGGTGTGCAAGTTGTTGTTGGTACACCTGGTCGTGTTATGGATCACATTCGTCGTAAAACATTGAAGCTAGAAGGCCTTAAAGCCCTAGTTCTCGATGAAGCTGATGAAATGTTACGCATGGGCTTTATCGATGACGTTGAGTGGGTTCTTGAACAAACTCCGCCAACTCGTCAGATCGCTTTGTTCTCTGCAACAATGCCTTCAGTGATTCGTCAGGTGGCAAATCGTCATTTGAATAATCCAAAAGAAGTTAAGATTGTTACTAAAACATCGACGGCAACAACCATCACTCAAAAATACTGGCCTGTAAGTGGCTTGCATAAGCTAGATGCTTTGACTCGTATTCTTGAGATGAACGAACACGATGGCATGATCATCTTCGTTCGTACGAAAGCGGCAACAGTTGAATTAGCTGAAAAGCTAACAGCTCGTGGTCACGCTTGTGAAGCGCTAAATGGTGATATCAGCCAGAATTTACGTGAGCGTACCGTTGAACGTATCAAAAAAGGTCAAATCGACATTCTTGTTGCGACTGACGTTGTGGCTCGTGGTTTGGATGTAGAGCGTGTTAGCCACGTTGTAAACTACGACATTCCATACGATACAGAATCTTATGTTCACCGTATTGGTCGTACTGGTCGTGCGGGTCGTTCTGGTACTGCAATTTTGTTTGTTGCGCATCGTGAGCGTCGTATGTTGCAAGCCATTGAGCGTGCAACACGTCAGCCAATCGAAAGTATGACATTGCCTACAGCTTCTGACATTAACGCTCAGCGCGTTGGTCGTTTCAAGCAACGTATCACTGATGCAATGGATAATGAAAACCTTGATTTCTTCCTAGAGCTTGTTCAAAGCTACCAGAAAGAAAATGAAGTGGATCCATTGAAAATGGCCGCTGCTTTGGCTCATATGGCACAAGGTAAAACACCATTGTTGCTATCTGAAATGGAAGTTCGCCAAGAGCGCAGAGAGCGTCGTGATGATCGTGAGAACTCTCGCGGTGACCGTGGCGATCGTGCACCTCGTGAACGTAAAGTGCGTCCGGTAACAGCGGAAGCTATGCCGTTAAAAGACGATCCAAATACGTCAATGACGCGTTACGTTGTTCAAGTTGGCTACAGTGCAGGTGTTAAGCCTGGTAACATTGTTGGTGCGATTGCAAACGAAGCGGAAATCGAAAGCCGTTATATTGGTCACATTGAAATCTATGAAGATTTTGCAACAGTCGATTTGCCAACAAACTTGGATTCAGGTGTGTTAGGTAAGCTAAGCAAAACTCGTATTTGTGGTCAGCGTACTGATATTGCTAAGTTGGAAAATGCAGATGAGCTGAACAAGCGTGCAGCATCACCATCTCGCAAGCGTCCTTCTGGTGACCGTCGCCCTGGCGGCCGTTCTGGTGGTGGCCGTGGTCGTGATAATAATCGCGGTGACCGTCGTCCAAGAGCACCTCGCAAAGACAGTTAATTCGTTAAGTTAATACTTAATGATCAAAAAAACCGAATCTTTTGAAGATTCGGTTTTTTTATGTCTAAAGAGTAGGGTATTTGGCGCTGCTACTTCTTAGTAGATTCTGGTAATATGCTCCTGCTTTTTCCCTTCCCAACCAAAAAGGCCAATGATGAACGAAATTACTATAATCAAGCCAGACGATTGGCATTTACATTTTCGTGATCAGGACATGTTACTTGAGACTGTTCCTGCAACCGCTCGTTGTTTTGAACGTGCAGTGGTGATGCCAAACCTAGTCCCACCTGTGACGACTGCAGACCTTGCATTGAGTTATAAAGAGCGCATCTTGGCAGCGCGTCCTGAGGGCAGCTCGTTTACTCCGATCATGACGATTTACCTTACGGATAAAACCAGCGTTCAAGATATCAAAGACGCTAAAAAAGCCGGCGTCTTGGCTGCAAAAATGTACCCAGCTGGAGCAACGACTAATTCAGATTCCGGTGTGAACTCCCTTGAATCCCTTTACCCAGTATTTGAAGCTTTGGCCGACAACGATATGTTGTTGTTGATTCATGGTGAGGTGACGCAAAAGCACATAGATATTTTTGATCGTGAGAAAGAATTCATTGATCAGCATATGGTCAATATTGTTGAGCGTGTGCCGAATCTAAAAGTCGTGTTTGAGCACATCACCACAAAAGACGCGGCAGAATTTGTGATGTCTGCGCGAGAAGGGGTTGCTGCGACCATTACGCCACAGCATTTGTTGTTAAATCGTAATGACATGTTGGATGGCGGTATGCGTCCGCATAACTATTGTTTGCCAGTGTTGAAACGCAGCACTCACCAAGAAGCATTGCGCGCTGCGGTGAAATCAGGTTCACCTAAGTTCTTCCTTGGTACGGATTCAGCGCCTCATACAAAAGAGCGTAAAGAATCAGATTGTGGTTGTGCAGGTTGTTACAGTGCTTGGTCTGCACTAGAGCTGTATACGCAAGTGTTTGATGAGCTTGATGCGTTAGATAAGCTTGAAGGTTTTGCCAGTCTTCATGGTGCGGATTTCTATGGCTTGCCTCGTAACACAGAAACGGTAACTTTAGTGCGCGAGTCTTGGGAAGTGCCAACCAGTATTACTTTGCCAAATGGTGAGCCGATTGTGCCGTTTTTTGCGGGTAAACCTGTTGCTTGGAAACTGAAAGGCGAATAACAAGTAACGAACGTTAAAAGCAAGCTGAGCCTAATAAAAACTGAACCGACTCATGAGCTGATTCATTGAGTGGTTCAGTTTTTTTATGGGAAATAAAAGGCAAATAGGTTTATTTGTCATACATTTGGCAGTGTTTTTATTGGCGTTAAATCCCTAATATTCTACTGTTTTTATAATGTTAATCAGGGACATATAAGGCAAAAAATGCTCTAATGAGGCTTTGAAAATCCCCCGCTGAAACGGAGTTAATTGATGGAAAATCATTCAGTTTCTTTATTGCTCAACACCTTAGATCTTGTCACGCTTTTTTTCTTTTTTGCCTGCTGGTGGGGGTATGCTTTATTTGCTCAATATAATTCCAAACGACGCGCCTGTTTGGTGAGTGTGTTGCATCAATTTAGGCTTGCTTGGATGTCTCGTTTATTAAGACGAGATAATCGAATTGCAGACGCATCGGTTATGGCAAATTTAGAGCGCAGCAGCTTATTCTTTGCTTCCAGTAGCTTGTTGATTATTGCAGGTCTGTTTACCGCGTTTAATTATTCTGAAAAAGCTTTAGGTATTCTTTCTGATTTTTATTTGCTGGCGCCAATGAGTCAGCAGGAATGGGAATTGAAAATCATCGTTTTGGTGGTGATTTTTGCTTATGCCTTTTTTACCTTTACTTGGTCTGTTCGACAGTACAATTTCTGCTCTGTGTTGGTGGGAAGTGCGCCTTTAGCAACGGAGCGAGGAATCGAAGAAAGCGAGCGAGAGTTGTATGCGAATCATATGGCACAGATTTGTAGTCTTGCGGCCAACCAATTTAACTATGGATTAAGAGCCTATTATTTCGCAATGGCGTTTTGTGGTTGGTTTCTTAGCCCGTATTTTTGTATGGCGGCGAGCTTGATGATTGTGGCTGTTCTTTATCGTCGAGAATTCCGTTCCAAAACCTTTAAAACATTAAGCCGTGGACTGGTTATAAAATCTCATGCTTCCTAATTTTCCAAAGCCTGTTTCTGAAGATAATAAGCCGGTTAATCGTACGGTTAAAGTGGACGATAATTTATATCAATATTTGATTGATGTTTCTGTGCGAGAGTCGGAAATATTGACTGCGTTAAGACGAGAAACCGCTCAATACCATATGGCGAGAATGCAGCTTTCTCCTGAAGTCGGGCAATTTCTTGCTTTGTTGGTTAAGTTGCAAGCACCAAAGAAAATTTTAGAAGTGGGTGTGTTTACAGGTTACAGCACTTTATCGATGGCGATGGCCATGCCGGAAGAGGCTTGTTTAATCGCGATCGAAAAGAAACAAATGTGGCTGGACATTGCTACGAACTATTTAGAGCAAGCGGGCGTTAGAGATAGAGTGACGACGTATTGTGAAAAAGCCTTGCCGGTGATGGAGTCTTTTCTTGAGTCTCAAGCAGAGACATTTGATTTTGTGTTTATTGATGCCGATAAGCAGAACTTGGTAGCGTATTATCATTTGAGCAAAAAATTGGTTCGAGCGGGTGGATGCATTGTAATCGATAACACGCTTTGGTGGGGGAATGTGGCTGACGAGTCTTTTACCGATAAAGACACTTGTATCGTGCGCGAGCTAAATCAAATCATTCACCAAGATAATGACGTGGAATTATCTCTTCTGCCAATAGGCGATGGCCTAACCATAGTTCGAAAAAAATAATGACATTCCTGCATTTTTCACATTACCCATAAATTTATTGTGACTTTTTCCTTTTTTTGATTCATCAGCCTCTTGAAATTGCTTCAAGAGGCTTTATTTATGGAGCACAAGTGAAAAGAAATACACCTTTGGACTTGGTTCAAAGGTTCATTCAAATAGGAGCAAGCTATAACATGGCAACTGATACTCAAAAAGAAACGTTAGGATTCCAAACGGAAGTAAAACAACTACTTCATTTGATGATCCATTCTTTGTACTCAAACAAAGAAATCTTTCTAAGAGAGCTTATCTCTAACGCGTCTGACGCAGTAGACAAGCTACGCTTTGAGTCTGTCGCTAACGCAGACCTTCTCGCTGAAGACCCTAACTTACGTGTTCGTATTGAATTTGATAAAGACGCTGGCACTGTCATCATCGATGATAATGGTGTGGGTATGTCTCGTGAAGAAGCCATTACTAACTTAGGTACGATTGCTAAATCTGGTACTTCTTCTTTCCTAGAGCAATTGAGCGGCGATCAGAAAAAAGACAGCCAATTGATTGGTCAATTTGGTGTTGGTTTTTACTCTGCTTTTATTGTTGCGGATAAAGTAACCGTTGAAACACGTCGTGCAGGCGCAGCAGAAAGCGAAGCGGTTCGTTGGGTGTCTGACGGTTCTGGTGAATTCACCATTGAAAACATCGACAAAGCCACTCGTGGTACTCGCATTACATTGCATTTGAAATCTGATGAGAAAGACTTTGCGGATAACTTCCGTCTACGTTCTTTGGTGACTAAATATTCAGATCACATTTCTATTCCAGTTGAAATGGAAAAGCCTGTTTACCCAGAAATGGATGAAGAGGGCAATCCTAAGCCAGTAGACGAAACCAAAGCACCTGAATTTGAGGCAGTGAACTCTGCGAAAGCTCTATGGACTCGTCCTCGTAATGAAGTGACAGATGAAGAATACCAAGAGTTTTACAAACATATTTCTCACGACTACCAAGAGCCTTTGAAGTGGTCTCACAACAAGGTAGAAGGTAAATTAGAATACAGCAGCTTGCTTTATATCCCATCGAAAGCACCTTACGATCTTTGGAATCGTGATATGCAGCGTGGGCTGAAATTGTACGTTCAGCGTGTGTTCATTATGGATGAAGCGGAAGCGTTCCTTCCTCCGTACATGCGATTCGTAAAAGGTGTTGTGGATTCTAACGATTTGTCTTTGAACGTGTCTCGCGAAATTTTGCAGAACGACAATGCGGTAGATTCTATGCGCTCTGCATTGACTAAGCGTGTATTAGATATGCTTAGCAAAATGTCGAAAAACGAGCCAGAAGATTATCAAAAATTCTGGAACGAGTTTGGTAATGTTATCAAGGAAGGTCCTGCTGATGACATGGGCAACAAAGATAAAATTGCGGCTCTATTGCGTTTCAGTACGACAGAGACAGATGCGCCTGAGCAAACGGTTTCTTTGGCTCAATACATTGAGCGTATGAGCGAAGGCCAAGACAAAATTTATTACATCTATGCGGAAAGCCATAACACGGCGAAAAACAGCCCGCATTTAGAAATTCTTCGCAAGAAAGGTTATGAAGTTCTACTGTTAAGTGATCGCATTGACGAATGGATGATGTCGTCTCTGCAAGAGTTTGAAGGTAAGTCTTTCCAAGATGTAACCAAAGGCAAACTTGATTTAACAGATCAAGAAAACGAAGAAGAGAAGAAAGAAAAAGAAGAGAAAGCGGAGCAAATTAAACCATTGCTTGACCGCATGAAAACTGTGCTAGAAGAGAAAGTAGCTGGAGTGAACTCAACGGCTCGCTTAACAAACTCTCCTGCATGTTTAGTGGTGGGTGAGCATGACATGGGCTTGCAAATGCGTCGCTTACTTGAACAAGCTGGTCAGCAGCTTCCTGACTCTAAGCCAACATTGGAGGTGAATCCAGATCACCCGATTGTTGCTAAGATGAATGAAGAGTCTGATGAAGATCGTTTTGCAGACATGGCTTGGTTGTTGTTTGAACAAGCTACTTTGTCTGAAGGTGGTCAATTAGAAGATCCTGCGACTTTTGTTAGCCGTATGAATAAGCTAATTGTTCAACTGAGCAAATAAGCAAACAGAAAGCTTACTTTCTTTATAATCAAGGCTCGTATTTGGAAACGAATACGGGCCTTTTTATTTTTAGAAGTCGGAAGGTTTGCTTCCTAAAATAAAATCGTTTAGCGTAAAGATGCGTTCGGTCAATTAGTGTTATGGAAAATACTAAGACGGAATGCAATTTTAAACTCAGATATCAAAGGACTGAATCATGAAGCTTAAAAACTGCTTACTACTCTTTCTCTGTTACTTCCCTTTCTTTTTGTTTGCAAATCCTGATGTTCAACTGGCAAGTGTTTATTCTGAAAGCACGGATGTTAGGCAATATTTAGTCAGTGAGAAATACGACGGCGTGCGTGCTATTTGGACTGGAACGGCTCTGGTTTCTCGTCAAGGAAATACCATTCATGCGCCCAATTGGTTTATCGAAAAGTTGCCGAATGTGTGGCTGGATGGTGAGCTTTGGTCTAAACGAAATGACTTTCAATTTATTATGTCGACGGTAAGTAAAAATACCCCAATTGACAGTGAGTGGCATAAAATCCGTTATATGGTGTTTGATGCGCCAGATGAAGAAAAAGTCATGACGTTCGAAGCGCGCTATAAGCGTTATACACAGATAGTTAACAGTCTGGATTTACCCCATGTGATTCCTATTAAGCAAATTTCAGTATCAAGTAATCAGGCGCTTCAGCAACTTTTAGAGGATTATGTAAAGCAAGGTGCGGAAGGGCTAATCTTACATCGTAAGCTTGCACGCTTTGAAAGTGGGCGTACTGATAATTTGTTGAAGCTAAAGCCGCATATGGACGCGGAAGCAAAGGTGATTGAGATCCTAAATGGCTCAGGGAAATACGATGGTATGATGGGTTCTATTTTAGTAGAAATGCCGTCAGGTATACGCTTTAAAATCGGTAGTGGCTTTTCCGATGAAGAAAGACGTTCACCTCCTAAAATAGGTGATTACATAACCTATAAATATCATGGCTTTACGGATCGAGGAGTGCCGAGATTTGCGAGTTATTTAAGACCTCGAAACCAAGGCTATTAGTGGCTTTTAGCCTTGGTTAGTGCGAGTTTTTTATACAGCTGTAATTGGAAGAGTTGTTAAGATTTATAGAGATGGGCAGAATAATCCATGCAGTGTTTGAATTAACGTCTTAACTCTCTCATCTCCTAAACTATAGAAAATAGTTTGTGATTCTCGTCTGGTGTTAACCAAGCCGTCTTTTCTCAGCACTGCAAGGTGTTGAGAAAGAGCGGATTGGCTTAAAGGCAGCTTTTCATTTAATGCTGTTACAGATAATTCTTTATCTAATAAATAGCACAAAATCATAAGGCGATTTTCATTACTCAAGGCTTTTAAGAAGCCAGCGGCTTGGGATGATTGTGTTAGCATCTCTTCCATTGAGAGTGTTTTGTTTACCATAATTCTGCTCACTTTAATTTTCGCTGCTTTATATTGGGCTTTAAGCTATAAACAAACCATCCACATTGTCTGTGGATAAATCTGGGGGTAGTCGCGGTTAATAGTTGTTCTCATCAAGCAAGGCGTACACTACGTAGATTTGTTTGTTTTTTGATCAGTTGTCGCTTTTCAAAACTCGACCTAATTTAAGTCAAAAGTTGTCCAAATTGGTGCGTGATCGGAAGGCTTTTCTAAGCCTCTTAAATCATAATCAACGTCGGCATCTTGTAAATGAGGTGTTAAGCCATTTGAAGACATAATAACATCGATTCTCAACCCTCGTTTTGGCGTATCATCAAAGCCTTTAGAGCGATAATCAAACCAGCTAAAACGATCGTTTTTCTCTGGATTAAGCTTGCGATAAGTGTCCGTTAGTCCCCAATTTGCAAGTGTTGTAAACCATTCTCTCTCTTCTGGTAAGAAGCTACATTTCCCTGTTTTTAACCAACGTTTTGCGTTTGGCTCACCAATGCCTATATCTAAATCTGTCGGAGAAATATTGATGTCTCCCATGACAATGATGTTTTCATCAGGAGAGTGAGAAGCAAGGTATTCCATTAAATCCGCATAAAACTTTCGTTTCGCTGGAAATTTTGTTTCGTGATCTCGGTTTTCACCTTGTGGGAAATAACCATTCAGAACTTTTACCGGTCCTTTAGGTGTATCAAAGGTGGCAATGATCATTCGGCGTTGTGCATCTTCTTCATCACCAGGAAAACCATACTCGACTTTAGTCGCTTCTTGTTTACTGAAAATGGCGACGCCGTAATGGGATTTTTGACCGTAATAATAAGCGTGATAACCAACGGATTCAGGGATTTCATGGGGAAAGGCATCGTCATGCACTTTAATTTCTTGTAGGCCAATGACATCTGGCGAGTGTTTTTCTACTAATGCTTCTATTTGATGTGGTCGAGCACGTAAACCATTAATATTAAAAGAGACGAACTTCATGAGAATCATTCCGTGTTGAATTTCCTTAATCATACCTAGATGTTACAAACTCATAAAGCGGTTAACTCGTTAGAATTAGTTAGTTTTTTTGATCATGCTAATAAAGTCATTGTTTTTAACATTTTCAAAAACCCCTGTTACACTCAGGGGATAATTTTAATAAACAAACATTGGAGAGCTTAAATGGCTTATCAGTACGATTTATTTGTTATTGGTGCAGGTTCTGGTGGCGTACGTGCCAGCCGTGTTGCAGCGTCAAAAGGTTATAAAGTAGCGGTTGCGGAGGGTAGCGCTTTGGGCGGAACCTGTGTGAATATTGGTTGCGTGCCAAAAAAATTGTTTGTTTATGCTTCTGAATATGGTCATGGCTTTGGCGAAGCAGCGGGTTTTGGTTGGTCAAACGAAGGCACAAAGTTTGATTGGTCTGTATTAAGAGACAATAAAACGAAAGAAATCGAACGTTTGAACGGCATTTACGGCAACATGCTTGGGAACGCTGGAGTAGAAGTGATTTCTGGCTACGCAAGTTTTGTTGATTCCCATACTGTTGTTGTCGGTGGTAAAACCTACACGGCGGAACGTATTTTGATCGCTGTGGGCGCAAAGCCTTTCATCCCAGAATTTCCAGGTAGTGATTTGGTTGTTAGCTCAAACGAGATGTTTTATCTGGAATCTTTACCGGGTAAAGCCTTGGTTGTTGGTGGTGGTTACATTGCTGTTGAGTTTGCTGGTATTTTGAATGGTTTAGGAGTGGATACTTCTTTGGCATATCGTGGCGATCAATTATTACGCGGTTTTGATGAAGATGTTCGCGCTTTTGCTAGTGAAGAGTATACGAAGTCAGGTATTGATGTTCGATTAAATACAGACGTTGAGCGTATTGAGTTATTAGATGCTGATGATCCAAATGGTGAGCGTTTGGTTCATTTTAAAGATGGAAGCTCTGAAAGCTTTGGTTTGATTTTGTATGCAACAGGTCGTGTACCAAACGTTGCTCCATTAGATCTAGAAAAAGCGGGCGTTGAGTTTGGTAAAAACGGCGCAGTTAAAGTAAATAATAACTTTCAGACAACAGCGGAAAGTGTCTTTGCACTAGGTGATGTGACAGACAAGATCCAATTGACTCCTGTTGCGATCAAAGAAGCCATGGCTTTGATTGATTATTGGTTTGATGGAAAAGAAGTCGATTTTGACTACGACAACATTCCAACTGCGGTATTTAGTCAACCAGCGATTGGCACAGTGGGCTTATCAGAGCAAGAAGCGGAAGCCCGCGGTATCGACTTCCGTGTATACCAAACAGACTTCCGTGCAATGAAGCATACCTTGAGTGGCGCAACAACACGCTCCTTGATGAAGTTATTGGTCAACAACGCTGACGATAAAGTGATCGGTGCTCACATGGTAGGCGATTACTCTGGCGAGATCATTCAAGGTTTGGGCATTGCTATTAAAGCGGGCGCGACAAAAGCGGACTTCGATGCCACTGTTGGTGTTCACCCAACGAGTGCAGAAGAGTTTGTTACTTTCTCGGCCAATGCTTTAAAAGAGCGCAAATAAAATCCGCTTTATTATTGAGTTTTGAAAGGCGCTGAAAAGCGCCTTTTTTTATGGGGGATTTGTGCAGATTATAGAGTGATATGACGAGGTTGTTTTTACTGACATTTATCAATGTAATATAGGTTCACTTATTTGTATGATTAATACATAATGAGTTCAGTATTGATCGAATTGGATTAATTCTAATACTTTTTAAATAAAAACTTCTTACATAACAATAAAATAGGAAGACGAAGATGAAAAAAGCTCTCGTGCTCGCTATCAGTGCAATTGTACTTTCTCAATCCGCTATTGCGGCAACTATGACAGATTACCAAGCAGAACTTGCTAGTAAACTGGACCCTTCTAAAGCGCCTGCTGAAAACTTCGACATGAAAAAGTGGAAGATTAACTTACCTATCGGTGACAGAACCGAAGCTCGAAAAGGTAAGGAAATGGAAATCACCGCAGACCGTTTAAACTATGTGAATTATCCATACGTTCACCCTGAATGGTTTTACACCAATTCAGAAACGGGTGCTGTTGTCTTTGCCGCACCAAACACAGGCCCAACCACGCCAAACAGTAAAAACACTCGCAGTGAATTGCGCGCCATGTTGGATGTGGAAAATGCGTACACATACAGCGCACCTTTAACGAACTTTGCCGTAGAGGCCCATAAGAATGCAAAAGACTTTGGCGCTATTGGTGGTCAACTCAGTGCTGCATTGACGGTTGATGCGGTTAGTACCAGTGGTAATGATAAAAAGATTGGTGCTCATGCCGTGGTTATTGGTCAGATTCATGGTTCTAAAAATGAACCGTTGAAAATCTTCTATCGTAAAATGCCAAACCATGAACATGGTAGCGTTTTCTGGACTTATGAAACGAACCCTGAAAATAAAAAAGATCGTACAGACATTCGTCACGATGTGTTCGGCAAGAACAATCTCACTAAAGCAGATGCAGATCCGCAAGACGGTATCGCACTGGGTGAGCTGATTGAATACGATGTGAACGTGGTTGGGAATATTATGAACCTTACGTTCAAGCGTGACATCGGAGAAGCTGACGAAAAAGTGGTCACTTTCTCTGTAGACCTAAGCAAGCCTTATCCAGGTAGAGAAAATCTTGATCGCAGTTACGCACAAGATTGGATGTATTTTAAAGCCGGTGCTTATAATCAGTGTAATCAAGGTTCTTCTGGCTGTATGAACCGTGGAGTAGAAGCAGGCGATTATACGCAAGCCACTTTCTACAAACTGGAACTGAATCAGTAATCTAACGACAATACTTCGTTAAATGAAAAAGCCCAGATTGATCTGGGCTTTTTTACAAGGCTAGAAATTATAAAACTTATTCGCCTCTAAATCATATTAGTTGGGGTAAATATACTTTTAAGCTGGCTCCACCTAAAGTAGAGGCGTCTTTTTTGATAAACCCAGATGTGTGGTTGATTGCATGAGCGGTTGCAGAAAGTTCTGCAAAATACAGTCCTAATCCTGTATTCGCTTCATGAAAAATATCATCTTGCTCTTGATGTGGCTGAAAACCTTTACCGTCATCTTCTACGGCAATAACAAGAAAGTCGCCTTCTTTTTTTGCGTTTATATTGATTTTTGATTTAGCAAAACGCAATGCGTTATAAACTGCAGTGCTCACAACTGCGGTCATTAATCGCTCATCAAATACGCCAGTAAGACTTGGGTCGCAGGTGTAATCTAACTCTAAGTTTTTTGCTATTGCGGAAGGTTGAAGAGCAAATACTTGATCGTCTAAGAATTCATCCATTAAAAAAGTGTCTACATGTAGGTCGTATCCATTTGACGCTAAGCGATACAGGTACAAGTACTCGACCCATTCATCATTGAGTTTTTTTAAAGACTCTTCAATTTGAACGATTTTAGTTTTGTTTGAACCTTGAAAGTCTGAAATTTCTTTCAAAGTTTGCAGTTGATAAAGTAACGTTCCTACTTGATTTTTGCTCTCGTGTATTGCGCTCGCTAAGATGGTGCTGATATCCATTTTTTTCATTATTCACTTCCAAACGCTTTTGAATATAGGGCGATTTGTTGTTCTGTTGGCTTGGTGGCCGCACCAGATTTTACTTCATTGAGCCAAGTTTCATATATATCTTTTGCGGACTGAGTGTCTTTTTCTGCTAAGAAAACATCTATCTCATAACCATAAGCTTTGGCTTTGACGGACGGGTCATCAGAGAAGGATTCTTGTATCTTTTTAAGAGTACTATTGAAATTGTCTCTTTGGCGTGGAAGTAATGGGCCTTCGTCTGAAAGTCGAGCAAGGGATTCCAAATGATTGAGGTAAACTTCTGCAGTGTTGTAGCAGGAGTGTTTTGCTAAAAAAACCGCTCTTCTGTAAGACATTTCAGCAGTTAAATGATCTTTTATTATCATGCTGATACGACCAAGTTCCATTTGACGTAACAGATTTTTTGGTGATTTACCTATAGCGTCAATAAGCGTTTCTTGGGCTTCTATTGAGTTGCCTTGGGCAATTTGGGTTTTAGCTAGCCAATCATAAGCGCTAACAAAAAAGCGGTTATCTAGCATTAGCTGACGAAAATTTTGCTCAGCTTTGTCAAAGTCACCTCTTAGGAAATTCGTTTTGGCTTTGCCAAATAGAGCCCAAGGCATTTTTCTTTCTTTAATGGTGTTTTTAAACAGAGTAAGTGCTTTGTCATAGTCTTTTAATTCTAAAAGACAGTCACCAATGATTCTTTCACATTTGCCCGTCAAGGCTGGGTATTTTTCCATGGCGGCAGTAGCTGCAGTAATGGCGTCTTCATAATTTTCCGCATCGAGGGCGATATTTACATCGAGCATGCGCTCTTTTGTTTGCAGTAATTTTGCTAAACGTCGCTGTAGAATGGCTTGTGAGAAAGGCTTTGTTATATAGCCGTCGGGCTGAAATTCGATAGCGCCCATCACCATTTCAATGGAGGTTTCAGCCGTTACCATTAAAAAAGTAGCCGTGTTTGGAATTAATTTAGAATGTCTTACTTCTTCAAGTAATTGCTGACCGTCTTTACCATTGCCTAGGTTGTAGTCGGACAATATCAAGTCAAAAGATTTGCTTCTGAGTAATTCAATGGCTGTCTCTGCTTTCATGGCAATATCAATAGAGCTGAAGCCAAAGTCGGTTAGCATTTTGCGCTGCATTATGCGGGCTTCTGCCATATCTTCTATAAGGAGTGCTTTTTTATTGGAAAAATCTTGTACAGCCATAAAGGATTACATTCCGTGTTTAGCAATTATAAAAAGGACTTATTTGGGTCAATAACTAAGTCTTCAGAAAAAATTTCGTCTTCTTCCGATGTTTGTTGAGGAATAGCGTAAGACTCACTTGCCCATTCTCCTAGGTCGATTAATTTGCATCTTGCACTGCAAAAAGGTCTATCTTTGTTTTCAGTTGTCCATGGGCTTTTTTTTTGGCATGTTGGGCAACTGACTAAAGTTACAGAATTATTGTTTAGCATGGTAATGACTCTAGAATTTTGTGGTGCAATGTTAAAACTTTAGCATTCATGTCGGAAATGCTACCAGCGTTTTCCAAAATTAGATCCGCTCTTTTTATTCTCTCTGCATTACTTAACTGCGTGGCCATAATTTTTTCGGCGTTGTCCCTGTTTACATTATCCCTGCTCATAACTCTCTGGATCTGTATATCGGCAGGAACGTCAATTGCTATAACAAATTTACATGAGCTATTTTGCTTTGTTTCAAACAGAAGAGGGTGAACGAGCATTCCGTACGGAGAGGATATTTTTTTTAATTGAACTTGTATCTCGTTACGAATGGCAGGGTGAGTAAGGCTTTCTAACCAAGCTTTTTCTTCTGGTTGGTTGAAGATGATGTCACGTAAAGCGCGACGGTTTAGAGACTTGTCTTCCAGCAAAATATCATCACCGTAGCGTTGGTGAATTCTATTAAGACAGTGGGTATTTGGTTCAACAACCAACCTAGCAACATCATCGGCATCAACACTTTGAATTCCAAGTTGATTGAAATGTTTAGTGATCGTGCTTTTGCCAGATCCAATGCCACCAGCAAGACCAATGATAGGAGATGAGATGTTTGTCATAGGTTATAAATAAAATACCAGTATCGCGGAAAAAATTAAAAATGGCCCAAATGGTACAGAGCCTGAATCTTTTTTATTTAAGGTCGCATTGTATAGGATTCCGCATAAACTTGCACAAAGTAACATGGGGGCAAGCTCGAATATTCCTAGCCAGGCTCCGATCGCAGCGATCAATTTGACATCACCCAGCCCTATACCATCTTTTCCACGTACAGCTTTATATCCCCAATGCAGAGCGTAGATAGAGCCATAGCCTATCAGCAGTCCTAATACGCTACTTTCTAGTGTTTGGTTGATCAGGTTAATAGATAGGGCGCAAGCTAAGATGACAACACAGCACTCATCTGGGATCAGTTTATGCTCTGCATCAATGACAGCAAGTGTAATGAATGAGCTGAGTAACAATGCATGTAGAACTAATAGTTTTGTATCAGGATGAATCCATAGGAGTGGTAAGCAACAAATAAGGTGTAGTGCTTCTATTGCCGGATAGCGATAAGAGATGATCTGCATGCAATAGCGACATCGTCGCTTGAGAAAGAAGTAGCTTAATAGTGGAATGAGGTCGAACCATGCAAGAGTGTGTTTGCAGTTTGGACATTGGGATCGTTTTGTATCATCTGTGAGAGGTGTGTTTTGAAAAGGTATGGATAAAATCTGGTGAGCCTCTTGTTGCCAGCTTAGAAACGCTTTCTCAGGCCAACGAACACTGAAAGCCGCTGAAAAGCTTCCAAGGCTTAAGAAAAATAAGCCGTATAAGGCATATTCTAAAAATGATGTAAGCATTTATGGCGCCTCCAATAAAGGGGTATACAAAGCAACAAGCGCAGAAGCAACAAACCCTCCTGCAACAAAAAGACAAAGTGCAGGGATGATTTTCTCCAGTAGAGAGACGCTTTTTTGCCAATGTTTTTCATGGGCAGCTGAAGCTAGTGTCAAGGCTCTTTCTATGTCGCCATCTTGTTCTGCTGAGTGAAGCGCTATCGCGGATTCTTTGGGGAACCAGTGCGCCGGAAAACTGCTTGTATAGTTTTGGCCTAAACGCAGCTTGTAGAAAACTGTTAATATTTCCATCCTTATCGGTTCGTATTTGAAATACTCCGGCATACTTTTTAAAGCGTCTTGTAATGAAAGCCCTGTTTTTCTTGTAGTGCTTAGTAGGGAAAAAAGTTTGGTGAGCCTGAAATCTCCGCTGAACCTTTCTAACCAATACATTGCATTGCCTTTGTACAAACTTTGAATGATGAGTAACTGAAGCCCACTGCAAAATACGTAGAGCATGAGGTCTGAGGCCAGTGTGAAAATTTGCTCTGTCGGGCTTTTGGTTTGAAGGGCGTTGTTAATTATTAAAATAATGAGTGCGACTTGAATGATGCTAAAAGGGTAGGCGATCGACTTGAGCAACCTTTGCGACCAGCCGAGCAAGGTTTTTAATTGAAGAATAGAAACGGCTAAGCTCTCTTCACAATCCTCACGTGTTCCTTGAGAGTTAATGAGTTGACAGTATGGCGCTGCTGCAGGAAGAGTAAGTTTGCTAAGGCTCTCATTGAATAAAGCTCCTTTTGATAGCTCGCCATACAGTGCTTTACTAATATTGGCTATTTTTGCATGAGTCGATGACTGTGCAAGGTGTGAAATGGCTTGGTTAAGTTGTAAGCCTGAATGTAGCGCACTTTGTATTTCCTCATAAAAGATAAGCAGAGCTTTATAATCTAGTTTTTTGGGCTTCCACTCTTTGACTGATACGTGCCACTTTCTGTTTTTTATCTGTGAAAAAACAAGCTCGTTTTCAGACGGGCTGTAAAGGTACTCTTCTTTGTTATGCTGATCTTTGAGGCTATACCAAGGCATTATTCACCTCATTATCTTGATGAGAGAAAGCTTGCCAGAGTACTGGGGATTCGATCAGACTTTTGTAATCCAGTGGTAGATTTTGTTTCCATAGAGGCAGCAAGCCATTGAAAATGGGTTGCTGGAATTCTGATTTATAATGCATCGATTGATGAATAATCAATTTCAGCGAACTGGCTAAAGAGAAGAAATCCACCTTCCAGCCATGACATCTGTGTATGGCGTCGAGTGTTGAATTAGTATGAAGTGTTGCTAAAACAAGGTGTCCAGTAAGGGCAGCATTCACAGCTAAGTTGGCAGTTATCGCATCACGGATTTCGCCTACCATAATGACGTCAGGATCTTGCCTTAAAAATGACTTTAATAATGCTGCAGAATCTAAGCCTATGGCTTGATTTGGTTCGCATTGGAATAACCCTGGAATCTCGTATTCGACCGGGTCTTCAATGGTAAAAATGGTGCGTTTTCCATTATTTAGTTGCTCCAAGCATGAATATAATGTGGTGCTTTTACCGGCTCCTGTTGCGCCACACACAAGAATAAGACCGCTAGGGTATTGAAGCGTTGAGTTCAATGTTTGAAGTAGGGCGGTTTGAATGCCAATCTCATTTAGTGTTAGTTGGTTTTTCTCTGGTAGCAAGCGCATGGCGATTTTTTCGCCTTGGACGGTTGCTATGATACTGACTCGAATAAACGTGCTGCGATTTCTTTCTTCAAAGAGAAATTGTCCTTCTTGAGTTCTTCTGGTTTCGGATAAATCCAAATTTGCGCGTATTTTTATACGGTTGATTAAGCTGCTGTTTGGCAGAAGCTCGGTGACTTTATTTAATTGACCATAACAACGCTGGTGGATTTGTATGCCAGAGTTAGTGTGTTCAATGTGTATGTCTGTGGCTTTTTCGTTGACTGCATTTGAGATAATTTCTTCTAGTGTCATTCCTCTTCTCCTGTAGACGCGCTTACACACTGGTTCGGTAGAATGTTGTCATCTAAGTCAGAGGAGCAGCTCCAGTTTCTATTGCTATCGCGGGAATAGGTAAGAAATTCCCCTTCAGTAATGGCGGTACTGGTATTAAATGTTAATTTGATGTCGCCTGTGTCGTCACTTTGGTTTTCCACAATAATGGACTTAACAATAGAGCTTTCGGATAAAGTGCTTTTTATTAAATCGAATTCGCTGCTGGTAGGAAAATCTCCATTCAAGAGAATAAACTCTTCTACGAGAGATTGGTGTTGGGTGGCGAGATTTTGCGCTTCTATGAGCTTAGCTTTGGCAATTTGGCGCGTAAATGTGGGAGCGGATAAGCTGGCTAAAATGGAGATGATGGCAATAACCACCATAAGTTCTAAGAGGGTAAAACCACGTAAATAGGGACGAGATATTTGCATTCTTCACTCCTTGAAGATTTATGAATGGCATCCTGCCAATTCGTTTGTTTTTTATTGCGGGTTAAACAGTTTGATCTAGAGAGCCTCCGGTTAATAGGGCTTCATCATCAATCTTATTAGATTGGTTGTGAGTAGAAGAAGTTGTGTAGATTAGCTCACTTTCATCGAACTCTTCTTCCAATTCTTCAATCAATTGTTTGGATTCCTTATCTTCGATTTCATCAAGCTTCTTTCTATTATCCTGTGACAGTGCTTGACCTTCTTCGGATATGGTGACGATAAGATCGCTAGAAGCTTTTGCGTTTCGCGCATTTAGAGCGGCCATGTTGGTGTCTTCATCTGAGCGCAAGTCAAATGTCGTGTAACCAGGCGTAGTTGTGCCGGTTAATGTGTGACTTGAAACAGCGATGGAATGTGGAAGACTTCCAGACATAATGATCACCAACTTAGATAAGTTAAGTGATAAATACTAATTGGCATTCGGTGATATGTCCAATACAGGTAATGAAATTTGCCTGCATTGGACATTGGGGGAAGGCTGTTACAAGTGTTGAGCCTGTCCAGCTTGAATGGCTGTAATCGCGATGGTATAGACAATATCATCGACTAAAGCGCCACGAGATAAGTCATTTACCGGTTTGCGAATGCCTTGCAGCATAGGGCCAATACTAACAACGTCAGCACTTCGTTGTACGGCTTTGTACGTTGTGTTACCTGTGTTCAAGTCAGGGAAGATGAACACAGTGGCTTTACCAGCAACTTTACTGTCTGGTGCTTTTTGTTTCGCGACTTTCTCCATAATGGCTGCATCGTACTGTAATGGGCCGTCAATGAGTAGATCTGGACGAAGGTTTTGAGCAATGGTTGTTGCTTCACGCACCTTATCAACATCATTACCCGTTCCAGAGCCACCTGTGCTGTAACTGATCATGGCAACTTTTGGTGTGATACCAAAAGCGGCGGCAGAGTCGGCACTTTGAATGGCAATTTCAGCTAATTGTTCAGCTGTTGGGTCTGGATTGATTGCGCAGTCACCGTAAACCAATACTTGATCCGGTAGGCACATAAAGAAAACAGAAGAAACCAAACTTGAATCAGGTGACGTTTTAATGAGCTGTAGTGCAGGGCGAATAGTGTTTGCCGTTGTGTGGACGGCTCCTGACACTAAGCCATCAACATCACCAACTTGCAGCATCATAGTGCCGAGCACAACATTGTCTTCAAGTTGCTCGCGCGCCACAATGTCTGTTAAACCGCGATTTTTCCTTAACTCCACCATAGGCGCGACATAGCGCTCGCGTATGCTGAGAGGGTCAAGGATTTCCACGCCGTGGTTTAATTCAACACCATTATTCTGAGCAATCCTGAGGATTTCCGCTTCATTGCCTAATAATGTACAGCGAGCAATGCCGCGCTCGGCACAAATGGAAGCTGCTTGAATAGTTCGTATTTCTTCACCTTCCGGCAGGATGATGCGTTTATTAAGAGAGCGAGCCAACTCAATAAGACGGAAGCGGAATGCAGGAGGAGATAATTTGCGCTCCTCTTGGTTCATGGCGAATGAATTGATCCAGTCATGGTCAATGCATCGAGCAATATGCTCTTTTACCATGAGTACACGTTCTTTATCGTCCAACGGAATTTCTTGGTTAAAGGATTGCATATTAATCACGGTTTCCCAGCTGTTGGATTCAACAGAGAGAATAGGCAAACCTTTTGCCATGGCTTTCCCGCAAAGAGACATTAGGTTTTCACTTGGTTGATAACCACCAGTCAATACGAGTGCAGCGATTTTGATGTCGTTCAGTGCAGCTATGGCTGTTGCCATGATGACATCTGTTCTGTCTCCTGGCGTGAATACCAACACACCTGGGCGTAAAGCTTCAAGCATGTTTTCCACACCACGAGCACAAAGGGTATAGGATTGAACTCGTCTAGAATCAATATCACCTGGATTGATGACGCGAGCATTTAAGAAGTCTGCAACGTCTTTTACTCGAGGATAAGTCAGCTCTTCCGCAGAAGGTATTTGGCCGAGCAGGCTGAAATTACGTTTGAAAATTCCTCTTTGTGCGAACATGTCGCCATAAGATTTTACGCCTAATGATCCTGGTGTGGTTTTGTTTAGAATACACCCAATGACATCGTTGGCTTTTATACCGCCGTAAGATCCAGCCGCGATTTCAACGTGATGCTCTAGTTCGTTTACACGCATGTTATTCGGTGCTGTCACTAGTACAAGGCCGGCATCAAGTGTTCGAGCGATGGCTTTGTTTAAACGTGTTGCATAAGGGTGTCCTGCAATTTGAGCAAGACCTTCAACAATAACGGTTGAATCTGGTTCAACGCTCGCTTGAAAGCGCCCAACAATTTCTTCCATCAATTCGTCTATGTTGTCGTTATATAAGTAACGCTCAGCTTCGTGAAGAGGAATGGGTTCTGCAGGTGTTAAAGTTGAGCCTTGAGCAACCATGGCTGTTGATTTATCTGGGCCTTTGTCGCCTGGTTGAGGTTGTGCAATAGGTTTGAAGAAGCTGGCTTTTAAACCTTGCTGTTCTAGTGCGCGAACCAACCCAACTGAGACAGAGGTTAAACCAACGCCAGGGCCAGTAGGAACCGTCATAAGTACATTAATTGACATATTTAATCCTAATAAATCCGTTATGTTTAAATGTCGTTACTAATCTTGAATTAAGTTGATGGTATCGAGCGCAATCATTAACTCTTCATTAGTAGGAATAATCCAAACGTTTGTATTGCTGTGCTCAGCAGTAATGTTAGATGATTCACCGCGAGGCGCTTCTGTATTAAGTGTCGAGTCTATATTGATATTAAGCGCTTTTAGATGCTGACAAATAACTTGGCGTAAGTAGCTTGAGTTTTCGCCAATGCCACCCGTAAAGACTAGGTGATCAATACTTTCTAATGTTGTCGCGACACTCGCAAGGTGTTTTGCCGCGCGTGCAGCGAACATATTTAAAGCAAGTAAGGCTTTCTCGTCACCTTTCTCCATGGCTTCTTCTAATGTTCGACAATCGTTAGAGAGCTCGGAAATACCCAACAATCCACTTTCTTTATTGAGAATATCTAAAGCTTCTTGGGCGCTGATGTTTTCAGCTTGTCGAATGAAAGAGATTAGACCTGGATCCAAACTACCAGAGCGAGTGCCCATCATTAGGCCTTCTAAAGGTGTAATCCCCATACTTGTGTCGGATGATTTTCCTTTGTTAATGGCACATACGCTAGCGCCATTGCCTAAGTGAGCAACTAATACGCCTTGCTCATCGCTACCTGGAACTGTTTTGGCCAGTTGCTGGCTAATATAGCGATAACTTGTACCGTGGAACCCATACTTTCTAAAATGATGTTCACGATACAGTTGCATAGGAATAGGGTAGAGGAACTGTTCTGGCTCTAGAGTTTGGTGGAATGCGGTGTCAAAAACTGCTGCTTGAGGAATGCCAGGAAAAAGTTCAAAGGCAACTTCTATGCCTTTTAAGTGTGCTGGATTGTGTAATGGAGCAAATTTGGCGCATTTTTCTATGCCATCAATAACATTTTGGTCGATTAAAACTGACTCACTAAAAGTTTCTCCACCATGGACCACGCGATGCCCTATGCCAACTAAAGAGGATTCAATTTCAGTGTGGGATTTCAGCCACTCTTTAATTTGTGAAACGGCATTTTTGTGGCTGCCATCAGCTAATGAAATTTCGTTTTTTTGCCCTTCATATTTAAAAGTAATGCTACTTCCTGCTGAGCCTAAGCGATCGGCGATTCCTTCCACAAGAGTGGTTTGGCCTGCATTTGCTAAGATGGCAAATTTTAATGAAGAGCTTCCGCAATTGATTACTAAAATACTATCTTTCATGATTTTTCCTGAGATACTCGCAAAGACAGGTCAATTGCCTGAACGTGCTTGGTTAAGGCGCCAATAGAAACAAAGTCGACACCTGTTTCCGCTACTTTTAAAAGATGCTCTTTTGTCATGTTGCCCGATGCTTCAAATTTAACCTGCCCTTTGAATTTTTGGACAGCGGTTGTCATATCATTATAAGAGAAGTTATCGAGCATAATGATGTCTGCGCCTGCTTTTACGGCTAGGGCGACTTCTTCTAAATTTTCAGTTTCAACTTCTATGGTTTTTCCAGGAGCAATGTTCTGCGCCATAGATACGGCGTTTGTAATGGAGCCAGCAGCCATAATATGATTTTCTTTAATAAGAAATGCGTCGTATAAACCAAAGCGATGGTTTTTGCCTCCACCGACAGTGACGGCATATTTTTGAGCCTGTCTCATGCCAGGTATGGTTTTTCGAGTATCTAGAATAGTGAGGTTAGAGTCTGAAACTATTTGGCTGTATTGATGGGTGACGGTCGCGGTGTAAGAAAGTGTTTGCAGAAAATTTAATGCAACTCTTTCGCCTGTTAGTATGGTTCGTGCATGGCCTTTTAATGTTAAAAATGGGCGGTTTGCTTCAATAAGGTCGCCATCTTTATTGTGCCAGTCTAAAGAAATATGGCCTGCTAATTGAGAAAATACTTCATTAACCCATTCTTGGCCGCACAAAATGGCTTCTTCACGACTAATAATCGTCGCTGTGATTTCTTCATTATCAGGAATTAGCTGGGCGGTGATGTCGCCGGAACCTATGTCTTCTTCTAATGCAAAAGCAACTTGCGATCGAATGTGCTCAGATAGAAGAGCGTTCAAAAGAGTCATGTATTATCCTAAATTGGCCAAATCTTAAAATTGTTATTGTAGCTTGATATGCACAATGCGTCAGTGGCGTTTTTTCTATATTTATTGATTTATATACGCTTTATGTTAACTAATGGCCTTTCTATTGGATGTTTCATCTTCTTACTGATAAATATAGATCTTTCTTGTGATGTTATTGAGTCAGATAAATCTAATATATTTTTATCAACCCTGATGAAAATCGTATGATTTGTATTATTATTGTACAAAAATAGAGCTATTCACAAGACTTATTGGTTTGATTTTTTGTGTGAATGTTAGTGTGTGCCTTCTGATTGAGCCATTGTGCCGTAGATATCTCGTCAGATTTTAAGCTGTTTTCGGTAAAGGAAGAAGGCGCAAAAATACTCGTTCATCCTTATTCTTAGCTCAGATGGCTAGGCGATTTGTTGATTAGGTGTTAACCTTACGTCCAAATTAGAAGAGTCGTAGATGAAAAAAAGCTCTTGGAAATGTGAGAGCGTTTAAATTTTGCGGAACTGAGGAAGGCTAAAAAGTTACTCCTCTTAATCTTTTGTTGAATTAAAATTTTTGAATTTTTATGGGCATTTAGACACTCTATTTGTACATGAAAACTTAATCTTGGGCTTGATGAACCAAGCCCAAATTGGAAGCAAGCCGACTATGAAATATTAGTAGTCGATGCAGCGGAAATGACATAAAAACAACAATAGTGACCGCTGGAATAGATAAAACGACGTGTTAGGTGCTATCGAATGACACGTCGCTTTATCTTGGGTTGGCTGGATTTTATGTAAGTAATTATATGAAACCCAATGGTTTGTTTAAGTAGTCACCAGGGCAAAACACAAAAAATCCTTGGTGATTAGTATCTGTTCTAATAGCGGGAGTTATTAACACGATGACTGAGCAGCATATTCTCGAAGACATCGATCCAATTGAAACCAAAGAGTGGGTCGATGCGCTTGAGTCTGTCCTTCGCGAAGAAGGGCCTGAACGCGCGAAATACATTTTAAACCGTTTGACTAGCGAAGCTTCACAAGCTGGCACGTCATTACCTTCGTCAATTACGACGCCTTACTGCAATACAATTGCTCCTCAAGATGAGAAACAATTGCCTGGTGATGTGTTTATGGAGCGAAAAATTCGCTCGATAATCCGCTGGAATGCATTGGCAATGGTTATGAAGGCAAACCGAGAAGATTCCACTTTAGGTGGTCACATCACGAGTTTCTCTTCTGCCGCAACGCTTTATGATATTGGTTTTAACCATTTCTTCCGCGGTAATGATGGAAAGCAAGAAGCAGATATGGTGTTTTTTCAAGGCCATATTTCTCCTGGTATTTACGCGCGCTCTTATATTGAAGGTCGTTTGACTGACGAGCAGCTAGATAACTTCCGCCGAGAAGTGGATGGTAAAGGTCTATCTTCTTACCCACATCCATGGTTAATGCCTGATTACTGGCAGTTCCCAACCGTTTCTATGGGCTTAGGTCCATTGCAAGCTATTTACCAAGCGCACGTTATGAGATATCAACATAACCGTGGCTTGATCGACCAAGGCGACCGTAAAGTATGGGCGTTCTTAGGTGATGGTGAGTGTGATGAGCCAGAATCTTTAGGTGCTATCGCTCTTGCTGGCCGTGAAAAACTAGACAACTTGATTTTCGTTATTAACTGTAACTTACAGCGCCTTGATGGCCCTGTACGTGGTAACTCGAAAATTGTACAAGAGTTGGAAGGTGTGTTCCGCGGCGCTGGATGGAACGTTGTTAAGTGTCTATGGGGCCGTCATTGGGATCCATTGTTTGAAAAAGACACGAAAGGTTTGCTTGTTAAACGTATGAATGAGGTTTGCGATGGCGAACTTCAGAACTACAAAGCAAACGGTGGTGCATATACTCGCGAACATTTCTTTGGCAAATACCCTGAATTGCTAGAAATGGTTAAGGACATGACTGATGAAGAGATTATGAACTTAAACCGCGGTGGTCATGACCCATACAAAGTTTACGCAGCTTACGCTGAAGCGACATCTCACAAAGGTCAACCTACTGTTATCTTGGCTCAAACAGTCAAAGGTTACGGTATGTTTAAAGCGGCTGAAGCGCAAAACACGGCTCACCAAACTAAGAAATTGGATGAAGAGTCTTTGGCTCAATTCCGTGACAAGTTCGGCATTCCAATCAGTGATGAAGAGCTGAAAGATCTGCCTTACTACAAGCCAGCTGAAGACAGCCCAGAGATGCAATACTTGCGCTCACGTCGTAAAGAACTAAGTGGAGATTTCCCAGTTCGTCGCCGTGATTGTGAAGCACTTGAAGTTCCTTCTCTTGAAGCGTTTAAAGCTCAAATTGCAGGCACGAAAGGTCGCGAAATTTCTACCACTATGGCGTTCGTGCGTGCATTGAATGTTATGGTTAAAGATAAGAAGATTGGCGAGCGTGTTGTGCCCATTCTTGCCGATGAAGCTCGTACTTTCGGTATGGAAGGTATGTTCCGTCAGCTAGGTATTTATAGCTGTGAAGGGCAACGTTACACGCCACACGATCATACTCAGGTTATGTTCTACAAAGAGTCTCAAGATGGTCAGATTCTGCAAGAAGGTATCAATGAAGCGGGTGCATTCTCTTCATGGTTAGCGCTAGCAACTTCTTACAGCAACAGCAATCTGCCTATGATTCCTGTTTACATCTACTACTCTATGTTCGGTTTCCAACGTATTGGTGACTTGGCATGGGCGGCTGGTGATTCTCAGGCTCGTGGTTTCTTGATCGGTGCGACAGCAGGTCGTACAACTCTAAATGGTGAAGGTCTACAGCACGAAGATGGTCATTCACACATCCTTGCTGGCACGATTCCAAACTGTATTTCTTATGACCCAACTTATTCATATGAAGTTGCTGTCATTGTACAAGACGGCTTGCGTCGTATGTACCAAGATAAAGAGAGTGTTTTCTATTACTTAACGGTAATGAATGAAAACTATGCTCATGAAGATATGCCAGAAGGCGTTGAAGATGGCATTCTTAAAGGTATGTATAAGCTTAAATCTCATGCTAAGAAAACAAACAAGAAGCAAGTTCAATTACTTGGTTCTGGTGTTATCTTGCGTGAAGTAGAAGCCGCAGCGGAAATTCTGTACGCAGATTACGGTGTGAACTCCGATATTTGGAGTGTCACTTCTTTCAACGAGTTACGTCGTGAAGGTCTTGATGCTAGCCGTTGGAATATGTTGCACCCAGAAGATGAGCCTCGTCAGTCATACGTTGAATCTTGTCTTGAAGGTAAAGGCCCAGTTATTGCGTCTACAGACCACGTTAAGCTTTTTGCTGATCAAATCCGTCCTTTCGTTAAAGGTACGTACAACGTATTAGGTACAGACGGTTTCGGTCGAAGTGATACACGCGCTCAACTACGTCATTTCTTTGAAGTGAATCGTTACTGGGTTGTTGTATCTGCTTTGAGTGCATTGGCGAAAGACGGTGTAGTTGATGCATCTGTAGTTAGCGAAGCTATCGCTAAGTTTGGCTTGGATCCGAATAAGCCAAACCCTGTAACCTGCTAATTACCAAACAAGCTGGGTACCTGACCTAGAGCATCTAGGTCAGGTAAGTTATTAAGTTTGATGCGTCTATAGGACAAAGGAGATTTCTGTGAGTACTGAAATCATTCGAGTACCGGATATTGGCGGTGCGACTGATGTCGAAGTTATTGAGATCAGTGTAAGTGTTGGTGACGTGATTGACGTTGACCAATCTATTATTGTTTTAGAAACAGATAAAGCATCTATGGATGTACCATCTTCTATGGCCGGAAAGGTTGTAAGTATTTCTGTAAAAGAAGGTGATAAAGTTTCTGAAGGCGATGACGTTCTTGTTATTGAAGTAGAAGGTGCTGGATCTGCGCCGGAAGCAAAAGAAGAAGCGGCTCCAGCTGCTGCTCCGGCAACAGCAAGTGCTTCTGTTTCTAGTGAACAGCAAGTAAATGTACCTGATATTGGTGGCTCAACAGACGTTGAGGTTATCGAAGTTTGTGTATCTGAAGGTGATGTGGTTGAAGAAGGTGATTCTTTAATCGTATTGGAAACAGACAAAGCTTCAATGGACATTCCATCTCCTTTCTCAGGAAAAGTAGGTACGATTCAAATTAAAGTAGGCGATACCGTTTCTGAAGGTGCTGCTGTTTTAATGATGGTTACTGAAAGTGCTGGAGACGAAGCTCCTGCTCCTGTTTCAGCGGCACCTGCAGCTGAAGCTGCGGCACCAGTATCTGGTGGCGTTGAAGCAGTTAATGTGCCTGATATCGGTGGTGCTGAAGGCGTTGACGTTATTGAAGTGGCAGTTGCTGTTGGTGATACCGTTTCAGAAGGTGATTCTATTATCGTTCTTGAAACAGACAAAGCATCTATGGAAATACCAGCACCTAAATCAGGTGTTGTTAAATCTCTTTCTATTAAAGAAGGTGATACGGTTTCTGAAGGCGACTTGATTCTTGAGCTTGAAGTGGAGGGCGGTGTATCTGCTCCTGCAGAAGCACCTAAAGCATCTGCTCCAGCAGCGGCGCCAAGTACACCTGTGACATCAGCTCCTGCTAAAGCGGCGGCACCAGTAGATCAATCTGCTGTATTGTCTTCACCTTCCAAAAAGGTTCATGCTGGTCCTGCTGTACGTATGCTGGCTCGTGAATTGGGTGTTGATCTTTCATTGGTTCGTCCTACTGGACCTCGTGGTCGTATTCTTAAAGAAGACTTGCACGCGTACGTGAAAGCAGCTGTTAAGAAAGCTGAATCTGCCCCAGCTGGTGCTGCGGGTGCTGGTTTGCCAACGGTTCCAGATCAAGACTTCGGTAAGTTCGGTGAAGTTGAAGTTGTTAAAATGAGTAAGATTCAGCGTTTAACTGCTGAAAACATGGTACGCAATGCGCTTGTTGTACCTTCTGTTACTCAGTTTGATAAAGCAGATATCTCTGATCTTGAAAGCTTCCGTAAAGGCTTGAAAGGTGAAATGGAAAAACAAGGTGTGAAATTAACACCACTTCCATTCCTAATCAAAGCTGTTGCTCAAGCAATGGTTGCCAACCCAAGCTTCAATGTTTCATTGATGGCTGACGGTGAAAGCTATGTGCAGAAGAAATACGTTCACATTGGTATTGCGGTAGATTCTCCTGCAGGCCTTGTTGTTCCAGTATTGCGTGATGCAGATAAGAAGTCTGTTATTCAGATTGCAAAAGAAGCTGGTGAGCTAATCAAGAAAGCACTTGATAAGCAATTGAAGCCTGCGGATATGCAAGGCGGTTGTTTCACAATCTCTAGCCTTGGTGCAATCGGTGGTACAGGCTTTACGCCAATCGTGAATTGTCCTGAAGTTGGTATTCTAGGTGTTTCTAAAGCGGACATTGAACCGCGTTGGAATGGCAAAGAATTCGAGCCTCGTACAATGTTGCCTCTATGCCTATCTTACGATCATAGAGCGGTAAACGGTGGTGATGCAGGTCGTTTCATGACTTACTTGAATTCATTGTTGAGTGACGTTCGTCGCCTAACACTGTAATTTCAATGAGTTTTAAAAAGCCGCTCTATATGAGCGGCTTTTTTATTGGCTATTGAAATAAGCAATTTTAACATCTATCACTGTGGTCTCCCTTGGCTTTTTAAAAAACAGATAGACTATTAAATCTGGATAAATGTTAGGGAGAGTGAAGTTGTGGAACGTACAGTGCGTGCTTTATTAGGGAGTTAATAGAAAGGCCTGATGTTTGGCCTCACTATTAATTGGTGACTTCAATGGTTTATTTCGTTGAAGGTGATTCCGCTGCTTCATCTTCTTTAATGCGAAGGTAAATTTCTTCACGGTGGACGGCGACACTTTTTGGTGCCTTAATACCTATACGAACTTGATTGCCCTTAACGTCTAGTACTGTAATTTCCGTATCGTCTCCAATATTAATGCTTTCCCCTGTTCTTCGGGTGATGACTAACATAATTCCTATCCTTTGGTTGTTATCGTGTCTAAAAAATACAGTTTTAGCTGTATTTTTGTCAACTGAGTTTAATGTGTAAGGTCTATTTTGATGTAGCAATATTACAGCTTAAATAAACGGCGTAAATAGAACTTTCTAAGCTTTTACACTTTCAAAAGAGCTCGAGCTTCTTTAACAACACCTATAACTTGAATGTCTTTTGTTGCCTCTATCGCATGATAAAGTGGATTTAATGGTTTTAAATACACTCGGCCTGCATCCAACACGAACTTCTTGAAGGTTATCTCATTGCTCTGTAGCACTTTTGCGACAATCAAATCACCGTTTTGAGGTGTAAGACTCGGTTCAACAAAAATGAAATAGCCTTCTGGAACGCTAGATCCAGAAGGTGAGGTCATGTGATCACCTACGACTTTTAACCAAAAAGATTTATCGGATTCGCTATATTCTGTGTACATCCACTTTGTTTGTTCAGTATCAACATTGAATGTAGGCCAATTCGCAGCTTGATCATGTGTAATGACTGGTCGAGCTTGAATTTGGTTTGCTTGAAGAGGTTTTGCTTTCTCGCTCTTGTATTGGGGAATCGACTCTTTGAGTTCAGTATATTCGCCAGACTCTAACCATTCGACATCACATTCTAATGCCTTTGAAAGAGCGACAATTTTACGAGGATTTTGCGTCTTACCATCTTCAATCTTTTGAAGAGATTGTTGGCTAATGCCGACAAGGCTTGCTAACTGCGCTTGAGTTAGTCCAAGTTCGATTCTTTTTTCTTTAACGCGATCAGCAATAGTCATTTGACGATAATTACAACTTTTTCTGTATTTGACAAACAATAAAAACTGTCATCAAATACAGTAAAAGTTGTTAGGAGGGGCTGTATGACAGCTATTGCGAAAGCAATTGAAATTATTGGTAGTCAAACGGCACTTGCAAAAATGCTAGGTGTAAAACAAGCGCATGTATGGAATTGGTTACATATACACAAACGTGCGCCCGCTAAGTATATAAGACGCATATCGCTTGCTACAGAAGGGAAAGTGACAGAAAGTGAGTTATTGCAAGATCACGAGGTGTAATTACCCTGTTTAACTGATTTTTGATTTATTTCTACTCCTATCAAATTCTTTCCTAGGAATACTTAAAAACAATCTCCATATAAAGCACCTTAAAAAGATGTTTTGTTATACAATCCGTTGCGAATTTTATTGTCCTTTTCTTAAATATTATAAGTGTAGTAAGTGACCCCTATGGCGACGAAAGCAACTGTCTATAAAGCATCCGTACAAGTTTCTGATATGGACCGACATCATTACCAAGGATACGACCTGACTCTGGCATTACATCCGTCAGAAACAGAAGAGCGCATGATGGTTCGTTTAGCGGCATTTGCCTTGTTGGCTGATGAAAAAGAAGGGGACGAGCAACTGAGTTTCACCAAAGGCATTAGCACAGAAGACGAGCCAGATTTATGGCAAAAGAATTTCTCTGATGAAGTGCTATTGTGGGTAGAGCTTGGCCAACCTGATGAGAAGCGCCTAAGAAAAGCTTGTGGTCGTGGTCAGCAAGTTGTGGTGGTGAACTACAACGATAAATCCGATATTTGGTGGGATCAAAATAAAGGTAAAACCAGCCGTTTTAACAACCTACGTATTTTGCAATTCCCTGAATCTCAAGTGATTGAACTTTCCAAATTATGCGCGCGTTCTATGCAGCTTAATGTCACAATTCAAGACAATGAAATGTGGATTTCTAGTGAGTTGGGCGAATGCCGATTAACACCAATATGGCGAGGAGAGCAGTAAGCTCCCTCGCTTATGTCTTAAATCCTGTATAGGGCTTATGCTCTATGCAGGTTTTTCTGGAACAAGGCCACGGCTTTTGAGTAACACTCAAGGGCCAATGCTGGGTCGTAACGGTCACCTTCATCACGCATAAAAGCATGTTGTCCATTAAACTCATGCCAGCTAAATAAACGCTCTGTATTCAAGAGTTGCTGGTAAATTTTTTGTCGACCTTCTGTTGGCACATGAGGATCTTGTTTCCCCCACACCATGACTAATTCTCCCTGAATCTCATTTGTGCGAGTGAAAGAGTCATTACCTTCCTGACAAGGAATGGTATTCGAGTGAATGTCTGTAGCATACAAACAGAAAGCCGCTTGTATACGAGGATTTAGTGCCGCACGATAAGCCAAATGACCACCTAAACATACCCCCATAGAACCAAATTGCCCTGTACAATAATCGGCTTTTTCAAAATGCTCGATCATAGCAACAGTGTCACTGTCATGAGACTCTAAAGGTTTGGTGAATTTGTCATCATTGCCTTTGTCTTTACCTTCATCATCGTACGCCAATACAGTGCCAATTGGGTTTAGTTCATGGAATACTTCAGGAACAATCACCACAAAACCATGTCCAGCCATCATCATGGCAGAGCGCGCGATAGGTGCCGTTTGTTGGAAAATTTCAGAATAAAAGAAGATACATGGAAAGCGGCCTTCGGCTTGAGGGCGATAAACCGTGCAACGCATTGTGCCTGTTGGCGTGTTAATATCTTCATCGTGATGTTGAATGATCATGGAATTCCTTAAAGAGAAGGTTATTTTTTATCATGATATTCGACCCTTCAAGTTGTGACAAATATTGAATTGAAAAGAAGAGATCCGCAATATGCGCATTTTACTGCTCAGTGCCTATGAAGCCAGCAGTCATAAAGCTTGGGCTGAAACCTTAATGTCGGGTTTGGCTCATCATGATTGGCACTATTTAGCCTTGCCAGCGCGGCACTTTGCTTGGCGCATACGAGGTAATGCAATGAGCTTTGCCTTTGATCCTGCCTTTAAAGAAACCTTAGAAATACCCTTTGATTTAGTTATCGCCACCTCTATGACCGATTGCGCAGGGTTGAAAGCCTTTTGCCCAGATTTACAAAACATTCCTTGGTTGTTGTACTTCCATGAAAATCAGTTCTCTTACCCAAAAAACAGCCAGCAGCAGGGCATCATTGAAATGCAAATGGTGACGCTTTACAGTGCCTTATCTGCTGACCTATGTGTGTTTAATAGTCAATTTAATCGAACGTCTTTTTTTCAAGGGGCGCGAGCCTTACTGAAAAAGCTTCCTGATTATGTGTCTCCAGATTGGCTGGATAAAACAGAAGAAACCTCTCAGGTGTTAGCAGTTCCTCTGTCGAACGATATTTTTAAAATGGGTGATAAACCCATTGAAAATCATGAAAATCATGACGAAAAGCAGGATAAAAAGCTTAAACTGGTTTGGTCTGCTCGCTGGGAATACGACAAAGGGCCAGAGCGATTATTAGCCATTTTAGAAGAAATGGAAGCACGCCAGATAGATTATGAAATAGCGGTTTTGGGTGAACAATTTCGTTCAGTTCCGAAAGAATTTGAACAGATTAAACAAGGTTTCTCTCATCGCATAAGTCAATTTGGTTTTGCTGAATCGAGGCAAGACTACTTAGACATTTTAGCCTCCTCTGACATGGTGTTATCTACTGCCTTGCATGAATTTCAAGGATTGTCTGTGTTGGAGAGCGTTGCTTTAGGTTGTATCCCCATTTTGCCAAATAGACAGGTTTACCCTGAGTTATTTGGTGACGCTTTCCTCTATGAAAGTGACTTAGACAATGTAAAGAAAGAAGCGAGATCTGCTGTTAAATTGATTGAAAAACATCAAAAAATGATGGCATCAGTTATAGATGTTAGTGGTTTTCAAGAAAGCAGTTTGCTGAAAAAGTACAATGTTTTTTTTGGCGAATTAACAAAAAGCACCATCCGCTGAACTTTTGCTCATAAGCTTAATCAAATACCTTTGATAGTGTTCTAATCGGAGGTGTTATGGCGTTTTTATTGGGTGGAATACGCCACCATGAAATAAAGAAAAATAAGACCATTTTTGCACGAATTCATCAAGATGAAAGCGTCATCACTCATCATTATATTCAGTGTGTTGATCATGTTCTTCATTATGTTTCTTCTCCTCAACTTGCTTCTCAACCAGAAATGAAAAGCAGTGTTGTGTTTGTTCATGGAACACCTGGAAGCTGGGTCAGCTTTTCCCGTTATTTCGAAAATGAAGAGGTTACAAATCATTTTTCAATTCATGCGATTGACCGGCCAGGCTGGGGAGAATCCGGTTACGATAAAGGCCACTTTCCTTATTCCTTGAGTGAGCAATCACGGCTAATCGGGCCAATGTTAGAAGCTATCTGGAAAGCCAATAAGCAACAAAAAATCCTCTTGGTTGGTCATTCATTTGGTGGCTCTTTAGTACCAAAGTTGGCGGTGGATTACCCTCAATATGTCAAAGGGATAATTGTGTTAGCAGGGGACTTGGACCCTGAATTATCGGAAGCCCGTTGGTTCAATAAATTAATGGCTCGTTTACCCAATATTTGTTTCCCAAAGCGTTGGGTAAATTCTAATGAGGAAGTACTAGCTATTCGACCAAGCCTGACACATTTACAAACAGAATTTTCTCAAATATCCATGCCCATTTCTGTGTTACAAGGCCGTCAGGATGGCTTAGTGAGACCAGACAATGCTGTTAAAGCGCCAGACATATTCTCATCGGCCGAAGTGGACGTGATTATGCTGGATGGCGCGAGTCACATCATTAATTTAACTCATGTTTTTGATGTTAAAGAGGCCATTGCTAACATGGCTAAAAAGGCTTAATAAATATATTTAACTCATTGTTTTAAAATAGAAAATAAAAGGATTTAGTGGGCTTTTATATTTTTTCTGTATTTTTGTTTAATTTCAAAAGACGGCTTGTAAAGTAAATTTAAGTCTTTTATGCTGTTTGCAAATTGTCCGTCGGGGTGCCTCGTTTTAGTAGGCTGAGAGATGAAATTTCATTAACCCGGTGAACCTGATCCGATTAGTATCGGCGTAGGGAACGGATGCGATGTTATGCAGTCTTCTTATGCATTTTTTCGTGCACTCATTTCCTATGTCGCCTGATAAAACTGGGTGATATACATGTCTCGTCTTCAAGACAAAACAGCATCAAAAGCAACACCAATTGCGTTAACCATTGCGGGCTCTGATAGCGGCGGTGGCGCAGGAATTCAAGCGGATTTAAAAGCCTTTTCTGCCAATGGTGTCTATGGCGCAAGCGTGCTTACTGCCGTCACTGCACAAAATACACAGGCGGTCACCGCCGTTCATCCTATTCCCATTGATATTGTTACCGCTCAAATTGTCGCTGTGCTTGATGATTTAAATGTTCAAGCCATTAAAATCGGTATGTTGTTCTCAAGTGATTTAGTCATTGCTGTGGCGAATGCCTTACAAGACTTCAAGGGCTTGGTGGTGTTAGATCCTGTGATGATTGCCAAATCTGGCGATGCGCTTTTGCAGGAAGCAGCGGTTAACGCACTCAAATCCGAACTGATTCCACGAGTGGATTTGCTCACACCAAATTACCCAGAAGCCAAAGTCTTGTTAGGTTTATCTCCTCAAGATGCTTTCGATGACAGTCGACTTATTCCCCATGCTTTTGAGTTACTCAAGCTCGGTGCAAAGCATGTTTTGTTGAAAGGGGGGCACGGTGAAAGTGACATCTGTACTGATGTGTTGGTGAGTGAAAATCTAGAGCCAATCACATTTCACGCCCCACGAATCAACACAAAAAACACCCACGGAACAGGCTGTACTTACTCTTCCAGCATTGCCGCTTGGTTAGCCAAAGGCGTGACGATGGCCGGAGCAGTTAAGCAATCTCACTCTTATCTTCATCGGGCGATTGAATGCGCAGACCAATTACACATTGGGTCTGGTCATGGGCCTGTTCACCACTTTCATCGTATGTGGGAAACAGAGAGTCAGTGGGGGAAAAAATGAACGCATTTAAAGATCAAGTCATTGTACTAGGCGCAGGTGTGGCGGGCCTTTGTGTGGCGACGGAATTGGTTGAACGAGGCGTCATTCCAACGGTAATTGATCGTCAATTGGAGCCCGGCCCGGAGTCTTGTTCTTGGTGGGCGGGAGGCATGCTCGCGCCATATTGTGAAGTAGAAAGCGCAGAAGATGCGGTGTTGCATTACGGTAAAAAAGCCGCAGGCTGGTGGCAAAAACATACAGACGTGGTGAAGTATCAAGGCTCATTGGTATTGGCGTTACAGCGAGATCAAGCAGACTTACAGCGTTTTGCAAACCGAACTCAAGCTTACGATGTATTGGATGCAGATGGCATTGCTGAACTTGAGCCTGACTTATCAGGTCGATTCTCCCGAGGCTTGTATTATGGCGAAGAAGCCCATTTGTCTCCACGGAATGCATTGCGTGCATTGAAAAGCAAATTGATACAGCAAGGCGTTGAATTCATTTGCCAAGATGTAGAACCAGAAGTCCTAACCAAAGACGGCTTAGTAATTGACTGTCGTGGCATTCAAGCAAAGCCTGATTTAAATAGTTTGCGTGGTGTGAAAGGCGAAATGCTGATTTTACGTTGCCCAGAAGTGCAACTCACTAGACCCGTACGCTTACTTCATCCTCGTATTCCTTTGTATATCGTCCCCCGTGGAGATGGTGTTTACATGCTAGGTGCCACCATGGTGGAAAGTAGTGCGAAAAAACACGCCACAGCGCGCTCTATCATGGAATTATTAAATGCCGCATACGCACTGAACCCTGCCTTTGGCGAAGCAGAAATTCTCGAAATCGGTGTAGACAGCCGTCCAGCCTTTGCAGACAACCTTCCTCGTATACATAGTCAAGGGCAGATCGTCCGAGCCAATGGCTTATATCGCCATGGTTTTCTGCTCGCGCCAACCTTGGCAAAAATGGTGGCTGATTATCTAGACCAAGGCGTGGAATCCGAATGGTTTGACATAAAAGCGTCTGATACTCAAAAGAGGTCATAAATTTATGAAACATATACAGGTAAATAGCGAAACAGTAACGGTGAAATCGGAACAGCTTTCTGACCTTTTGATTGAGTTAGGTTATGGCGATTCTGTGGTTGCGACCGCTGTAAATGGTGATTTTGTTGCCCAAGGCAATCGAGTCAACACACAAATAAAAGAAGGCGACCGCATTGAAGTGCTTGCCCCAATGCAAGGAGGTTGATGATGAGAGATTTTTACGGCGTGCAATTGGAAACGCCTTTTATGCTAGGAACCGCACAATACCCTTCGCCCGCGATTCTGGCAAAAGCCTTTGAGCAAAGTAAAGCCAGCGTAGCAACGGTTTCACTACGCCGTGAAGCCAGTGGCGACAAAGCAGGGCAAGATTTCTGGCGTTTAATTCAGCAGTTAAACGTGCATGTGCTGCCAAATACAGCCGGTTGTCACACAGTAAAGGAAGCTGTGACTACCGCTCATATGGCGCGGGAAGTCTTTGGAACGTCTTGGATTAAGCTGGAAGTGATAGGTGAGGAAGACACCTTGCAACCAGACGTATTTGGCTTGGTGGAAGCAGCCAAAATCCTCACTGAAGAGGGTTTTCAAGTTTTCCCTTACACCACAGAAGATTTAGTTGTCGCGGATAAACTGGTTAACGCCGGTTGTCGTGTATTGATGCCATGGGGCGCACCGATTGGCTCTGGCATGGGACTAAACAACGTGTTTGGTTTGCGGGCGCTACGGGCGCACTTTCCTGATATTCCATTGGTTGTGGACGCTGGGTTGGGTTTGCCAAGCCAAGCCGCACAAGCCATGGAGCTTGGAATGGATGCCATTTTGCTCAACACCGCCGTCTCCAAAGCAGGCGACCCAGCCATGATGGCAGAAGCCTTTGCCAGTGCGATTCGTGCAGGGCAGTTGGCCGCAAAAGCAGACCCTATGGTGCCACGCGATATGGCATCACCTTCTACGCCTGTCTTAGGCAAAGCTTTTTTGGATTGATGTGATGATAAAACTAAGCCGTTTTTACCCCATTTTTGACAGCAGTGAATGGATAAAACGTTTGGTGCCTCTTGGCATTAAGCTGGTTCAACTACGTATGAAAGATGGCACAGAAGCCCATATACGCGAAGAGATACAAAAAGCCAAAGCGGTTTGCGATCAACATGGTTGTGCTCTTGTGATCAACGATTATTGGCAACTGGCCATCGAACTGGATTGTGAATGGATTCACCTTGGCCAAGAAGATTTGGATACTGCCGACATAGAGAAGATCAAACAAGCAGGGCTGAAAATCGGCATCAGCACCCATGATGAAGAAGAGCTAGCAAGAGCGTGCCAATTGTCGCCAGATTACATTGCCCTTGGGCCTGTTTATCCGACCATTTTGAAGAAGATGAAATGGCACCAACAAGGGCTGGAAAAAGTCACTGAATGGAAAGAAAAAATCGGTCAAACCCCCTTGGTAGGAATTGGGGGCATGTCCGTTGAACGAGCCGAAGGTGCATTTGATGCTGGGGCGGATATTGTCGCCGCCGTAACGGACATTACTTTGCATGAGGACCCAGAAGCGCGAATCAAAGCGTGGCTACAGGCCTGTGCCAATGAATCGGACGAGGTGAGTGCATGAGTCGTTATATACGCCAAACATGCTTACCAGAAGTTGGCGAGACAGGGCAGAAGGCGCTTACTTCGGCCCGAGTTCTTGTGGTTGGTGCGGGTGGTTTAGGCTGCGCTGTACTGCCTTATCTTGTGGCGGCGGGTGTTGGTGAAATCACCTTGGTGGATGGCGATGCGGTGTCTCTTTCTAACTTGCATCGACAAGTCTTGTACCGAGAAGCGGACATTGACTCTCCTAAAGTCGAATGCGCCAAACACCACCTTAATGGACTCAATGATGACAGTGTGATTACCACTCACTTTATCGCCTTAACTCCCAGCAATGTAGCCGCCTTGTGCGATGGTATGGATGTGGTCTTAGACTGTGCAGACAACTTCGCAGCGAGCTATATCTTATCGGATTACTGCCATGATCACGCTCTTAAATTGGTCTCTGCCTCTGCTTTGGGGTTTGAAGGCTATGTGGGCGGGTTTTGTGGTGGTAAACAGTCTTTAAGGGCGGTATTTCCTGAGCTTCCACAGCGAGCAAAAAACTGTTCTACAGCTGGAGTTATGGGGCCAGTAGTTGGTGCCATTGGCAGCTTGCAAGCACAATTCACCCTGAATATTTTATTGAATATTGAACCTTCTCCTCTTGGGCAACTGGTCTCTATGGATCTGCGTAGTTTTCGTCAAAGCCATTTTCGTTTTGATGACGCACCGGAACCATCACCTGAGCATTATTTAGGCTTCATCAGTAAAGAACACATGACCTTCCAAGACTGGGTTATGGATTTACGCTCTATCACTTTAGACGAATTTGAACTGCAACAACTCCAACCAAATACGACACAACGAGCTGTGTTGGTCTGCCGTACAGGGCTGACCGCATGGCGCGCGGCACGGAAATTACAAACTTATTGGCAAGGTGAAATAAGACTGAT
Organism: Marinomonas algae; assembly: GCF_047525555.1. Lineage (NCBI taxonomy): Bacteria > Pseudomonadati > Pseudomonadota > Gammaproteobacteria > Oceanospirillales > Oceanospirillaceae > Marinomonas > Marinomonas algae. Next base: position 104,877 of record NZ_JBLIXK010000006.1, on the reverse strand, counting down.
TGCACTGGGTGACGATCCTCTGTAATGGCTTTTTGACCGCTCAATAAAACTCCCTTAAACCTTTATTAAACAGAATAAAGCGATCATAGATTATGACGAATAAAATACCAGATTATGGAAAAACATTTGCGCTTATGCGAGACGGTTGCGGGCCACAATGGCGTGACTACATTGAGCACGATTTTGTAAAAGGCTTGGCGGATGGCTCTTTGCCACAAGCGTCTTTTTTGCAATATATGGTTCAAGATTACGTTTACCTTGTTCATTACGCTCGCGCTTGGGCTTTAGGTGTGGTGAAAGCGGAATCTCCAGAAGAAATGAAACTGTGCGCCGCCACAGTAGATTCATTGATTAACCACGAGTTTTCCCTACACATTCAAACTTGTGCGGCTCAAGGCATTGATGAAGCCTCTTTGTTCAATGCGAAAGAAGAGTTAGAAACCATCGCTTACACCCGTTATGTGTTGGACTCTGGCTTGCAAGGGGACTTCCTCGATTTGATCTTAGCTCTTGCGCCTTGTGCGTTCGGTTATGGTGAAATCGGCTTGCGTTTAAAAGAGAGCGTTTATGAAGGTCACCCTTATGAAAAATGGATTAATACCTACTGCGGTGACGCCTTTCAAGAAGTGTGTGTTGAAGTAGGCCGATTAGTCGATATGGCGATCAGCACTCGCATTGGCGACAACCCAACACAAAGCCCTCGCTGGGCGAAAATGCAAGAGCGTTTTACCAAGGCGGTGGAGCTTGAGGCCGAGTTTTGGGGAATGGGTTTTAGAGCCGGAAACAAAGGAGCAGATAAAAAAGGAGAGAAACATGCTTGATTCACAAACAGCCATTATTTGGCTTGTAATATTTGCAGCGATCTTTGCTGTGGTGGGATTATTATTTGCACGCCGTCATCAAGAAGGTTTGGAAGACTTTATTGTGGCCCGTAATAGCCAAACTAGCCAAGCAACGTTGCTGACCTTGTTGGCAACTACTATGGGGACTTGGGTGTTATTTGGCCCTGCTGAATCGGCGACTTGGGGCGGTGTTGGTGCCATCTTAGGTTATGCACTGGGCGTGCTGATTCCAAGTTTCGTGATGATTCCTCTAGGTGCAAGAATTCGCCAATTGATGCCGAAAGGTCATACATTAACTGAGTTCGTTTATGCTCGTTATGGCCGTAGTGTCTATGTTGTTGTGCTCTTTATCATGCTGTTCTATTTGTTTATCAGCCTTACCGCTGGGCTAACAGGTATTGCTCAAATGGTTGCCTTGTTAGCACCTGTACCGCTTTGGGTGACGGCCAGCATTGTGATGTTGTCTACCTTACTTTATACCTTGTACGGTGGCTTAAAAGTGACTATTTTTACTGACCGTATTCAGATGCTTGTTATCTTGCCTTTTATCTTATTTATTCTGTTTTTAGGTTGGCAAGCAACGGGTGGTATTGCACCTGTGATTGAAGGTTTGCAAGAAAAAGCTCCTCATTTACTGAATCCATTCAATAGTACTGGTATAGAAACGGGTGTGACTTTCTTTTTAGCTGTGTGTTTGACTGGCTTATTTTATCAAGGAACATGGCAGCGTATCTTTGCCGCGAAAGACAATAAAGCGATTCGCAATGGCTTCATTTTTAGTGGCCTAATTAGTTTTCCTATTATTTTAGCGCTGGGCTTATTTGGTTTGGCATTTGTTGGCTTATCTGTACCTGGTACAGGTTCCACTGCTTTATTCAGTGTGATGCTAGGTAATGCGCCTTATTGGTTATTGATTGGTATGATTTTCTTTGGCTTGGCGTTAATTATGAGCAGTGCAGACTCTACTATCAGTGGTTTTCATAGCTTATTTATTATCGATTTAAACCGAATTTTACCTAAGCTTGAGGAAAGTAAGTTGGTTGTAGCATCTCGCTGGCTGATTGTTGTGATTTCGGTTTTGGCGTTGATCGTGGCATCCAAAGGGTTCAGCATTTTGTATCTTTTCTTGCTGGCGGATTTACTCTGCTGCGCCGCGGCGTTCCCTGTGTTTTTCGGGTTCTACAATGCTCGTTACCAAAGCTACCAAGCATTATTGAGTTTGATTGGTGGTTTGGTAGCCGGTTTTATTTACTTCCCATTACCAGGTGAACCGATTGCCTTTTTGTATGAGTCTTTCCTATTGGCGACACTGGTGCCCGTAGCAATATCTCTAGTGTTACTTATATTACCGAGTAGAACAGTGTTCGATTTCTCATTGATCACACAGACAATCAAAAAGCTAAGTAATTAACCTGTGTTGTCTGGTTTGAAAAGCACATTGGCTCTAGAGCTGATGTGCTTTTTTTATAGAAACGGCGTATAAAATAATAGATAGCTCTGATTGAGATAGATTAGACTTTTTATTTGGCGGACATATGAAGATAACAGGTAAATCCAAACTTTTAGCCATTATTGGCGATCCTATTTTTCAGGTGAAAACCCCAATAATGGCCAATGAGCGATTGGCTGAATTAGGGTGTTTGGGGCAATATGTTCTGATGCCAATGGAAGTACACTCATCCGATTTAATTAGGTGTGTTGAAGGATTAAGGAAGATAAAAAACTTCTCGGGGGCCGTGATCACCATGCCTCATAAAAAAGCGATTGTGCCTCTATTGGACGACATCATGCCAGAAGCAGAGATTGTTGGGGCTGTTAATACTGTTTTTTATCATGCGAATGGGCGCTTACAAGGGACTATTTTAGACGGTGAAGGCTTTGTTCACGGCTTGATTAATGAAGGTTATACAGTCTCTGGCAGCCATTGTGTTTTGGCTGACGCAGGAGGTGCCGCTTCTGCTATTGCGTTTTCTCTGCTAAAACAGGGTTGTGACCGTTTGTATGTTCAAAATAGAACCCAAGCAAAAGCCATTGAACTGGTAAAACGGTTAAAGCGAACTTTTCCAGAAAAGAATATTCAAGCTTATGTGCCTGACAACCAGATGTTTGATATAGCCATTAATGGAACCAAACTAGGTATGTCAGAAGAAGATGATTTGCCATTTTCTGAATCCATTATTCAACGAAGTAATCTCATTGCTGAATGTGTTCTTGCACCGGATATGACCAAGTTATTAATGACGGCTAAAGCTTCTGGAAAGCAGATACACAAAGGTAAGCATATGCTTCAAGCTCAATTAGACTTAATGTTACGTTTTATGGGAGTGGATCTATAGGGTTGAGGCTTATCGCACAGAAGATTCATTGATATACCAGGTTTTATCTTTGCAATGAATACCAATGGTGATTAAGGCTTCGCGTTTTTCATAAATTCCTTTCCAAACGAATCGTAAGCTGGTGGCAGCATCATAAATAGGATGACCTTGCAGCATGCCAAAGTATTCGTAACTTAAGTTTGCACCATTTCTGTTTTGCATCTCTTTAATGTCGCTTTCAAATTGTTCTTTGGAAAAGTTGACCAGATGCTTTGCTTCATAGTGTTTGATAAAAAGGGCGTAATTCTCTGTGTCGTCCGCTTCTAGCATTTCTTGCAGGAAGTTTTCAGCGATGGTTTTTTCCTTTAAATATTCAGTCACCATGATTCCTTTAAATGAGTTAAACCATGTGTATTATGCAATAAAAAAGCCCCACTTTAAGCAAAGTGAGGCTTTTAAAGTATTTTAATTAGCACAAGGCTATTTTAAAAACTAAACATTAACCGCAGAAATTAGCTCTGGTGCTGTACTCATTTCTTCAAGTGGTGGCGCGAAGTCCGTCAACTTGATACCTTCTACAGCTGCTTTGTATTCATCCATAGTTGGGAAGCGTCCCAATACAGTTGAAAGAACAACCAAAGGAGTAGAACCTAGTAGAGATTCACCTTTCTTCTCTGCAGAGTCAGCTACTACACGGCCTTGGAACAAGCGAGTAGAAGTCGCTAGAACCGTATCACCTGGTTCTGCTTTCTCTTGGTTACCCATACATAGGTTACAGCCAGGGCGCTCTAGGTACAGAATGTTTTCGTATTTAGTACGAGCTTCGCCTTTTGGTTTAGAATCGTCAAATTCAAAACCTGCGTATTTAGCAAGGATTTCCCAATCGCCTTCCGCTTTTAGCTCATCAACGATGTTGTATGTTGGTGGAGCAACAACCAGTGGCGCTTTGAACGCTACGCTGCCGTTTTGCTTCTCAATGTTGCGTAGCATTTGAGCGATGATTTGCATGTCGCCCTTGTGCACCATACAAGAACCAACGAAGCCTAGATCTACAGGTTTGTTTTCGTAGAAAGAAACTTGGCGGATTACGTCGTGAGTGTAACGCTTAGACACATCGTCATTGTTTACATCTGGATCGGCAATCATTGGCTCAACGATTTCGTCTAGATCAACAACCACTTCTGCGTAGTATTTCGCATTGTTGTCTGGAGAAAGTGCTGGTTGCTCGCCAGATTTGATGCCAGCAATACGTTTATCAGCAAGAGCAATTAGACCATGAAGTGTTTTCGCTTCATTTTCCATGCCTTTGTTGATCATGATTTGAATACGTTTTTTCGCTAACTCAAGAGATTGAATCAAAGTCTCATCTTGGGAAATACAGATAGAAGCTTTCGCTTTCATTTCTGCAGTCCAGTCAGTGAAAGTGAAGGCTTGGTCGGCAAGCAATGTACCGATGTGTACTTCGATAACGCGACCTTGGAAAACGTTTTCGCCGCCAAATTGCTTAAGCATTTGTGCTTGAGTTGCGTGTACAACGTCACGGAAGTCCATGTGATCCTTCATAGTACCTTTAAAGGTAACTTTTACAGAATCAGGGATCGGCATAGTTGCTTCACCTGTTGCTAGTGCTAATGCAACTGTTCCTGAGTCGGCACCGAATGCAACACCTTTAGACATACGAGTATGGGAGTCACCACCAATGATGATCGCAGTATCATCTACAGTAATGTCATTCAATACTTTGTGAATAACGTCTGTCATTGGAGGGTAAACGCCTTTAGGGTCACGCGCAGTGATCAAACCAAACTTATTCATGAAAGACATAAGTTTTGGAATGTTCGCTTGTGCTTTAGAGTCCCAAACAGACGCTGTGTGACAGCCTGACTGATAAGCGCCATCAACACTTGGAGAAATAACGGTTGCAGCCATTGACTCAAGTTCTTGAGAAGTCATCAAACCAGTTGTGTCTTGAGAACCAACAATATTCACTTTAACACGAACGTCAGAACCAGCATGAAGAGGGCGGTCAGAGCTTACGCCAACAGCATTTTTGTTGAAGATTTTCTCAACAGCCGTTAGACCTTGGTCATCATGAGAGATTTCTTTCGCTGGAGCGAAAACAGCTGGAATTGGCATGCCTAGTGTTTCAGCAGCAAACGTTTGTAGTTTCTTACCGAATACAACTGCGTATGAACCACCGGCTTTCATGAACTCAACTTGTTGAGGTGTGAAAGCAGAAGAAACGTCAACTAGCTCTTTGTCGCCGTTGTAAAGTTTCTTTTTCTTCGTGTCGATTGTTAGAACAGTACCTGTTTCTACAGAGTACGCTTGTTCAAGAACCGCATCGCCATTTGCATCAACAACTGTGTTGCCATTTTCGTCTACTTTCTTAACCCAGTTTTTAAGGTCTAAACCGATACCGCCAGTTACACCAACAGTCGTTAAGAAGATAGGAGAGATACCATTTGTACCTGCAACAACAGGCGCAAAGTTAACGAATGGGATGTATGGGCTAGCTTGCTTACCTGCCCAAAGTGCAACGTTGTTCACACCAGACATACGGGAAGAACCTACACCCATTGTGCCTTTTTCTGCGATAAGCATCACTTTCGCGTTAGGGTGTTTCGCTTGCAATGCTTTGATTTCTGCCTGAGCTTCAGGAGTGATCATGCATTTACCATGAAGTTCACGGTCAGAACGAGAGTGAGCTTGGTTGCCAGGAGAAAGTAAGTCAGTAGAGATATCGCCTTCTGCAGCGATGTAGGTAACAACTTCAATTTTCTCATCGATTTCAGGAAGTTTAGTGAAGAACTCAGCTTGCGCGTAGCTTTCAAGAACGTCTTTAGCGATCGCGTTGCCTGCTTTGTAAGCCGCTTCAAGGCGTTCCATATCTGCTTCGTATAGGAATACTTGAGTCTTTAAAACTTCAGCAGATGGTTTAGCAACTGCTGCGTCATCAGACAGTGCAAGGTCAATCAAGGCTTCTACAGAAGGGCCGCCTTTCATGTGAGACAGTTGCTCTAGAGCGAATTCAGGAGTGATTTCAGCAACCGTTTCTTCGCCTAAAATGATTTCTTTAAGGAACTTAGCCTTAACAACAGCGGCACTGGTTGTACCTGGCAAAGTGTTGTAGATAAAGAAGTTAAGAGAATCTTCGCGATATTGATTCCCTGTATCTTTAATTTGCTCAATAATTTCCGCTAAAAGGTCAGCGCCGTCAATTGGTTTAGGATGCAGGTCTTGACCTTTTCGCTCTTCAATTTCTTTTAAGTACTCTAAATACAGGCTCATTTGCACCTCGGAATGATGGTTAATGTTATTTTCTATCAAAAGGGAGAGGAGTTGGTTTTGACTTTTCGACATCTAAGATATCGATCTCCAACCTGTGTCATCCCTTGATTAGCGGTTTTTGTACGAACAATTAGATTTAGTTACTCTGTGTTTGTCTATTGAGACGACTCTAATCTGGCCGCGTCTTTCAGAGCATTAACATTAGCTACTAATGATAGCTGATGTTTAGAAGTCATGATTTTATTCATAAAAAGGCAAATCATATAAAGACTTCATAATTCTATGATTTGCCTATTTTATAGAAAAAAAGAACGAAAGACTTATTAAGCGCCATAACAATTTCGAATAGGTGACATTTAGTGGAATTATTCCGATTTAGCAATATTGTCATTTTCCTGAATGATGCGGACGATTCTAAAACCCCAATTACTGGCTTTTAGATCTGGCTCAGCACGGTATCTTGTTGCACTTCTTCCCACTCTAGGAATGTCGAACCAAGAGCCACCTTTAATAACACGTGTGTCACATTGATTGGCTAACCAGACTTGGTTTTTGGTTGGAGCGCCTTCGTAGCTGTCGTGATAACAGTCTTCAACCCACTCAGCCACATTGCCGTGCATGTCGAACAAACCTAATGGATTGCTGGCTTGGCTGCCTACTGGGCCTGTTGAAATACCGTCCCATTGGCTGCCACAACTGTCACAAACACTGTATCCGGCTCTTACCGTATTGCCGTACCAAAAGGCGGTGTTGGAATCGGCTCTTGCTGAATATTCCCATTCAATCTCGGTAGGCAAGCGATATTCAGCATTGGTTTGGTTCGAGAGCCAAGCAGTATAAGCTTTTGCGTCATACCAGCTGACGTTGATAACAGGGCGTTGGCCACGCCCCCAACCATTGTCTGGCGGTAAATCTCGACCAGTTTCTTTGGCAAACTTATCGTATTGGTCGAAAGTGACTTCATATTTACTGATATAAAAGCCATTAGGAATTTCCACTTCATGAACGGGCTTTTCATTGTCGTCGCCCATTCGGTTCTGATCGCCCATTAAAAAGGTTGAAGGTGGGATTTTCTCGATTTTAGGGGCTGTGCCACCTGAGATGAGTGGCTCTTCTAAAATTTGAGGAAGTGCTTCAAAAGTAGGTTCTTCTGTTTCTTCTACTTTGATTACTACAGGTGCTTCTTCTACGACTTCTTCAGAGTTTGGCCACAAAACCGCCGCTGCGATGGCGCTTGAGATAAGAACTGTGCTGGCAATAATAATTTTAGACTGGTTTCTGCGAACATAGCCTTTTACTGCTTTTTTTGCAGGTGAGTAGCTGCCGCTTTGTGGTTTGTATAAGTCAGCACGAATCATTCGAATGACTTCAATTAAGGATTTGGGTCTGTGTTGTACACCTTCACGGCTCCAATCTAATAGACGATTCCAAACGGCGTCGCTTAATAATGGGTGCGAGTCTGGTAAGCTGGTGGAGAAATCTTTATCCAATATAGATTCACCCAGCAATGTCGCCATAAGCAGCTTCATAAAAGCAAAACGATCGGACGCAATGGTGCGCTGCTGTTTGGTTTTTAAATATTCTGGTGGGAAAAGGCGAGGGTCCATTTCATCTTCACCAATTCGATCCATCCAGTTATGAGCACCAAAGCCAGTCATTAACCCTAAGCCATTAACAACGTGTATTGAGCTTAAATCTAGGTGCCCGTGAAAAAGGTTGTTTTGATGGATTTGGTCTAAGGCTTTGGCAATGTTGTCAAATAAGCTAATGACCACATTTAATGGCGCGCCGTCAGGGTATTTTCCTAAGAAACTGTATAAATTTTCGCCACCACAAACAGCAGAGCATGAAAATACCCAAAGATTCGAATAGAAGGGCGGATAGTTTGGTGTAACGGCTGAATGCTTAACCGTCGCATACTTTCGAGCGTTTTGTAGGAAAGTATCGACTTTGCCTTTATTTGGCTGAAAAAAACGTAACACAAAAGGACGACCGCCTTGATCCGCGACCCAAGTGCTTTTTTTCTCGTCCATTGGGTAGTTTAAAATGTAGGGATCGAGTTCGACACCGACCTGTTGGCCAATTTTTAGTTTGGTATGGTCATAAAAATCATTCATTACGAATTTAATATCCAAATCAAGACGTTGCTGCCTAAGAGTTCATTAGGGAGTATAATCACGTTTTTTAACATAAAAAGGTAGAGTAATGTTATCAGCGTATCCAGAGCTTGTTGAGTTTCTTCCGTGTGAATCACCGAAAACATGGGTGAATTGGGCTCTTGAGAATCAAACCTTGTTATTAATTGACCATGCTCACTGCGAGAAAAAAGCAGCGAGCACTGCAATGAGTCTAATGTATCGTTACGTTGATAGGGATAATTTGTTGCATAAAATGTCTCGTTTGGCCCGTGAAGAGCTTCTGCATTTTGAACAAGTTCACAAAATCATGCGTAAACGTGATGTAGCTTATGAGCATTTAACGGCTTCGCGTTATGCAGACGGCCTGCGTAAACACATCCGAACTCACGAACCAGCACGTCTTGTAGATACCATGATTATAGGAGCTTTTGTGGAAGCTCGCTCTTGTGAGCGCTTTGCTGCTCTTGCACCACATTTGGATGAAGAATTGTCTAAGTTCTATATTTCTTTGTTGAAATCGGAAGCAAGACACTTTGAAGATTACCTAACGCTTGCTCAAGAATACGCGAATGAACCAATTGATGATCGTGTGGCTTTTTTCAGAGAACTAGAAGAAAAGCTAATTACAGAACCAGATACCGAGTTCCGTATGCACAGTGGGCCACCAAAAGCCGCTTAATCTGCAAAATGTTGAGAAGGGTAAATTTTTCTGTGAATTTTTAGCATGCTGCTAAACTCATAATATGTAACAGTCATTCTGGAGGGTATTATGGGAACACAGAAAAGCGAAACACTGCCGGATGTAACCTATTGGCTTCTTTTAGAAATAATGAAGGTTAATCCGGTTGTCGATATCAATGCAATGTACAAAGGTTCGTTAGAACTGGACTTTTTGTATCAGGTGTTGACTGCCAAAGCCAACCTCCACTGGCGCAAAACCTACGGTGTTCAGTTGCCACCAATGATTATGAACAGTGCGTTTTTTCGTGCTATGACCATGGTTCACAATCGCAACATTGAATTTGAACGATCTAGAAACTCTACTGAAACTGAGTGGGTTAAAGATCTGTTAAAGCGCTAAGCTTTTTAGCACAGAAAATCTCATATAAAAATGCCAGCAAAAGCTGGCATTTCATTTCGGACTACTCATCTTTTTTACACTTTGAAGGCTTTAGTAAAGCGCTTCTTCATGACTCGTCTGAAGTGATTTCAAACCATCTTTGTTGAAGTCTTCTGCGGTCGCTTTAGATTGAGAGTAGTGATTCCCTTCGATGCTTGCCAAATAAACGTTGTTATCCCAATCACCTAATACACAGCGTAGTGTGTTTTCAGTGTAGTGTGTACTTGGGCGATGCGTATGACCGTGAATCAGGCTTTTACAATGATGGGCATCAAGTGAGCTTTGGACGGCGGCTTCGGTGACATCCATAATCGACATAGATTTTTCCGATGCCATGGATTGGCTATCGTTACGCAGCTGAGCTGCAAGGGCAATTCGCTGCTCTAGCGGTAAAGCCAGTATTTGAGTTTGCCAAGCGCTTGAACGTACTGTGTGTCTGAACTTCTGATATTCCACATCTTCTAGGCAATATTCATCGCCATGAGTAAGAAGTACAGAGCCTTTTTCCAGCGGTAATAACGTTTGCTCTTGTATAAGTGTGGCACCTACACGAGTTAACCATGCATCACCAATCAAGAAGTCTCTATTGCCATGTAGGAAATACAGATTGATACCGGATTGAGAAAGGTTAAGTAGGGCATTTTCTATGCTGGTGTTCCAATCTGCTTGAAAGTCATCACCGATCCAGGCTTCGTAAAAATCGCCAAGAATATATAGCTCAGCTTTTTCGTTTCGAGCGGTGAGTTCTTCCATCATTAGAACAAACGCCCGGATAAGATCCGGGCGTTTGTCACTAAGATGAAGATCTGAAATAAAATAACGAATCATTATTTTACGAGTTCAGCACTTTCGATAATCACATCTTCCACTGGAACGTCTTGGTGTCCAGCTTTCATTGTTGTTTTCACTTCTTTGATTTTATTAACAACGTCCATTCCCGCTGTTACTTTACCAAAGACAGCGTAGCCCCAACCTTGAGATGTTTTTGCTGTGTGGTTTAGGAAAGCGTTGTCTGCAACGTTGATGAAGAATTGTGCAGAAGCAGAATGTGGGTCCATTGTGCGAGCCATCGCCAATGTGCCTACTTCATTTTTTAGACCGTTGTCCGCTTCGTTTTCAATGCTTGTGCGTGTTTCTTTTTGCGTCATTCCTGCTTCAAAACCACCACCTTGAATCATGAAGTTATTAATGACACGGTGGAAGATTACGCCATCATAAAAGCCAGCAGTAACGTATTCTTCAAAGTTTTTCGCAGTTTTTGGTGCTTTTTCGTAATCTAGTTCTACGTGAATGTCGCCGTGGTTAGTATGTAAAATGATCATTGCATATTCCTTGTTCTAAAAATGGCTAAATGTATTAATGGTTGTCTAATTAATGTTGCGTATTTTATGTGTTTGTAAGCAAAGACGCCACAGTGGATGAGATAAAGCCTAATCTAAAGGCGCTTATGCCTCATAATCCAATGGATCGGCGGTGTTCTGTTCAGCGAAAGCTTCTAGACGTTCATAACATGCACCACATTTGCCACAGGATTTTTCTCGCCCGTTATAGCAAGTCCATGTTTTGCCATAGTCTAGTTGCATATCTAACCCTGCTTTTAGGATTTCTCCTTTAGAAGCGTGTAAGAAAGGTGTGACAATTTCGACCGATTGGTAATTGGCAATTTTCGAGACGGCATTCATTGCTTCAACAAATTCAGGGCGGCAGTCAGGGTAAATGTGATGGTCGCCAGAATGAGCGCCATAATACACTTTACCTGCTTCCAAAGAGACGGCATAAGCAATCGCCATAGACAATAAAACCATGTTGCGATTGGGCACAACCGTTGACTTCATGTTCTCGTCTTCATAGTGGCCTTCTGGAATTTCTGCGTCACCTGTTAAGGAAGAATTCGACATTAAGCTGTTGATGGCAGTGATATCGACTACTTTATGGGAGATACTTAACTCCTTGCACACTAATGCGGCGACTTCTAATTCTTTGCTGTGCTTTTGGCCATAGTTAAAGGATAAAGCGTAAACGTCTAATCCACTTTGGATTGCGGTATTCAAAACAGTAAAAGAGTCCATTCCACCTGAATACACCACGACGGCTTTTTCTGACATGTTTATTTCCCCATGATGGCGTTTATTTGATGTGCGCCTAAATAGAGTAGCGCTGGTGGTGCGGAAGTATAACAGACCTTATGTTTTATCAAATCAATCAATGACGCTTTGAATAAGAAGTGTGTTTTGAAATGAAGGGAAGAGCATTGTAATGAGATCAAATGTAAGATAAATTAAATGTGCGTAACCAGTTACGCACATTTAATTTATCTGTTTTGGAATCAAAGTAATGCAGCAATTTGGTGTGCTGACGCTTGGGAGTCGGCTTAAGCGTTTAAGTGATTATTTGTTTGCGGAAGTGCAAGAAATTTATTTGCAATGTGATGTGCCGATTTCATCTACCTATTTTCCTATTCTTAGGCTCTTGCATGGCACAGGTGGTTTGTCCGTGATGGAAATTGCGGAGAGTTTGCACCTAAGTCATCCGGCTGTTAGCAAGCAAACGGTGAAAATGCTGAAGGAAAATTTGCTTGAGAAAACGACAGACTCGGATGACCAAAGGCGTTCGCTGTTGAGCCTTTCTGAAAAAGGCTTGGATGCTATGAATAAGGTTGAGCCAGTATTGGAAGAAATGAAGGTGGTGATTGAGCAATTCACGGACTTTAGCAGTGATAACTTCATGGCGGGCTTAGCTGTATTAGAAGAAAGGGTTTTGAGCAAGGGTTTGGCAAATAAAGTAATCGACAGACTGTCGCCGTTCAATATTGTTGAGCTTAGTCGTCATCATGAAAAAAGCTTTTATGACCTCAATATGGCTTGGCTGGAGCGATATTTTCCTAGCCAGATTTCAGAACATGATCTGGCGCTTTTAGAGAGTCCTTTAAAATACGCCTCTCAACATGGTGGAAGAGTGTGGGTCGCAACACGAGAAATGAATGAGCAAGATGTGGTGCTCGGCACGATTGTCTTGGTTCCCCATGATGATGGGCAAGCAGGAGAAATTTTGAAATTGTCTGTTGCAGAGCACTGCCAAGGTAAAGGTATTGCTCAGGCTTTGTTGTCTCATGTGATCGATTTTGCACAATCTGTTGGAATGGTGAAGTTAACACTTGAAACGGCTTCTTGCTTAACGGCTGCGAAGCGTCTTTATGATAAGAATGGCTTTGTTGAAATGTCTCCGCCGAAACCTTCTTTGTATGAAAGAGCGGATGTTTACATGGAAAAAATATTAGAGAAAAAGTCGAGAGACTTTGCGGAAAGGAACGAGAATATATGAATACACGACAACACATGCAACGAGGCGCAATGGTTTCCATGCCAATGATTCTCGGTGGTGTTCCTTTTGGTCTTTTGTTTGGCTCATTGGCTTCAAGTTATGGTTTGAGTCCATGGTTTGCTGTCGCTATGTCAGCTATTGTTTTTGCTGGCTCTGCTCAGTTTGTTGCGCTGGGATTGATTGCGATTCATGCGCCGATTTGGGTCATTGTTTCGACTACTTTTATTGTGAATCTTAGACATCTTTTGTATGCCGCTGACATGGTGAAATACGTAAAGCATTTGCCTATGTCTTTGCGTTTTATTATGGGTTTTGGTTTGGTTGATGAAACGTATGCCGCAGTGCGGCCCATGTATCAGATTGGCTCGGTCGATGAAAAAACAGGACATAAAGTGTATTTAGGCTCTTTTGTCGCGTTTTATCTGATGTGGAATACAACAACCATTTTAGGTGTTTTGTCTGGGGAACTGATTCCGGGAATGAGCGAATGGGGGTTGGAGTTTGCGATGGTGGCGACCTTTATTGGCATAATTACCCCGTATTTAAAACACAGTCCTTTTTGGTTTTGTATGTTAACGGCTGGCGTTTCTTCCATTGTGTTGTTTGAGTTACCTAATAACCTTGGTTTGCTGGTGTCTGCTGTGATTGGTGTTGTGGCTGGATATATAGCAGATATAGCCATTGCTTCAGATCAATCGGTTCGCCCTCGTTCGACGACAGATCAAACTGCGCAAGGAGATAAACAATGAGCTTGCTAGAGTCGGTTCTTATTATCTTGGGAATGTTTGTTGTGACCTTTGGTGTGCGATTTGTTTTGTTCGCACGAGCGCACAAGGTGGTTATGCCTGTTTTCGTGGAAAGGGCGCTGAAGTTTGTTCCTGTTGCTGTGTTGACTGCCATTATTACTCCGATGGTTTTTATGACGGAGAGTCAGGTGAATATATCCCTCAATAACCCTTGGCTGGTTGGTGCCTTTGCCGCATTTGCTGTGGGCATTTGGCGACAACATCAATTATTGACCATTTTTGTTGGCGTGGCGGTATTTTTTATTGCGAAATATACGCTTTAGTTTTTCGGCCTAATAATAAAAATTAAGAAAAGAGGCAAAAGATTTAGCGTCTCAATATCCTATGGAAACCTAAATCATATATACTTGTCGGTCAAAGTAATCATTATCGTCAGACGAACATTTATCGGGACTTACATCTAACATGTCAGAAACGTCAAAACCAGGTAACTTCATTACCCAAATCATTGATAAAGATAACGAAGCCGGCAAGCACGGAGGAAAAGTACTTACTCGTTTTCCACCTGAGCCAAACGGCTATTTACATATTGGTCACGCTAAATCCATTTGCCTAAACTTTGGTTTGGCGCAACGTTACAATGGTCAATGTAATCTTCGTTTTGACGACACAAACCCTGAAAAGGAAAGTGTTGAATACATTGAATCTATTAAACGTGATGTTGAGTGGCTTGGCTTTGAATGGAAAGAAGAGCCAAAATTCGCTTCTGACTATTTTGATCAATTATTTGATTTTGCTGTACAGCTTATTCAAGCAGGCAAAGCGTACACTTGTGAACTGAATGCAGAGCAAATGCGTGAATACCGTGGCACCTTGAAAGAGCCAGGGAAAAACAGCCCATACCGCGATCGTAGCGTGGAAGAAAATATGGCTGTATTTATGGATATGAAGGCTGGCAAATACAAAGATGGTGAAGTGGTATTGCGTGCCAAAATTGATATGGCAAGCCCTAACATTAATTTGCGTGATCCTATTATTTATCGTGTGCGCCATGTTCATCACCACCAAACCGGTGATAAATGGTGTGTGTATCCAATGTATGACTTCACTCACGGTTTATCCGATGCTTTAGAGCAAGTGACGCATTCTATTTGTACATTGGAATTCCAAGATCACCGTCCTCTTTATGATTGGATTTTGGAAACGTTGGGAACATTCCACCCTCAACAAATCGAATTTGCTCGTTTGAACCTAAATTACACGGTAACGAGTAAACGTAAATTGAAGCAGCTGGTGGATGAAAACCATGTAAATGGTTGGAATGATCCTCGTATGCCGACCATTTCTGGTTTACGTCGTCGTGGTTACACAGCTAAATCTATCCGTAACTTCTGTGATCGCATTGGCGTGACCAAGTCTGACAGTGTGGTTGATGTTGGTATGTTAGAGCATGCAATTCGTGAAGATTTAGATGCAAATGCGAACCGTGCCATGGTTGTGTTAAATCCAATCAAAGTAACGCTGACAAACTACCCAGAAGATAAAGAAGAAATCTTCACGGTAAATAATCATCCGAAAAACGAAGAAGCGGGCGCGCGTGAAGTGCCATTCAGCAAAAATCTCTACATAGATGCAGCGGATTTTGCTGAAGTTCCTCCACGTAAGTGGAAGCGTTTAACGCTTGAGGGCGCAGTTCGTCTTCGTGGTGGATATGTAATTACTTGTGATGAAGCCATTAAAAACGAAGCGGGTGAAGTGGTTGAGCTACTTTGTCGCTACGATGAAAATACATTGGGTGTGAATCCAGAAGGCTATAAGCCAAAAGGCGTAATTCATTGGGTAAGTGCGAAGCATGCTGTTGATACAAAAGTGAATCTTTACGATCGCTTGTTTGTTAATGAAGCACCAGATGCCAATTACGAAGATAAGAGTTTCTTAGATTTTATTAATCCTGAATCTTTAACCGTGATTACTGCTGCAAAAGCAGAGCCATCATTGGTTGAATCAGAAAAGGGTCAAGGCTTCCAGTTTGAGCGAGAAGGGTACTTCTGTCGTGATTTAGAAGAAGACGGCATGGTATTTAATCGTACGGTAACGTTACGAGATTCTTGGGCAAAAATAGAAGCAAAAGGAAAATAGGCGAATGTTGAAAGTTTACAATACCCTGAGCGGGAAGAAGGAAGAGTTCAAACCCATTGTAGAGGGCAAAGTGAGTATGTATGTCTGTGGTAACACAGTATATGACTTCTGCCATATTGGTCATGCACGGGCGATGATTTCTTTCGATATTATTTCTCGCTTCATTCGTCACCTGGGTTATGAATTGAACTATGTGCGTAACATCACGGATGTTGATGATAAAATCATCAAACGTGCAGAAGAAAACAATGAAACGACTCAATCTTTGACTGAGCGAATGATCGCTGCACAACGAGAAGATGAACTTCGTTTGGGTAATAAAATGCCTGACCGTGAGCCAAAAGCCACCGAATTCATGCAAGAGATCATTGATATGATTCAAACTCTTGTAGAAAAAGGCTTTGCTTATCAGGGTGCGTCTGGTGATGTTTATTACCGTGCAAGCGCCTTTAAAGAATACGGAAAGCTTAATAATCGTAAGCTTGAAGATATGTTGGCAGGCGCACGAATTGATGTAGAAGAAGCGAAAGAGCATCCTGCTGATTTTGTATTGTGGAAACAAACAAAAGAAGGTGAAGTGTTTTGGTCTTCGCCATGGGGAGATGGTCGCCCAGGTTGGCATATTGAATGTTCTGCTATGTCGACAAATTGCCTAGGCAGTCATTTTGATATTCATGGCGGTGGTCCTGATCTTAAGTTCCCTCATCATGAAAATGAAATTGCACAATCCGAAGCTTGCACAGGCGAAAAGTACGTAAATTACTGGATGCACTGTGGCGCTGTTCGTGTGAACAATGAAAAGATGTCTAAGTCCTTAGGTAACTTTTTCACGGTTCGGGATGTCTTGGCGAAGTTTAACCCTGAGGTGGTTCGTTACCTTATGGTGTCTAGCCAGTATCGCAGTGCGATTGATTATTCTGATCAGAGTTTGTTGGAAGCGAAAGTTGCGCTAGAGCGTCTTTATAATGCTTTGCGTGATCAAGAGATTGCCGATACCTATACTCCTAGTGATTTCACAGTTCGCTTTGAAGACGCTATGAGAGATGACTTTAATACGCCTGTTGCGGTTTCTGTTTTGTTTGAATTGGTTCGAGAATTGAACAAGATGAAAACCGAAGATGCTGAAAAGGCGGCTTCTCTTGCTGCTGAATTACGCTTTTTGGCCGAATTGCTTGGTTTGTTGTATCAGGATCCTGAATACTTTTTGCAAAACAGCACAGTGTCAGAAGGCTTGAGTGAAGCAGACATTCAGTCATTAATTGATCAGAGAGCTCAAGCGCGCAAAGACAAAAACTTTGCCCGCAGTGACGAGATTCGTGATGAGCTAGCAAACCAAGGAATTGAGTTACTAGACAGTCGTGAAGGCACAACCTGGACGCGTAGCTAGGTAATAAAAAAGGTGATGCAAGTGCATCACCTTTTTTATTTTGGATAGCTGTTTTGTCTATGTTTAGATGGTTAGTCTTTGCTGACTTTAACGGCTAAGACATCACATGGCGCGCCATGAAGAACGCCATTTGCAGTTGAGCCCAGTAATAAGGCTAAACCGTGGCGGCAGTGGCTTCCAACAATAATGAGATCCACTTGTTTTTCTTCGGCGATGCGGTGAATTTCACTCTCTATACCACCTTGAGTAATGCAGCTTTCTTTAAATGGAATAGGTAATTGAGCTTCCAGAATGGAAATTCGTTCTTTGGCTGTTTCTTGAAGTTGAGATTGGATGTCTGTTATATCAATAGGTACATCGCCACCATACGCGTAGTTAAGTGACTCAATAACGTGAAGCATGATGAGTTCTGCGCCGGTTGCTTGGCACAACGCAACCGCCTTGTTGGCGACTTTGATACTTTCATCTGTTAGATCGACAGCGAGTAGAATTCTGTTATACATCATAGAAAACCTCCAAATTTACAAGATACTATTAATTTTAGTTTAAAACCTGAGAAAAACATTATTTATGACTGCTTTTATCGTTATCTTCATTACCTTGTCTTTAATGGGTTCGGCGCTGTGGGTTCTGCCTTCTAAAAAAGAGCGGCATCGTATGGATTTACGTATGCAGGCTCGAAAACTTGGTCTTGTTGTTCAGCTTACATCAATTGAATTGCCAGACAAGTGGGATAAATCAAAGGAAAGGTATAAAGTTGTTGCTTATTCGTTTTATCGTGTAAAGGCGTTAACTTCTTTGCCTGAGGTTATTTGGCTGTTGCCTTATGAGGTCTGGAAGTATCAGGCTGTTGGTGATGGCTGGTGGTCGAGTGACAGCATACCTCTCTCAGATTCGTCGATTAAGACGTTAGAAAAATATGGCGCAATATTAAAGGCAATTGAAATTACGCCAGAGTCTGTTTCACTTTATTGGAATGAGGCTGCGGATGAGCAGGAATTAGAGGAGCTCGCTAAGATGATTTTCTCATTGACTGAAATTTCCTCTGTTCTAAATAAATAAGTTTTTAACGTTATGCTTTTTAAAGCTCTTGTGTGCTTGTTTTGTTGTGATCAATGTTTTGGATCAAGTCACCAAGTGCTTCTTCTGGGTTGTCGCTGTTTTTAATGGCTTCAATCTGTGGAGAAAGAATGGCCTTCATGCGGTCTGTGACAAAAGTGTTTAATATTTTCTTCTCTGGTCGTTCCACTGTGTCTGATTTGATATGTGAAAGAATAACGCCATAAAGAGTTTGTGCTACGCGCATATCGCCATCATCAAAGTTTTTGTTGGCTTGAACGAGCTGACGATTTAATTGAAGCCATAGGTTTAACCATCTTAGATAATCGTAGCAAGCTTGATAATGAGCGTTGCTGATTCTGCCCTTCCTGCGTAGATAAAGTAGTAACTTAGCAAGTTTGGTTAAGCGCTCTTTATAATTACTCTTTTCTTGAAAATTTAGTATTTCTGGTTCAGGGTTAAACTCAATGGCATCACTGTTTTGTCCTTCTTCTGCTTTGGCAATGCGGATTTCTGTTTTTTCTGGGTCGTCAGAATACTGTAGAAGCTCGCGGAGTGTGTCTAGATAAAAGTCATAAAGAACATCCGTTGCTATGGTATCTGTGTTAATGTCCTTGATGCCTCGGATGTGTTGTTCAATGCGATCGGCTCTATTTGATAGATGTAATTGCTTTACTCGGCGTGCCGTTATCTCTTTTTCTTTCTGATGTGCGCGTGATCCAATGATCACAGATAAGATGACTATGATGATTAAAAAGGCAATTGTTAAAATTTGAAGCGTAGCCATGATTGTCCTTAAGCAATGAATTCAGTATGTTAAATAAGAAATACTAAGTTCAGCAAGATATAATATGAGAAACAATACAGGGATCGCTTGTCATATAAAAGGTGTTTGCTTAATATCAGCGCCCCAAGAGATTAAACTTCGTGCAATGTGGATTTGCAGACCTAATTTATAAAAGGCTTACACAGTTCAATGGGAAAATCACTGGTTATCGTGGAATCGCCAGCTAAGGCGAAAACCATAAACAAATATCTGGGCAATGACTTTATTGTTAAATCGAGTGTAGGACACATTCGAGACCTGCCAACAGGTACTACTTCCTCATCAACGCCTCAGGAGCGTGCGAAGCAGGCTGCGTTGACGCGTAAAATGAGCCCAGAGGAAAAGATTGCATACAAAAGTGCTAAATCTAGAAAGCAGTTGATTGCCAGAATGGGGGTTGATCCAGAAAATAATTGGAAAGCCCATTATGAAGTTCTTCCTGGCAAGGAAAAGGTTGTCGATGAATTAAAGCGCTTAGCCAAAAATGCTGACACCATCTATCTCGCGACCGATTTGGATAGAGAGGGTGAGGCGATTGCTTGGCATTTGCGTGAAGCCATTGGTGGTGATGATAGTCGCTATAAGCGAGTGGTCTTCAACGAAATTACCAAAAAAGCCATTACAGCGGCTTTTGATACGCCTTCCGAATTGGATTTGAACCGTGTTAACGCTCAACAAGCTCGTCGATTCTTGGATCGCGTTGTTGGTTTCATGGTGTCTCCTTTGTTATGGGCGAAAGTGGCTCGTGGTTTGTCTGCTGGTCGAGTTCAATCTGTTGCAGTTCGTTTGATCGTTGAGCGAGAAAAAGAAATTCGAGCTTTTATTCCTGATGAATTTTGGGAATTGGATGCGATGTTGGCAACACCTTCGAAAGAAGTGATCAAGTTTGAAGCGACCAAATACCAGAATAAAGAATATCGCCCTGTTAATCAGGCTCAATCTGATGAGCATGTTGGTCGTTTAGAAAAAGCTAAATACCTAGTTAGTAGCCGAGAAGATAAACCGACGACGAGTAAACCGTCTGCACCATTTATCACCTCAACACTTCAGCAGGCTGCCAGCACGCGTTTAGGTTACGGCGTTAAGAAGACTATGATGTTGGCCCAAAGGCTTTATGAAGCGGGTTACATCACTTATATGCGTACAGACTCGACAAACTTAAGTGCCGACGCGGTTGAAGCATTAAGAGGTTATATCTCAACTCATTTTGGCGAAGCTTATTTGCCAGCAGAACCTATTCGTTACAGCAGCAAAGAAGGGGCGCAAGAAGCCCATGAAGCGATTCGACCTTCTGATGTGAATGTACGAGTGGATGACTTGCTCGGTATGGAGAAAGACTCTCATCGTTTATATGACTTAATTCGCAGTCAATTTATGGCGTGTCAAATGACACCTGCAGAGTACACTTCGACCACAATTACAGTCACCAGTGGCGAATACGAGTTTAAAGCCAAAGGCCGAATTTTACGCTTTGATGGTTACACTCGTGCGATGCAAACCGTTGTTAAAAAAGGTGAAGATAATATCCTGCCTGATGTGGGTAAAGGTGAATATCTTGATCTAAAAGAGCTTTTGCCAGAGCAGCACTTCACTAAGCCAATTGCGCGTTTCAGCGAAGCTAGTTTGGTAAAAGAGCTTGAAAAACGTGGTATTGGCCGACCTTCTACATACGCATCTATTATTTCGACAATTCAAGATCGTGGGTATGTTCGTGTAGAAAATCGTCGTTTTTACGCTGAAAAAATGGGTGATATCGTTACCGAGCGTCTAGTGGATAGCTTTAGTTCATTGATGAATTTCAGTTTTACTGCGCAAATGGAAGAGCAACTCGACGATATTGCAGAAGGTCATAAAGACTGGATTAAAACCCTTAACGCATTTTATAAAGATTTTAGTGGTGTGTTGGCAAAAGCAGAGTCGCCTGAAGGCGGTATGATGCTAAACGAGCCAACGCCGACGGATGTTGAGTGTCCTACTTGTTCTCGTCCTATGCAAATCCGTACAGCCAGCACAGGCGTATTTATGTCTTGTTCTGGTTACGCTTTACCACCAAAAGAGCGCTGTAAGGCAACGATTAACCTAGTTCGTGGTGATGAAGCGGTTGCCGTTGACGACGAAGAAGGTGAATCTAAAGCACTTATTAATAAGCATCGTTGTAAGATTTGTGGCTCTGCAATGGACAGCTATTTGATGGATGAAAAACGCAAGCTTCATGTTTGTGGTAACAATCCATCTTGTTCTGGTTATGAAGTAGAGAAAGGCACATTCAAAATTAAAGGTTACGACGGCCCTGTCATTGAGTGTGATAAGTGTTCCGCTGACATGCAGCTTAAGACAGGTCGATTTGGTAAGTACTTTGGTTGTACCAATGAAGACTGCAAAAACACTCGTAAGCTCTTGAAGAGTGGTGAAGCCGCGCCGCCGAAAATGGATCCTGTGCCAATGCCAGATTTGGCTTGTGTCAAAGTGGAAGACCATTACATATTGCGTGATGGCGCGACTGGTTTATTTCTTGCGGCAAGTCAGTTTCCTCGAAAACGAGAAACGCGTGCGCCATTGGTGAAAGAGTTGCTACCGTACATGGATCAAATTGATCCTAAATACCACTTCTTTGCGAAAGCGCCTGTCGCTGACTCAGAAGGTCGACCAACCATTATTCGTTATAGCCGTAAAACCAAAGAGCAATATGTTATGACGGAAGAAGAAGGGAAACCGACTGGCTGGAAAGCCTTTTATGTTGGCTCTAAATGGGTCATCGAGGAAGGCAAAAAGAAATGAGTGGTGTTAGCTTAGCAAGTTTAACCAATCAGAAAATTGATACAGCAAAACGTTTTATTCAGCAAAGCCAAGATATGGATGAGAAGTGGTTGAGTGTTGGGCTAGAAAGCTCAGCCATTTTTCAATTGAAAAGTGCATTGAATGGCTTGTTGAAGGAGATTTCAACTGCCTACTCGCTGTCAGGCTCTTTGGATGTTTCTGTGCTTATGAAAGAGGCAGAATCAAAACACATGGTAGTGCCGGCATTGAGTGAATTGGCAGATTTATATTCTCGCAAAGATTCTTGGTGTGCCCAATTAGAGCAAGCTTACCTTGCTCAGTTGGAGTGTCGCGCTGCTGTGTCTGTAATGGGCAGCGATAATCTTATTGGTCGCGGTAACGATGCGGGCGCTTCAGTGGGGTTCTATTTGGCGAATTTAGCTGAGTTGGTTTTGCGTTTTAGAGAAGAGTCATCAGAGTATTGAATATGAAAGAGTCCTACCTAGAAATTGTTGAGCTGGAGAATGGCGATATTGTGCTGAGACCAGCCAGTGAAGATGGTGAGGAAACGACACCGCTAGCAACATTGCAAATATCAGACGACACTCGATCTTATTTGAAGGATCGTTACTTCGAACTGGCAAAGTGTATGTTTCATGCAGGTATTGATTATGTTTATTCAGACGAATCTTTTTTTGATGAAGGTGCTGAATATCTTGAGAATGAAGAATTTCGACCAAAAATTCTGCATTAATTGATCGTTATTTGTTATTTAGAAAAGCGAAGCACATGCTTCGCTTTTCTATTGGTGTGGAAAAACTGTTAAAGGCCTTGTCTTATCACGCCGACAGACAGTCCCTCAATGGCAAAGTCTTCGCTTTCGAGATCAACAATGATGTCATTGTATTCTTCGTTTTCAGGAATCAGGCGAACGATGCTGCCTTTTTGCTCAAAGCGTTTTACTGTTACTTCATCGCCGATGCGTGCAACGACCACTTGGCCATTATGTACCGTACTGGTTTTGTGAACAGCGAGAAGGTCGCCTTCCATTATGCCGATGTTTTTCATGCTAGTTCCTGAGACAGATAGGAAGTAATCCGCCTGAGGTGAAAACATATTAGCTGGAATGTTGACATGAGAGTCAATGTTCTCTTGAGCAAGAATAGGGTAGCCGGCGGCAACTTTTCCAATGATTGGTAAGCCTAAATCTTCTGGCTCGTCATTGGAGGCTTCTTCAATGAGACGAATCCCACGAGAGGCGCCAGATAGCATTTCAATCGCCCCTTTTTTGGATAAGGCTTTTAAATGCTCTTCGGCAGCATTGGGTGATTTAAACCCAAGGCGGCGGGCGATTTCTGCTCTAGTAGGTGGAAACCCCGTTTCATTAATAAATTCACGAATGGTTTCTAGTACGTCAGATTGTCTTTTGGTTAATTTAATCATAAGGAGTCTGGTTGTTTATACAGTAACTGTTATTATATACAGCATTCTTAACTAATCTCAATAATATAAATGCTTTCAGACGAACTAAAAAAACAAATTCAACTCGCATATCGAGCTTCTTTGGATGCGAAGTCCCATAAACCAAGGGCTGGACAGCGCCAAATGATAGGCGCTATCGCTCGTACATTGGGAAATATTAAGCAAGGCTCGGAAGGTGAAAGGCTGGATGAAAAGCATGTTGCTGTTATTGAGGCTGGAACAGGAACCGGTAAAACGCTTTCATATTGTCTTGCCGCCATTCCAATTGCGAAAGCGCGTGGTTTAAAGCTGGTTATTTCAACAGCGACGGTTGCGCTGCAAGAGCAGATTCTCCACAAAGAGCTGCCTGATTTACTTGAGCATACCGAATTGAATTTCAAATATACCTTAGCTAAAGGGCGAGGCCGATATTTGTGTTTGAATAATTTAGAGGGCTTTTTAAGCTCAGAAGAGCAAGCAATTGATGATATGTTTGCAGGGCTTTTTGAGCAGCATTTACAGTCGGATGATGTGAATACCGCTTTATATCAAGAAATGGATGCGGCGTTAGAAGAAGGTGGTTGGGACGGCGATAAAGATAATTGGGAAGGCGTTATTCGTGAGCAAGATTGGCGCCGTTTAACTACAGATCATCAGCAGTGTACGAATCGAAATTGTGCTAATTATTCCGCTTGCCCTTTCTTTAAGGCAAGAGCCGAAATTGAAGTGGCTGATGTAATTGTTGCAAACCATGACTTGGTTTTAGCGGATTTATCTCTTGGTGGTGGTGCGATTTTGTCAGCACCGAAAGAAACAATTTATGTGTTTGATGAAGGTCATCATTTACCAGATAAGGCGATTGGTCATTTCCGTCATGAAGTTAGGTTGCAGCAGAGTATTGCTTGGCTTCGTCAATTGGAAAAGAATCTAGTCAATCTCAAGCAAGAGCTGACAGATGACGTCAGTTTAACTGGCCAGCTTTTACTTAAAATTCCTCAGCAAATACAAAGTATCGTTAACTTTATTCAATATGCTCAACAAGGTTTAGCGCCTTATATTCAGGGTTTAGGGTTGGATCAGGAAAACAATCAGCATCGTTTTGAGTTTGGTTTAATACCAGATGAGCTGCGTCAATTGGCTTACAGTTTACAAACCTCTTATCAGAAGCTTTTTAATAACATCGAAAGCATTCAGGATGAATGTAAGAAAACCAAGCAAAATGAAGGCATGGGAATTACGTCGGAAACAGCAGAAACTTGGCAGCCAATATTGGGTGTGATTTTGGGTAGATTGGAGCAGTCGGTCAGCTTGTGGCGATTGTATTCTACGGTTGATGATCAAAATTATCCGCCTAATGCTCGTTGGTTGGTTTTATCTGGGCAAGGAATGGAGCAGGATGTCGAACTTGGTGGTTCTCCTATTTTGGCGGCAAACACATTGAGGCAGCAACTTTGGGATAAGTGCTTTGGCGCCGTGGTGACTTCTGCCACACTGACAGCACTCAACCAGTTTCATCGTTTTAATATGCGCTCTGGTGTCCCGCGTGAAAGTGAATATTTGCGAGTATTGAGTCCATTTGATTTTCAAGAAAACGGCTTGTTGATTGTTCCCGATATGGAGAATGAGCCAAACCGCGTTGAGCAACATACGGCAGAAATTATCGCTTACTTAAATAAATCCGTGGATATTGAAAAAGGCAGTCTAGTGCTGTTTTCTTCGCGCCGACAAATGGAAGAAGTGTCTTTGTCTCTTTCTGATAAGTTGAAAGAAATTTTACTGATGCAGGGAGAGCAATCTAAGCGGGTTATTCTGGATTCCCATAAATCACGAATTGATGACGGCAAAGGCAGTTTGTTATTCGGCTTAGCCAGTTTTGCTGAAGGTGTTGATTTACCCGGTAATTACTTAACAAGAGTTTATATTGCTAAGATTCCGTTTGCGGTTCCGGATGATCCTGTTGAGGCAACGTTGGCGGAATGGATTCAAAAGCGTGGTGGTAATCCATTTATGGAAATCACCATTCCTGATGCATCTTTGAGGTTGGTTCAAGCAACCGGTCGTTTATTGAGAAATGAAAAAGACTCTGGTGAAATCCATATATTGGATAAGCGCTTAAAGACAAAGCGTTATGGGTCTCAATTAATCAGCAGTTTGCCGCCTTATCGATATCAATAAACACGCCAGATAAAAAGCAAAGGGTGATAAAGCCTTGTCAATTAGGTACACTCCTTACACAAATGTTTATCATCAAAAACATATAACCTTAAAACATTATAGAAGCGTATAGATTCCAATATGGAAAACCAAAATCAAGAAGTGTCATCAGAAAAAACAGCAAAGCCTAAGCGTAGCCGCCGCCCAAATAAGCGCCCTAGAAACAACAGTGAAAAGCCAGTAAACGCAAAAAACTCTCAAGCTCCTGATTCTGTTGATGAGGCTCAGAGTGGTTCTAAAAAAGCTCCAATTTGGTCTATTGAAGACTTTCCAGTAGCGGAAGTTGAAGGTAAGTTGCGCTTTCATGATTTAAACCTTCCTGATCGCGTGTTGAAGTCTATTTCTGAAATGGGTTTTGAGTATTGCAGCGAAATTCAAGCGGAAACATTGCCGATGACCTTGCAGGGCTATGACATTATTGGTCAAGCTCAAACTGGTACAGGTAAAACAGCGGCTTTCCTAATCGCCATGATCAGCGACTTCTTAGATTACCCATTAGAAGAAAAACGTGCGAATAACTTGGCACGTGGTTTGATTATTGCTCCGACTCGTGAATTGGCCTTGCAGATTGCCGATGAAGCTGAAAAGCTAACGTCAAACTGCCATTTGAATGTTGTTTCATTAGTGGGTGGCTTGAGTTACGAAAAGCAAAAGATCGCTTTGGAAACAGAGAATGTTGATATCTTAGTGGCGACTCCGGGGCGATTATTGGATTTCGCTCGAAATCGTAAAGTGCTTTTGAATAAAGTGGAATGTCTTGTTTTAGATGAAGCTGACCGTATGTTGTCTATGGGCTTCATTCCAGATGTAAAAAGCATTATTCGCATGACACCACAGAAAGAAACACGACAAACTATGCTGTTCAGTGCGACTTTCCCGAAAGACGTGCAAGCATTGGCTCAACAATGGACTTACTTCCCGAAAGAAGTGTCTGTTGTGCCAAAAGAAGCGACAAACAAAAATATTGAGCAAGTTATCTATACTGTGGAAGCGGATCAGAAATGGCCTGTTTTGAAACAGTTGATTGAAGAAAATGGTGGTCAACGCACTATCATATTTGCGAATCGTCGCGATGAAACTCGTGATCTTTTTGAGCGTTTGCGTAAAGCGAATATTAACTGCGCTATTTTGTCTGGGGAAGTCGCTCAGGATAAGCGAGTCAAAACCCTGAAAAACTTCAAAGAAGGTTCTATTCAAGTGCTTGTTGCGACTGATGTAGCAGGGCGAGGCATTCACGTAGACAACGTTGAGCTGGTTGTGAACTATGCTTTACCAGAAGATCCAGAAGATTATGTTCACCGTATCGGCCGAACCGGCCGTGGCGGTGAATTAGGTAAATCCGTTAGCTTCGCAAGTGAAGATGACGCCTTTATGATTCCGGAAATAGAAAGAGTTGTCGGTGAGAGTATCCGTTGTGAATATATGGTAGATATGTCTCAATAAACATCGCTTACTTTTCAGTGAGATAAGATGAACTTAGAACATCACTTTTCAACGTTGGGCGATATGTTTTCATCGAAAACAGTCGTTCAGCCACTTCTTGAGCAGCGATTGGTTGAATTTAATCAGTCGCTCGCCACGTTTTTATCCATCGATATTAAATCCCCCCAAACTAAGCGTTTATTGAGCGGTGAAGATGCCGCGCCTCATAGTTTAAGTATGGTTTACGCTGGTCATCAGTTTGGTGGTTTTTCTCCTCAGCTCGGTGATGGGCGAGGTGTGTTGCTAGGGGAAGTTCGAGGTCAAGACGGTCTTTTATACGATTTGCATATGAAAGGTGCTGGTCCTACGCCTTATTCTCGTCGCGGTGATGGTCGTGCAGTGCTGCGCTCCTGTATTCGTGAGTATTTGGCGAGTGAAGCGATGGCCGCTTTGTCGATCCCAACTTCTCGTGCTTTGGGGCTTTATGATAGTCGTGAGGCGGTTTATCGTGAGCAGCCAGAAGCTGGCGCTATGTTGTTGAGAGTGGCTCAAGGACACATTCGATTTGGCCACTTTGAATACTTTTTTTATCAGGGAAAGCAGGATCAGCTAAATGAGCTGATTGACTATTGTCTTGAACATTACTATCCAGATTGTCTGAAAACAGACGCTCCATTAGAAAACATGCTCAAAGAGGTGGTGAAGCGAACCGCTCGAATGATGGCTAAATGGCAAGCGGTTGGTTTTCAGCATGGTGTGATGAATACGGATAACTTCTCATTCACTGGTGAGACGATTGATTATGGCCCTTATGGATTCATGGAAGACTATGAGCCAGATTGGGTGTGTAACCACTCAGATTATGAGGGTCGTTATGCTTTTTCTCGGCAGCCGGGTGTTGGGTTGTGGAATTTAAATTGTTTGATGAGATGTTTTTCAAAGCATTTAGAGCGAGATCAATTGGTTGCCATTCTGCAAGGTTATGAGGTTGAATTACAAACCCATTACGATGCATTGATGATGGCGAAGCTTGGGTTAGATTCCTCTAAAGACGTGCATACTTTGTTGCCGCCACTTTTTAGTATTTTAGCCAGTGAAAAGATGGATTACTCTGTGTTTTTTCGCTTGCTTAGTTATTTTGAAAAAGACGGTTTTAGTCTTTTGCTTGATGAAGTAGTGGATCGTCAAAGGCTACAGATCTGGCTGCAAGACTACCAAGCAGCGCGTATTGCTGGATCTTCAGATTGGCAGAGTGTGAGTGAATCAATGACTCAAGTTAATCCGAAATTTATACTAAGAAATTATTTAGCTCACAATGCCATTGTGGCAGCGGAACAGGGCGATTATTTACCTTTTAGGCATTTGTTAAATGTACTGACTTCTCCTTTCGATGAACACCCTGAGTCAAACTTGCTTGCTCAGCGCGCGCCTGAATGGGGTAAGTCATTAGAAGTGAGTTGCTCGTCTTAATTTGGCTTAAGATGATATTAATAGACAAAGAGAAATTATGGTTATGAAGCATTCGGTATGTGTATTAGGTGGCGGCAGTTTTGGTACGGCCTTGGCAAATATTATGGCCAATAATGGTCATCAAGTAAGCCAGTGGATGCGAAATGAAGAGCAGGTTGAAGAAATTAATTTAACTGGGTTGAATAGTCGATATTTACCTAATGCGCCATTGCATCGAGAATTGCTGGCGACGTCGAATTTAGAGCAAGCAATTCGAGAAAGTGATACGGTTTTTGTCTCAATTCCATCGAAATCTTTTGAGCAGGTTGTTCAGCGAATAGAGCCTTTGTTGACAGCGGATAAAATTTTAATCAGCACCACAAAGGGATTTAATCCAAATCGTTTTGAACTAATGAGTGATATTTTGCGTCGAAACCCTGTCACGCAAAAAATTGGTGTATTGAGTGGCCCCAATTTGGCAAAAGAGATTGCAGCAGGTCAAATGACAGGCTCTGTCATTGCGAGCTCTGATGATCAAGTTAGACAAAGAACGATAGAGTTGCTGAAGTCTCCTACGTTTCGTGTTTATGAAAATAAAGACAGTACAGGTGTGGAGCTTGCTGGCGCGCTTAAGAATATTTATGCGATTGTTTGTGGGCTTGCTAAGGCATTAAATGTCGGTGAAAACACCATGTCGATGATTATGACGCGTAGCTTGGCGGAAATGAGTCGTTTTGCTGTGCACTTTGGTGCGAACCCAATGACATTCTTGGGTTTGGCGGGAATGGGAGATTTGATCGCAACCTGTACCTCACCGTTGAGCCGTAACTATCGTGTTGGTTTTGCTATTGGTTCAGGTCAAGATTTAGAAGAAGCAATCGGTTCTATTGGAGAGGTTGCTGAAGGTGTGAATACGTTAAAAATGGTAGTGGAAGAAGCTCATAAGCACGGTTTATACATGCCGTTGGCT
This sequence comes from Marinomonas algae, assembly GCF_047525555.1. Taxonomy (NCBI): domain Bacteria; kingdom Pseudomonadati; phylum Pseudomonadota; class Gammaproteobacteria; order Oceanospirillales; family Oceanospirillaceae; genus Marinomonas; species Marinomonas algae. Next base: position 75,420 of record NZ_JBLIXK010000006.1, on the reverse strand, counting down.
GAAGGTTTGTCTAAGCTATTATTTGAGGGTGCTAAGCTTGAGTCATTGATAGGTTCAATGATGACAGGTGAGCAAAAATGGGATGTGGAATTCGCGACAAATGAGGAAAGTAACAATGTCTAAGCCAGGTTATGCTGATCAGGGTTTTTGGTTTCGTTTGATTTTTATGTTGGTTTATTGGGTTGTGCTCAATATTGCGATGAGCGTTTTTGGCATCTTGTTGGTAATAGTGAGCTTGGTGAAACTTGGTTCAAAGCATGAGCCGCAAACACTATCTCTTTGGCTGAAAAGTGTTACAGCTTTTATCCAGCAGATTTTCTTATTTTTGTCTTTCGCTGAAGAGGAAAAACCTTTTCCATTCCAACCTTGGCCGCAAGAAGAGATAGATGAAGACGCTTAAACGCTTATATGTTTTGCGTCATGGTCATGCTGAACCTTATAGCTACAGTCAGGACGCACAACGAAAACTAACAGAAAAAGGTGTTGCGCAAGTTATCTCGACGGCAGAGGCTTTTGTTAAAAAAGCGGAGCATCTTGATGTTGTTTTCGTGAGTCCGTACTTAAGGGCTCAGCAAACGGCAAAAACCTTTCTTGCAACCCTTGGTGAGTCGGTTGAGGTGAAAGATTGTCCAGAAATTACTCCCGATGGTCGAGTGGTGAATGTTGCCGCTTGGCTTGGTGAGCAGGATGACAATGCGATTTTACTGGTAACACATCAGCCTTTTGTCTATCAATTAATTGATTATTTGGTTGATCAGCCCTTGCCTCTAGATCTCTCGATGGAAACCGCGACCATGGTTGCCCTCGAAGGGGAATTATTGGCTGGCGCTTGCTGCCAATATCGTTGGAAAATTTCAGCACTTTAGCCTTTTATTGGTTTGAGCTTAGGTGTTGAATAGCCGAGTCATACTTCATTCATTTATTGGTAAAAAGTACGATGGGAAATGACATAGTTTATAAACTAGGGCATACCGAAATTTCAGGTTTGCAGTGGTTGCCACAAAATACTTCTGCTTTAAAAATCTTGTCATTGCATGGTTGGCTGGATAATGCGGCTAGCTTTTCTAATTTATCTCCCCATTTTTCTGAGTTCTCACATGTTGCTTTAGATCTTGCTGGGCATGGCTTTTCTCAGCATCGGCCCGATGGCAGTTTTTATCATCTATGGGATTATGTGTTGGATGTGGTGTCGATCTTAAATCAATCGAATCAGAGTGTTTGGTTGGTTGGGCATAGCATGGGCGGCGCTGTGGCTATGTTGGTGGCTGCGATTGCGCCAGATAAAGTAAGAGGTCTGGTGATTCTGGATAATATGGGGCCGTTAAGTGGTTCGCCAGAAAACAGAGTCATGACCTTGCAGCGCTCCATTAATAAGATGCTTAAACATCGAAAAGACAGAGGCACGAGCTACAAAACAAAAGAAGCTATGACGCTTGCTCGTATGGATGGTTTTACTAAATTATCAAAAGCGGCATCGAGCTTACTTGTTGAGCGAGGTGCGAAGCAAAATGGAGAAGGCGTTTGGGCATGGCGTCACGATGGCAAGCTAACCTTCCCGTCGCCTTTTAGAATGGATGAAGAGAGCATTGAAGCTTTTATTCAGGAAATTAAGTGTCCTACTTTGGCGTTAATTGCCCGTGACGGTATTTATAAAGACGACCATTTGTTGGTTGAAAAGCGTGCCGCACAGTTTCCGTGGATAAAGCTACAATGGTTAGAAGGTAATCATCACTTTCACCTTGAGCCTGACACTTGTCTTTCTGTAGCGACGGAAATTAAGCGCTTTATTGATCAAAATTAATTTATATAGGCCAGGGAAGGTGCGAACAAGTCCACTGGCTTCAGCGTGTGGATAAACCTTTATTATTCGAGGCAAGCTTCGCAGTCCAATGTGAACATATTGGCAAGAAGCTTTTCCCTCAGTTGAATGTGGGCGATTAGGAAAATATATGGCTAAGTTTCGTGGAATATTATGCTTGTTGGTTTTGTGGTGTTCTTTTGTTTCGGCAGATGTTTCGAAGGTTGATCCGTATCGTGATGCGCAGCTTGTCAAAAGTCAGTCAGATGTTGGTGTTTTGGTTGAGGTGCCTCTTAGTAAAATTCGTCGTGCGGGGAGTGGTTGGGAGCCAGAAGAAGTCATTCGCTTAGAAGGCGATCATTTTACGTCTTTGTATAAAATAAATCGAAACGCGCTTTTGGAAGAGGTTTATTCTCATTACCGAGCAGAATTGCAGAAAAGTGGACAAGAGATTGTATTTGAGTGCGAAAGCCGTAGTTGTGGCAGCAGTAACGCTTGGGCAAATAACTTTTTTAAAGATTATCTTTTGTATGGTGCGGACCAAAGTCAGTTTTTGCTTGTTGTCAAAGACTCCACAGGGGCTTATCAGATTTTATATTTGAATCGTCGTGGTGCGGGCGATGTTATGGTGCGTCTTGATCAAGTGAAGCCGGTTAAGTTGCAAAATACGGAATTTGGTATTGTCGCTCAAATAGATGCGCAAGATATTCCTCGGATTCGTCGCTTTGTTCGAGACTTGTCTGGCGATCAAAGTGTGATCGCATTTGTGACCAGTAGTAGAGAGGGTAATCGTTCTGCTATTGGCTCTGGGGATCAACTTATTGCTGCCATTGAAGCGGGTTTGGGTGATCAGTTGAAAGCGAAGGTTCGCTTTATTAATCTGGCTGACCTTGGTCGCGAATCACTTGGTGTTAATCGTGTTTCCTTTGTTTATGAGCGTCCTTAGGTTTTAGGTATTGATGAATATGAAAAAAACTGTTGCTCTGATTTTAGGTAGTGGTGCAGCTCGTGGTAATGCGCATATTGGTGTTATTCAAGCGTTAGAAGAACGTGGTTATGAAATTATTAGTGTTTCGGGTTGTTCTATTGGTGCCATTATCGGTGGCGTTTTTGCTGCAGGTAAATTAAATGAATATCGTGAATGGGCTGAATCGTTAGATAAGGTTGGCGTGCTGCGCTTGCTCGATGTTTCTCTTTTGAATGGCGGTTACATCAAAGGTGATCGCTTTTTTGAGAAGATTCAGGGCATTATAGGTGATCTAAATATTGAGTCTTTACCTATTGATTATACTTCCGTGGCTGTGGATTTATTGAACCAAAAGGAGTTTTGGTTTCAGCGTGGAAACTTGATCGAAGCTATGCGTGCTTCTTCTGCAATTCCTTCGATTGTTGCACCTGTTTCGGTAGATGGGCAGTTGTACGTTGATGGTGGCGTGTTAAACCCATTGCCAATTACGCCTAGTGTTTCGGCTGCGGCAGATTACATTGTGGCGGTTGATTTAAATGGTCCTGCGAAATGCATACCTGATGAGATAGAGACTGAAGAGCCAGATGATAAAGAAGACGACTCTGCTTGGTGGGGAAGTGTAAAAAAACTCTTTCATAAAGGGCAGGATGATTCGGACGAGGATAAACCAAAATACTCTTCCGATTCCTGGGGGCGATTGCAAACCATCAATATGATGTTTGAAACAATGCAAGAGTCTTTGACGCAATACAAATTGGCGGGCTATCCGCCAGATTTATTGATTTCTATCCCAAAAGATATCTCAGGGTTTTATGAGTTTTGGAAGGCGAAAGAGTTGATTGATTTCGGCTATGATATCACGCTAAAAGCGATTGATGATCTAGAAACTCCTGCAGCCAACTATTACACCTTCCCTAAAGGCTATAAGTCTTAATATAGCCTCTTATTTTGAGCCTGTTTTATATAGAGGAACTGATTGGGTTTACACCTTGCTCTCGTAATAACTGACAGAGAGAAATTAAGGGTAAGCCAATCAGGCTGTTAGGATCATCTCCTTCCATTCTTTCAAATAAACTGACGCCTAATCCTTCACATTTAAAACTGCCAGCACAGTTGAGCGGTTGCTCAATCTGCACGTAATTATCTATTTCTTGTTGTGTTAGCGCTCGAAAGTACACATGGTACTCGTTTAACACATATTGATAAGACTGATCTTCTTGGCTCAATAAACAAAGGCCTGTCAGAAAACTCACTTTTTTGCCGCTAAAACTAGAAAGCTGCTTAACGGCATTTGAATGAGTGTGTGGTTTGCCTAATATTTGTTTGTCTAATACAGCGACTTGGTCAGAGCTAATGATAAGGGCATGAGATTGAGTCGATTCCTTACGGCCTTGATCGACTGCGAACGCTTTTTCTATTGTTAGGCGCTTAACGAGCGTCTCTGGGCTTTCACCGTCAAATGGTGTTTCGTCTATAGACGGTGAATGGCATTCAAAAGGTAGGTTTAAGCGTGATAGTAGCTCTTTTCTATAGGGAGAAGAGGAGCCTAAAATGAGTTTTTTTTGCATTGTTATTCAGGCATTTAATTAGAATGAGGCTGTATTTTACTTTTTTTTGAGTCGAATAGCTTAAAAGAGTGAAAAAAAACGCTTAAACAGCAGTTAGACTTTGACAATTAGAGCCCTTGGCAATATTATCTGCCGCCATGTTGAATGACACATTACCTAAATATTTTGACCCTCGTAAATACGCTAACCATGAGTCAGCGATTGAAGGGTGCATGCCTCTTAATCAATTTAAGGAGCTTTGTGCTATATTAGCCTCAGATGAGGGTGATGTATCCATTCATCTAGACTTTAGAGTTGATGAGGATAGGCGCTACATTGCGACTGGTTCATTAACAACGAAGGTTCACTTGGTGTGCCAACGTTGTATGGGGCCTGTGGCACATGATCTGACGTTAGATTTATCTTTGGCCTTTGTTTATGACGAAGATCATGCGAAAAATATACCGGCTGATTACGACCCTGTTGTCATGACCGATGGTGACGTAATCTTAGCAGATATGGTGGAACAAGAAATTATACTTGCTTTACCTATTGTCGCTTATCACGAAGAAAGTGGTTGCAACCCAACAGCTGTAAAGTATGCCTCGTCTACCGATGACGCACCGGATGACGAAAAACCGAATCCATTTAGTATATTGGCCCAATTAAAGGCCAAGTAAAGTTAGGAGCTCCAAAAATGGCAGTACAAAAAAGTAAAGTAACTCGTTCACGTCGCGGCCAGCGTCGTTCACACGATGCTTTGACAAGCGCAACTCTATCTGTAGAACAGACTACTGGTGAACTTCACCGTCGTCACCACGTTTCTGCTGATGGTTTTTATCGTGGCCGTCAAGTTATTACACCTAAAGGTGAGTAACTAAGATACCCATGATCAGGGTAGCTTTAGACGCTATGGGCGGGGACTTAGGTCCCCGCATTGCATTTGATGGTGCTGAGGAAATTCTCTCGCGCTATTATGATGTAGCCATCACTATTTATTATTCCCCTTATGCCGGATTATCCCTTCCAGTTCCTAATGAACGTTTATCTCTGATAGCTTGCTCTGATGTAATTGATGGAGATGATGAGATCGTTTTATCCTTGTTTCGTCGTCGTAATACTACGCTTTATCAATCCTTGGGTGCTTTAGCAAAAGGCTCTTCTGATGTTGCTGTAACATTGGGGAATACTGGTGCGATGGTGGCACTTGCTCGTCACATTCTTGGCTTATTAAGACCAAAGCTTTATCCTGCTTTGATTAGGGAGTTGTATTCAAACCCTTTGCGTTGTTTGGTTGATTTAGGGGCGAATGTTCACTGTCCTTCATCTATGCTGATTGGTTTTGCAGAATTGGGTGGGGCTTACGTTGAAGCCTTGAGTAATGAAGCGCCTAAAGTGGGTTTGTTGAACGTTGGGGTGGAGAGTACGAAGGGTAGTGTGGTTATTAAAGAGGCTGACTATCTTTTATCTAATAGAGAATGGCCGACTTATCTTGGTTATGCTGAAGGTTCTGAGCTGTTCGAAGGTGAAAAAAATGTCATTGTTTGTGATGGCATGGTAGGTAATGCAGTATTAAAAGCATCGGAAGGGCTTTTGTCTTTTTTGATGGGGAAATTTAAAGGGGTGGATGGTGTCTCCTCTTTGTTCGAGACTTTTTACCAAACTGAGCGTAGGCATGGTGCTTGTTTAGCCGGTGTGCGTGGCAATTTGGTAAAAGGCCATGGTTGTTCTGATGTGCCAGCAATGATTGGTGCAATCGAGTATGGCATTGATATAGCGCGAGCAGATTTATATTCTGCCATGGAAGCGCGACTTTGTGATAAGGCTTCATAGTTAGGAGATTAAATGAGTACTAAATTAGCGTTTGTTTTTCCGGGGCAAGGTTCTCAGCAGTTAGGGATGTTGTCTGATTTGGCTGAAAAGCATGATGTAATAGGGCAGACTTTTGCGGAAGCATCAGCTGTGCTTGGCTACGATTTATGGGATCTTGTGCAAAATGACGCTGAAAAGTTGAGTCAAACAGATAAGACTCAGCCTGCTCTTTTAACGGCAAGTGTTGCTTTGTGGCGCCTTTGGGAGCAACAAGGTGGTGCTAAACCTGATTATGTTGCTGGTCACAGTTTAGGTGAATATTCTGCGTTGGTGTGTTCTGGTGTTGTAGCGTTCAGTGATGCTGTTGAGCTTGTGAAATTGCGTGGCGAATACATGCAACAAGCGGTTCCAGCAGGTGAAGGTGCGATGGCAGCGATCATCGGATTAGATGATGATAAAGTTGTAGCGGCTTGTACTGCAGCAGAAGGTATTGTTAGCGCGGTTAATTTTAACTCTCCTGGCCAGGTGGTTATTGCAGGTCATGTTGCAGCAGTTGAAGCGGCAATGGCGAATGCTAAAGAAGCTGGTGCTAAGCGCGCATTGCCACTTCCTGTTAGTGTTCCTTCTCATTGTGAATTAATGATACCAGCAGGCGAAAAGTTAGCTGAAAAATTGAATTCTATCGAGTTTAAAGCGCCTTCTTGTGTGTTGGTGCAAAATGTGACCGCTCAGGCTGTATCAGACCCAGAAGTTATTAAAGCAAACTTGGTTGCTCAATTAAGTGAGCCTGTATTATGGACTCAGTCTGTAGTCTTACTTTCTGAGCTAGGTGTAACTGAAACCCTAGAATGCGGCCCAGGTAAAGTATTGAGCGGACTGAATAAGCGAATCGTTAAAGGTCTTGCTGCCTCTTCTTTAGGTGATTTATCTGGTTTTGAAGCGGCTCTATCTGCTTAGTTGATATTGATACAATTGTTTGAATTAATTGTTGGAGACAAAAATGAGTCTTGAAGGAAAAATTGCTCTAGTAACTGGAGCTACTCGTGGCATAGGTAAAGCAATTGCAACGGCTTTGGTTGAGCAGGGTGCTACTGTTATTGGTACGGCTACAAGCGAGTCTGGTGCGCAAAGTATTAGCGAATACTTAGGCGACAAAGGCAAAGGCTGGGTTCTAGACGTATCATCAAGTGAATCTGTTGATACTGTTGTAAAAGAAATTACTGCAGAATTTGGTGCGCCAACAATTTTGGTTAATAATGCGGGTATTACTCGTGACAACCTTATGATGCGAATGAAAGAAGATGAGTGGGAACAAGTAGTTAACACGAACCTTACTTCAGTATTTCGTGTTACAAAAGCTTGCCTACGTGGCATGACCAAGGCAAAATTCGGTCGTGTGATTAGTATTAGCTCTGTTGTTGGCTCTATGGGCAATGGCGGACAAACAAATTACTCTGCTGCAAAAGCTGGACTAGAAGGCTTTAGTCGTTCTTTGGCGGCAGAAATTGCATCTCGTGGTATTACAGTAAACTGTGTTGCTCCGGGATTCATTGAAACGGATATGACTAAGGTGCTTCCAGAAGAGCACAAAGCGAAATTGGTTGAAAAAGTACCTTCTTCGCGCCTTGGTCAGCCAGAAGAAATTGCGGCAGCTGTCGCATTTTTAGCGTCGCAAGGCGCTGCTTACATCACTGGTGAGACATTACATGTCAATGGCGGTATGTATATGTCGTAATTTGAGTTGAATTTTATATTTAATTCAACGAAAATACGTCTCCGGTTGATGTATAGAATCATGCCTTTTAGGTTATCGAATATTATAATTGCTCACACTGAGCTGTTAATGAGTAAAGTAGGAACTTCTAATGAGTAGCATTGAAGAACGCGTTAAGAAAATTGTATGTGAACAACTAGGTGTTAAAGAGGAAGACGTTGTCGCTTCTGCATCTTTTGTTGATGATTTGGGTGCAGATTCCCTAGACACTGTAGAGTTGGTTATGGCTCTTGAAGAGGAATTTGATACTGAGATTCCTGATGAAGAAGCTGAAAAAATCACTACTGTACAAGCAGCGAACGACTACATCAACGCTAACTTGTAAGATATTGGTTTACTGAGTTTCCCGAAAAGCCGCTTGTATTCTATTACAGCGGCTTTTCTTATTAATAGCTCTTCAGAATTGAAGGCGAATGGCTGGAGGAGTCTTATGTCTCGTCGTCGGGTTGTAGTCACAGGTATGGGAATGGTGACACCCCTTGGCAATAATGTGAAAGATACGTGGGATAACATATTGGAAGGCAAAAGTGGTGTGTCAGAGATCACCAGTTTTGACGCTAGCCAATTTTCCACTCGTTTTGCAGCTCAAGTGCATGATTTTGATGCCACTCAATATATGAGTGTAAAAGAAGCTCGCAAAATGGATCTTTTTATTCAATATGGTATTGCTGCGTCTGTTCAAGCATTAGAAGACGCTAACCTAAATGCGGACACAACAGATTTAAGTCGTGTTGGCTGTGCGATAGGTTCAGGCATTGGTGGTTTGCCAATGATTGAGAAAAACCTAGAGCTATTGAATGAATCGGGCCCAAAACGTATTTCTCCTTTTTTTGTACCAGGCGCGATTATTAATATGATTTCTGGTCATGTCGCAATACGCTTTGGCTTTAAAGGCCCTAATATTTCTATTGTGACTGCTTGTACAACAGGTACTCATAATATTGGTATGGCTGGACGCATGATTGCGTATGGCGATGCTGATGTCATGATTGCTGGTGGTGCCGAAATGGCGATTACACCGTTAGGTATTGGTGGTTTTGGCGCAGCCAGAGCACTGTCTACTCGCAATGATGATCCTAAAACAGCAAGTCGCCCATGGGATAAAGACCGAGATGGTTTTGTGATGGGAGATGGTGCTGGAATTCTAGTTTTAGAAGAATATGAGCATGCTGTTGCTCGTGGTGCAAAAATATACGCAGAACTCGCCGGCTTCGGTATGAGCGATGATGCACACCACATGACTGCGCCACCAGAAGGTGGTGAAGGTGCAACAGCGGCAATGAGTGCGGCATTAAAAGATGCTGATCTCAAACCTGAGCATATTGATTATATAAACGCTCATGGTACATCGACTCCTGCAGGAGACTTAGCAGAAACTCAGGCGGTGAAGTCTTTGATGGCTGAAGATGCAGCGGACGTTGCAATCAGTTCGACTAAGTCAATGATTGGTCACTTGCTTGGTGCGTCTGGCGCTGTAGAGTCTATTTTCTCGATCTTGGCTATTCGAGATCAGGTGGCTCCGCCGACGATTAATTTAGAAGAGCAAGGCGAAGGCTGCGATTTGAATTATGTGCCAGGAACGCCACAGAAACGCAAAATCGATGTTGTGCTGAATAACTCGTTTGGTTTTGGTGGTACAAACGGAACCTTAGTCTTCAGAAAGGTTGATTGAGGTATAGATGGGCGGATGCAGTCAGCCGCCCATTTAATACATTAATGAACTTGAGTGGGCGTGCCACGCAGAGCATTAATTTCTTCGGAAATATTGTAGCTTTTATTTTGGCTGTCGAGCTCGTATAAACGCTCTTCCATTTCTTGATAAAGCGTGATTTCTTCATCACCTAAGAAATGCAAACATTCACCGCCGGTGAACCATAAAAGCTCTCGCTTAATCAGTGGGACTAAATTGGCGTAGCATCGTATAAAACGTGACAGTATCTCTTGGGCTTGAAAAGTATAATCGTGAGTGTTTGCTTCAATATCTTTGATTAACAGATCCCATTTTTCTAGAAAGTCCAGCTCCTCTTCTGCTAAATCTGTTTGATCAAAAGGAGCGTGCTCTGCAATTCGCTGTCGTAAATCAGCAAAGGCATCAAGTATATATTGTGTGCGTGATTCCACGTAAAACCCTATTAAGTAAATAATTATATTAGTCGGCATCGCCGTACGAGAGTGTTAATTATGACATATGCAATTGAAATTAGTGACCTTAAAAAACGCTATGAAAGTGGATTTGAGGCATTAAAAGGCGTGGACTTAAAAGTTAAGAAAGGCGATTTTTTTGCTTTGCTTGGACCTAATGGTGCAGGTAAATCAACAACGATTGGAATTCTATGTTCTTTGGTGAATAAAACATCGGGCAAGGTTTCTATCTTTGGTACAGATATAGATGAAGATTTTGCGACTGCTAAAAAGCATTTAGGTGTTGTTCCTCAAGAGTTCAACTTTAATGTTTTTGAGACGGTATTCAATGTTGTTGTTACTCAAGCTGGATTTTATGGCATTAGTCGCTCGGTAGCGGTTGAACGTGCTGAAAAGTATTTAAAACAATTGGATTTGTGGGAAAAGAGAAACGTTCAATCTCGTATGTTATCTGGTGGTATGAAGCGTCGCTTGATGATCGCTAGGGCGTTAATACATGAGCCTGAAGTGCTGATTCTTGATGAGCCGACAGCGGGTGTGGATATTGAGCTTCGCCGTTCTATGTGGGAGTTCATTAAGCAACTTAACGAACAAGGTACGACGATTATTTTAACGACTCACTATTTGGAAGAAGCTGAGCAGTTGTGCCGCAATATCGCCATTATTAATGCCGGAGAAATTGTTGAGAATACAAGTGTAAAAGAGTTGCTTAAAACGCTGAATCAAGAAACTTTCATTTTAGATCTTGATGCCAGTTTGCCAGAAAATTGGACATTACCAGGCTTTGCTATTTCAACCTCTAAAGATGCGACTTCTCTGGAGATTGAGGTGGTAAAAGGGCAGTCATTGAACACGATTTTTAACGCATTGGATGAGATGTCGATTAATGTTTTAAGTATGCGTAATAAATCTAACCGACTCGAAGAGCTCTTCGTGAAATTAATCAAAGGCTAATTAGATGAAAAACTCAGAAATTTGGATTGCGTTTTATACTATTTTAATTAAAGAGATTCGTCGCTTCACTCGTATTTGGCCACAAACTTTATTGCCGCCAGCCATTACCATGACATTGTATTTTGCTATTTTTGGCAATTTGATTGGTGACCGAATTGGTCAAATGGGCGGCTTTAGTTATATGGAGTACATAGTTCCAGGTCTGATTATGATGTCGGTGATCACGAACTCTTACTCAAATGTCTCGTCGTCGTTTTTCTCGGCGAAATTTCAGCACAGTGTTCAAGAGCTGCTTGTATCACCAACACCTAATTGGGTGATCTTGGTTGGGTATGTATTGGGTGGTGTCGCGCGTGGTTTACTGGTTGGGTTAGTTGTGACTGTTTTGTCGTTATTTTTCACTCATTTATCGCTAGAAAATGTGTTTATGACGATATTAGTGGTGTGTTTGACAGCGATTATGTTTTCGTTGGGGGGCTTTGTGAATGCAATCTACGCCCAAAGTTTTGATGATGTGTCGATTGTTCCTACTTTTATTTTAACGCCGCTGACTTATCTTGGAGGCGTTTTTTATTCTATTGATCTGCTATCCAATTTTTGGCAGTCGGTCTCTCTTTTGAATCCTGTGCTTTATATGGTTAACGCTTTTCGTTATGGGGTTCTTGGTGTGTCAGATATCAATGTCTATTGGGCATTGATCATTGTTGGTGTATTTATTGCTGTGTTGTTTTGGTATAGCTTGCGTTTACTGAATCAGGGCAAAGGCATTCGTAATTGAGGAAAATATAGTATGGGTTTTTTACCTTTAGGTCAGCAAACTGAGTATGTTTCTGAATATGATGCAAGTTTGCTTTACCCTATTGCAAGGGTGGATAAGTGGCAGGAAATGGATATTGAATCTGAGCGATTGCCTTTTTATGGCGAAGACGTTTGGAATGCTTATGAAGTGTCATGGTTGAATCTAAAAGGCAAACCAGTCGTGGCTTTGGCTGAGTTCCGTTTACCTTGCGATTCGCCAAATATTATTGAGTCTAAGTCTTTTAAGTTGTATTTGAATTCACTCAATCAAATGCGATATGACTCTGTTGAAGAAGTTCAAGTGCTGCTTGAAAAAGATCTTTCAGAGGCTGCTAAAGCTAATGTGACAGTGATTATCAGAGACCTTGATTCTGTCTCGTCTTTGGTTGTACTGACACCGGATTATTGTATTGATGAGCTGGATGTTGAAGTGAATGAATATCATCCGAATGCCGATTTACTAACCGCTGGAGAAGAAGTGGTTGAAGAGCGTTTGGTCAGTCATTTGTTAAAATCTAATTGTCCAGTAACCAATCAACCAGATTGGGGTTCGGTTTTCATCGATTATAAAGGGCCAAAAATTGAGCATGAAAGTTTATTGAAATACATTGTTTCGTTCCGCGAACATACGGACTTTCATGAACAATGTGTTGAGCGAATTTTTATCGACATCATGCGCCAATGTAAACCCGAAAGCTTAACGGTTTATGCTCGTTATGTGAGAAGAGGTGGGTTGGATATTAACCCTTATCGATCTTCTGAGCCTGTGGTTTTGGGCAACGATCGTTTAACGAGACAGTGATCGGTCTTTTAGAATAAGGTAAAGAGAATAAAAAAGGCTCAACCATGGTTGAGCCTTTTCGTTTGGGCGTTTTTGTTGGAAGCTTACTGTTTGAAAGCTATAAGAAAGCTTACTTAAGAATTTGTGCAGCGTGTTCTTTGGTTTTTACTTTGCTGATAATTTCTTCGATTTTACCATCTTCATCAATGATAAAAGTGGTTCTTACTGTTCCCATGGATTCACGTCCCATGAATTTTTTTAGTTGCCATGTGCCATACAGTTCATGAACTTCTTTTTCAGTGTCGGCGATTAATGGAAAAGGTAGATCGTATTTAGCAATAAAGTTTTGGTGCTTCTTTTCTGTGTCTGTACTGATACCAAGAACAATGTAGCCTTGGTCTAGCAAAGTTTGGTAGTGATCACGTAAGTCGCAGGCTTGGGCTGTACAGCCTGGTGTGTTGTCTCTTGGGTAAAAATATAAGACCACTTTTTTGCCTTTGAACTGGCTCAGTGTAATTGTGTCGCCATTTTGATCTTTGGCGGTAAAATCTGGAGCGATTTGTCCTACTTCGATAGTCATAAAATTACTCTTTGTTTAATGAAAATTTTAAAGAAAAACGATTGAAATATTATTAGCTTAGCAAGACATAAGGCAAAAATCTTCTCGATTGAAAAATCTTCCCTATTTACGTTCGCTTTACGCCTCTCAATTATTGTTAAAGCGGAGTCTGGGCGTTACTATAGGCGCGCTTATAATTTTATCGGAGACTCGAAATGATCACAGGTAGTTTAGTTGCGCTTATCACACCCATGTCACCAGATGGCGCTGTAGATACTAAAAAATTAGATGATCTTATAGAGTTTCATATTAACGAAGGTACCCACGGCATCGTTGCAGTAGGTACAACAGGTGAATCTTCAACACTGACTCATGAAGAACACGCCAATGTTATTCGCCAAGTTGTTAAGACAGTAAACGGCCGAGTTCCTGTGATCGCAGGAACAGGTGCCAACGCGACTCACGAAGCAATAGATTTAACTCGAAGTGCCAAAGAAGCCGGCGCGGATGCGTGTTTGCTTGTGACGCCATATTACAACAAGCCAACACAAGAAGGCTTATATCAGCATTTTAAAGCCATCGCTGATGCCGTAGATATTCCTCAAATTCTTTATAATGTTCCAGGCCGTACGGCGTGTGACATGCAAAATGACACAGTTGTCAGATTGTCTGCTATTAAAAATATTGTCGGAGTAAAAGACGCTACTGGAAATCTAGAGCGTGGTGAGGCTTTGATTCACGCTGTACCAGAAGATTTTGCCGTTTATTCTGGCGATGATCCTACCGCTGTTGCACTTATGCTATTAGGCGGTAAAGGTAACATTTCCGTAACGGCCAATGTTGCACCAAAAGTCATCGCAAAAGCGGCAGAGTTTGCATTATCAGGTGATGCAGAGCAGGCGAAAGCAATAGACGCTACGGCTGCTTTATTGCATAAGAACTTATTCTTAGAATCGAATCCTATTCCTGTAAAATGGGCGTGTAGCCAATTGGGCTTGTGTAGTGAAGGCATTCGTTTACCATTAACACCTCTTTCTGAGCAATGTCATTCTGCTGTTAGAGAATCTATGGTCCAAGCTGGAGTTTTGTTAGTATGAAAAAAATCTCATTAATCCTTTCCCAAGTTAGCTTCTTAGTTCTATTGTCTGGCTGTAGCCTTTTCTATACAGACCATTCTAACGATTACCAAAATGAAAGAGCAGTTGAGAATTCGTTGCAGTCGCCAGAAGGTTCTTTGCCGTCCAAAGATGCATTGGTCATTCCGAATGAAGATAAAATTGCTGATTTAGAGTCTGTTACCCCTTTTGAAACACCAAGAGCGCAATTTATTTATTATCCAATGGTTGCTGTTGGTATGACTGAAACAGAACAGTCGATTGAATTGCTGGTTCCTGCATCGAAAGCGCAGACAAAACGCATTGTTTCAGATTTTCTAGCGGCTCTTTATGGCGCAGGCCAATCTATCCGTTCTCAAACAGAAGACGAAATTGTTTCTGTTCCTTTTGATTTTGACCCGCAAGGCTGGTGGGCGTCATTGTGGAGCAAAATAACACGAGTGTATCCTGACCAATCTGTCTTCTCATTTAAGTTTAGCGAAGTAGAAGGTAAAACCCTTGTCACTATGCAGCTTCGTCATGAGCAAGAAGGTGATGCGGAACCAAGTGATTGGATGTCACCAAAAGCAAGTGATGACACATACACAATCGCTGTACGCTTATGGGGGACAATGGGTCGTCAGTTGAATCAATCATCGGCGTATTTGTCCAATCGTGGTGATACATCTGATTTCCCTGTTTGGGTCAACCACCGCGGTATTTTCGCGGTTCGTTTGAACAAAAACCTTTCCGCTGCAGAATTGGAAGCACAACTTCAAACCGCTGGTTTTTACATCATGCCTGACGCGGAAAGCAAAATTGCTCCAGTGAAGCCTGAAGACGTTGCTCGTATTGGTGATATTGTTGACTTTAGTATTCCAACTGGAGATGGCGAGAAGCAAAAGCTCTTCAATGTATATCGTCGTAATTTAGACGATGTAACTTGGGACAAGCGTGAATATTCTTATGAAATCACACACCAAAAAGCAGGTGATTTCTTAGTGATTGATGTTTCTTCAATGGATTTTCCTGAAGTGACTTCGTTCCATTTGGTACAACGTTTTTTAAAGTAAAATAGATTAACCCCTCATAATCGGAGATTTTCCAATGGAAAAACGACAAGAGCTGTATGCAGGTAAGGCAAAATCTGTATTTCGTACAGATGATCCTGACAAAATGGTTCTAGTGTTTCGTGATGACACTTCTGCGTTTGACGGTAAGCGCATTGAGCAGCTTGACCGTAAAGGCATGGTAAATAACAAGTTTAATGCTTTTATCATGACAAAGTTGCAGGAAGCAGGCATTCCTACACACTTTGAAAAACTGTTGAGTGATACAGAATCATTGGTTAAGTGCTTAGACATGATGCCAGTTGAATGTGTTGTCCGAAATGTTGCCGCAGGCAGCTTATGTCGTCGTTTAGGTGTTGAAGAAGGCATTGCTTTAACACCACCAACGTTTGAATTATTCCTTAAGAATGATGCATTAGGCGACCCAATGATCAACGAATCTCATGTTGAGTCATTCGGTTGGGCGAAAGCTGACGATCTTGCTAAAGCAAAAGAGCTTACATACAAGGTGAATGATGTATTAAAAGCGATTTTTGCTGAAGGCGGCATGATTCTGGTTGATTACAAGTTAGAATTTGGCCTATATAAAGGTGAGGTTGTACTTGGAGATGAATTTTCTCCTGATGGCTGCCGCTTATGGGATGCCGAAACGAAAGAGAAACTGGACAAAGACCGCTTCCGTCAAGGTTTAGGTGGCGTGATTGAAGCCTATGAAGATGTTGGTCGTCGTATAGGCATCGATTTCGACGCTTAAGTTTTAGATTGGCGATTTTGTCTATAAGGGAGGAAAGGTTATTTCCTCCCTTTTTTGTCAAACAAATGCCATGCAAGGATATACATTGATTAATTTCCTACCTATCGCGATTGGTTTGCGCTATGCGCGAGCAAAACGCTCAAATCATTTTATTTCGTTTATTAGCTTTTCTTCTATCGCGGGTCTGGCACTGGGTGTAATGGTGCTGATTACCGTTTTATCTGTAATGAATGGGTTTGATCGAGAATTACGTCAGCGGGTTTTAGGTATGGTGCCTCACGCTACTTTGTGGGGAAATCCAGAATTGGAAGATTGGCGATCAACGGCAGAACTTGTCAGTAACATGCCAGACGTTGTTGGTGTTGCGCCAAATATTCAAGCACAAGTTATGTTTCAATCAGGTGCCAGTGTTCATGGCGCCATTCTTAATGGCATCAATCCAGAAATGGAAAAGAAGGTTTCAATTGTTGATGAGAACATGGCTTCTGGGTCGTTAGATGCACTTAATGACACTCGGTTTGGCATAGTGCTTGGTGCTCAATTGGCAAAAATGCTCAGAGTTCAGATTGGCGATAAAGTCACGGCGATTTTGCCTAAAGCGAATGTTTCTATTGTTGGTGTTGCACCTGTTTTAAAGCGCTTCACATTGGTGGGAACATTCGAAGTGGGCGCTGAATTAGACAGCAGTTTGGCTTATATCAATATTCAAGATGCAGCGAAGTTAAAGCGTTACGATGAGGATTCAGTCGAAGCGCTGCGTATTTCGTTTGATGATTTGTTTGTGGCTTCTTCCCGTATTTGGGACATTGCTAGAGAAGTACCTGGTCAGAATCGAGTCAGTGATTGGACTCGAACTCATGGCAATTTATTTCAAGCCATTCAAATGGAAAAAACCATGATTGGTTTGTTATTGTTGCTGATCGTTGCTGTTGCCGCTTTTAATATCGTTTCTACCTTGGTAATGGTGGTAACGGATAAACGTAACGACATAGCCATTCTTAGAACCATGGGGCTTACATCCAGCCAAGTTATGATGATATTTATTGTTCAGGGCATCTTCATTGGCATGCTTGGAACATTAATTGGTGTGATTTTAGGCGTTACGCTTGCTTTAAATGTCAGCGAGATGATTGCGGGTCTTCAAACCTTGCTGGGCGTTCAATTCTTAAGTTCAGATGTGTACTTTATTAATTACCTTCCTTCTCAGCTTGAGTGGTCAGACGTAGAATTGATTGTAACATCGGCCTTTATTATGACAGTCGCTGCAACCATATATCCGGCTTGGCGAGCATCAAAAGTAGAACCCGCGGAGGCATTGCGTTATGAATAATGACATCGTCTTAGAATGCCAATCGCTTTCTAAACAGTATCAAGATGGTAAGCAAACCATTGATGTGTTTACATCCATTGATTTTGAGCTGCACAAAGGTCAAGCCTGCGCCATTGTTGGTGCGTCTGGTTCTGGTAAAACTACACTTTTGAATTTGTTGGCAGGATTAGATTTAGCTACAACAGGGGATGTGAAGCTAGCGCAAGTTTCTTGGTCTAGTATGAGAGACGCTAAACGCTCTAAAATGCGAAACTCTGAAATGGGCTTTGTTTATCAGTTCCATCATTTACTGCCAGAGTTTTCAGCTTTAGAGAATGTCCTAATGCCCATGTGGATTGCAGGGGTAAAGAAGAGTGAAGCAAAGAAACGAGGCGAGGAGTTACTGAGCCAAGTTGGTTTAAAAGATCGTTTGCATCATAAACCATCACAATTATCAGGTGGTGAAAGGCAGCGTGTTGCTATCGCTCGAGCTTTGGCTAATCGTCCGGCTTGTGTCTTAATGGACGAACCAACGGGTAACTTGGATGAAACAACCTCATTGGATATTCAGAATTTGATCAATGAGTTGAAAGTCACCTATAACATGGCGTTTCTTATTGTGACTCATGACGAAAAAATGTTGGGCTGGATGGATTCAGCTTATCGTTTATCCAAAGGAGCGCTGCAGACTTTAAAGTGATATTCATGTTTGGATATTGTTAGAGAAGGGAAGTGCTTCTAAATGATCGTTATAGGCCGAGGTTAATCACCTTGGCCTTTTTTATTTCTGCGAGCGTAATTGACGCTCTTTCCAGCGTTTGATGACATGAAAACGCCACAAGATGATAATCAGAGCATAACCAATCGCACCAGCAATTAAGCCTGACATGACCGAGCCCACATAAAGCGGAAGCCAAATATGCTCCATTTTGTCCCATATCCATTCAATGGACAGTTTGAAATGTTTCCTATCATGGCTGCCTAGTATGAAGCTGCCAAACTTATAGTTAAAATAGAAAACAAAAGGCATGGTGAATGGGTTGGTAATCCAAACGAGTGCAATCGACAATGGAATGTTTGCACGCATTGGGATAGCGAGAAGGGCGGACGCCAGCATTTGAAATGGCATGGGAATAAAGGCCCAAAATAAGCCGTTAAAAAAGCCTCTTGCCACAGATTTTCTGTTTAAATGCCATAGATTGGCGGCATAAATCTGGGAGCCTAAAATACCTAAGACTTTACTCTTTTTAAGCTTTTCTGGGTTAGGTATGAATTTTCTTAGGTGATTTTTCGGCATAATCAGATAAAAATAAGTTAGCACTTTAAGACATGGAGGTCTTGATGTTACTAAGTAGTTTGTCCATTTTGGTGGGCGCCATTTTGGTGCCAGTAGAGTATTTATGGTTGTATTCTACTTATATCATTCTAGTGTGTCTCTACTTAATCCGTATAAAAGGGTTAATAGTGGCATGTTTGACACTTATCTCCTTTATTTCAATTGCTCTTCATGAGTTCTCAGGTACAGAGCCTTTGTCATTATTTTCAGGGCAAAAGCTTGGGGTAAATGTAGATCGTGAAGAGATTTATTTAAGGTCAACAGAGGTTTTTCAGGCAAATAGCAAAGCAAAACAGTATGACGTTAATTTAGTGTTTTTCCTGCAAGACGGCTCCCGCCAGACATTTGAGCATTTCAATCTTATTCCTGTTTCACCTTTCGATACCCTATTTTTTGATAGTCGTGATGATTCTCTAATTCGTGGCGTGATTAGTAAGGTTGTTTGGCCTGAAAAAGACGGTACGCCATGGCAACGTAAGCTGTATGTAGAAAGAAAACTTACTCAAATTGAAGTTCGCTTTGAAAACTCTGACCTGAACAGGCTACAAGTAAGAAATATCACTGAGCCAAGAGAGTGGCTGTTAGCCCAATTGGATAATGCTCTGCAGGATTTTTCATCTTGGCGTTTTTCCAAGGCCTTGTTACTTGGGAAAAATGACCTTTGGAGTGAAAGAGACACTTGGATTGTTAGAGTCTTAGGCTTAGCGCATTTGTTTGTGGTGTCTGGCTTGCATACAGGCTTCATGTTTGTGATTGGCCGTTTGTTGAGTCGATGTGTGTGGCAATTTTGTCCAGATAAATTGTTATTGGCAGGTTTAACTCGATGGCACTGTGATTTCGTCATCATAGTGCCCTTGTTGTTTGGTTACGCTTATATAACAAATTGGGGAGAGCCAGTCATACGGGCTTCGATCATGTTAAGCGCTTATATGTGTGCTCGTATGTTGGCGTTAAAAGTGTCTCCTTATAGCATCATTACGTTTGCCCTGTGGCTTGTACTACTGATTGAGCCAAGATCCATATTAAGCCCCGGTCTGTGGTTGTCATTTAGTATGGTGTATTTATTGATTGGCTTCTGTCAGTTATCTACGAAATTATCTCGGCTGCTGATATTGCAAGTGATGCTAAGTACGGCGTCCATGGTGCTGATACTGGGTTGGCAGGAAGGGATTTCAAGCAGTTCTATCTTGATGAACGTTTTCCTTATTCCTGTGGCTGGCGTTATATGGTTTCCGTGGGGAATGGTGGCTTGCTTTGAAGTTTTGATTTTTGGAACCCTGCACAGTTATCAAATATTGGATTACGGCCTTGGTTATATTGAAAGCTTTTTGGAATGGGCTGCTTTTACTGTCCCCGTTTTTTATTTCGATCACTTCTCTTCAGCCATTCCAAGAATAATTATGCTCTTATTGATTGTTTATTGGGTATCTCAAAGTCCCTTGAAAAGAGGGTTTTTGAGTGTACTGGCGATTTGGTGTGTGTTGTTTTCACCTGTGTGGCTTCACCTTTATAAAGCAGATATTCAGATAGAAAATAAAGCAAACACCTTGGCAGTTAAAAACAGCGTCAATTCTCTGATAACAGACACTTGGGCCGGTGGAGATTTGGGTAAATTACTGTTTAGTGGTTACTTGGGAGACAATATCAAAGGTCGCTACATCTTGGCGCCAAATTCGATGTCTTCCTTAACGCCTCAATCCTTATTACAGCATGAAATAGATTGGATAATTTTTAAAAGGCCACCGCCTGAAAATGTTAAGTCGATGCTAAAGGCATTGAGTGTGAATTGGCTGTTGGTTTCTTCTGGTGAATCTCTGAATTTTTATTTTCAAGACAATAGAATTACATTAAGGCATTCGAACTGTATATATTCATTTTTTCTCTTAAAATCTGACACTTGCAAGCGTGTAGAAAAGTTCGAGAGTGTGGTAAATTACTTGCAAACTTAAATTGGAGATTGAAGTGTTAGCCTTTATTCAAACTGGTGGTTTTTTCATGTGGCCGTTAATGGCTTGTTCAATCCTAACGTTGGCCATTATCCTTGAGCGCTTTTGGACGTTACGCAAATCGGGTGTGGTGCCAAATGGACTGCTCAGTGATGTAATGACCCGTTTACGTGACGACAGAATGACACTTGATTACATCCGCTCAATGCAATCTAAAACGGGCTTGGCTTCGATTTTTGCCGCTGGCTTATTAAACTCAAAGCATGGGCGCAGTGCCATGAAAGAGAGCGTTCAAGAAGCTGCGAGTCATGTTATTCACGAGCTAGAACGCTTTATGAACACATTGGGAACCATCGCGGCCATTTCTCCTCTATTGGGCTTGCTTGGAACTGTTGTCGGCATGATCAAGGTGTTTGCTGTGTTAATGGAAAATGGTGCGGGCAATACAGCGCTTTTAGCTGGTGGTATCTCTGAAGCATTATTAACCACAGCAGCAGGCTTAGGTGTGGCGATTCCTGCGTTAATATTCCACCGCTTTTTCAGTCGTAAAATCGATGTGCTGGTTGTGACAATGGAGCAGCAATCGACCAAATTGGTAGATGCGCTTCATGGTGATAAAAGCAAATCAGGAGCAGCACAGTGAAATTTCGTCGTCAAAAAATCGATGACGTCCAAATCAACTTAACTCCTTTGATTGATGTCGTTTTTTTACTGTTGATTTTTTTCATGGTAAGTACAACGTTTAACCAAAGTACTGAGTTAACGATTGATTTGCCAACGGCTACTTCTAACGCACCCAGCTCTGATGTTTCTCAAAATGTTGAGCTCGTTATCACAGCTGACGGCCAATATGTCATCAATGGACAAACTCTGATTAATGAAAGAGTCAGTACCTTGGTTCAAGGCTTAAAAGAAGTGACCAGAGGTGATAACTCAAGACCGTTAATCATCACCGCTGATGCGAAAGCTTCTTACGATATGGTGCTAAGAGTATATGATGCCGCTGCGACTCTGGGCATTACTAAATTAGCTCATACTGCACAAAAAGAGCCAACCCAGTGAGCTTAGAGCGTCTTATCAATCGATCTTGGTACGGCAAATGCGGTTGGACGCATATTTTCCAACCGGTACAACCTTTGGTTAAGAAGTTAGTAAAACAGAAGCGTACTGACTTTTTACAACAGACGAATCCTTCCTATCGTGCTCCTGTGCCCGTTATTGTTATTGGCAATATTAGCGTGGGAGGAACGGGCAAGTCGCCCATGGTTGTGGCGATTTGCGAGCTACTAAAAAAACAGGGTTATCGTCCAGGGATCGTTTCCAGAGGGCATGGCGCGAAAGTTGACGCGCCAACTACTGTGTCTCCAGATAGTTTTGCCAGTGCTGTTGGTGATGAACCCGTTATGCTAGCTCGCCAAACTCATTGTCCTTTGGTGGTGTTTCCTAAAAGAGATCAAGCTGTTCAGCATCTACTGAAGACTACAGACGTCAACATCATCATCAGTGATGACGGTATGCAGCATTATCAGCTTGATCGAGACATCGAAATTGCCATGCTTGATGCAAAACGCGGAGTGGGCAACAGTCAGTTGTTACCGGTTGGGCCATTGCGTGAGCCAGTCGAGCGGCTTACTGAGGTGGATTTTATCGTAAGCATTTCAGAACAGATGACAGATCCGCTCACTAAATTGAACTTGCCGGTTGTTCTAACTCGTTTGACGTCCTCAAGTTTATTGTCATTAGATGGACTTCGCTCTTTGGATTCCAACGCCGCTTTTACAGATGATGAGCAATGGCATGTTATGGCAGGAATAGGGAACCCACAGCGCTTCTTGGATACCTTGACGGAATTAGGACTAGCAGAAAACAATACGACTCATAAATGGTTTTCAGATCATCATTCGTTTAAAGAGTCCGACATTCCAGAGACGGGAAATGTCGTAATGACAGAGAAAGACGCAGTGAAATGCCAAAGCTTAGCTTCACTAAATCCGAACCTTTGGTATTTACCTGTTTCGTTGGTTTTACCAGAGTCTTTCCAACACGATTTTTTAGAAAAATTAAACCTTATTAAAGTAGGTAATCAAGATGAATAAAGCGTTATTAGATATCCTCGTTTGCCCTGTTACGAAATCAGCGTTATCACTGAGTAAAGATGGTAATGAATTGATTAGTAAAATAGGCGGGATGGCGTACCCTATTCGCGATGGCATTCCTGTTTTACTTGAGACAGAAGCGCGCACGTTAACAGCGGATGAGCGTCTTGAGTCAGGCTCTGCAAAATGAGATCTTTTAAAGTACTCACGGTTTGTTTGGGCAATATTTGTCGCTCGCCAGCTGCGCAGGGTATTTTAGAAAATATTGCCACCACTCAACAGTTGCATTTAGAGTTGGACTCCGCTGGAACTGCGGCGTATCACATTGGCAATCCTCCAGATTCTCGTTCTATATCGGCTTTAAGAAAAGTTGGTATTGATATCAGTGGGCAAAAAGCCCGTCAGGTTAGAGTGGAAGACTTCCACGAATTTGATTGGATTCTTGCAATGGACAGAGCCAACCTAGCGAATCTTCGTAAGATTCAGCCAGAGGACAGTTCTGCCAAGGTTGTGATGTTTGGTGAGTTTAATGAACAGGCTCAGTTTGGTGAAGTGGATGATCCATATTATGGCGGCACAGAAGGCTTTGCTTCCATGAGAGAACACCTAACCGACATCGCTAATGCATTCGTGCTTCACCTTAACTCTAAAGACAATACAAACCGTTAATGATTATGCCATTTAATACAGACGATTCTCTTGTACAAACGGTTGAAGCAAGTATTCAAAAAGATGTTTCTTTAGCCACTTACAACACTTTTGGTTTTTCTTATCAGGCTGAGTACTTTGCTGTTGCAGACAGCCTTGAGTCACTCAAAATTTTATTGGCTTGGGCGAATCGTTCGAACGTCAATATCACCATGATTGGTGGTGGCAGTAATTTACTAATTTCTGATCATATTGGCGGCTTGGTTATTATTAATCGCTTGTTGGGAATGAAAGCTCATGAGCATGCAAATAACTTGATTAGTCTTACTGTGTCTGCAGGAGAGAAGTGGCATCAAGTGGTTGAGCACGCAGTTGAACAGTCTTGGCATGGTATTGAAAATCTCGCGCTGATTCCTGGCACAGTGGGGGCTGCACCTGTTCAAAATATTGGTGCTTACGGTGTTGAGGTTAAAGATGTTTTGGCTCGTGTTCAGGTGATTGACCAAACCTCTGGCGATGTTTATTGGATAAACGCTAAAGATTGTGGCTTTGCATACAGAGACAGTCACTTTAAAGGCAAATGGAAAAATAAGTTAATCATTACATCGGTGGAATTGACGCTTAAAAAGCAGGCTGAGTTATTGTTAAGTTATGGTGGATTGGCGAACCGCATTGACGGTGAGCCGACGCTGAGAAAAGTATTCGATACAGTATGTGCTGTTCGAGAAGAAAAACTGCCAAATCCAGAGAAGCTATCTAATGCAGGCAGCTTTTTTAAAAATCCTATTGTCAGCCAAGAGCAGCATAGTGAGTTGAAAAAACGCTTTCCCGATTTGGTCTCTTTTGCATTTGAAGATAATTTTAAATTGGCGGCAGGCTGGCTAATTGATCAAGCGGGTTGGAAAGGAAAAAAAAGCCAAGGTGTTGGCGTTTATGACAAACAAGCTTTGGTGCTGGTGAACTACTCCGCACAGAATGCCGATGCTCTATTAGACCTTGAAACTCAAATTAAGCAGTCGATTATAGAGCGCTACGGTGTTGAGCTAGAGCGAGAGCCAGTTCAATTGCCTGTTCAGGCAAATACTGCTCACTAGATGGAGTTAATGGATTGAAAGTCGGTGTGATTGATTCAGGTGCTGGTGGATTAACCATTCTTAATGCTATTCATAAAAAACTCCCTTATCTTGATTTACTCTACCTAGCAGACGATGAGTTTGCGCCTTATGGCAGTAAAAGCTTGGAGCAGTTAGAGAATAGATTGATTCAGATTGGACGTTTTTTCGAAAGTGAAAAAGCCTCTGCCATTGTTGTCGCATGCAATACGGCAACGGTCACTGCAATCGATGCATTAAGAGCAAGTACCTCTTTACCTGTGGTTGGTGTTGAGCCAGCGGTTAAGCCAGCCTTTCGAGTCAGCAAGCAACGAAAAGTGGCCGTACTTGCAACACCTGTTACCGCTCGCAGTGCTCGACTTAATCAGCTAATTGATTTGTGGAAAGCAGACGCTCAAGTGTCCATTATGTCCAGCGATTCACTGGCTTTTGATATTGATGCTTGGCCAGAAACACGAGAGAAGATAGAACAAACCATTCACCAACTGAGTGTCGAGATGCTGGAGAAACAAGTAGACACTTTGGTGCTTGCTTGTACGCATTATCCTTTAGTGAAGCCTCTGTTTGAAAAAGAGCTGGGCGGCGATTGTGAGATCATTGAGCCGAGTGAAGGGGTGGCGGCTCAACTTGAAAGGCGCTTATTTCATCATTATCTTGATGAGATGAACATGCTCACTTTGTCAGAAAAGGTTGGTGGCGTTGAATTATGCAGTTCCTTGGGAATGAATAACATGCCGCGTTTAGTGTCGTGGGTATCAGAACCTAAGGATATTGTTTTTCAAAGAGCCGTAAAAATTTAGCTCAGCCAGTCTGATATTAATCATTAAAAAAGGCCAAAATTCGGTCTTTTTCCCACATAGCATCCTTGTGTCCCAATTCTATTAAAGCTCGGCAGTATTCTGGAGTAAAAAGCAGATAACTTGCCGCTGAGCTGATTTTCTCAGAGGTTGATCCACCAGCTGCTTTTAATAAGACTCGAACGTTTTTAGGTAATGTCCCAATATGACGATGAGCTATTTCGTTAAGCTCTTCTGATGGCGAAATGATTAAGGTCTCCGTTGGTAGGTACTGATGCTGCGCCTGTTTTTCCTTAGGAAGGTCCTTGATTAAACGATTCATGATTTCTAATTGATGAATGTCATCTTCAAGGTTATCAATGAACGCACTGTTCAATAATTGACCTAGTATCTGCGTCACACTTGGTGCGCTGTGTTTAATATTGTCTTCTGGTGTTGACCAAGGTTTGGGGCTTCGATTGCCACTCACGCCGATAATAAAGAGTTTGTTCGCACCACATTGTAGTGCTGGATAGATGGCGGATTTTTGTCTAATCGCCCCATCGCCATAATAGTGCTGATGTATTTTATGGGCAGGAAATATCATTGGAATGGCGCTGGAAGCCAATAAATGATCAACCTCTATATTATCCTTGATGCCTTTTCGCCTACTTGCTTGCCATTCTTTTAACCCCGCTTTTCCTTGGAAAAAGGTGGTTGACTCACCTGTGCTGTAGCTCATAGCGGTGATTGCCAATGCTGTCAGTTGTTGAGTTTCGATAGCTGTATTAATCCGCGAGAAATCTAGGTGATTATTTAGTAACTCTTTTAAAGGCGTATTGTCCATCAAAGCAATGGAAGACCCATGACTGTGTTTATGAAACAGCGAAATGAGAGTTTTGGTTAAAGAGCTCGCCACAGGCCAACGGCCCACTGTGTAAATTTGATCTGGTGTTAGGTGGCGCCATACAAAAGCTAAAGTGGAAGCGGCTTTGGAAAAGTTACTGGCGTGAGTAGCAAGCATGGTTGCATTGAGTGCACCTGCGGAGGTTCCACATAAAATAGGAAAGGGTAAAGGCGTATTTTTAGGGAGCATTTTCCCCATCGCAGACAATACACCGACTTGATAGGCTGCACGAGCGCCGCCACCAGAGAGAATTAATGCCTTGTTATTTTCCATATAAGCTCGCTTAGTCAAATCCAAATTAGATAATTTGAAGCTCTTATGTATCTCATAAAACAGAGCTTTCTTCTATCGAAACAATGACCCACTTCTTAATAGTATGGATGCTTTCAAGAAAAACTAGATATAATTTATAGGTATTTCTAGTCTTTATTGTTATTACATTTATAGACTAAGCGAGCCATGTCAGTCACAATCTCGTCTATACTTTTTCGATAAGTGTTTTTTGTTGATGCTTTTTTAAATCATCGCTTTTTAATAATAATTAATAACAAAGGATGAATAATATGAACGCTTCTGTCGTCATTAGCGGAGTTGGTTTATGGACTCCAGCGCAATCCATTAGTAATGAAGAACTTGTAGCCAGCTACAATGCATGGGCTGAAAAATTTAATACTGAAAACGCAACGGCGATTGAGTCAGGCGAAATAGAAGCCAAGCCGTTTTCCAGTGCCGCTTTTATTGAAAAAGCATCCGGCATTAAAAGTCGTTACATCTATTCAAAAGAGGGCGCTTTAGACATTGATCGAATGCGCCCAGTACTTGATGTTCGTGGTGATGACCAAGTTTCCCATCAAGCTGAAATGGCCATTGAAGCAGCTAAGAAAGCGCTTTTTGCAGCCAGCAAAACTGCAGCAGATATTGATACCGTGATTGTTTCTTGTGCTTATACCCAGCGCTCTTATCCGGCGATTGCTATTGAAGTGCAAGCGGCGCTGGGCATAGATGGATTTGGTTTTGATATGCTGGTGGCTTGTTCGGCTGCAACCTTTGGTCTGCAAAGAGCAGTGGATTCAATTAAAGCCGGTACATCAAAAGGTGTGTTGGTTATCAACCCTGAACTTACGTCGCCTCAAGTGAATTATATGGATCGAGATTCTCATTTTATTTTTGGCGATGTGGCCACGGCTACGGTGGTCGAAAGCAGTGAGACTTGCCAATCGGAGCATGCTTTTGATGTTGTTAGCACAAAGTGCGTGACGGTTTTCTCCAATAATATTCGCTCGAACTTTGGCTATACGACTCGAGTGACGGATGAAGATCCTTACGCCACAGATAAGCTTTTCCATCAAAATGGCCGTAAAGTATTCAAAGAAGTGTGCCCAATGGCGGCAGAACACATTGAAAATCATCTATTAAGTGAAGGCATTCAAGTATCGCAATTAAAACGTTGGTGGTTACATCAAGCCAATATCAATATGAATTTATTGATCAGCAAGCGGCTCTTAGGTCGAGATGCTACTTTGGATGAAGCGCCGGTAGTTCTAGATGAATACGCGAACACCGCCTCGGCTGGTTCTATTATTGCTTTTGCCAAATACCATGAAGATTTAAACGCAGGGGATATAGGTGTTATTTGTTCGTTTGGCGCCGGTTATTCAATTGGCAGTTTGATTCTGAAAAAACGTTAAACGCTCTGTGCATTCAAGCCATTTGCACACTATTCGGTTAAGTCGTTGAAACTCATGTTAATTTAAGGGAGACTAATTACATTTGTTTCAATGATTTAATAGGGTGTTTTAATATGGCAATTCATTCTCAAGCTGGACAGCTTGCTCCCCATGATTCCTTGGTGAATCTTCCTGAACTGATGACAGCGTATTACCTTAAAAAACCAGACGTTGCTAAGAATCCTGAAGAGGGGGTTAGCTTCGGGACGTCTGGCCATCGCGGTAGTGCTTTATTAGTGAGCTTCAATGAAGACCATATTCTTGCTATTTCCCAAGCCATCGCTGAATACCGTAAAGGGCAAAATATCTCTGGCCCTTTGTATTTAGGGAAAGACACACACGCCTTATCTGAAGCCGCATTTCAAACGGTACTGAGTGTGTTAACGGCAAATGGAGTGAAGGTTCGAGTTCAATTAAATGGCGGCTTTACACCGACACCTGTTATTTCCCATGCCATTTTGACGCATAACAAACTTCAGAATGATTTAAGTGACGGCATTGTCATTACACCTTCACACAACCCGCCTGAAGATGGCGGTATCAAATACAACTCGATCAAAGGCGGTCCTGCCGACAAAGACATTACGGATTGGGTAGCGAAAAGAGCGAATACACTTCTACAGAATGGTTTAACAGAAGTGAATCGCTTCACACCCAATGAAATGGAAGTGAGCGGACTCATTGAGTCTTTTGACTACATTAATCATTATGTTGATGACCTTGAAAATGTTATCGATATGAAAGCCATTGCGGATGCAAAAATCCGTATTGGCGTAGATCCAATGGGCGGTTCTGGTATTCATTATTGGGCGCCAATTGCTAAAAAATACGGCTTGGATATTTCGGTAGTCAACCCAGAAGTTGACCCGACTTTCCGTTTCGTCCCTTTAGATAAAGACGGTCGTATCCGTATGGATTGCTCATCTCCTTACGCAATGAATAATTTATTGGCGTTGAAAGATGACTTTGATATCGCCGTTGGTAATGACCCAGATTATGATCGCCACGGTATTGTCTGTGCGGGTTCTGGGTTAATGAATCCGAATGCCTATTTAGCCGTGGCGATTGAGTATTTATCTCAACACAGATCTGAGTGGCCGGAAGATATCCAGTTTGGTAAAACTTTGGTGTCGAGCGGCATGATTGACCGAGTCGTGAACGGGCTAGGTTGCAGCTTGTGCGAAGTTCCTGTTGGTTTTAAATGGTATGTTGATGGCCTGTATGACGGTGTTATGGCGTTTGGTGGTGAAGAGAGTGCTGGCGCTTCTTTTTTGCGTAAAGATGCCAGTGTTTGGACAACCGACAAAGATGGTTTCATCATGGCATTGCTTGCTGCAGAGATTTTGGCTGTAACAGGTAAAGATCCACAAACGCTTTATAATGCACAAGTTGCGAAATACGGACAGCCATTTTATAAACGCATTGATGTGACGGCAACACCAGCGCAAAAAGCGATATTGGGTGCATTAGATGCTAAAAATGTCGCACAAACAGAACTTGCTGGTGAGGCGATTCAAAGCGTGTTAACTCATGCTCCAGGTAATGGTGCAGGCATTGGCGGTTTAAAAGTATCAACTGAAAACGGTTGGTTTGCTGCTAGGCCGTCAGGCACAGAGAATGTTTATAAGATTTATTTGGAAAGCTTTGTATCGGAAGGTCATCTTGCAGAGCTGGAAAAAGAAGCGAAAGCATTGGTCGACAGTGTGTTAAATGCATAAGCGAATTTAGATAAAAAATCCCTCAGCCTTTATCAATAAGACTGGGGGATTTTTTTATTGCATTATTACTTATGCTTTCTAGACTCTTCTAAAAGATACGCAATGAAGTTCTTAATGCTATTCAAATTGAACTCAGCACTGGTCATGTGATGATCTAAATCTTTGATCTCATGGGCTTGCTGAATGTGCTCACGACGAATGACTTCTTGCTTTAATTCTTGCAAGGTAAGCTGAGTTTCATCAATCAGTTTGTTCAGTCTTTCAGTCGATAATACTTGTAAGTTACTCATAAAAATTCCCTTAATTAAATTAAGCTACTAACACCTAAGCAGACAGCAGGAAGGATGAAAAATACACCTAACACATAAGCAAGGGCGGCAAATTTGTTTTCTGATGCGGTTGCACCTAATGATTCTGCCGCTTTTACAGGTAGTTCACGCAACATTGGAATGCCATAGATGACGACAACGCCAAGAATATTGTAGGTAAGGTGAATAAAGGCAATTTGCAATGCCGCAGCGGCATTACCTGTTACGGCTGTGGCAGCAAGAACGGCCGTCACACAAGTACCAATATTCGCGCCTAAGGTGAACGGGTAAATGTCTTTCAGTTTAAATGCGCCAGATCCCGCAAGAGGCACCATTAAAGAGGTCGTTGTGGAAGACGACTGAACGAAAATAGTGACTAAGGTTCCAGATGCAATGCCAGATAAAGGGCCACGGCCAATCGCGGTATGCATAATGTCTTTCGCTTTACCAACCATCAGCTTTTTCAGTAGCTTGCCAACCATGGTAATGGCAACAAAAATAAGCGCAATACCGATTAGAATCAGTGTCACGCCACCTATTTGGTCACCCAGTGTGTGAGTTGCATTTTTGACCGTATTTACAACTGGAGCGGTAGCCGATTTAACGAAGTTAAAGCTATTGATTGATGTATCGCCAGAGCCATAAAATATCGCAGATAGTGAACCGCCTAGTTTTTCTAAAATGCCAAAAGCCATTTCGAGTGGCAAGAAAATAACAACCGACAGTAGGTTAAAAAAGTCATGTACGGTAGCCGCTGAGAAAGCGCGTTTGAATTCTTCTTTAGCTCGAACGTGACCAAGAGAAACAATAGTGTTGGTAATAGAAGTACCAACATTGGCTCCCATCACCATAGGCACTGCAAGTTCAACAGGCAATCCGCCTGCAACCAAACCCACAATAATAGATGTAACAGTAGAGGACGATTGAATTAATGCTGTCGCCACAATACCGACAACAAGGCCTGCGAAAGGGTTGCTTGCGAAAGCAAATAATTCTCTTGCATGACCTGCGGTTGCCATTTTAAATCCACCGCCAATCATGCCAACAGCACAAATCAACAAATAGACTAAAAGGGCAACCATTGCCCATTGCATATAGTTTTGATATTCACTTCTGTTGGGGAGTACTGCCTGATTATTTTCCATGGTGAGTTTCTACCTAATAGTTAATTGGTAAAATGGATACTACGGGCAGTTGTTTACGAAAATATGACTATATGAAAGGTTATATTTTGAGGTTTTTCTTGCCTTTTCAGAAAGAAAAAACAAGAAAACCAAATGGCGATTTAAACAGAGGTTAGGCGTGATAGCCACTTAGTTAAAGGAATGCCTAATTGCGTACCAATCTTTTGGGCGTTGCTTTTTAGTTCTTTTCCGGTCGAATGGTTTTTCTTTTTGCCGGCAATGATGACCCAATTACCTGTCCCTGTGTCTAGCGCTCGGACGTCAACAAAATAGCGTTTAATAAGCTCGTTTAGTTCATCGTGATTTTTATAATCATTCCAGCAATTAAGAGCCAGCCAGCCATCTTCTTTAATATTCTTAGCGCAATTTGCAATGAAGCTTTCTTGTAAAACTGCACGATCCATTCCTTCTGTGTTATAGATGTCCGTCATGAGCAAATCGACTTTTTTCGCCAAGCCTTCTTCTAAACGGTCAGTCGCATTAGCTACTTCCAAGGTGACTCGTTTTCCTTGAGGTAATTTGAAGTACATTTGTGCTGCATCCAATACTTCTTGGCGCAATTCCACAGCGGTTATTTGTACGTTTGGAATCGCGTAATACAGGGCATTAAGCAAAGCGCCGCCGCCCAAGCCTAGAATACAAACGCGCTTTGGCTGACAGAAAAGCAAGGGAAGCGTCATGGCTTGAGTGTATTCATGTTGAAGGACGTGTGGTGTTGAGAGACGAATGCGACTTTGTTCATCGCCTTCTGCAAAGGAGAGCACTCGATATTGTCCATCATCAAAAACGCGAATAGGGCCTAATTTATCTGCACTGTCGTGCAATAGGTTGTGGTGGCTCATGGTGTCACGTTTTCCTTATTCTTTATTGTTGAGATTATAAAAAAGTAAGGCTCAAATTAATTGAGCCTTACTTAAAGAGGGCTTATTGGATAACAACTTCTCTTACGTGTTTTAGAAGCACTTGTATCGGATGTGGCAGATTTGCATCATCAAAGCGTTTTGCTTGGCTCCGACAAGAATAGCCTGTCGCCACTAATTTATTGCTTAGCTCTGGGGCGTTTACTTTCTCTTTCCATGACAATTCATAGATGGTTTTAGAGGTGTCTTTATTCGCTGTTTCATGGCCGTAAGTGCCAGCCATGCCACAGCAGCCCACATTTTCGACTTTCAGCTCAAGGCCTAGAAGACTGTAAACCTGCTGCCAATCTTTAATGGAACCCGCCGCGTTGGTTTTTTCTGTGCAGTGCGTCATGAGATGGTACGTTGACTCTTCACACATTAGTGGCTGTTTGATCAGATGGTCTTTCTTCTCGGCTAACCATTCTTGCATCAGGTGAATCTTAGGAATTTGTCTGTTGTGACCAAACGCTTTTGTATACTCGGAGCGATACGTCAAAGTCATTGATGGATCTATACCAATAAAAGGCAATCCATAAAATGACAAACTTTGTAGCATGTCTAAGTTTTTTCGTGCCGTTTTATTGAATGCTCTCATGAAGCCGTGAACGTGTAAGGGCTTTCCATTTGGCATATAAGGTGCTAGATAAGCTTGGAAGCCTAAGCGACTTAAAAGCTCCATAGTGTCGAGCACCAGTTGAGTTTCAAAGTAGCTGGTGAAAGCGTCTTGCACGACAATCACAGCTCTGGATCTGTCTTTATAACTCAATGATTCAATCGCCAATGGTGTTGCTAAGCGGATGCCTCGCAAAGACATTTCTTTTTTTAGATTGTATTTGCTGAGTTTGGGATTGTCCGTTAAGCCTAAGTATTTGCTACTGAGTTTGTTGGCCCATTTTCGATCCATTAACCAATTGTAAGTGCGCGGAAAGATCGCCATGGTCGGAACCATAAATTCTAAGGAGCCAATCAGGTAATCTTTCGCTGGACGCAAATAACGACTGTAGTAAAGCTCTAGGAACTTTGCTCTAAACTCAGGAACGTCAACCTTGATCGGACATTGACCAACGCAGGATTTACACGCCAAACAACCCATCATGGACTCATGAACTTCATTCGAGAAGTCATAAGCACCGCGGCGTTTTTCTATGGTGTTTTTTAGCTTTGGAAAGAAACTAATCAATGCATTGCTGTGTTTAACCGACTTGCTTGCTTTAGCCGTATCTACGCCTTGTTCACTCATGCCGCGCAGCCATTCGCGCATTAAGGAAGCTCGACCTTTTGGAGAGTGTTTACGGTCACGTGTGCCTTTCCAAGAAGGGCACATCGCATCATTAGGGTCGAAGTTGTAACAAGCGCCATTGCCGTTGCAATACATACCTTCTTTGAATTGCTCGCGGTTTTTGATTGGGATTTGTCGGTCGAATTGCCCGCGTAATGGTACTTCGTCAATTTTTAATAAATCGACGCCCAGTTCAAATGGCGTAGCAATCTTCCCTGGGTTTAATTGGTTGCGTGGATCAAAAGCGCCTTTTACCTGTTGAACGCTTGAATATAAGTCTCCAAAGAAAGCAGGCGCGTATTCTGAACGTACACCTTTGCCGTGTTCGCCCCAGAGTAAACCATTGTATTTTTGGGTTAATGCCACCACTTTATCAGTGATTTCGCGAATCATAGGTTCTTGAGATTCGTCTTTTAAATCCAAGGCGGGACGAACATGAAGTACGCCTGCATCCACATGACCAAACATGCCATATTGAACCTCGTAACTGTCTAACACAGCACGAAATTCCATAATGAAATCCGCCAAGTTTTCAGGTGGAACGGCGGTATCTTCCACAAAAGGAATAGGGCGCTTTTCACCTTCTGCATTACCGAGTAAGCCAACTGACTTTTTGCGCATCGCCCAGATTTTATTCACATTGCTGTGACCCATAGCGATGGTGTAGCCCAAAGTGTTGCTGCCACCTTGTTCAGCCAATGCGTCCAATTTATCAGTTAAGACTTTGATTCTGTCGGCAAGGTTTTGTTCGCTGTTGTCTGTGTATTCAACAAGGTTAATGCCTTGAATGTTCTCGCCCGTTTTTTCTGGAAAAAATTCAGCGACGGAATTCCAAATGATGTCGCCTTTGGCAAGTCCTAATACTTTTGAGTCAACGGTTTCGATGGAAGTTGGGTTAACCGCCAACAATTCACGAGCGTGACGTAATGAACCTTCAAAGCTGTTGTAACGAATATTCACTAAAGCCGCATAGGTTGGAATCGGTAGTAGATTGACCTTGGCTTCAACAATAAATCCTAGTGTTCCCTCTGAACCGCAAAGCACAGAGTTCATATTGAATAAGCCGTCTTCTGTGCGAATGTGCGCGAGGTCATAACCTGTTAAGCAACGGTTTAATTCTGGAAAAGTATCTTGTATTTCTTGTGCTTTGGTTTTCTGAATAGCGTCTACAGTTCGATGAGCGTGAGCAGAGTAATCGCTGCCGCTTTGAATGCTGGAAAGTGTTTCATCATCAATAGGGAAAGATTCCAGTAGCTCTCCGTCTAACAAAACGGTTTTCAGAGACAGAACATGATCGCGTGTTTTGCCGTACATGACAGAGCCTTGTCCGCTGGCGTCTGTGTTGATCATGCCGCCAATAGTTGCTCGGTTACTGGTCGATAACTCTGGCGCAAAAAACAATCCGTGAGGTTTAATGGCTTTATTGAGCTGGTCTTTAACAACGCCAGTTTCAACACGCGCCCAGCCTTCTTCAACATTGATTTCCAAAATACGGTTCATGTATTTGGATAAATCGACAATCAAACCATCAGTGAGTGACTGTCCATTGGTTCCTGTGCCGCCGCCTCTTGGGCTCAGTACAATGTCATGGAATTCTTCTTGATTAGATAAGCGAACTAATCGTTGAATATCGTCTGTGTTTTTAGGATAAATGACGCCTTGTGGGAGTACTTGGTAGATAGAATTATCAGTTGATAGAACAACGCGATTAGCATAATCAGGATTCGTGTCTCCTGCAAAACCTGAAGCATTCAGACGTTCAATAAAAGAAAGGTATTTTGTCTGAATCGGCGAGACTTCAGAGAGCTTAGGAATCATGTTTCATCTCCATAAATGATGAGTGCGCCGATTTTAACAAAGAAAGCCTCTAGATAGGGATATTTCTAACATGAAATTTACCGATCAAATGTCTTACTTTTTTCATTTGTCACGTCATTCACCGTAGAGGAGTCGGGCGTTTATATCAATTAATATGCTACTCTTTATTTTCGTTTAATTGATGTTTCATTAGGTTGTCTGGTGTCGCTACTATTTCCGCTAACTCTCCCTTTTCTAGTTGAAAACTCTTCTCAATCACAATATGAAATGGACGTTTATCGTGGTGATTTGGAACACTCAAAAGCGCCTGGGAATAAATGGCATAAACTTCAGCATCATTTAGCGGAAGCTCAGCGACAGAATGCGAATGTTATCGCTACTTTTGGTGGGCCTTTTTCAAATCATTTGCATGCTTTTGGCGCCATGCTTGCGCAAACGTCTTTTAAAGCGGTTGCCATTGTTCGAGGTGAGCTACAGCCGAAACTGACACCTACTTTGTTAGATATGGTGGCTAGTGGCGTGGAGTTATGGCCCTCGACAAGGTCGGATTATCGATTGGCCGAACAATCCGATGTTGCTCAAGCGATAAATCACCAATACAAAAATGTGTATTGGGTTCCCGAAGGTGGAGGAGGAGAGCTAGGTGCATTAGGCTGTCGAGACTGGGCTGTGAAAATCTGTGCGGCGTATGATCAATATGATGCTTGGGTTGTTTCTGCTGGAACGGGAACCACGGCCGCTGGTTTTCTGGCGAACGGAACAACACCGGATCTGCATGTGTTCAGTGCCTTAAAGGGCGCGTCAGATCAGCGGAATCAAATTATTGAGCAAGCTCATAAAGTAGCAGGGAATGATCTCAAGTATAACCTCAACAATCGACTATTCTTTCACTCAGATTGTCACGAAGGCGGCTATGCAAAACACAGTTCTGCACTGTTAGCGTTTCTTAAGTCTTTTGCGACGACAAATCCAGCTATGCCATTGGACCCTGTTTACACCAGCAAAAGCATGTTTGCTGTATTGTCATTAATGGAACAAGGGGCTTGGCCATACCGTCGTACATTATTTATTCATACAGGCGGTTTACAAGGTTGGCGAGGTTATTCTGATGCCAGTAATCCATTTTCCTTGACCTAACGAGATGGCGAATATGGGTTTCTTCATGTTAAAGTGGCGCAGCTTAGGTAAAACCTATTTTAATAATATAAAACCGTTACAAGATTGCCCGATGGGCTGTTTTACTACATAGACAGACGGAAGAGAATGACGCATGAGTCTTTTTAGACGTGTTGGTATTATTGCTCGATTAGATAAACCTCAGATTCTAGATACGGTTAAGAAGCTGATGGAGTATCTGGAAATAAAAAACATCATTCCTGTTTTGGAAGATGAACTGGCCGCTATGATGCCTGGTATCAAGGTGTCGTCTTCGCCGTTAAAAGAGCTAGGCGATAACTGTGATATGGTCATGGTTGTTGGTGGCGACGGTAGTTTTCTAGGCGCGGCTCGTGCGATTTGTAACTATGATATTCCAGTCTTGGGCATTAACCGAGGCACCTTAGGTTTCCTAACGGACATTTCTCCTCACCGTCTACAAGAAGAATTAGATCCTATCTTTCGTGGTGAATACCATGAAGAAAAACGTTTTATGATAGAAGCGAAGATCAAACGTCAGAATCGCCCAAGCGGCGAAGGCATTGCGCTTAACGATTTGGTACTTCACCCAGGCAAATCGGCACGGATGATTCGTTTCGATCTGTTTATTGATGATCAATTCGTTATGAACCAAAAATCAGATGGTTTGATCGTATCCACTCCAACCGGCTCAACGGCTTATGCCTTGTCTGCTGGTGGACCAATTTTATTGCCAAAATTAGACGCTTTAGTCTTGGTGCCTATGCACCCGCACACTTTAAGTAATCGCCCGATAGTGATCGACGCTAACGCTCGTATTCGTATTGTGGTTTGTGAATCTAATTTAACTTACCCAAGCGTAAGTTGTGATGGTCAGCTAAACATTACGGCAGCTCCTGGTGATGAAATTCACATTACCAAGAAAGCAGGAAATATCCGCTTAATACACCCGAAAGATCATGACTTCTATAATGTTTGCCGTGATAAATTGGGCTGGCAGTCGAGTTATCGTCCTTAGTCAAAACGTGTTTGGCTAATGTTTTTAATAAGTGTCATAAAGTAAGGTTGTTTAGGGCTCCATGTATTTTGTTTATCGGTTTGAAAAGACAGAAGATCCCAAGGTATTAACTGAGGCCTTATGGCACCATAAAATTGCCCATCAAATTATTTTCAACGAAGGTCATAATGAACTTTGGCTACGAGACCCGCGTCAGCTTCCTGCTTTAGAACAAATCTTTACTTTATGGAAAGAGTCTCCTTCAGAGTTAGATTACTCGAAAGCCAATGTTTCTAGTGTTTCAGCATCATCTTCAAATGTGAGTTTAATCGCTCAGTTTAAACGATCTCCTGTCACCCTTGTTTTGTTGTTAGTGACTCTGCTTGTTGCGGCTTTGACAGAGCTTGGAGCGAATTTAGACATGGTAGGGCAATTTACCATTAGTGCTTTTGAGGTCAGGAACGGTCAAATTTATTTCTACAACTTATCTGAAGTGATGGCCAGATATGAATATTGGCGGCTTTTCACGCCAGCATTGTTGCATTTTAGTGTTTTGCATCTCGTGTTTAATACCCTTTGGGTTTGGGATATAGGTCGAAAACTTGAACGCTTACTCGGCTCGGTTGTATGGGCGGTTGGTGTTTTTATTGTCGCGGTGTTGAGTAATATCCTGCAATACGAAATAAGCGGCTATCCTTTATTTGGCGGCTTGTCTGGTGTGGTTTATGGGTTGATTGGCTTTGCTTGGCTATTGCCAATTTTGAAGACAAGTTTCCCAACCATGATAAGTAAGCAATTAATGGTTTTTTTCATTGTGTGGCTGGGAATTGGCTACACACCTTTCCCTGAAATGATCGGCCTTGGTAGCATCGCAAATACTGCCCACAGCATTGGATTATTAGTTGGTTTAGGATTATGTCTTGTGTACTGGCTTGTGACAAAGGGTCGTCACCGCTAAACGAATAAAATAAAAGCTCGTTTGAGCCTTGAGAGAAGAGCAAATGAATTTTAAAGAAATGATCGATAACATGTCTCCTGAAGTTTATGCCAGCCTAAAACAGGCAGTAGAACTTGGGAAATGGCCAAATGGTGTACGTTTAACCGAAGAACAAACAGAGCTTTGTTTGCAGGCGGTCATCACCTACGACTACAGCAATAAATCGGAAGAAGACCGAGTAGGTTACATCGACACGAAAGTACATGATGCGTGCGATAGCAAGACATCAACCAATGAGCATGAAACCATAAAATGGGTTGGCGAAGGCCCTGAGGGTAAGCATTAATGCTGCAAGGTACGCTGAAGAAAATGTCCACAGAAGTACAAGATGGACAGGTGCATTATTACCTTAATCTTGGTGCTGATCGTGTGGCAGTGAATGACTTACTGGGTAAAAAAGTCGCTTTGCATATTGATGGAACCATTCATTGTACAAATTGTGGAAAGGTAACGAAGAAGTCGTTTAGTCAAGGTTTTTGCTTCAATTGCTTTCGGAAGCTAGCAGCTTGCGATACCTGCATCATGAGCCCAGAAAAGTGCCATTTTCATTTAGGAACCTGTCGGGAACCAGAATGGGCTGAAAAGTATTGTATGCAAAGCCATTATGTTTATTTGGCAAATTCATCGGCTCTAAAGGTGGGCATTACCCGTGGCGATCAATTACCTACTCGTTGGATTGATCAGGGTGCAACACAAGCTCGACCGTTATTTCGTGTAGAGAACCGAAGAATGTCTGGTCTTGTGGAAGTGCTGTTCAAAAATGAAGTGTCAGATAAAACCAATTGGCGCAACATGCTCAAAGGTTCCTCCATTGTGATGGATCTTGAACGTGAACAAGAGCGTTTAATTGGCCAGCTTTATGAAGGATTAGACGCCTTACAAAATGAATTTGGCTTACAGTCCATTACCGATTTATCGGATGAAAACGAAACCCACGAATTTAACTATCCCGTTTTAGAATATCCGACCAAGATAACCAGTATTAACGCTGAGAAAACACCTCAAATTGAAGGTACTTTAATGGGCATTAAAGGCCAATATTGGATGCTCGATACTGGGGTGATCAATATTCGCAAATACACTGGTTATCAAGCGACACTGACATTTTAGGAGAAAAGCGATGAAAGAGAGTCAACCTTCAACGATATATTTGAAAGATTACAAAGTTCCTCCTTTTCTGATTGATAAAACTGAGCTGACTTTCGATCTAGACGAAGCAGTGACGATAGTTACGTCACGTTTGCACATGCGACGCAATCCAGCTTACGGTAAATCCACAGTCCCTTTGACTCTCGACGGTGGAGAAGGTGTTAAGCTGATTGGTCTGGCGATGGATGATTATGCATTGCCTCCTGAAGAGTATCGAATCAGCGAAAATAAGCTGATTATTACGGCAACAGCGGACGAATTTGTTCTAACCTGCGAAACCTTGATTGAGCCACAAAATAACACCAGTTTAGAAGGGCTTTATCGTTCTTCTTCTATGTTCTGCACGCAATGTGAAGCGGAAGGTTTCCGTCATATTACTTATTACCTAGATCGCCCTGATGTTATGTCTGTCTTCACCACGACTATCATTGCAGACGCAGAGCGTTATCCAGTAATGCTGTCTAATGGTAATGAGATTGAGCGTGGTAAAACGGAAGAGGGGAAAACCTTTGTTGTTTGGCATGACCCTTTCCCAAAACCGGCTTACTTGTTCGCTTTGGTTGCTGGTGATCTTGCCGTTAAAAATGACATTTTTACAACGCAGAGTAAGCGGGATGTAAAACTGCAAATATTCACAGAAACCCACAATATCGACAAAGTAGATTACGCGATGGAAGCGCTTAAGCGTTCTATGCGTTGGGATGAAGAAGCCTACGGTCGAGAATATGACTTAGACATTTTTATGATCGTTGCGGTTGATGACTTCAATATGGGCGCGATGGAAAACAAAGGGTTAAATATCTTTAACTCCTCTTGTTTGCTTGCTAGCCCAGAAACCACAACAGACGATTCATACTTGCGCGTGGAAGCCATCGTTGCCCATGAATATTTCCATAACTGGTCTGGTAATCGTGTTACTTGTCGCGATTGGTTTCAGCTGAGTTTAAAAGAAGGTTTTACGGTTTTCCGTGATCAAACTTTCTCGGCAGATATGCACTCAGAGACAGTGAAGCGCGTTGAAGATGTTTCTTTCTTAAGAACCGCTCAGTTTGCTGAAGACGCAGGTCCAATGGCGCATCCTGTGCGTCCGGCTTCTTTTATTGAGATTTCCAACTTTTACACACTAACCGTGTATGAAAAAGGCGCGGAAATTGTTCGCATGATTCACACCTTACTAGGCGCTGAAAAATTCCGAGCTGGTTCAGATTTGTATTTCGAGCGACACGATGGTCAAGCCGTGACTTGCGATGATTTTGTTGCCGCGATGCAAGATGCTTCAAGTGTTGATTTGACGCAATTCAAACGCTGGTACTCTCAAGCCGGTACGCCAGTGGTTACAGTGACAGATGAGTTTGATGCAGCGTCTGGAACCTACCGTTTGACAATGAAACAAGAAACGCCGGTTACGCCTAATCAACCAACAAAGTTAGCGCTGCACATTCCTGTTCGTGTTGGTTTGCTTGATCAGAACGGTAATGAACTATCGGCGACCTTGGATGGAGCCACAGCCGATGATCATGTTTTGCATTTGACGTCATCAGAGCAAGTGTTCGAGTTTTCTGGGTTAACTGCTCGCCCGGTGCCTTCTTTATTAAGAGGTTTCTCGGCACCAGTGAAACTGCATTATGACTACACGCCAGCCGACTTATTGTTGTTAATGTCATCGGATTCGGATGGCTTTAATCGTTGGAGCTCCGCGCAGCAGTTAGCAGTGAATGAGCTTCAAGCGCTTATTGAGCAAGCTATCGCTGGGGAAACCTTGTCGATTGAGTCTCAGCTGATTGATGGTTTTAAAGCTTTGATTGGTGACAGCAGCTTAGATCCTGCAATGGTGGCTTTGATTTTAACCTTGCCAAGCCAAGCTTATTTGTCTGAGTTGGCTAATCCAATTTATCCAGCAGCGATAAAACAAGCGCGACATTATTTGAAAACTCAGCTTGCGAACGCTTTGTCTGGTGAGTTTGAAAGCCTTTATACCAACAACCAAAGCCAAGGCGCTTATCAGGCGAATGCAGAAGACATCGCACGTCGTTCATTAAAGAACCTTGCTTTGTCTTATTGGGTTGAAACTGACTCGGCAGCGGCTCAGCAATCGGTTGTCCAGCAATTTGAGTCGGCAAATAATATGACAGATCAATTCTCTGCCTTATCGATTGCAGTACATTCTCAGCATGAAAAAGCCGCGGACATGTTGGCGGCTTTCTACGATCAATGGAAAAACGAACCTTTGGTTGTAAACAAATGGTTAATGTTGAGTGCAGGACAAGAAAGTGATGATGCTTTAGTTAGAGTGAAAGGGCTGATGGAGCATCCTGCGTTTGACCTTAAAAACCCAAATAAAGTGCGTTCAGTGCTCGGTGGGTTTGGTCAAAATATGGCGGCTTTCCATAAGGAAGATGGCAGTGGCTATCGCTTCTTGGCGGATCAAATCATCTTGCTTAATAAACGCAACCCACAGATTGCTTCTCGCCTTTGCACGCCTCTTACCCGCTGGAAAAAAATGCAGCCTGAGTTGAGTAAGAAAATGAAAGCAGAGCTTGAACGAATTTTGGCAGAAGATTTGTCGAAAGATGTTTATGAAGTGATTTCTAAGTGTCTCGCTTAGCGTCCGGCAAACCATCGATTAGACCGTTTTAATTGAGTGATATACAAGGCCTTCAAGTGTTTTCTTGAGGGCTTTTTTTATGTTTTGGTGGTGCTTTCTTGCGTAATAGTCTTTACTGTTTCTTTGCAATTAAAAGGCAAGTCTGGCATAAGAGAAGGTAACTTATCGTCGACCTTGAGTTGTTTCAGGAGCGAGAAATGAAAATAAATACAAAGAGTTTAGTTCCATTTGCGTTGAGTCTTCTGGTGTCAGCGTGCAGTACCTCGTCTCAACAAAATACCCAATCCGCTGTTCTTACTGAACCAAAGCAAAATACCGAAGTAGTAGAGGAACCCCCTGAGTCTTCTATTGCGTTACAAAACCAGAATGATGCTTTGATCAAATCTTTACAGCAACGGATCGCCGACAATCAAACTCGACTTGCAAGCCTGAACCAATCCTTAGACGAAAAAGACGCCACCATCGCTGCCTTACAAGCGTCGTCTTCTAACGCAGATACTTTGCGGGAGCTAGAAGCACAAAAACAATCAAGAGAAGAGCTGGAAATACAGTTTTCAGCCTTGAATCTAGACAACGATTTATTGAAATATCGCATTAATGAACTGGAAAATGAAAACCGTGCTCTTGAGGAAAAAAACAACCAATTGGAGCAAGAAAATAAAAGTGTTCGAGTGCAACTGGAAGAGTTGAAACAAGAAAACCAAGCATTAGGTGAGTCGTTAGCGGAATTGCGTGCACAACACCAAAGCTTGCTAAGCCAATATCAGACATTGAATGACTCAATTTCTACTGTTGAAGAAGTAGAACAACCTGTCATCCAAGATACGGTCGATAAAGATCTTGAAATTGCCAAGTTACAAGCTCAAATAGAAGAGCAAAAAACCGCCATCGCAGAATATCAAAGCGAGATTTCATTGTTAAAATCAGCTTTGAACGAGAACCAAGACTATGAATCTCGCTGGCAAGATTTGGATGAAAAGCTAGCTGAGGCTCAACAAAGAAACGCGCTTTTGACTGACCAAATTAATGCCGCTGAAAATGCTTTGTCAGCAAGTCAGTCTGCGCCAAATCCGTTGCTTGAAAGGTTGAATAATTTGAGAGAGGCTTTAAATGCCCAAGAAAACAGCGGAATTTTAATGGCTGCTGCCATGGACGGATTGCAAGAGCAAATGAGCACTCGCTTGCTGGATGTGCGTTGGCAGCTTCCGAATGAAATGGCATTGCATGATACCTTTGAAATTATCGTGACAGCACGGGCGCAACCTTCGTTATCTGGGCAAACCTACCTTGCGGAACTGGTTACCGATAGCGCGATTCAAATGATTAGTGAGCCAGTGACCAGCGCGGCTATTCAGTCTGGCGCATTGCAATGGCGCTGGCGCGTTTCAGGCTTAAATGAGAAACCCAGCGCACAGCTAAACCTTATTGTGAATCAACAAATTAACTTTCAAAACCAAATCGTTATGAGACAAGTGTATCGAGGCAGTGAGACCTTATCCTTGATCAACACCAACTTGTTTGAAAAATACGGCTATTGGGCTGGCGCGATTTTACTCGGTTTATTGGGCGGTTTTGTTGTAGGGCGTTTGAATAACAGAAAGAAAAACACGCTTTAAGATTTTTCGGCTTAATTTAGAACCTGTTTTGTTCCATTCTTTTCCAACAAGCAAGCTTCTGCCATGACGCCTTTAACAGATGTCACGGCAAGCTTGCTTCATCTCTCGGATCATTCAATTCCACATTACTTTTTTTCAACGTCAAATTGATTGCTTTTCGGTATAGTACACTCGCATATTCTTTTTTGAGGTAGTGGTTGTGGTGAAGTCTGGTTCGTATTCTATTATTGAAAAACGCTTAGCTGAAAATGTATTGATCCTTGATGGTGCTATGGGCACCATGATTCAAGCGTACAAATTAGAAGAGCAAGATTACCGTGGCGAGCGTTTTTCAGATTGGGAAAGTGATTTAAAAGGCAACAACGATTTATTGTCTCTGACTCAGCCTCAAATTATCAAAAGTATTCATGCTAGCTACCTTGAAGCTGGCGCAGACATTATCGAAACCAACACCTTTAATGCCAATTATATCTCCATGCTGGATTATCACATGGAAGAATTGAGTTACGAGTTGAACTTTGAGTCTGCTCGTTTGGCTCGTGAAGCGGCCGACGAATTTACCAAACAGAACCCAAACAAGCCTCGCTTTGTTGCCGGAGCAGTTGGACCAACCAGCCGTACTTGTACCATATCGCCAGATGTAAATGACCCTGGTTTTCGTAACATTCATTTTGATGAGCTAGTTGACGCTTACACAACCGCTGTTGATGGTTTGATCAAAGGCGGTGTTGATCTTATTTTGATTGAGACTATTTTCGACACCT
Organism: Marinomonas algae; assembly: GCF_047525555.1. NCBI lineage: Bacteria > Pseudomonadati > Pseudomonadota > Gammaproteobacteria > Oceanospirillales > Oceanospirillaceae > Marinomonas > Marinomonas algae. The sequence goes on along the minus strand of NZ_JBLIXK010000006.1, from coordinate 31,042 downwards.
TGAATGCCAAGGCGGCGATTTATGCTGTGTTGGATTATTTCGAAAAGAGCGGTGTGCGTTACCCAATCATGATTTCCGGCACCATTACCGACGCTTCTGGTCGTACTTTATCCGGTCAAACGACGGAAGCTTTTTGGAATTCCATTGCTCATGCTAAACCTTTATCTGTTGGCTTAAACTGTGCGTTAGGGCCAAAAGAATTACGTCAGTACGTAGAAGAGATTTCACGCATTGCTGATGTTCATGTTTCGGCTCACCCAAATGCGGGTTTACCCAATGCGTTTGGTGAATATGACGAGTCACCTGAAGAAATGCTTGAAGAAATTCAGGGCTGGGTCAGCTCTGGCTTTTTGAACATCATTGGTGGTTGCTGTGGTACGACACCAGAACACATTCAGACTTTTGCTAACGCGTTTGAAGACTCGACACCTCGTGTTATCCCTGAAATTGAAAAAGCTTGCCGCTTGTCGGGTCTTGAGCCATTTAACATTAATGGAAACAGCTTGTTTGTGAACGTGGGTGAACGTACCAACGTGACAGGTTCTGCCATGTTTAAACGCCTCATTAAAGAGGGCGATTTTGATACAGCGCTTGATGTGGCTCGCCAGCAAGTTGAAAACGGTGCGCAGATTATCGATATCAACATGGATGAAGGCATGTTGGATTCCCAAGCGGCGATGGAGCGTTTCTTAAAACTGATTGCTTCTGAACCTGATATTTCCCGTGTACCAATCATGTTGGACTCGTCTAAATGGGAAATCCTTGAGGCAGGTTTGAAGTGGGTTCAAGGTAAAGGCGTTGTGAACTCGATCAGTATGAAAGAGGGCGAAGACAAGTTTCGAGAGCAAGCTCGTACGCTTATGAAATACGGTGCTGCTGTGATCGTGATGGCGTTTGACGAAGTTGGTCAGGCGGATACTCGTGAACGTAAAATTGAAATTTGTCGCCGTTCTTACCATATCTTGGTTGATGAAGTTGGCTTTCCACCAGAAGACATTATTTTTGACCCAAATATTTTTGCTATCGCCACAGGTATTGAAGAGCACAACCGTTACGCGTTGGACTTCATTGAAGCAACAGGTGATATCACTCGTGAGTTGCCTTACGCAAAAGTGTCTGGTGGTGTGTCAAACGTATCTTTCTCATTCCGTGGTAATAATCCTGTTCGTGAAGCGATTCATGCTGTGTTTTTGTATCACGCCATTAAGCAAGGCATGACAATGGGGATTGTGAATGCAGGGCAATTGGCTTTGTATGAAGACATTCCGACCAAACTTCGTGATGCCGTAGAAGACGCTGTTTTAAACCGTACACCAGACGCAACTGACAACCTACTTGGCATGGCGGCAGAATTTGCTGGCACAGGTGAAGTGGCTGAAAAAGAAACGCAAGAATGGCGTGGTTTGCCTGTATCAGAACGTTTAAGTCATGCTTTGGTGAAGGGCATCACAGAGTTTATTGATGAAGATACGGAAGAAGCTCGACTTGCTTATGATCGTCCATTAGAAGTGATTGAAGGCCCTTTGATGGATGGAATGGGAATCGTGGGCGATTTGTTCGGCTCAGGTAAAATGTTTCTTCCTCAAGTGGTGAAATCTGCCCGAGTGATGAAAAAAGCCGTCGCCTATTTGATGCCTTTCATCGAAGAAGAAAAAGCCCGTAATTTGGATACGGCTTCTTCGAGTAATGGCAAGATCATCATGGCAACTGTGAAAGGCGATGTGCATGACATTGGTAAAAACATTGTGGGCGTTGTTCTGCAATGTAATAACTTTGAAGTAATTGACCTAGGTGTCATGGTTCCTGCTGAAAAAATACTTCGTACAGCGAAGGAAGAAGGTGCAGATATCATTGGTTTATCTGGCTTGATTACACCGTCTTTGGATGAAATGGTTCATGTTGCCAAAGAAATGGAACGCCAAGGCTTTGATATTCCTGTCATGATCGGTGGTGCGACAACATCAAAAGCACACACAGCAGTAAAAGTTGAGCAAAACTATAAGCGTAACCAAGTGGTTCATGTGACGAATGCATCTCGAAGTGTGGGTGTGGCAAGTGCTTTATTAAGCAAAGATTCTGAGCGTCGTCAGAAGTTCGTGGATGAGGTTAAAGCGGACTATGAAAAAACTCGTATTCGTCACAAAGACAGAGCGAAAGCGGGTCGTCGTGTTTCTTTAGATAAAGCAAGATTGAATAAAGCTCCGATCGATTTTACTACAGGCATAACCACACCGAAGAAAACGGGTGTGACCGTTATTACTGAAAATGAGATTGATTTTGAAGTGGTTAAAAACTACATCGACTGGACACCTTTCTTCCAAACTTGGGAGTTGGCGGGCGCTTATCCAAGAATTCTGACGGATGAGGTTGTTGGTGTTGAAGCGACTCGTGTGTTTAACGATGCATTGGCAATGCTAGACGAAGTGATTGCGACGAAGTGTTTGCAAGCACGAGCAGTGGTTGGGATTTTCCCTGCGAACCAAGTAAATCATGATGATATTGAACTGTATGCGGATGAATCTCGTACAGAAGTGATCGAACGATTGTCTTTCCTTCGTATTCAAAATGAGCTGACTGCACCCGGTAAATACAACCACAGTTTAGCGGATTTTGTGGCTCCGAAAGACAGTGGTGTACCAGATTATATGGGCGCATTTGCTTGTGCTGCGGGCTTTGGTATCGATCCATTGGTCGCGAAATACGAAGCAGATCATGATGACTACAACTCTATTATGATCAAGGCGGTAGCTGACCGACTTGCTGAAGCGACGGCTGAGTACTTGCACGAGAAAGTTCGTAAGGAAATTTGGGGATACGCTAAGGATGAAGATTTAACCAACGAGCAGCTGATTAAAGAAAAATACCAAGGTATTCGTCCGGCGCCTGGTTATCCTGCTTGTCCTGATCACACTGAGAAAGCCAAACTTTGGACGCTTCTTGATGTGAAAAAGAATATTGATATGGATATTACGGAAAGCTACGCCATGTTACCAACGGCCGCTGTGAGTGGTTGGTATTTCGCCAACCCTGAAGCGACTTACTTTGGTGTCGGCAAAATTGGTCCAGATCAAGTTGATGATTACGCTGAACGTAAAGGCATGAGCAAAGACGATGCAGAACGTTGGTTAGCACCAAATCTAGGTTACGACCCAGAAGACGATCGAATTTAACGGCACGTTTCATTTAGAAGAATTTATTATGTCAAAAGCGATTAAAGATCCAGAGCGCCATAAAGAACGGATGCAGAAAATAAAGTCTCACGTAGACAAGCGCATTGCAAAAGCTCAAGAAGACAAAGGCACCTTTGTCCTTTTAACTGGCAATGGCAAAGGTAAATCTAGCTCCGCGTTGGGTATGGTTGCTCGTGCTTTAGGGCATGGCATGAAAATTGGTGTTGTGCAGTTTTTGAAGGGCGAATGGAATACCGGCGAGATAGACTTCTTTAAGAAGCAAGACGGTATTCAATGGGAAATTATGTCAGCTGGTTTTACTTGGGAAACGCAGAACAGAGAGTCTGACATAGCGTCTTCGCAACAGGCGTGGGAAAAAGCTGCTGCTATGCTCTTAGACCCTAGCATTGACCTAGTTGTGTTAGATGAACTGACTTATTTATTGCATTATGAATATCTTGATGAAGACCCTGTTTTGCAAGCGTTGATGAATCGACCTGAAAGCCAGCACTTGGTTGTTACTGGCCGTGGCGCGTCGGATGCTTTGGTCGAGCTTGCAGACACAGTGAGTGAAATAAAAGAAGTGAAACATGCCTTTAAACGAGGAATTAAGGCTCAGAAAGGTCTGGAATTTTAGTTTTTTTCTGGTTTTATCTTCGGTTTATCTTTGTTTTTATAGTGGAATAGTTTTCTCTTGTGCTGATATTATTTGGCTTTGTTTTTAATCGATTGTACAGAGGTTTTTATGGCAACTATTGAGCGCATGGAAGTTGGTCAGCGAATGAGTCGTATTGTGAAGCATAACGGTACAGTGTATCTGTGTGGCCAAGTAGGTGCGGATGCTAATACTGGCATTGCTGAACAAACTCAAACTATGTTGGATAAAGTGGAAGCTTTATTGGAACAAGCGGGTTCTAGTAAAGAGTACATTTTATCTGCGACTGTTTATATTCGTGACATGAAAGACTTTGCTGCGATGAATGCCGTTTGGGATGCTTGGGTTCCTGAAGGTTTTGCACCTGCTCGCGCTTGTGTAGAAGCTCGTATGGCAAGACCAGAGTTGCTTGTTGAAGTGTCTGTTGTTGCTGCAGAAAAGTAGCTTTCATCTACGAAAGCAGCTCGAATGAGAATAGTAAAATGAGTAAGTGCTTTTATTGGTGCTTGCTCATTTTTTTTGCCTAAGCTCATCTCTTAATAATGACATTATTTTCTACCAGTGCATTGCTTAAGGTTCGAATAGTTCGAGCCATGTCTCTGGACAGGTTCATCAATAAAATACCGAAATCAAATGGAAAGTTATCGTGGAAGTCGCTGAATAGATTGCTAGAAATCTCTAACAACAGGCTTTCTTCTTGAGCATAAAGGCTGCCAACATGGTCATGTAATGCGATCATCGAAACAAAGCCAATGACTTCACCAAAATGAATGGTGCGTGTCAGAGTGCTTTTGTTGTTGTGATGTTTGTAAAACGCCAAGCTGCCATGTAGAACGATATTGAAGTTGCCGCCTTTGCTGCCGTGGCTAAAAATTTCGTCGTCCTTGTATGCGTGTTTTAAAATACCTTCATCAAGTAAATATTGGATAGCGGGTTCTGATAAAGCACCAAAGATAGACCCTTCTTTTAATCGAGAAATGGATAAGTCGAACTGGGCTTCTTCTACTGAAAGAGTTTTCATTGCTATGTTCTCCACCAAAATAGGTTTTCGGCTTAGACTGATTTCGCGCCTTCCTTAATTAAGTCATCGGCCCTTATTGGTATTTCTAAACCGCCTAAATTGCTTTCTTTTGTTATTCACGAAGGCCGTCACTCTTGTTAATCCTTCTTTCTTTGTTAGTTTTTTATGGAATAAGTTCATTGCTCCCTTAAAGAGTGAGGTCAAACTGTGCGATAATGCGCCACATAAACGCTGCCCTCATACTGGTTTGCTTAGGTTTCTAATTTAAGCCCTTGGGAGTGCAAACATTTACTTAATGATCATTGGAAGAATACTTTGTTAACGACCGCTAACATCACCATGCAATTTGGTGCAAAACCTCTTTTTGAAAATGTCTCTGTTAAATTTGGTGAAGGTAAGCGATACGGTCTTATCGGTGCCAATGGATGTGGTAAATCCACTTTCATGAAAATTCTTGGTGGCGATTTAGAGCCAAGTTCAGGGAATGTGTCAAAAGACCCAAATGAGCGCCTTGGTAAATTGAAACAGGATCAATTCGCTTACGAAGAATATTCTGTTATCGATACCGTTATCATGGGGCACACTGAGCTTTGGGCAATTAAGTCAGAAAAGGACGCGATTTACGCTAACCCTGAAATGACGGAAGAAGATGGCTTGCGCGCAGGGGATTTGGAAGCGGAATTTGCTGAGATGGACGGCTATACAGCAGACTCTCGTGCAGGAGAATTATTACTAGGTGTTGGGATTCCAACTGAACAGCATTACGGTCTGATGAGCGAAGTCGCTCCAGGTCTTAAATTGCGTGTCTTGTTAGCACAGGCATTGTTCTCTGATCCTGATATATTGCTTCTTGACGAGCCAACCAACAACTTGGACATCAACACAATTCGTTGGTTGGAAGGGGTTTTGGTTGAGCGTAACTGCACCATGATCATCATTTCCCACGACCGTCACTTCTTGAACTCTGTTTGTACGAACATGGCCGATTTGGACTACGGTGAGTTGCGTTTGTTCTCTGGTAACTATGATGAGTACATGACAGCGGCCACTCAGTCTCGTGAACGACTATTGGCGGATAACGCTAAGAAGAAAGCGCAAATTAATGAACTGAAAGCCTTCGTAAGTCGTTTCTCTGCTAACGCTTCAAAATCTAAACAAGCCACTTCTCGTGCGAAACAGATTGATAAAATCCAGCTAGAAGATGTGAAACCTTCTAGCCGTCAAAGTCCTTTTATTCGCTTTGAGCAAGAGAAAAAGCTTCACCGTTTGGCGGTACAAGTTGAGAATGTTGCGAAATCCTATGATGAGCAATTGTTCAGCAACTTGAGCATGATGGTTGAGGTTGGCGAGCGCATTGCGGTTATCGGGCCAAATGGTATCGGTAAAACGACTTTGCTTAAATGTTTGGTTGGCGATACAGAGTTAACCAAAGGCGAAGTGAAGTGGTCTGAAAATGCCAACATTGGTTACTACGCTCAGGATCACGCTCATGAATTTGAAAAAGATGTCGATCTAATCGAATGGATGGGACAGTGGGGCAAAGAGGAAGACGATGAACAGGTGATTCGTGGAACGCTTGGCCGTTTGTTGTTCTCCCAAAATGACATTAAAAAGTCTGTCAAAGTTTTGTCTGGTGGTGAGCAAGGTCGCATGTTGTTCGGTAAGTTGATGCTGCAAAAGCCAAACGTACTTGTAATGGATGAGCCAACAAACCACATGGATATGGAATCGATCGAAGCCTTGAACTTGGCGCTTGAGCATTACCCTGGTACTTTGGTTTTCGTCAGTCATGACCGTGAGTTTGTATCTTCTCTTGCGACACGCATTGTTGAAGTAACAAGTGAAGGTATTGTGGACTTCCACGGTACTTATGATGAGTACCTTGCAAAGTTAGATGCACAGTAAATAATTGATTTATTTCATGTGTTGTTAATGACAAAAAAGGAAGACATAGCGTCTTCCTTTTTTATGTTTATTACTTCTGCATAAAGGTGAGAAGTTAAGAGAGAGATTAGCGTCTGTCTCTGTAAGGCTCGAATTCTTGGTATTCTAATATCTCAACTTTATCATTAAGGTTGATGACACCAGAGTTCAGCGCCACTAGGTTAATGCCAAAATGAATGCCTTGTCCTTTTCGTGTGCGGAACTTCCCTAAAGCTTTTAAAGGCTCGCCTTTTTTCAATCGTTCTGCTGTTTCCGGATTGAGTGTTATGAAAATGCAGCGCTCGCATGGTTTGACGTTTTCAAATTCCACTTCACCAATTTTAATTCTCTTCCAACTGTCTTCTTCAAAGGCTTTGTTTCCTTCAATCACAAGATTTGGTCGAAATTGCGCCATCTTAATGTCTTCGGGACAAGTTTCATTCAATTCATCAAGAGAGGCTTGTGTCGTTAATAGAAAAGGGTAGCCATCAGCAAAGGCAACAGGTGCGTCTGGTTTTCGGCTAGTAAAGCGTTCTGACTTATCGCCAAAGAACACGAGCTCTACTGGTTTGTCTACTATTGAGCTAAACCAAGCGTTCACTTCTGACTTCGCCACTTGACCTTGTAGATGCTCTTCCCAGATTACGACACCTTTATGGTCGTCTGAGAGATTGGCTTGGTTGAGTGTTAACTCGGTATCAGTGCTTGGGTGTGATAATACCCAGCTATTATCATCAAGTTGCTTGGCTTTAATGAGCGTGAGCGTTGGATGTTCTCGCCCTGTGATGAAATCTCCATCAGGTGTTACCAGCATATAGCGACGATCGCCTTGAAGGCCTGTTTCGCTTACTTGGCTGGTTTGCAGTGCAATCCCATGAATGGATTTGATTGGATAAATAATCAACTGGCTGAGGGAGTAGGTCATGAAAGCTCCTTTTTAGTGAGCCTATATTATTGCTTAGGCGATGCTCTTTTCCAATAAAAAAGCCCCAGAAATTCTTTCTGAGGCTGATTTTGAGAACTTTATGGCGTTTACAAGTAATAAGATGCCAAAGGAGGGAAGCCGTTAAACTCTACAGCACTGTATGTCGTAGTGTAGGCACCCGTTGATAACCAATACATGCGGTCACCAATGGCTAGATTAAGAGGCAATCCGTACTTATAGTTTTCGTACATTATGTCAGCACTATCACAAGTTGGACCGGCAATAATCACTTCCTCTAGCTCGCCACCTTTTTCTACGTGGATTGGGTATTTAATCGACTCGTCTAATGTCTCGATCAAGCCGGAGAATTTGCCCACATCTGTAAATACCCAACGGTTCAAGGCTGTATGAGACTTACGAGAAATCAATACGACTTCACTTACCAATACGCCAGCGTTAGAAATCAAAGAACGACCAGGCTCTAGAATGATGCGTGGTAGTTCTGTGCCGAAATCTTCTTCCAAGAAACGAGTAATTTCTTCTGCGTAAGTAGAAAGCTCATTGGTACGAGCAATATAGTTAGCAGGGAAACCACCGCCCATATTGATCATTTGAAGCTCAATGCCGTCTTCTTCTTTTAAACGCTCGAAAATCACTTTTACGCTAGCAATAGCAGCATCCCATGCGCCGATATCGCGTTGCTGTGAACCTACATGGAATGAGATACCGTAAGGAATCAATCCCAGTTCTTTTGCCAATATCAAAAGGTCCATCGCCATGTCTGGACGGCAGCCAAATTTACGAGAAAGTGGCCAGTCAGCTGTTACCGTGCCTTCCGTTAAAATGCGTACATACACACGAGAACCTGGTGCTGCTTTTGCAATGTTACGCAAGTCAGCTTCAGAGTCTGTTGCAAACATGCGAACGCCTTTCTCATAGAAATAACGTACGTCATTTGCCTTCTTAATCGTGTTGCCATAACTAACACGATCTGGAGACACGCCGCCAATGGCGAACAATTTATCTAGTTCGTAGCGGGAAGCAACATCGAAGTTAGAACCACGGTCGCGCAGTAGCGTTAGAATTTCTGGCGCTGGATTGGCTTTGATTGCATAGAAAATATCAGCAATAGGAAAGCCTTTTGTGATCTCTGTGTAAGCTTCGTCGATGATTTCTGTATCGATAACAACAAAAGGGGTTTCTTTCGTTGAAGCAAATTCTTTGAAGCGAGCGAAGCGTTCAGGTGTGTAGAAAGCGTTGACGTCGATAGTCATAGGTAACTCCTCATTGTATAAACATAAACCGAATTTAAGTAAACGTCTTTACCTTCTCCCGTCCTACTTATGGCTGTTACTTATCCGGCTTTGTGATGGCCTTAAGCGACTAGCGCAGCAGTTGAAGCGGTGCGGATTATGTTCAGCAATGACGCGGGCGAAATTTAAGGTCAAGAGGAGTTCACGTCAAGTGAATTTTTTATTTTTTTACAAAAAAAAGAGACTGTTTAAAGTCTCTTTTTTCGCGTGGTTTTTTAGACCTTATTTTTGAGACATTTTAGTCTGTAAAAAATGTGCGCCACTGCCAATAATCAGTGCGCCGACAAAATATATGCCTTCATTGAAATTGTTTACAAGTGCCGTTAAACCAGGACCTGGGCAGTAGCCGCTTAACCCCCAGCCAATGCCAAAAAGAACAGAGCCAATAATTAACTTGGAATCGATTTGGCGCAAGGTTGGAACTTGCCATTTGCTGGCTATAAAAGGCCGTAGTTGTTTGCTTTTGATGAAATAACCCAACATACCAACAGCGATCGCACTGGCCATTACAATGATGAGAGAAGGGTTCCAATCGCCAAAAATATCCAAAAAGCCAATAACAACAGCAGGGTTGGTCATTTCTGAAAAGGCCAAACCTAAACCAAATATCAAACCTGCGAGGAGCGTAATGATTGCATTCATGATGTTTTCCTAGTTTTTCTTAATGCGCGATGGCGACTGTGAGAATGGCCGTCGCCATAAATATAAGAGTGGCGACAATAGAGCGAGGGGACAATCGTGATATACCGCAAACGCCATGACCACTTGTGCAGCCTCCACCAAGTCGTGTTCCATAACCAACGAGTAATCCAGAAATGATCAGTAGGATTGGGCTTCTTGTTTCAGGAAAAGCAACCGTTTGCTCAGTTAATAAGCCGTAAGCGCTGCCGCCAATGATAAGACCCGCTATAAATAAGAAGGGTAATAAACGCTCTTTGCTAAAGAGAAATTGTGACAGTATGCTGCTGATGCCAATCACTTTTCCTATGGTGAGAAGGTACACCGTTGCGGTTAAGCCAATCAGTAATCCGCCAACTAAAGGGTTAAATATGGAGTCCATTTTGAGTTCCTGTCATTAAATATAAGTATATTCTAATATATAAATAAGAAAATGCTAATATATTTTAAAAAGAATTTCTGATTGTGCTTAGTTCCACAGTATTTACCTATTAAATGGCTGATAATATTGGAAGTACCCTGTAATCTTAAGGCATCAAGGAGATTGAATGAGTGATTTATGGTTAGGCGCTTCGAAAGAAGAAGCAGAGTATGTTTTTCTTTTACCGAATAAGCCCATTCTTTCCAACGAAAGCGATGTTGTTTTATCCCATCAGGTCGATGTGGATCGATTGATCGAGCTCAATGGTAACCATTGGCGTAAAATTCTGACCATAATGGCGAAGTTAACCTCGCCTAATTATGGCGAATGGCGTGAGTTCCGAGATAAAGATTTGCTAAAAAAAGTGGGAGTCGCTTTTTCAATAGATCAGCTAACGAACGTTAAAGGTGTACTTTTTATTGTTGGGAATACGTTTCGAGAGGCGCTGCCTATTCTTGATTCGGCGCAAGAGGTAGGAGACAAGCATGTTGCCGCTTTTACTCTTAACCGTGTTTGGTGCCCTTATTTGGATTATCGCCAATTCCCTAACATCTTAATTGAAGCAATACGTGAAACCATTTTGGAGAAGTGATGTTTAAAGCGTTAAAGAGTCTTTTTAGTATGCCTATAGAGCAAGGCGAGCAAATAACCTATCAAAAAGCGGTTGCAGCCTTGCTGATGGAAGTTATGTTGGCGGATCATGAAGTAAATGATCAAGAAGAGGCGCAAGTTAAAGAGTTTCTTCGAGAAGTCAGTGAGCTTGGTGATGACGTGGAGCTGTTATACGAAGAAGCGCGTTCTGGCGTTGAAGAAGCGAATGACTTATATCAATTCACAAAGGTCATTAATGATACGGCGACTTTAGAGCAAAAAATGTTGTTGTTGAAAGCTTTGTGGCGTGTCGCTTTAGCCGATGATGATATTGACGCTTATGAAGATCATCGAATCAGAAGAATCAGCGAGTTGCTTTTCATGCCTCATTCAGAGTTTATTCAGGCAAAGTTGTTTGTTCAGAATGAAATGAAATCAGAATAGCTCTGATATAGAAATAAAAAATGCGGCATGTGGAGCCGCATTTTTTGTTGGTGACCTGCCTAATCAAGATTGATCTTGATCGTCTTTTGCTCTTTTTTCCGGATGGTTATTGGCTTCTGTTAATCCAGCTTCTCTTTGAACCGCAGCTAATACACCACGTAAAATGCCTAACTCTTGTTTTTCTGGACGTGAGCGGTTGAAGAATCTGTGTAATTTATCTAATACTTTGCCTGGGTGATTACGCACAACAAAGTTTATTCCATAAAGCGTGTCTTCTAAGTGCTCATAAAAAAGATCCATGTCTTTCTTTCTTGGGTATTCTGGTGTTTCTGTATTTTTGAAATCTTTGTTCTGACTTGCCATCCATATCTCATAAGCGACAATTTGTACGGCTTGTGAAATATTTAGAACTGGGTATTCATCGTTCGCATCAATGTAGACTTGGCGGTGACATTGAGCGATTTCTTCATTTAGAAGTCCAGTGGTTTCTCGTCCAAAAAGAATGGCGACATTGTGCTCTGCTGCTTCAGGAATCACACTTTCAGCACATTCTCTGGCATTCATGATGGGTAGCTGAAAGGTTCTGTGACGGGCGCTTGTGCCAATGACCAAGCTACAATCTTCAATGGCTTCTTGCAGGGTTGGAACTATCGTTGCGTTTTCCAGCAGATCAACTGCACCTGCTGCACGGCTGGTGGCTTCTTCTGATGGGTAGTCATTTGGATCAACAAGATACAAATTGGTGAGCCCCATGTTTTTCATGGCACGAGCTATGGCGCCGACATTTCCAGGGTGAAAAGTGTTGATTAATACGATTCGGATATTACTTAGCATGGTTTGTGAAGTACTCAAGGTTAATGGTTTCTTAAACGAATTAGGGCTTTAGCGTTAATGATTGCTCTGTGCTAGCGAAATCGACATTGTCTAAGATAACTTTGGTTGTGTCATTAAAGAGGAATTGATTACAGGCGTGATGATACAGGGAACCTGTTTCTAACACCAATCGATAACGGCCTCTCGGAATATAATTGGCTGCATAGGATTGTTTGCCATAAAGGTAGATGGAAAATGGCTTTTGTCCATCGTGAGACTGGAAGGTAAGCATACTGTGTTGGGGGAGCTGGTTTAAAATCCGAAGTCGGCTTTTTCCTTCTGCTTGGCCAATCTTTTCACCATGAGATGGTGAAGCGCCTGGCTGTCCGATACAAGCTGTTGCTCTTGCGTTTTCTATGCTGCCATAACCTATGTTCTTTGCTTCCACCCAGCCACTCACGCCTTGAAAACGAACAGTTAGCCAATCTCCCTGCATTTTGATGCTTTGTAAATTAGAGTCTTTCGGGATATTTAATAGGACTGAACTTGCTAAATCAGGTTCTGAATACAAATTGGTGCTGCTGAAAGTGTGGTTAATTCCTACTCTGAACTGTGGGTATAGCCCACTGATATAAGTGGCTTCTTGCTCTTCTACCACTTCGTTATCTTGAAAAGATTGCCAATAAATCGTGGCATAAATACCAGCCGCAAAGCAGGCTATATAGGTCGCAGCACGAAATGCTGCCTTGGCTGCATCTAAACGTATTGGCTGACTGATGGGTTCTTTTTCTTGCTTGCTATAATTTGGTTGGAATGCGTCTTCTTCGTCATCTACAAAAGACTGATAAGGTGGAATGTCGGTTTGAGTATGTGTTTTATTCGTGAAACCGTCAGGAGAGAAGCCTTTGGATGCTTTAAATGCTTCTTCATAAAGAGCTTTAAGCCTTTTTTCATTCAGCGTGTTGCGTGCTGCCTTTATTGCCTCATCACGTACTTTGTCTTGATGTGCGTTATTACGCTTCATTTCTTCATATGCACGCTGTCGCTCTTTTATGAAGGCTTCTTGCTCTTTGTCGGTTGCAGTAAAGTGAGTGCTGTAGCGTTTTCTGGTGTTTGAAGATGTGCCTTCACTAAAGCTAAAAGGCTTCCAGTCATCCACTTTTGTTCCTTGACGAATGGCATTGCTGACATTCTCATAAGCCGCTTGTAGGCGCTGAAACATTTCGGTTGTATCTGTGTCTGGATTCTTATCAGGATGGTAGCGACGAGCTAAACGTCTAAAAGCCGCTTTAGCTTCTTGCTCATCAGCATTGGTTGGAATATCCAGTAATCGAAAGTCGTCAATGAGGCTCATGTGTTTTAGATACTAACCATGTTTATGAGAAGATGAGTGAATCCACTCATTATGCATCATTTATAGGCGGCGACAAAGATGCATCTGCCTCTTTGAGAAGGTCAAGATAGTGTTCCGGTGACATAGGTCGATGGAGGAAATAGCCTTGGCCAATTTGGCAATTCCAGTTTTGCAAAAGCTTCAATATACTCTCAGTCTCAATGCCTTCGGCCACACTGGTAATCTCTAGTTCTTTGCTGAGGTTAATCATGTTGTGGCAGAGGGTTTGTTTTTGCTTATCGTTCAACAGATTCATGACAAAGAATTGGTCTATTTTTAGTTCATGGGTCTGTAAAGAAACCAAGTTTTGCATTGAGCTATAACCCACGCCAAAATCATCAATGGATAATTTAAAACCTGCTTGATGTAGCTGTGAAACATTATTCAGTACAGTATCGTTGTTTTGGAAAATACTGGTTTCTGTGACTTCTATTGTGAATTGCTGTGCGTTCAAATTGTATTTCTTTATAAGGTTGCTGGCATGAGCGGCAAAGTCTTCTTGCCAAAGGTCGAGAGCTGATACATTAATTGATAGAGTTTGGCCTGTAAGTTCTATCGAATGTGTTGAGGCCCACTGAAAAACTTTTTCTATCACCATGTACGTTAATTTATAAATAAGTCCTGTTTGCTCGGCAAGAGGAATAAATTCTGCTGGAGAGACTTGTCCTAACGCCTTATTATGCCAGCGTAATAGAACCTCACCTCCAACAATGCTGTTTTTGTTTAAATCAACTTGCGGCTGAATATCAAAGTAAAGTTTCTCATTTTGTATGTCATCAGTCAGAAGGGTAATCACTTTAAGTTGATGGATGTGGTTACTTGCTAGCTTGTTTGTAAAAGGTGCCCAGGTACCAGAAGAGTAAGTCACTGAGTTGCTCGCTATGGTGGCATTTTGGTAAAGCTTGTCTAAGTCATCTCCTTGCGACGGATAAAGGGCGCTCCCAATTTTATAATGATGTCTAAAGTCTACTTTATTCACCACAATTGAGTGATCAAGTACTTGTTGTAAGCTTTCAATTTGGCTTTTTAATTTGTCAGGTGTTGTGCTGATGATCACAATGTTTTTGATGGTTGAGCGGATTAAGTATTTGGTGTTTTTGTTTGCCAGCGGCAACGGCAGTATGCCATCCATCACCATAACTTTTTTATGAATTCGATTTACCACATCGGCAAGGGCAATGTCTGCTTGCGCAGGACCAAAAGCCTGATTCAGTTTCAGGTGGCTGGTTATTTCTATCATGACGAGTGCTAAGTTTGGTGAGAGAGGAAATGCTTTTTCAATGACGTTCGGAAGGTGTTCAAAGTAATAAGTACGATTCGGTTGGCCTGTAGACGAATCTGTGATCGCTTGAAGTTGGCGCTTATGTTCTAAATAGTTACTTTTATCTGCGAAAGCGAAAGCAAATCCTAATAATTGTAATAGGTTGCAAATTGGCAATATCGATTCAGTCATGATGTTAATTGGTAGCACTTTCCAGAAGATTAAGGTGTTTAGCAAGCTGCCAATCATTAAAACGAGCCACGAGAATAAGTAAAATCGTGCTGCAAGAAACCCTTTAGAATAAGCCTTAATTCCCCAGTAGCTACAACTACAGAACATAAAAACTTCAATAACAGCGAAGAGGGAAGCAGAGGCCTTTTCTGGCAGCAGTAGGGTTAATACTAAAAAGAAGAGAAAGCCAACGTCGCCGTACTTGTAAATAAAAGACTGTTTGCTTGGAACATTCACTTCACTCAAGAAGGTTAAGCTGAATTTGTAAAGCACCCATGCACCGATGCCAAACACAAAAAAAGGATTTCTCGTTAACCACTGGCTTACTTCTTCAGGGAAAATCCAACGGTCGAAGCCTGAAATGATGGATAAAGCGACAAAAATAGAGAGATTAATACAGAGGTAGTAAATATAGCCAGATTGTCTAAATAAGATAAAAACAAATATATTGTGGGCAAGTAGCACAGATAAACTGCAAATGATGATGGTCCAAAAAAGCATCTTTTGCTCTTTTTGTGAAGTAACCTCTTCATCGGTGAAAATCTCTATAGGCGTTAAAAGAGGAGAGTGCCCTTGTTTACGTATTAGCACAGTGGTTTCTTCTTGCTGTGATAGTTCGATTGGAATCCAAATACCTTTGTAGCCTTCAGTATTATGGTTCCATGTTTGTTGAGAACCTCTTATCCAATGGTCTTGCAGCTCATCGCCATGGAAAAGATAAAAGTCTAGTTTGCTAATAATGTAATAGCTTAGCCCCAAATGGATTTGTTGTTCTGGCGATTCTTTTGAAATTTTAGGAAAGATCAGTTTGTGCCAATAAGCGGTGTCTGAAAAGCTTTGAGATTCAGTGTAAAGCTCTTCATCAAATGGGATTGATAGTAAGTCTTTGGCGGATACAGGTTGAGTTTCTTTGAAGGTAGGGAATGTGTTGTTGCTTTGCTGAACATAATCGCTTGCGAGCACAGTTAGACTCCACAATTGTGACATGAGCAAAATTAAATACATCACATTTTTAATCATCACCCCTGTCTACCTTTGTGAAATTTAGCCTAAAAATGGCTCGTGAAAACTGAAATATCAAATGCTCGTAGCAGTCTTTGCTTGCAATCATCTATGCTTTCTTAAAATATAGGCGATATTTTGAATTAATGTACTTTGTTTAGGAATTTTATGAGCGATAAATTGACCCACCTAGATCATCAAGGCCATGCGCATATGGTGGATGTTTCAGATAAG
This sequence comes from Marinomonas algae, assembly GCF_047525555.1. Taxonomy (NCBI): domain Bacteria; kingdom Pseudomonadati; phylum Pseudomonadota; class Gammaproteobacteria; order Oceanospirillales; family Oceanospirillaceae; genus Marinomonas; species Marinomonas algae. Next base: position 14,967 of record NZ_JBLIXK010000006.1, on the reverse strand, counting down.
AGCGTCACTAAACGTACTGCCACTGCACAAGCGGTTTTGACTATGCAGCCTTCTACATTAACAAAGGTAATTGAAGGTGGTTTGCCAAAAGGTGATGTTTTGGCGACAGCGCGCATTGCTGGAATACAAGCTGCCAAAAAAACGTCGGACCTTATACCTTTGTGTCATCCATTAATGCTGACTAAAGTGAGTGTGGAGATAAACACGATTAGCGATTGTGAGTTGGAAGTTTTATGTACCTGTGCTTTATCTGGAAAAACCGGTGTTGAGATGGAAGCGTTAACAGGGGCGAGTGTCGCCGCGTTAACACTTTACGATATGTGTAAAGCCGTTGATAAAGGTATCGTAATCAAGAATGTTTCTCTGCTTGAGAAAAAAGGTGGAAAGAGTGGCGATTGGAGTAAAGATAGCAGTGAAAGTTAATATTGTATTTTTTGCTTCTTTAAAAGAAAAAATAGGTCAAAGTTCGCACCTTGCAGAGCTTGATTTGCCGATAACTATTGGACAGTTGAAACAGCAGTTATCAAATGAATTAAACCAAGGTGATGCGATATTGGAAATGGGAATCCAGTCTTCTGTGGATTTCGAATTTGCGCGCGATGAGGACTTGATCCCAGTAGATGTGAAGGAAGTCGCATTCTTTCCACCTGTGACGGGAGGCTAGATGATTAAAATCCAAGAAGAAGATTTTCAAGTTGATCTTTTATACAAGAACTTGTTGCAAGCCAATAAAACAGGCGCGGTAGCTATGTTTGTCGGCTTGGTTAGACAGTTTTCAGATTTGCCGAAAGAAGCGTGTTCGTTTGAATTAGAGCATTATCCGGGAATGACTGAAAATAACCTACAAGCCATTGTCGATGAAGCTAATGCTCGCTGGGCTTTATTAGATGTTGCTGTGGTTCATCGAGTCGGGAAGTTATCCGTTGATGATCAGATCGTGTTTGTGGGTGTCAGTGCGGCGCATCGTGCGGAAGCGTTTCAGGCTTGTGACTTCATAATGGATTACTTAAAAAGCCGAGCGGCTTTTTGGAAGAAAGAAACCCAAGGAGACAAGGCACAATGGGTTTCAGCTAATGTAAAAGATGAGCAAAGTTTAGATCGTTGGGCGAAATAACCTAAAACTTTGATGGCTCTTCGTTAATTAGGCCGAAGTGTTTTCTTTCGTCCACTCGCATGCCGCTCTCTGTATTCTGTGTCTATGTATTTATCTGTGGTCGCCATGCTGGCGTGCCCTGCATCTTCTCTAACGTGCTCTTTTGGGCGAGTTTTCACGTCTTCGGAAATGCCTGTATGTCGTAACCAGTGAACGGTTGCGACTCGTAGGTCATCAGCATCCGCTCTCATGCCGTCTTCACACATGCGCTCATAAGCTCTATCAAAGCAGAATTGCACTATATTCCGAACTTGTCGAGAGCTGGTCATGGCGCCTTGGCCTCTGTTTTTAGGAACCAATGGGGTGTTTTCCGCAATGGTTGGAAGCGTTGGCAAATCTCGAAATTTTCGGTAACGGATTAAAGCATTGAGCATGTCATCGGAGACGGCAACGAGTCGCTCTTTGTTGCCTTTTGAAAGCACTTTAAACCACCAGTGACCATCTGCGTCTTTAATAAAGTCTCCCATGACAGGAGCGGATCGTTCATCCGCAACAAGCTCCGAAATTCGTAAATACATGCCTAGTAGGGCATTCATGATAAACAGCGTACGTTCGTGCGTACTAGGATCTTCCTCTGCCAAGAGTTCTGCAGTTTCAATCACATAATCCCACTGCAAATTGGAAATACGTCTAACTTGCTTTCTGGTGACTTCTTTTTTAACAAATTTACTTTTTTGACGAATGAGGGCAACAGGGTTTTGCTGTGCTGCTTCCTCTTGTATTAGAAAGCCATAATAAGATGAAAGAATGGAAAAGGTTGCTCGAATCGCTGCTTGTGATAATGAATGTTGCTTTGTTTGTGCCACATCACCGTTTTTAAATTCTAATTTGCTAACGTGCGCCACAAAAGGGCGCCACGATTCATTAGGCACTCTTTCGCCCATGTGTAATTTAAAACGAGCTACATTTTTTGTGCCGATCCAGTTTTCAGGTGGCGCCATGCAAAAGTGGATGAACTCTTCGATTTGATCTCGTCGTAGGTGCGTAGAGGGTGATGATGCGATATTCCACGACCAAAGCAATAAACGCTCAACTTCTCGTCGATAAGAGTTGAACGTTGCTTGGGAGCCGTTGTAACTATAAATGAAACATAAAGCCAGTTGTAAATCGCGTCGGTACTCTGGATCTTTCAGTTGAGGTGCATGGTTTTTTAACTGTGATGCAATAGTCTCAAATTGAGTGAAAGGGTTTGGTAGGTGTTCTAAATTGTCTATTAAAGCAACAGGTGTCATGATTTTTTAATGCCTACGGAGCAATTAGGTTAACCTGTGTAGGCTATTCCTTAAAACTTTTATCCCACAGTGTCACTTGATTGCGTCCACGTGATTTGGATTTGAAAAGCGCTAAATCCGCTTGATCGATGAGTTCGGTCGCAGTTTGCGCTTGAAACTCAATAGATGTTACACCTAAGCTGCATGTAATAGAAATATCTCCGAAATCTTCGTCTTCTATTTTCTGACGAATCTTCTCAGCTTTGCTCATGGCTTCTTCTTGAGAAGAAGAGGGCAGTATGATGCAAAACTCTTCACCACCAAAGCGCGATACAATGCCATCATCCCCCATGCTATCTTGAAGTACTTTGGCTACGTTTTTAAGCACTTTATCGCCTGTACTGTGGCCATATGTATCGTTAACCATTTTGAAATGGTCAACGTCGATTAGGATGATGCAGTATTCCCTGACGGGTGTTGTGCTATCAAAGTATTTGTTTATGAAATCAAATAAAATACGGCGATTATAGCAATTTGTTAATGGGTCCCGTGTCGCTAAATAATTAAGCTCTTTATTATGCTTTTTGGAGGCTGTGAACCTGTGGTATATATAAACAGAAACACCTAAGCAAAGTATAAGAAGTGACGCTAGAATCAAATTGGCGTATCTGTTTTTCTCTAATTTAAGATTAGATATTTCCCTTTCTTTTTCTATGATTTCTAGCTCTTTTTTGCCTTTTTCTATCAGCAACTGATCTATTTTTTTCGACTCTTTTAAGGACTCTAGCTCCACTTCAATTTTCTTCGAGTGAAGCTTTGCTCGCATAAGAACAACCTCGTTATCGTCTTTTTCTTTTTGTAGAAGCTTAGCAGTAAGAATCTCTTTTTCTGCATATTTTAATGCGCTTAAATAGTTGCCTAACGATTTTTCGGCTTTTCTCAAAGAGTTGTAACTATAGAGCTGATGAAACCTCATATCTTCTTCAATCGAAAGAGCCAATGCTTCTTTTAATAATTGAATCGATCTATTGGTATCTATTTCAATAAGTTCTTTGGCCAGAGGGATTAAGGTTTTTACTTGATATGACTTATCTCCAACGTCATAAGCAAGAGAGAGAGATTTTTCATAGTAAGCGATAGCATTGGTTTTTTGCCCCTGCTCACGATATGCACTAGCGAGTATTCTAGCGACAATGGAGGCTTTCGTTTTATCGTTATCAGCTATGTAGATGTTATAGGCCTTTTCTGCATTTTCTTCGGCTGCTTTATAATCCTTTTCATCTAAGGCTATGACAGCGATTTCTCTTGCGGCCGTCGCTAATGTGCTACTGTCTATTTTGTCTTCGGGAATATTAATGGTTTGTTGGTAGAAATACCGAGCTTGTTCGAATGACTTTAAGCGAGTGTAAATAAGCCCCATTTCATTAGATGTTTTTGCAATGCCAGATAAGTTATTGACACTCTTATAGTATTGGTAGGCTTGGTGCACATAATCAAAGGACTTTTCATAGAGGCCAATATGGCGGTTAATGATACCGGCCCCCATAAGAGCTTTTGCTTCACCTTCGGGGTCGTCTATCTCTTCGTGTAACGCTAAACTTCTCTTCAATGCATCAAGTGCAACAATATGGTTTCCTAAATAACGCTCAGCTTCAGCGAGTGTATTCAGAGTGCGGGCTATATTTTTCTTATCATCTAGAGCGGTAAATGTCTCTAAGGATTTTTTATAATAAAGAGCAGTATTTTCTCTGTCTTTAAGACGTTTATATGATTGTGCAATTTGCTTATATGCTCTTGCTAACTCTCTTTTTGTCGATCTATCTTCACCGGAAAGATATTGTATTGCCTTCTTATACTCTTCTATTGCTTTGAGGTAATTTTTTTGACCGTATTCAGAATCTGCTTGAGCAATGATAGTGGAAGCTGCTGAGTTGCTATCTTCAATTGATGAGCTGCCACTCTCTAAACCTATAGCTTCTGTTTCTTGCGCATTAGCAAGATTCACCGAGAAAAGGAAAAGCGTCAAAAGAAGTGGTTGAGTGTAAGATTTTATGGCTTGTAATAGAGCAAGTTCTAAAAGGAATGCTTTCAAATATTGTCGATATAAAGCAGGGGTGTTCATTATGGAGTGCCTATACCTTATTTGTTAGTTGAAAGCTAAATGTATTATTTAAGTATACATAAATCTTTAAGTATACATAATCAATTTTTGATCAAAAATGCAGCTTTATCATTAGTGATAAGTTGACCTTATTGAAACCTGTTAGAATGTTAAACGATTGAACCAAGCGGTCAGGCTTTCGGGTTATTTTATGTCTTCTTTTTCTTCGGCTTCTTTTATTCGATCAAAGAACAACTCTGTTTTTTTTATCTTATCTTTATCCTTCTCTTTGGCGTCAACTTGAGCTCTTTTGATGAGCAGTTGTGCGGTTTTATCTTTGCCTTGGCTGAAATCAAGCATGGCTCGATAATTTAAGGCCATTGGAATGTTCCCTATGGCTTGAAAGTGCTGAATGTTCGCTCTCCAGAAGAGGCGCTTTTCATACAAATAATCAGTTTTTACTTCTTGTGGTTGCAAGTTGTCTAATTGAGCTAGAAGCATGGAGAAAATAACATCGTTAGGTGCAATATCAAGCTGCTGCTCAATGACTTCAATGCTTTTGTCTTTTTGACCGTTTGCAGTAAAGCTTAAGGCTTTTAAATAGTCTGTGAAGCGGTTGTGTTTTTTGAGTCTTTCTAAAAACATGATTGAGCGGTCAGGAGATTGTATTAGGTAAGAAAATAACCCTTTGGCAAAGTTTTTGGCATTTATGTCCTGGATTTGCTGGTCAAGATAAGCGTAAGGACGTTCTTCCAAACCGGCTCTATAAGCAAGAAGAGTTGCTCGAAAGTACTCGAAGTCACTTAGCTCTTTGTAGCTAATAATAGTTTCTTTCGTATCGGTACTAAAAGAGTCTGATAACCTTGTATCAGGCGATGGGTGAGTGGATAAGAATTCTAGCTTTGGACGTCCAAGTGCACGCTTAAAAAAAGCTCGGAATAAATCATTCATCCCCTCAGGTGAAAGCCCAGCAGAAATCAAATACTGTCTTCCTCTTCTATCGGCTTCCTGTTCTTGGTTGCGACTGTACGTCAGGGTATTTTCAGCTTGGTTTGCAAGACCACCTAGCCAAAGGGCTGTGGTTGCGTCTGCATCGGCACCTGCTAAAGCGGCAGCGATACCGGCTCCGATTAAGGTCAGTGTTTTTTGTAACTCTTCGCTGGAATGCTGACTTTGACGCTCATAGTGCCTAAGTTCCAAATGGGCAACTTCGTGGGCAAGCAAGCCTAGAAGCATGTCTTCATTTGTGATGGTTTCTAATATGTCAGAATAAATAAACATATGACTGCCAGGAATCACAAATGCATTGCTTTTAGAGCTGTTGAGCAAGGTCATCTCAACCGTTTTGTTATAAATGCTTGTCTGTGGAAGGACCTTTGACAGAGTATCCTTAAGGTAGTCGTAAGCTGGTGGGAAATCGATCAATGCTCGGCTACCATTGAGCTTTCTAAACCAATGTTGACCCAATATATAGGATGGGTTTGATAAAGATCGCTCGTCTTTATTTGCTTCTAAATCTGGGATGGCAGCCACACCAGTGTTTGCAAAGAAAAATATCGTAAAAACAAAAAGTAAGATGCTTAAGCCTGTTGTAACGTTAGAAAATAGTCTCATAATATGGGAGTTATATTTATTGGGTAAAATCAAAAATGGTGAACCATCAAAGTATTCAGTATGACGTAATCTTGGATGCAAGAGAAGATCGTTGCCCAATGCCTTTGCTTAAAACCAAATTGTCTTTGAGTAAAATGGAAAAAGGAGAGCACTTACTTGTTCAAGCGAGTGATCCAGGTTCTATGAAAGATATTCCCCATTACGTAGAGTTAGTTGGTTTTTCTTTGTTGTCTGTAAGCGAAGAAGACGATGTATATACCTTTTTGATTCAGAAAAACTGAGATGGATTTATATGTTTAGAATTGTTGATACCTTGCTAAAGCGATATTTTTCGAATGAAGAAGTAGTTGTTTTTCTCTTATTGTTAATTGCAGCATTAGTTGCTTTGGCGTTTTGGGGTGGGATTTTGGCGCCAGTATTGGTTGCCATTGTTTTGGCGTTCTTGCTCCAAGGTGTGGTGGATAGATTAAAGCGCTTGGGGGTTGGGCATAAAACCTCAGTATTTTTAGTATTCTTTTCATTTCTGAGTGCTTGTGGTGTCTTTATCGGATTAATGGCGCCTATTATTTGGCGTCAAGCTGTGCGCTTTGTTCAAGATGCACCACGCATGTTTACTGGTATTCGTGATGAAATTCTGCAGTTCGCCGAAGGGCACAGTGAGTATGTTAGCCAAGCTTCTATTAATGAAATTGTAAATTCTTTAGCAAATGAATCGGCAAGTCTTGGGCAATGGCTAGTGTCGTTCTCCTTGTCGAGCATACCGTCTTTATTTTCCTTGATGATTTATTTGGTCTTGGTGCCTTTGGTGATGTTTTTTCTATTAAAAGATCAGGAAAAAATATTGAGTTATTTGACCTCATGGCTGCCTAAAGAAAGAAGGATGATGCGCAATATCGCCCACGAAATGAATGAGCAAATTGCTAATTACATCCGTGGTAAGTTCATCGAAATGCTAGTAGTCGGGGTTGTAACCTACATTGTCTTTTTGGTGTTCGGGCTTAGATACGCTGAGTTATTGGCATTATTGGTCGGCCTTTCAGTATTAATTCCTTATATTGGCGCTGCTGCTGTGACGGTTCCTGTGGTGTTAGTAGCATTTTATCAATATGGAACAGGCAATGAATTTCTCTATGTTGTTGCTGCATATCTAGTTGTTCAGGCATTAGATGGTAACGTATTGGTGCCTTTGCTATTTTCTGAAGCGGTGAATCTTCACCCATTGGCGATTATTGTGGCGGTTTTGTTTTTCGGTGGTGTATGGGGGTTCTGGGGGATTTTCTTCGCAATTCCTTTAGCAACCTTGGTGAAAGCCATTATTAATGCTTGGCCGGATCAAGAAGCACTCAACTAGACCAAGATGTTCGCTCAATATGCCTGCTTGAAATAAAGAATGAAATAGCAGGCATTTAGTTTTGGTATCTAGCATACTGAAATCTTCTTGTTTTCCTGTAATCTGTATTATCAGCTTTTGTACCTATTGTATGTACTTTCTCGGAGTCACTCATGTTTGCTAAGAATGCACGCCCAATCGCTTGGCCATTGTTTTTCTTTTACCTTTTCTTTTGTGCTCTGATTGGGGTAATGATGCCTTATATTTCGGTTTACTATAAATCGATAGGGCTAACGGCATCGGAAATCGGTCGTTTAATGTCTACTTTTACCTTGTCTGGCATTCTCATTCCTCACTTTTGGGGCTGGTTGACCACTAAAGTCGGTTTGCCGAAACGTGTGCTTCAAATTGCAGTGTTAGGGTGCTTTTTTGCTGTTATTCCCTTTAATTGGAGCGATCAATTTACCACTCTCTGGTTGCTAACGTGTTTGATGGCTCTGTTCTATTCTGCTTTGTTACCGATGACAGACTCTCTTGCTGTAAGAAGTATTCGACATCTGGATGTTCCATATACTCGACTGCGCGTGGGTGGTTCTATTGGGTATCTGCTTGCCGTCGCAGGTGCGGGCTTTTTAATCGGGCATTTTGGTGTTTTGGTTGTTATTCCTTTGATGTGTACTTTTATTGGCTTGGCCGCAGCAACCACCTTTTTTGTTAAAGAGCAGGCTTATGAAGTCAATACTCAAAAAGAGACAACCTCTTTTCTAACTCTGCTTAAAGGGCGTGAGTCAATTCTGTTTTTTGTGTTGGCTTTTTTAGCTTTTATGTCACACGCGCCATTTAATGTTTTTTTTGCTGTGCATTTATCGGATGTTGGTTATAGCGGTGAACATATTGGTTTGTTGATTGCATTAGGTGTGATTATTGAAATCATCCTATTTCTATTCTTCGGAAATGCCATCAAGCGATTAGATGTGGTTCATCTGGTGATTATATGCTTCGTTTTCGGCATTATTCGTTGGTTTTTAGTTGGCTGGTTTGCTTCTGTTTTATGGATTCTGATTTTTACTCAACTTCTCCATTGTATTACATTCGCTTTATTTCACATGGTGTCGATTGAGCAAATTCGTCGTCTTTTCCCAGAACGCTATTCAGGGCAAGGCCAAGCCATGTACAGTGCTTTCGCCATCGGTTTAGGTGGTGGATTGGGTATGGTAATAGCAGGATACTTATGGGAATGGGCTGGCGGCGCATGGGTATTTACAGCAGCGTCTGGCACCAGTGCATTAGCTCTAGTTATCTTGTTGCTTCATCAGCGTCGTTAACGGTTTACCGTCAGCGGATGACCTCGTTTTTGAGTAGTTCAATAAAAGCAAGGGCTGCTCGACTTAGGGTTTTTTGCTTGTGATGAATGACTCCAAGCTTTCTTTCCACGTTTAAGTCAGGGAGGTTCAATACCGCCAGTTTGTCATCAACAAGTGTGGAAGGAAGCAGCGACCATCCCCAGCCGATACCCACAAGCATGGCCAGAGTTTCTAGGTTGTTTGTGTTCATCCTCACTTGTGGCTTTAAGCCTTGTTTGCCAAAAACTTGCTCGGCAATTTGCCTTGTGAAGGTGTTTTTATTTGGTAGTACGCAGGCATGTTGCGCCAGTTCCATTAAACTCAGGTTTTTTATTTTAGCCAAAGGATGATCTTTGCTAACCACACAAGTTAGAGGGTCAGACCAAATCGGCAAAGATTCAATTAACGGGTTTTCTTTATGGGAAAGGGTAATGATGCCTAATTCCGCTCGGCCTTTTAGAACATCTTGATAGGCTTCTTCAGATTGAGAGAAATCAATTTCTAGTTGTGCGCTTGGAAAGTCTTCTTGGAAGCGCTTTAGTGACTTTGGTAAACGTCGTAAGCCAACATGGTGACTGGTGGAAATTCTAAGCTCACCACTGACATCTTGCATTTGTAGTGACATGCTGCGTTTGATGTCTTGAAGGTCTTCAGCCATTTTTCTGGCTTTAGGCAATAAACGTATGCCTGCTTCGGTCAATTGGACTTGGCGTCCAATCCTGTCAAAGAGTTGCACTCCTAAATTACTTTCCAGTGCCGCGACGCGCTTACTAATAGCGGGCTGTGTCACGAAAAGCTGTGATGCAGCATGAGAAAAAGAACCTGTTTCGGCCACTTTAATGAAGGTAATGAGTTCAGCGATGTCTATCATTCCAAAAAATTATCCAAAATATGAAAAATATGAATTTGAGTAATTTAAGCCAAAGATTTAGGATAGCGCAATAAGATTTTTAGGAGAGAACTTATGTCAGGTAAAACCCTTTATGACAAGTTGTGGGATAGCCACCTTGTGCAACAACGAGATGACGGCAGTGCCTTAATCTATATCGATTTACAATTACTTCATGAAGTGACGTCACCTCAAGCATTTGAAGGTTTACGCTTAGCTGGGCGTAAGCCTTGGAGAATCTCTTCAAGCTTAGCAACACCAGACCATAACGTACCAACCACTAAAGTTGAGCGTGTGTCAGGTGTGGACGGAATTGAAGATCCTGTGTCTAAAATTCAGGTGACAACGTTAGATGACAACTGTAACGAATTCGGCATCACCGAATTTGATATGAAAGACATTCGCCAAGGGATCGTACACGTTGTTGGGCCAGAACAAGGTGCGACGCTTCCAGGCATGACAGTTGTTTGTGGTGACTCTCATACTTCTACTCACGGTGCTTTTGGTGCCTTGGCGCATGGTATTGGTACTTCTGAGGTTGAGCACGTATTAGCAACTCAGTGTTTGGTGCAAAAGAAAAGCCGTAACATGTTAGTTCGTGTCGACGGTGAATTGTCGCCTTGGGTGTCTGCTAAAGACGTTGTACTTGCGATTATCGGTGCAATCGGTACAGCGGGCGGTACAGGTTATGCGATTGAGTTTGGTGGTACTGGTATTCAATCTTTGTCTATGGAAGGCCGTATGACGGTTTGTAATATGGCGATTGAAGCAGGTGCTCGCGTGGGTTTGATTGCGGTTGATGATACCACGATTGAATACGTGAAAGGTCGTCCTTACGCGCCAAAAGGTGAACAGTGGGAAATGGCTGTTGAAGCATGGAAAGACCTTGTTTCTGATAAAGACGCGCAATTTGATGAAGTGGTTATTATCAAAGCAGAAGACATTAAACCTCAAGTAACTTGGGGAACCTCTCCAGAAATGGTGATTGCGATTGATGAAGCCATTCCCCGCCCTGAAGATCAAGCCGATCCAGTGAAAAAAGAAGGTTATGCTCGAGCTTGGAAGTACATGGGCTTAGAAGGCAAAACAACATTGGCTGACGTGACACTTGACCGAGTCTTTATCGGGTCTTGTACGAACTCTCGTATTGAAGATTTGCGCATTGCGGCAGATGTAGTCAAAGGACGCAAAGTGGCTTCTACGCTTAAGCAAGCGATTGTTGTACCTGGTTCCGGCTTGGTGAAAGCGCAAGCCGAAAAAGAAGGCTTACATCACATATTTGAAGAGGCTGGATTAGAATGGCGCGAGCCGGGTTGTTCTATGTGTTTGGCAATGAATGCAGACAAGTTGGGAGCAGGCGAGCATTGTGCGTCTACTTCCAATCGAAACTTTGAAGGTCGTCAAGGTTTTGGTGGTCGCACTCATTTGGTTAGCCCTGCAATGGCTGCCGCAGCGGCAATCGCTGGTCATTTCGTTGATGTTAACGAGTTTGTTAAACACTAAAAGGAGAAAGTATGCGTCCATTTACTCAGCACACAGGTTTAGCCGCTCCTTTGGATTTGGCAAACGTCGATACAGACATGATTATTCCAAAGCAGTTCTTGAAATCCATCAAGCGTACAGGCTTTGGGAAGAACTTATTTGATGAACTTCGATACCAAGATGAAGGTCAGCCAGATCAATCTTGTGAAGGCCGACCTTTGCGAGAAGAATTTGTCTTGAATCAGCCTCGTTATTCTGGCTCGAGTGTCTTGTTGGCTCGCCAAAACTTCGGTTGTGGCTCCAGTCGTGAACACGCACCTTGGGCTTTAGATGATTACGGTTTCCGTTCTATTATTGCGCCAAGTTTTGCTGATATTTTTTACAACAACTGTTTCAAGAATGGCTTGCTTCCAATTGTGTTGCAAGCAGAAGAGATTTATCAGTTGTTTGCTGAAGTGGCGGCAAAAGAAGGCGCTCAAATAACGATTGATTTGGAAAAACAAACAGTAACGTCGCCATCGGGTGCAAGTTTTGAATTTCCAGTAGATAACTTCCGTAAGCACTGTTTGTTGAACGGTCTGGACGATATCGGTTTAACGTTGCAGCAAGACTCCGCTATTCGCCGTTACGAAGAAAAACGCATGAATGAAGCGCCGTGGCTTTTCTTGTCACGAGAGAAATAACAATTAAGACATTAGCTTGAAGGATTTGAGATGAGTAAGAACGTATTAGTGTTACCTGGTGATGGTATTGGTCCAGAGATTGTTGCACAAGCTGTGCGTGTATTGGATGCAGTGAACGAGCAGTATTCTTTGGATATTAAGCATGAAAGCGCTTTGGTTGGCGGTTCTGCTTACGATGAAACGGGTTCACCATTACCTGAGGCAACGCTAGACAAAGCAAAAGCTGCTGATGCTATTTTGCTTGGTGCTGTTGGTGGTCCTAAATGGGATGGCTTGGACATGGCGGTTCGCCCAGAAAAAGGTCTATTAGGCTTACGTTCTAATTTAGAACTTTTCTCTAATCTTCGTCCTGCTATTTTGTACCCACAATTGGCAGAAGCGTCTAGCCTAAAACCTGAAATCGTTGCGGGATTAGATATTCTTATTGTCCGTGAATTAACAGGCGGTATTTATTTTGGTCAACCTCGTGGTATTCGCACATTGGAAAATGGCGAGCGCGAAGGTTTTAATACATACGTTTATAACGAATCTGAAATCCGTCGTATCGGTCGTTCAGCATTTGAAGCGGCTCGTCAACGTGGTAAACGAGTGTGTTCTATCGACAAATCCAACGTATTGGAAGTAACCGTACTTTGGAAAGAAATCATGGAAGAAGTGGCGAAAGAGTATCCTGATGTCGAATTGACTCATATGCTAGTAGATAATGCTGCAATGCAGCTTGTTCGTGCACCAAAACAGTTTGATGTAATGGTTACTGGCAACATGTTTGGTGATATCCTATCTGACGCTGCTGCAATGCTAACAGGCTCTATTGGTATGCTTCCTTCTGCCTCATTAAATGCAGAAGGTCGTGGTATGTACGAACCTTGTCATGGTTCTGCGCCAGACATTGCAGGCAAAGGCATTGCGAACCCATTGGCGACGATTTTATCGGTTGCCATGATGTTGCGTTACTCTTTGGATGCTAAAGAAGCGGCAGATGCCATCGAAGCAGCGGTAAGTAAGGTTCTAGACTTAGGTTTAAGAACAGCAGATATTGCATCAGAAGGATGCGAAACAGTCAGTACGCAAGCCATGGGCGACGCGGTATTGGCAGCATTAAAAGCTTAATATTAAAACAATATTAGGTGTTTTCATTCGGGATATTGCTCTTGGTATGAGTGACCCCACAAAAAAAGGTAGAGATAACCATGTCAAAACAAACTGTAGGTTTAGTCGGCTGGCGCGGAATGGTTGGTTCCGTGTTGATGCAACGTATGCGAGAAGAAAACGACTTTGATCATATTGATCCAGTCTTTTTCACTACTTCTCAAACGGGGCAGAAAGGGCCAGAAATTGGTAAAGATATTCCATTACTTCAAGATGCAACAGACATTGAAGCCTTGAAAAAAATGGACATTATTATTACCTGCCAAGGTGGCGATTATACCAAGGCGATTTACCCACAGTTACGTTCTGCTGGTTGGAATGGTTACTGGATTGATGCGGCATCTTCATTGCGTATGGATAAAGATGCGATTATTGTTCTTGATCCAGTTAACCAAAACGTCATCAAGCAAGGCTTGAAAGATGGCGTAAAAACCTTTGCTGGTGGTAACTGTACCGTGAGTTTGATGATGTTAGCTCTCGGTGGCTTGTTTGAAAAAGGCCATATTGAATGGATGACGTCTATGACGTACCAAGCGGCTTCTGGCGGCGGTGCACGTCACATGCGCGAACTCATTAATCAAATGGGTATGTTGCAAGGTTCAGTGGCTTCTGAGCTTGCTGATCCTGCGAGCGCAATTTTAGACATCGACCGCAAAGTAGCGGAACAAATGCGTTCTAATACGATGCCGGTTGATCAATTTGGTGTGCCTTTAGCCGGCAGCTTGATTCCATACATTGACTCTCAGTTAGACAATGGTCAAAGCCGAGAAGAGTGGAAAGCACAAGCGGAAACCAACAAGATCCTTGGTAATACAGGTTCTATTATCCCTGTTGATGGTCTTTGTGTGCGTATCGGTGCCATGCGTTGCCATAGCCAAGCCTTCACCATCAAATTGAATAAAGACATTCCAGTTGCAGATATCGAAGGGATTCTTGCTCAACATAATGATTGGGTGAGTGTGGTTCCTAATGATAAAGAAGCAACCATGGCGCGTTTAACGCCAACAGCAGCAACAGGCACTTTGGATATTCCAGTTGGTCGTATTCGTAAATTAAATATGGGGCCTGAATACATCAGTGCTTTCTCTGTGGGTGATCAGCTATTATGGGGTGCTGCAGAGCCTCTGCGTCGTATGCTAAGAATTCTACTAGAAGATTAATTCTCTGGTCATTTTTTACTTTAAAAAGCACCTTTCGGGGTGCTTTTTTTTGCCTGAAAACTTTTAAAATTAATCTGTGCAAATTATGAAAAGCTTTGCTAACTTGAATAAGGTAAGTCTTTGTTAACTTTTCCTAAAGATAACGTAAGGTTTTATGATTTCGAACAATATTTTACGCACTTACCATTGAAAAGCCTTTAAAAGGGCCATAGATTATTTATATAGACTTAGCAGGAGGAACATTAATTTATTTAGTAAAACAACTGACTCAATAAAAGGAAACTTTCTATGTATACATTGAACATTAGTGGTCATCACGTACAATCTGGTGAAGAAGTCCAAGCAGTCGTTAAAGAAAAAATGGATCACTTATCTCGTATCAACAATCAAATTACGAGTATCAAAGTGATTCTAAATACCGAAAAACATGAGATTCATGAATTAATTGTCGAAGCCAGTGTGCATATTCCTGGTCATGATCTTTTTGCAACAGTTAAAACGGATAAACAGCTTAAACCGGCACTTGATCTTTTAGTTGGTAAATTGGAGAAGCAACTGATTAAGCACAAAGCTAAACACTCCGGCCGCCAGCATCATATTAACGCCCATGATGTTGAAACCCCTTTTGAGCGTCAGCAGCAAGCAGAATTTGATGAGCTGGTAGAGCGCGAAGTTATTTAAATTTTTTGATCTAGGATAAGCCTCGCATTGCGAGGCTTTTTTGTGTCCAGTGACCCGTCCTAAATAAGGTTGTCACTTTTCAATACTTCAATTGGAGAGTGCAATGACTACAACACCTAAGCGTACACAGAGAGACTATTCCTTCGCCTTTAAATTGGCAGTTGTTGATCA